>HF985656.1:4235-29739 GCA_000431155.1 Bacteroides sp. CAG:927
CGGCAGCTTGCGCAGCCGCTTCGCGTTCGGCCTGCTGGCGACGGCGCTCTTCGGAACGCGCCATGTGACGAGCGTTCATCTCAGAGATGCGAAGACGCTGTGCCTTAATTCGTTTGGCAATAAAGTGGTATATGATGCGAACCTGATTGAAAAAAATCAGAATCATTGCCGCCACTAAGAGGATGTTAACGGCAATTGCTCCCCACAATCCGGTATAGGTGAAGAGCCATTGATTGACAAAGTAGCCGTGTTCACCGCCCCAAAAATGGAATCCTCCGGACTGGTAGGTGACAAATCCGGCAAGCACCGAGAGTGCTACTGTGACAAGGAGGCAACGGAATGTGAGTTTCCAAAAGCGAAATTTGTGTAATCCCACAAGAGATGCGCCGAGCGCGCCGATATAGAATATGAGGACAAAAGCACCGATGCCGAACCATCGCGACACTACCAGATTGCTGAGATATGCGCCCAAAAGTCCGGCTGCATTGGTGGCTTCAAGAGCTCTTGAGGATGTGGCGGACAAAGATCCGGCGGACACAAGGCTTTGATCGTCAGAACCGGCGGAGATGAAAGAGAGGGAAGCCACAAGCATATAGCATGCGGCGAGAATGAGGGTTATTCCGAGAAAAATCTTGAAGCGGCGGTCTGTAAAAAACGAAAGCAGATTGATGCCTGATTGCTGAGTGTCAGCGGAGTGCGATGCTGCGGCTGCCGGGCGTGATGCGGATGTGCGTGCAGAGGTCTGTCGCGGGGCAGTGGTGCGTGCGGCAGCGGCTTTGCGCGGTTCGCGACGCAGTTGTGGCTCCGGCTTGTCCATTGGCGCTGACTGACGCGATTGGTTCAGACCGGACGGGTCAAAATTGCCGGTGGATATTTCAAATGAATCCATAAATGTGGGAAGTGACTAAGATTAAAGGATGGAAAGGTCGTGTATGGTTTTTGCGGGATCGGGTGCCGAGAATACAAAGCTGCCGGCGACAAGCACATCGGCACCTTCGGCAGCGAGAGCCGCTCCGGTTTCAAGGTTGACTCCGCCATCAATTTCCACAAGCGCGTGAGAGCCGGTGTCGGCAATGAGTTTTTTGAGACGGCGCAGCTTGTTGATGGTATGCGGAATGAATTTCTGACCACCGAATCCGGGATTGACCGACATAAGCAGAACCATGTCCAGATCAGAGATTATGTCGGTAAGAAGTTCAACAGGAGTGGCGGGATTGAGGGTTACAGCCGCCTTCATGCCTGCGTCACGGATTTGCTGTATGACACGGTGAAGGTGTGTGCATGCCTCATAATGCACATTCATGTACTCGGCTCCGCAGTCGCGCACCTGATTCACATAGCGTTGGGGATCTACGATCATGAGGTGGACATCAAGCGGCTTTGTTGCAAGTTTCTGAATGTATTTTATTACCGGGAATCCAAAAGAGATGTTTGGAACAAAAACACCGTCCATGACATCAATGTGAAGCATGGATGCAGCAGATCCGTTGAGCATCTCAATATCACGGCCAAGGTTGGCGAAATCGGCAGAGAGGAGCGAAGGGGCGACTTGTATCATCAGAGATTGGTTTTGCGAGATTTTGGTTTAAAAGCATTGTAAGCAATGATTCCTATGCACACAACTCCTATTGCGAGGCCCGCATAGGTGAGGTAGCTGTTGTACTGCTCAACTGCGGCATAGAGCTGGTCGCGGCTGACTATTGTGCCGAGCCAGTAGCCGAGTGCAGCAAGGACAGAGTTCCATGTCAGTGCGCCGAGAGATGTATAGAGCATGAATTTCCAAATATTCATTCTCGCAAGTCCGGCGGGTATGGATATGAGCTGGCGCACGGCAGGAATGAGACGGCCAATGAAAGTGGATATGGCACCATGATTGTCAAAATATGTTTCGGCTCTGACCACTTTTTCTTCCGTTATGAGGCAAGCATGCCCGATTCGGGAGTTGGCGAACTTGTAAACAATGGGACGGCCAATCCATACGGACAGAAAATAGTTGACCAACGCGCCTATCAATGCACCTAAAGTGGCGAGAACGAGAACAAGCCAGATGTTGACTTCATGGCTTGTACAAGCGAGATAAGCGGCCGGTGGCACGATTACTTCGGAAGGGAAAGGGATGAAGGAGCTCTCCACAACCATCAACAGAAATACCATGCCGTAGATCCATGCGGCATCGGCATTAAGAAAGTCCTGGATGATTTGTGCCGGGTCAAACAGCATGCCGGCGAGTATCAGGGAATCAATCATAATTATTAGCTGGTTTTAGGAAACAAAATTACAATTATTTTTGCGTACTAACAAAAAGAAATGGCGTGGCGGGATGTGAAAACAAAAAGCGGCTCCGAACCGTGAGTGAAGGGAGTCGCTGAATAGGGTTATGCGAAGTGCCGAATTACAGAATACCGGCGGAACGGAAGAGGGCGGTGTAGTACTCGGCTTTCTTTTCAATGGCCATGGGGTAGGCTCGTGATGTGGATGGCATTCGCCAGATATTGAGGCCGTCGGCCGATGTGACCATTTCGCCCATCTTGGGCAGGGGGGTGGATGTGAGAGCGGCTATGACGGAAGCCGCTTTTTCACCGGTGGTGGCTACAGTGTGACATTCCAGCATGAGGTCAAGCAGTCCCCGCAAGTTGACGGGACGGACGATTTCCAGAAATTTGTCGGAGGCATTGCCTTTGGTGCGAATTATTTCAGCTCCGGTGTCGTTGAGCGCAATGCCACGCTCTGTGAGCAGCCGTTTGATGTCGTCAAGGCGATATGTGCGCGTCAGCTCGTCATAAAACCGCTGTTTGTTGTCAAAAAATATAAGGCCCATTATGCGCCAGAAATCGTTCTGACGGTTGGGGTAATAGAAGTCCATGCTCCAGCGGTTAGGAGCGGGAGGGAATGTGCCCATAATAAGAATTTTGGCGTGAGGCGGGATGAATGGGGGCCAAGGGTGGGTTTCGGTGTTCATGTGAGAACTGTTGTGTTATATGGTTGTTAATATAATATATTACGTTTTAGAGTATGATAAAGTTTTATGCCTACGAGGGAGGTAGCATAGTGGAAAAGAACGAGTGGCAGCCTCATTACTGGATAAATGTGGAATGCCCCGATGAGGAGGATTACGCATTTTTGCAGGGACTTAACTTGCCGGAATCGTTTATGGAAAATGTGGCCGACATGGATGAGCGGCCAAGATTTGAACGCGAGGCCGGATGGCTGCTGACAATTCTTCGCATACCTCACCATTCACAAATTTCTCCGCTGAAATATTGCACAGTGCCGCTCGGCGTAATGACCAAAGACGAGATCATAGTGACGGTGTGTCATGCCAAGACCGAGATGATTCCGGATTTCATAGACCACAGCAACAAACGACATATCAATGTGGACAATCAGCCTGATTTCGTTCTCAGGCTCATATATTCGTCCACATACTGGTTTCTGCAATATCTTAAAGATATAAACAAGACGGTAGATACCTTTACACATCAACTTGAAAAGAGTGTGCGTAATGAAGTGCTGCTCAGTTTGATGCAGCTTCAGGAGGATCTTGTATATTTCAATACCTCACTCCAAGGCAACAGTATGCTGACGGAAAGGCTCAACAAGGTGTTTTCGGATGACTGTGATGCGGATTTGCTGGAGGACGTGGAGATAGAACTGAGTCAGGCATCAAACACGGTGAATGTGTATATGGAGATTCTGAGCAACAGTATGGATACTTTTGCCTCGGTTATATCAAATAATGTGAATGACATAATGAAGCGCATGACCAGTATATCCATAATACTGATGATACCTACGCTTGTGGCGAGCTTCTACGGCATGAACGTGGATGTGTGGTTTGCCTCAGACGAATTGGCCTTCGGGTTTATAATCCTGTTCTCATTTTCTGTGGCAGCTGTGGTATGGTACTGGCTGCACAAGGTTCGCTGGGTGTGAAAAAATCGCCACCGCACGATGTGATGCAGTGGCGATTAATTATGATTTATAAGCGATTTTAAGCTTTTACGCGACCGATGTAGCTGCCATCGCGGGTGTCAACCTCGATAAACTCACCTTCGTTGATGAAGAGGGGCACACGGATTTCGGCACCTGTTTCGAGAGTGGCGGGCTTAAGAGTATTGGTAGCGGTATCGCCTTTGAGACCCGGCTCGGTGTAGGTGATTTTGAGGACGGTCTTGACGGGCATTTCAGCGTAGAGCACAGTTTCAGTAGAGGCATCGCTTACAACTTCCACAGTGTCGCCTTCTTTCATGAAAGCAGCGCCGGTAACGAGTTCCTTGTTGATAGGAATTTGCTCGTATGTTTCATTGTTCATGAAAATGTCATCGCCGCCATCAGCGTAAAGATACTGGAAAGGACGACGCTCAACACGCACATCTTCAAGTTTTTCGCCGATATTGAATCGACGCTCAAGCACGCGGCCGTCAACCACGTCTTTGAGTTTGGTGCGCATGAAAGTATTGCCTTTGCCGGGCTTAACGTGGAGGAACTCCACGCAGAAGTACAAGCGGCCGTCCATGCGGATGCATGTGCCGTTCTTAATGTCTTGAGCGTTAATCATAAAAAATGTAGTGATGTTTGTTTTGGGCGCAAAAGTACAAAAAAATTCTGTTTAATCAAAGATTTTGTCCCAATCTTTCCATACGGCTTCATAACCGAGTGCGCGTATTTCCGAGACTACCTGTGCCGGTGTGCGGCTGTCGCTTACTTCAAACTGTTCCAAGGCATCGGGCGTGGAGACATAGCCGCCCGGCTCGGTTTTGCTGCCGGCACTCATGGATGTGACACCGAGTTTCATCATATTGGCACGGAAAACGGGGTTTTCGCGTGTGGAATAAGAAATGTCAACATCGTGGTCGAAAATGCGGAATGCGAAAGTGACCTGGGCAAGTTCGCGGTCGGACATCACCACATTGGGCTGATAGCCGCCCTCTGCGGGACACATGCGAGGGAAATTGATGCTGTAGCGGGTGCGCCAATAACGCTTGCGCAGATAGTGGAGATGGCGGGCCATCATGGTAACATCCGTGCGCCAGTCCTCAAGGCCAATCAATACGCCCATACCGATTTTGTGTACGCCGGCGGCTCCCATGCGGTCAAATCCGTTGACGCGCCATTCGAATATGGATTTCATGCCACGGGGATGATATTTCTTGTAAGCTTCCTCATGGTATGTTTCCTGGAAGCATACCACTCCATTGAGTCCGGAATGGGTAAGCCGCTCATAATCGCGCTGCTTCATAGGCATGACTTCAATGGTGAGATTGTTGAAATACGGGCGTGCGGTGTGAAGCACCTGCTCAATATAATCCACGCCGTTGAGCGTGGGGAATTCACCTGACACTATAAGCAGATTCTCAAAAGGCCCGAGCTTGCGTATTGCCTCACATTCGGCTTTTACCTGCTCTTGGGTGAGAGTGACGCGCTGGAGGGGATTGTTATGGTTAAAGCCGCAATACACGCAGTGATTGGTGCATGCGTTGGATACATAAAGGGGTATGTACATTGAAATGGTTTTGCCAAACCGCTCAAGAGTATAGCGGTGGGAGAGTTGTGCCATGCGCTCCAAATAAGGCTCAGCAGCGGGAGATATCAGAGCCATGAAGTCGTCAACCGACGGGTGCGCGGCGGTAAGGGCGCGCTCCACATCGGCGGCAGTTTTGGAAGCTATGGCCTGAGTTGTGGCCTGCCAATCGTATTTTTTAAGTTCGTCGTAAAACATTTCCATCAATATTTTTCACATTCTTTTGCCACATCCTGCGATATACGCATGGCGCAGAAGTTGGGTCCGCACATGGTGCAGAATTTGTCGGAGTCCTTGTGGCTCTCAACATAATACTGGCGAGCACGTGCCGGGTCAAGAGACAGGTTGAACTGGTCTTTCCAACGGAAATCGTAACGTGCGCTGCTCATAGCATTGTCGCGTACCTGCGCACCGGGATGTCCTTTGGCTATATCGGCGGCATGGGCGGCAATTTTGTAGGCTATGACACCATTGCGCACATCCTCGAGTGTGGGAAGGGCGAGGTGTTCCTTGGGTGTGACATAGCATATCATAGCGGTTCCCATCCATGCTATTTGTGCTGCGCCGATGGCTGAAGTTATGTGGTCGTAGCCCGGGGCTATGTCGGTGGTGAGCGGTCCAAGGGTGTAGAAGGGGGCCTCGTGGCATTTTTCAACCTGACGGTCCATGTTCTCGCGGATTTTGTGCATCGGCACATGGCCGGGGCCTTCAATCAGTACCTGTACATTATGTTTCCATGCAATTTCAGTCAGCTCGCCGAGAGTGTCAAGCTCAAGGAACTGAGAACGGTCGTTAGCATCATGAATAGAGCCCGGGCGGAGTCCGTCACCAAGCGATACAGCCACATCATATTTGGCAAGAATCTCACATATCTCGTCAAAGTGGGTGTAAAGGAAATTTTCTTCGTTATGGAGCACAGCCCATTGCGTCATGATGGAACCGCCACGCGATACAATGCCGGTGAGTCGCTCCTTGATCATGTCGGCATGAGCACGCAATGCACCTGCGTGAATGGTGAAATAGTCCACGCCTTGTTCAGCCTGCTCAATAAGGGTGTCACGGTATATTTCCCAAGTGAGGTCGCGGACGCGACCGTTGACTTTCTCCAATGCCTGATATACTGGTACAGTTCCCATAGGTACGGGACAATTTCGGATAATCCATTCGCGGGTTTCATGGATATTGTCGCCGGTGGAAAGGTCCATCAGAGTGTCGCCACCCCAGTAGCAACTCCATACAGCTTTCTGTACTTCCTCTTCAATGCCGGAGGACAGGGCAGAGTTGCCAATGTTGGTGTTGAGCTTCACAAGGAAGTTTTTGCCGATAATCATAGGCTCTGCTTCGGGATGGTTGATGTTGGCGGGGAGCACGGCTCGGCCTGCCGCTATTTCCTGCCGCACAAACTCGGGGGTGATATGGCTTTCAATGCCAAGCTCACGGCAATTGGCGTTTTCACGAATGGCCACATATTCCATTTCAGGAGTTATGATTCCTTTGCGTGCAAGAGCCATCTGAGTTATGGATTCACCGTTCTTGGCACGGCGCGGCGCATGGCGATGCTTGAAGCGAATAGGCTCAAGTGCGGGATTATTTTCGCGCTCACGGCCATACTGAGAAGTTATGCCGGGAAGCTGCTCAAGGTCCGATCGCTCAGAAATCCAAGCTTCGCGGAAGCGTGGCAAACCTTGGTTTATGTCAAGTTTCACAGAAGGATCGGTATAAACGCCTGAGGTGTCGTAAACAACTACCGGGGCGTTCTCGCGAACTGTCTTTTCGCCATTTTTGACGGTTACGGTAGGGGTGAGGGAGATTTTGCGCATGGGAACGCGCAAGAAAGGAAACAGCTCGCCTTTAACATAAATTTTCTCGGATGCAGGATAGCTGTGAATGTTGAAATTTTCAATAGTCATGTCAAAGGGTATCTAAAAATGAAGTGAGGGGTGATGTGGCTTCTGCGGTGTGAGATACGGTGCCCAGACCAGCAAGATATGCGCGGCGACCGGCGATAACAGCTTCCTTGAAAGCTATGGCCATTTCCACCGGGTTCCCGGCTACGGCAATGGCGGTGTTGACAAGCACGGCATCGGCTCCCATTTCAAGAGCGGCGGCAGCATGGGAGGGTGCTCCGAGGCCGGCATCAATAACTACCGGGACGCGGGTTTCGGCAATGATGATTTCAAGCATATCAACTGTGCGAAGACCTTTGTTTGTGCCGATTGGCGCACCCAAAGGCATTACAGCTGCTGTGCCCACATCCTCCAATCGTTTGCATAGCACGGGGTCGGCCTGAATGTAGGGAAGTACCTTGAATCCCTCTTTGGCCAAAACTTCGGTGGCCTTGAGCGTTTCCACGGGGTCGGGGAGAAGATATTTCGGATCGGGATGGATTTCAAGTTTGATGAAATCGGTGCCGAAGCAATCGCGTGCAAGGCGCGCGGCCATGATGGCTTCCTGCGCGTCGCGCACACCTGAAGTGTTGGGAAGGAACTGAACATGATCGCGATTGATGTGACGAAGCATGTCATCGTCTTCTTCATGCTCCATGTCAATACGTTTCATGGCTACGGTAATCATTTCCGAGCCGGAGGCAAGTACGGCATCAAGCATAAGACGGTTGCTTGAGAATTTGCCGGTGCCAACGAACAGACGCGAATGGAACTCGCGTCCACCTAAAGTGAGAATATCATTCATCGGGATAAAGTTTTTGCATAATGTGATTTGTGTATTCTACGGGGTCGGGTGCATTGATAATGGCACCTGAAACTGCTATACCGTTGACTCCTGTGGCCATGATGGCATCAATATCGTCAATGGTAATGCCGCCAATGGCAACTATGGGTAGTTCCACACCTGCCTGACGCACTTGGCTGACAACAGAGGCGTAGCCTTCAATGCCGAGTACGGGTGAGAGATTTTTCTTGGTGGTGGTGTGGCGGAAAGGTCCAAGGCCCACGTAATCCACATCTTTGCCTTTATAGCGTATAATATCTTCGGCAGTATTGGCCGTAATGCCTATTATGGCATGAGGGCCGAGTATCTCCCGAGCTTCAAGAGGGTCCATGTCGTTCTTGCCAAGGTGAACTCCGGAAACCTTAAGCTCATTGACAAGCTCCACGCGGTCATCAATGATAAGGAATGTCTCGGTTTCACGGCACATAGGAATAATTTCCATTGCCACTTGCCGAACCTCATCATCGGAAGCATCCTTTATGCGGAGCTGAATCCACCGACACCCTCCTTCAATTGCCATTTGTGCTTCTTCGGCAATGGAGTAATGCTCGCTGGGATGAGTAATGAATTGTAGCATATTAGTTAATTAATTTATTTATCACTGAATTGTTGCCAAACAGAGCCAAGGCAGGCATATCCCGCGAATCCCATGTGCATAAGCTCAGATTCCTTATCGGGGGTTACGCCGCCCAATGCCACTACAGGTACTTTGGCTTCTGCCAGCGCACTGATAATCTGATCAGTGGTGAGTACAGGAAGATAGCCCGGCTTGCTTATGCTCGGGTAAACGGGGCTTAGAGTGGCATATTCGAGTCCTGTTGCCTGACTTAATTCCTGAGGTGTATGACAGGAACGTGAGAGTTTGTCCGAGTATCCTACAGGCGGTGTCGGGCAACGACTGTTGAGGTGCAGTCCACCAAGATTGAAACTGTGAACGAGCTCAAAATGTCCGTGAAGTTTGATGCGCGAATGATATTTTTGCGGAATGGCCTCAATGATGTTTTGAATATCGCGCAGTGATGCGTCGGGATGCCTGAGGTGCACATAGGTCCACCCGTCGCGGAGCAATGATGTGATTATCTGCGGCTCGCGGGGGTGAATATGGTGTGTGGTGATGGCAATGCGTAGCATGAATCAACCTCCGTAGAAAGCTTTGATGATTATGATTTTGTCGCCTTGATGAAGAGTGTGGGTTGCGCGATTGTCGCGTGGCACAACGGCATTGTTTACTGCCGTAGCTATTCCCACAGGGTTTATGCGTTCAGCCTCAAGAGCCTGCAAGAGGGTGGCCCCGTCCTGAAGGTTTACCGGTTTATCATTGATTGTTATGGTCATGATGGTGATGGTTTTGGAATTTCATGTGTCGCGGAGCATAGAGATGGTTCATAGGGCCGTGTCCGTGCCCAATAGCTACCGATGCGCCGCTTCGCAGTCCGCGTACCACAAAAAGTTTGGCGCGGCTTACGGCTTCAGTCATATCCATGCCGAGGGCAAGATAAGAGGCTATAGCAGACGACAGGGTACATCCGGTGCCATGTGTATTGCGCGTGTTGATAGCATCGGATTTGAGCGGCATAAGCTCGCAGCTGTTTTCAAGGAGCAGATAGTCGGTCTTGAAATCTGTGGAGTCAGTGTCGCCCCCTTTAAGAAGCACATTGCGGCATCCCATGCTACGGAGTGCGAGCGCCTGTTGCATAAAGTCATGCGTGCCTGTGAGAGCATAGGCCTCGCTTATGTTGGGTGTGACGATTTCGGCCATGGGGAAAAGGAGTTTGACCATGCAATCTACGGCATCGGGAGCAATGAGCTGCGATCCGGATGTGGAGAGCATGACGGGATCTACAACCAAGTGTAGGGGGGAGTGCTGTGACAACTCGGCAGCTACCTGCTCAATGATGGGGGCTGAGAAAAGCATACCTGTTTTGACCGCGAGGGGAGGTATGTCGGCCCAAACGGTGCTTATCTGTGCTCGAACTATGTCAGGGTCAATGCCTTGGATGGCAGATACTCCGGTGGTGTTTTGGGCTGTAATGGCTGTAATGGCAGTCATTGCATAACAGCCAATAGCTGATATGGTTTTAATGTCGGCTTGTATTCCGGCACCTCCGCTGCTGTCAGAGCCGGCTATTGAAAGAACGGGATAATAACGACGCATAGGCATGTCAAACTTATATGAATGCCAAAGCAAAGGTTATGTGCCGAATATGGATGAGTGTTGGTCTCTAACAATCCCTGCGCCGGTGCTAACCGTATCAGGTTCAGAGGGTATGAATCTCAGCCACATGAAGCGGCACCCCTTTGTTGTAACATTTGAGGCAAAGATAAATAATAAGAATGAAATACCAAAAAAATTTATCGCTATTCTTCTTTGGGACCGGATGAGGGACGCTTAGGAGAACGGTGCCAAGGACGACGGCGTTTGGGCTTTGGCGACCGGGTATCAGCAGGTGCTGATGCTTCCATGTCAGGTTTGCGTTCAGAGCGCGGGGCGGATGATTTTTTGCGGTCGGGGCGTCGATTGCCACGTTGTGATGGCCTGGAGTCGGATGGTGCAGAACCGAGCTCGGCAGGGATTTGCTGACGGCGCACTTTTTTGCCAAGAAAGCGCTCTATGGCAGCAAACTTGCCACGCTCGCGTTCGCTGACAAATGTAATGGCTTCACCATCGGCATCGGCACGCGCAGTACGCCCCACGCGGTGCACATAGTCTTCGGCATCATGGGGCACATCATAATTCACCACCATGGTTATGTCGTCAATATCAATGCCTCGTGCCACAATATCGGTGGCAACAAGGATGTCAATGCGTGAAGCCTTGAAGTCCAGCATCACCTCATCACGTTTGGCTTGGTCAAGGTCGGAGTGCATTTCCCCGATTTTGAATTTGGCGCGACGAAGTTCACGAGCCAGCTCCTTGACTTTAAGTTTGGAGGAAGCAAAGACTATGACACGCTTTGCATGTTGCTTGGTGAATATGTTTTTGAGTATGGGCAGCTTTTGAGTCTCATAGCAAATAAACGCACTTTGGTCAATCTTGTCGGCGGGCCGGGACATTGCTATGGTGATTTCTTTAGGATTGGAGAGGATGGATTTTGCGAGTTGCTGGATTTTTGGCGGCATTGTGGCCGAGAACATGAGAGTCTGACGCTCCTTGGGAAGATGCTTGGCGATTTGCATAATATCGTCGTAAAAACCCATGTCAAGCATTCTGTCGGCTTCGTCAAGTATAAAGAAAGATACACGCGACAGATCAACGTAGCCCATTTGCAGGTGTGCGAGCAGTCGTCCCGGAGTGGCGATGACCACATCGGTGCCGAGTTTAAGCCCTCGTTGCTGGCGAGCGAAAGTAGCACCGTCAGTGCCTCCGTATATCGGCAGACTGCTTACAGACAGGAAGTAACTGAAGCCCTCAAGCTGGTGGTCAATTTGCATTGCAAGTTCACGGGTGGGAGCCATGATGATACAGTTGACGGCATCCTCGGGGAATTCACCGTCGGCAAGACGATTAAGAATAGGCAGGAGATAGGCGGCCGTTTTGCCGGTGCCAGTCTGGGCAACGGCAATAAGGTCGTGCCCGTCAAGAGCTGCGGGTATCGCTTGTTCCTGTATAGGGGTACATTCGGAAAAATTCATTGCATCGAGTGCGTCAAGCACATCGTAGTTCAGATCAAAATCGTCAAACCTCATTGGTATAATGCTTGGAAACTGGGCGCAAAGGTACTTATTCGCGGGCAAACGGACAACAGTTTGCCCGAATAAACAATGGTGCATTGCCCGGCGGGAGTGCATGCAAAAAAAAGAAATCCCGGAACTTCGTGCTCCGGGATTTGCAAATATGAGTGTATGTGGAATTATTTTTTCGCGGGTACTTTATTAAGGAGATGTTTAACCGCTCCTTCCAGCTGTGCGTCCTTACCATTGATAATCTCGCCGGGCTGATTGTAAATAACCACATCGGGAGTCAGCTGTCGGTTTTCAAGAACATTGCCATTCATGTCCATGGAAGTAACCTGCGGAATACCGAATATGATGTTGGGATCAATTTGAGTTTCCCACCATACAGCTGTCATGGTGCCGGGAATCGGAGCGCCAACCACATCACCTATGCCCAATGTCTGATATGCGTAGGGGGTGCCGTGAGCATCGCTGTAATTGCTCTCGTTGACGAGCATTACGGACGGTTTGGTCCATTGTGAGAACGGATCACTGCCCACATATCGGCCTCGCGGCATGTAACGTACATATTCCTTACCGCCGAGAAGCAGGGCAATATCGTTGTGAAGCCAGCCGCCACCATTGTAACGAGTGTCAACAACCACGGCATCACAGTTGCGGTATTTCCCAAGCAAACGGTCGTAGGTGGTTAGATAGCTCGGGGTGTCCATGGCCTTGATGTGGATATAGCCTATGCGTCCGTTGGAGAGGCTGTCAACGATATGTTCGTTGCGCTCAACCCAGCGGTTGTAGAGCAATTCGCTGTCGGAATAACCGGGGCGAACAGTCACCTTATCTTCCGTGGCAGCTCCGGCGCGTTTTACGCCAAGAATAACTTTTTTGCCGGCTTTGCCTTCCAGCATCGGGTAATAGTCCTTGCCCGGTAAGATTGGCTCACCATCAATGGAGGTGATTATGTCGCCGGGTTTAATATTGACTTTCTTTTTGTCAAGCGGACCGCGACGCAGTACTTCTGCCACCTCCAGACCGGGACCGGTGTAGGAGTCGTTGAAGTAAGCACCGAGAGTGGCAGTGGGGAGCGAAGCCCATCCGCTTGGTGCGGACGCACCAGTGTGAGATGCGTTCAGCTCACCAAGTACCTCACTCATGAGAATGGCAAAGTCGCGATTGTTGTTGATGTAGGGGAGGAAACGGCGGTAGTGAGAGCCGATGCTGTCCCAATCAAGGCCATGAAGGTTGGCATCGTAGAATTTGTTCTTGACCTGATTGAGCATGTGGTCATATATATATGCGCGTTCCAAGGACGGATGGCGGTTGTAGGGCGCATTGAATTCAATGGCTTCTTTTTTGCCGTCGGCAAGTGAAATCTTGCTCATGCCATTATAGGAGAGGATAAACAGGTTTTCACCCTTATCATCAGGTAAAATGCCACCGTTAACACCGGGAGCAAAAACTGTTATGTCGCCTTTTTTGAGGTCGCGGCACATAAGGTTGGCCTCGCCATCGCTGCCTACAGAGACATAGTAGAACTTGTTGCCTTTCTTATCAAGATAATAATCGCCAAGTATTGAGGACATAGGAGTCAGACGCACCATACGGTAGCGTCGGTTGTCAAGGTCAAAATCAACAGATTCAGCCTCAGTGTCCTTAATGTTGTCTTTGGATTTTTTCTTGTCCTTTTTCTTAGATTTCTTTTTGTCTTTGCTCTTATCGGAATTGTCGGCATTTTCTTTGTCTTTTTCCTCCTTTTCTTTCAGAGCCTGTTCTTCCTCGCTGAGGTTGAAATTGTCCCAAGCTTCAGGATCAAGAACCATGAGCATCACATCTTCCTGATTGCCCCAGCTGCCCTGAGCTTTCATGCCGTAACGGCCGGTCATATAAGTTATGGCTTTGCCGTCAAGCGCCCAAGAAGGATTTCTGTCGGAATGGCCGCTTTCGGTGAGGTCCACTACTTCGGTGCCGTCAGCTTTGACAAGCGCTATGTCGGTATTGTTCCAGCCGCCAACGCCGATGTAGTTTATTATCAGCCATTTGCTATCAGGACTCCATTCAAATGATATGTCGCCGTCGGTATAAGAATAGTTGTATTTGCCATCAAGTGCAGTGGTGACTTTTTTGGAATCAACATCTATGACCTGAAGAATAGTGCGGTTTTCAAGAAACGCTACCTTTTTGCCGTCGGGACTGAATTCCGGCTGCTGAGCGGATGTAGAGCAACTGTAGAGAGGCTCTTCCTCAATTTCTGTGGCATAGGCGAATTCTTTTTCATCCTTGTCTTTGATTTTGGCAATGCATAATTGCCAAAGCCCGTTGCGCTCGGAATCGTAAACTATAGAGCGGCCATCGGGACTGAAACTTATGCAACGCTCCTGATCAGGGGTGTTGGTGATGCGTTTGGTGGTGGGGTATTTTACAGATGTGACATAGACATCGCCACGAACAACAAATGCCACTTCTGTGCCATCCTTGTTGACAGACATGTTGGTGGCACCGGAATTGCGGAAGCTCTTGATGAGGTCGGAATCGTAATCATCGGTGGTGATGGATATGTTGACTTTGCGTGGTTGCGAGCCGGGGGTGAGGGTGTAAATCTCACCATCGTAACTGTATGCAAGAGTGCCGTTGGCAGATGCGGAGAGTGAGCGTACAGGATATTCGGTATAATCAGTGAGCTGTTTAGGTGCCTCGGAGCTGCCAAGAGTGCCTTGATAAACATTAAGGACATTGTTGTTAAGCTCGCTGAGATAATAGAAATGCTTACCGTCTGCGCTCCACACCGGATTCATGTCGTGGCCTATGAAGTCGGTGAGTTTTGTGAAGTCATTGTTGTCCACAAGCCATATATCGGCAGTGCTGGAAGAACGCTCATGTTTGCGCCATACATTTTCGTAGCCTTTGCGGTCCTGATAAAGCATGCGCCCGTCTGCCGCAACAGATGCAGAAAGCATAGGGACAGAAAGGTAGAGCTGAGGACGGGCGTTTGGCTCTGTTAGGCTCACCACATAGGTCTGAGACCCGAAAGGGGGTTGTACAGTGGTGCGTCCGGGCATGCCAAAGGTGGCAAACAGCAATCGTCCGTCAGGAAGAATGGCGAGGGGAGTTTCGGCGCCTGACGAGGTGGTGATGCGGCGAGCAGTGCCACCGTTGGCGGGAATGGCATAGATGTCGTCGGATCCTTCGCGATTGCTGCGAAACACAATCTGCTTGCCATCAGGAGTCCACAGGGGAGAGCTGTCGTAGGCGTGTGAAGTGGTGATTTGGCGTGCTTCACCTCCGGTTACCGGCACAGTGAATATGTCGCCTTTGAAAGTGAATGCCACGATATTTCCGTCAGGGGATATGGCGGCATCGCGAAGCCAGAGTGGGGCATTGTCGGCAGCAGCGAGGGCTGCAATCGAAAGCCCCACAGACATAAACAAGGCTTTTTTCATGAGTTCAAGAAATATTGTGAATGGTTGAATATTCAGTTGCGGTGCAAAATTAATTAAAATTTAATGCGTAATATGATAGATTGATAGCAAAAACGGGGTTATTTGTACAATTTAACTTTAATTGGAATATTATGAGAAATGAGTATATTTGCATATGGAAATTAAAAAGGCAAAGAATCTGATATTTGATTTCGACGGCACACTTGTGGATACTGCTCCATTGATAGTGAGTACGATGCAAGCTACAATACGTGAAATGGGTTTGCCGCCAAAGAGTGATGAGGAGTGTAGAGCCACCATAGGGCTTAGACTGGAAGAGATTCCATCCGTGTTATGGAACGGAGGGGAGGGGTTGAGTACTAAATTCGCCGCAACATATCGTCGCTTATTTGATGAGCTTAAACGGCCTATTAAGGTGGAGTGTTTTGCCGGAGTGGACGAAGGGCTTAGAAAACTGCGTGCACACGGATACGGTATAGCGATAGCAAGCAGCCGCAGCCATAAGTCGCTGGATGAGTATGTGTCTGATTTCGGTTGGGGTGGATTGCTTGATGCCGTGATAGGCGGAAATGATGTGGAGCATGGCAAGCCGGCTCCGGATGCCGTGTATGTTATATGCAACCGTCTCGGATGGAACCCGGAAGAGTGTCTTGTGACCGGGGATGCGATTTATGACATACTGATGGGAAAAAATGCAGGTAGCATGACATGCGGAGTCGCATACGGGAATCAGACACGAGAGCAATTGATGTGTGCAAATCCCGATTGGATTGTGGATAAATTCAATGAACTGGTTAGCAAGTTTGTATGAATATAGAGGATATAAGAGAGTATTGTCTGAGCCTGCCTTGTACAACTGAGGATATGGCGTTTGGCGATGATTACCTGTTGCTGCGTGTGTGCGGTAAGATTTTTGCCTGTATCGGGTTGTTGCGCCCCGACTATCTTGTGCTGAAATGTGATGCGGATTATGCTCTGGACTTGCGTGACAGGTGTGAGGAGGTGGAGCCGGCGTGGCACTGGAACAAAAGATACTGGAATCAAATAAAGATTAACGGCTCATTGACAAACGAAATGATGAAGTCACTTATACGCCACAGCTATAGCGAAGTGGTGAAAAAGATGACTAAAAAAGATAAGGCCATGCACCCCGAGGTGTGTGGAATAAATTAGTTGCACTGCGGATTGCGAGGGTGTAAACGCCATCCACGAAAATCATTTCCAAGCGCACGCACATAACGATGCCAGAAAGGGTCATCACTTCCGGTAAGGAGACTATGATAGTTGGAACATTCGGCCACCGCCCATACTTTGGAGCGAAGCTCTTCATCAAGCTGTTGACGACTCCATCCGCTATATCCCACGAAAAAACGTATGTAGCCTTCCACAGGGTATCCGGCGTTGATGTATTGCCTCATGGCGGAGAAATCGCCGCTGATGAAGAGTCCCGGAGCTATTTCGCTGCACTCGGGAATTATTTCTTTGCCGAGAGTGTGGACGAAAAAAAGTCTGTCGCATGCCACGGGGCCTCCGCAGTAAACCGGTATGTCAGTTTTGATCTTTATTCCCTCAATGAGCGACTGGAGAGTGTAACCGGTGGGATGATTCATGACAATTCCCATTGCAGTAGCACCAAACTCATATTCAATGAGCGCTATGACGGCATGATGAAAGTATTCCTCGCGAAGAAAAGGCTCGGAAATCAGGAGCGCTCCCGGGCGCGGAAGAGCAGTGCTTGCAATGTTGATGTTGAATATCTCGCGGTCGTAGTCAATCATTATATCATAGCTTTTTGTATTCCAAAGATAATGAGAAGGGGGTGGATTTGCAATAGATGAAGTGTTAAAAATGCAATTTGTTGCGCGATAGTCAACAACAATGATGTGTTTTTGTGTTATATTTTCAGTGATTTTGGTAGTCAAAGACTCATATTATATAAATAATTTTGCAAACATAAATCTGTAACCTAAAAATTTAAGTATGAACATTAATGATATTCATTCACCGGCTGATATCAAAAAGCTTGGTTTAGATGAACTGACAGATGTGTGCGCCCAGCTACGTGCAGCGTTACTAACCAAATTGTCGCGTCACGGAGGACATGTGGGCCCTAATCTCGGCATGTTGGAAGCGACTGTGGCAATGCATTATGTATTTGATTTTCATAAAGACAAGGTGGTTTTTGATGTATCGCACCAATGTTATGTTCACAAGATGCTTACCGGGAGAATGAGATCCTTTACCGATCCGGCCCATTATAATGATGTGAGCGGTTATACCAATCCCAAGGAGAGCGATATGGATATGTTCACTATAGGTCATACATCCACCGGTGTCAGCCTTGCCGGTGGTCTTGCCAAAGCCAGAGATTTAAAAGGTGATAAGGAGAATATCATTGCTGTGGTGGGCGACGGCTCGTTGAGCGGCGGTGAGGCTTTTGAAGGGCTGGATTATGCCGCTACGCTCGGAAGTAATTTCATAATTGTGGTTAACGATAATGAAATGTCAATAGCCGAGGACCATGGCGGATTGTATTCAAATCTTAAGGAGTTGAGGGAGACCAATGGCCAATGCGAGTGCAATTACTTCAAGGCTATGGGTCTTGATTACAGATATGTGGCCTACGGCAATGACCTGAGAGAGTTGATAAAGGCTTTTGAGGAGGTAAAAGATGTGGACCATCCTGTGGTGCTGCATGTGCACACACAAAAAGGTGAGGGTTACGGCCCTGCCGAAGTTCACAGAGAGAGATTTCACTTCTCGGCGCCGTTTGATATTGCAACCGGCGATCCCCTCAATATGAATGAGGATGAGGATTACGGTGATGTTACGGCTTCACATCTCCTTAAGATGATGAAAGAGGATAAGACTGTGGTGGCCATTACCGCAGGCACTCCCGGTGTAATCGGGTTTAATGCAGACCGGAGAAAAGAGGCCGGGAAGCAGTTTGTGGATGTGGGTATTGCCGAGCAAGAGGCTGTTGCGCTTGCGTCAGGAATAGCCAAGGGTGGCTGCAAACCGTTCTTTGGAGTCGTAAGCTCATTTGTGCAGAGGGCATACGACCAACTGTCGCAGGACATGGCAATCAACAGCACTGCGCCGGTGATAGGAATATTTTATGGCACAGTGTTGGGAATGAACGATGTGACCCATCTAGGATGGTTTGACATAGCGTTGATTTCCAATATTCCCAATGTGGTGTATCTGGCGCCTACATGCAAGGAAGAATATCTGGCCATGCTTGACTGGGCTATGAAGCAGAATGATTATCCAGTGGTATTGCGCGTGCCCGGAGCGAGCGTGGTGGAGAGCGGTAAAGAGTACCCCAAGGATTATTCAGACCTCAACAAATATATGGTGGAGCAACGCGGCAAAGATGTGGCAGTGATTGCCGCCGGGTCTTTTTATCAGCGCGGAGAGGATGTGGTGAAGCTGCTTGCTCATGTAGGGGTTAAAGCCACATTGATAAACCCTCGGTATCTGAGTGGCCTTGATACCGAATTGCTTGACGAACTTAAGGAGGACCATAAGCTTGTGGTGACTTTGGAAGACGGAGTGCTTGACGGCGGTTTCGGTGAAAAGATTGCCCGCTACTACGGCACTGACAAGCAAATGATGGTGAAATGCTATGGCGTGAAGAAGGAGTTTGCTGACAGATACAATTATCAGGAGATTCTGACCCAAAACCGTCTTATGCCCGAACAGATAGCCGATGATGTGAAGGCTCTGCTGAAATAAAGTGCGCTCAGGCGCATGAAATGCGAGCATGTTACAAATGTATGTCATAATAAAAGTTAAATTTATTATTGCGCATACGGTTTGTGATATGCTCGTATTTTATTGAATAACAATATTTTGCCTGCTGGCTGTGTGATTGAAATTTGCGCTGTGTGAAATTTTGGCGTGATATTTATCATAAATTTACAGTACTTCACAATTCACGCAGGGGTTTATGCGGGATGTGAATAGAATTTCACACTTGTTTACTTTAAAAGCCGTTGAAATCTTAAAATAATGCCCATTATATATATAATGTGAGGTAAAGGGTGCTTGCAATCGGGGGCGAGGTTGAGTAACTTTGCAATACAAAACTAACCTACTTACCCCCTTACAGTGATGCACCGCATAATCTTTACCATAACAGTCCTGATAACTGCATCGGCAGTTGCTTTTGCCGATCCTACTCCCGACATCAAGTCCTCGTTCAACTCGCAAAACAATATGCTGAGTGTGCTTGACATGGAAAATAATTCGCTTTATACCGGTGATGTATATATGCCCACTCTTGAGGAGATGCTTGGAGAGCCTGTGGATAATTTGGGGGACATAGTGGATAACCAGTGGCTCAAAGACGGTTTGGTGGATTATGCAAAGAATTATCTCGGTACCCGTTACCGTCACGGTGCAAAAGGGCCCAATGCATTTGACTGCTCAGGATTCACGAGTTATGTGTTCCGCAAATTCGGCTACCAGCTGAGTCCGGCATCACGCATGCAGGGAACTCAGGGCGAGCGAGTGGATCTTGCTAACGTGGAGGTGGGTGACCTGATGTTTTTCAGCGGTCGCAGAGGCGGTTCTACAATCGGTCATGTGGGTATGGTAATAGATGTTGACCGCAAGAACGGCACATTGAAATTCATACATGCCTCAACCAGCAAGGGAGTGGTTATTCAGAATTATCCCGACGGAGCTTATTATTCGCGTCATTTCCTGCATGTGCAGCGTGTGATTGATTCCGAACAACCGGTGGCACAAAATTAAAGAAATTGATATTATAGAAAATTCTATTTGCTCAGAGTGACCCATACGGGTACAAATAAAAGAGATGAGCCGTTGCGCAATTGCAATGGCTTATTTTTTATATAATATCAAGGTGAAATTGATTCAGAATACCGATTTTGACACTTTTTTGTTGGCGCGGATTGTAAAGTTTGTTAATTTTGCAGCATATTGACCTTAATCCAACATGATTAAACAAATTATATTATAATCATTATGGCAGAAAAGAAAGAATTATTGTTTGACCAATTTCCACCTGTGAGCACAGAGGAATGGCGCGCCAAAGTAGAGGCCGACCTAAAAGGTGCTCCATTTGACAAGAAATTGGTTTGGAGAACCAATGAAGGATTTAATCTTCAGCCTATGTATCGTGCCGAAGATATCAAGGACTTCAACACTACCAATTCACTCCCCGGTGAATATCCGTTTGTTCGCGGCATCAAGACCGACAACGATTGGCTTAGCCGTCAGGAGATCATAGCCGACACCCCGGAGCAGGCAAATGAGATAGCCCGCGATGTGTTGACCAAGGGAATCAATTCGCTTGGCTTCAAGGTGAAGAATCCGTCGGATGTGACCACTTTGCTGAACGGTATAGACATCACCAAGGTGGAGATTAACCTGATAAGCTGCCCCAAGAAAGCAATTGATGTGGCTAAAGCTCTTGTAGAATATGTGAAAGCCCACGGAGCAGAGGCAACTTTCAAAGGTTCTGTTACTTTCAATCCGTTTAAAAAAGCTCTTAAACACGGTCAGCCGTTCCCCGGTGACATAGCCCAGATGGGTGCCGAACTGGTGAATATTGCAGCTCCCGTGGCAGGGCTTAAGGTGCTGTCAGTAGATAGCGAGATGCTGTCTAATGCCGGTGCTTACATATTCCAGGAACTCGGCTATGCGCTTGCATGGGGAGCAGAATGGCTTACACTTCTCACCGACAAGGGCCTGAATGCAGGTGAAGTGGCAAAACGCATCAAATTTAATATGGGTGTGTCAAGCAACTACTTCATGGAGCTGGCAAAATTCCGTGCAGCCCGCATGCTTTGGGCACAGATTGTGAAGCAGTATCCCGGCACATCCGATGATGACTGCAAACAGCATGTTCATGCCACCACTTCGCGCTATAATCAGACAATATATGATGCGCATGTGAACCTGTTGCGTTCACAGACCGAATGTATGAGCGCCGCACTCGCAGGGGTGGAATCTATCACGGTTACGCCTTTTGATGTGCCTTATCAGACACCCGATGCATTCTCAGAACGTATAGCACGCAACCAGCAGTTCCTTCTCAAAGAGGAGAGCCATCTGGATAAGGTGGTGGATCCTGCCGGCGGCAGCTATTATGTGGAGACACTTACCGTGTCAATAGCCAAAGAAGCATGGAAACTCTTCCTTGAGATAGAGGATAAGGGCGGATTCCTTGCTTGCGTTAACGATGGTACCGTGCAGGCCGCTATCCGTGAGACGAGTGTAAAACGCCATACCGATGTGGCACGCCGCAAAGAGATACTTCTCGGTACTAACCAGTACCCCAATATCAACGAGACAGCGGCATCAAAAATCAAAACCGAAGGACATGCATGCTGCTGCGGTCACGGCGAACACGAGCACGCCTCTACCGAGGACGGACTGCCTACTTCACGCGCAGCAAGTGACTTTGAGGCACTGCGTCTTGCCACTGAAGCATCATCGCACCGTCCAAAAGTGTTCATGCTCACTATAGGCAATTTGGCAATGCGTCTGGCACGTGCACAGTTCAGCACCAATTTCTTTGGCTGCGCCGGTTATGAGATAATCGATAACCTTGGATTCGATACTGTGGAACAGGGTGTGGATGCCGCACTTGAAAAAGGTGCTGATGTGATAGTGCTCTGCTCAAGCGACGATGAGTATGCCACTCTGGCTCCTGAAGCATTCAAATATCTCAATGGCCGTGCTGAATTTGTGGTGGCAGGTGCTCCCGCATGCATGGAAGAGCTTCAGGCCGCAGGCATCAAGGAGTTTGTGCATGTGCGCTGCAATGTGCTTGACACCCTTAAGGCATTCAATGCCCGCTTGCTTAAATAACTGATTATTCACCCATCGTTTGATAACTCAACTCAACATGAGACCAGATTTTAAAACAATAGATATAACGAAAGATGCCTTTGGCGCCCAAAAAGAAGCGCCGGCAGCGGGTGAACAGTGGCTCACCCCGGAACTTATTCCTGTAAAGCCCATTTATACAAAGCAGGATCTTGAGGGTATGGAACACCTCAACTATGTGAGCGGTCTGCCTCCATTCCTGCGTGGCCCGTACAGTGCCATGTATCCTTTGCGTCCCTGGACCATCCGCCAGTATGCGGGCTTTTCCACAGCAGCAGAATCAAATGCTTTCTACCGCCGCAATCTTGCTTCGGGTCAGAAAGGCTTGTCAGTGGCATTTGACCTCGCCACACACCGTGGCTACGATGCTGACCATGAACGTGTGGTAGGCGATGTTGGTAAAGCCGGTGTGTCGATATGCTCGCTTGAGGACATGAAGGTGCTGTTTGACGGCATACCTTTGAACAAGATGTCAGTGTCAATGACCATGAACGGCGCCGTGCTGCCTGTGCTTGCATTCTATATCAATGCAGGTCTGGAGCAGGGAGCCAAACTTGAAGAGATGGCAGGTACCATTCAGAATGATATTCTGAAAGAGTTCATGGTGCGCAACACCTATATATATCCGCCCGAATTTTCGATGCGTATCATAGCCGACATCTTTGAATACACATCGCAGCATATGCCCAAGTTCAACTCCATATCCATTTCCGGCTATCATATGCAGGAAGCAGGTGCAACCTGTGATATCGAGTTGGCTTATACACTGGCTGACGGTCTGGAATATCTGCGTGCAGGCGTGAATGCCGGTATGGATATTGATGCATTTGCTCCCCGTTTGTCGTTCTTCTGGGCTATCGGCATGAATTTCTTCATGGAGATTGCCAAGATGCGTGCCGCCCGTATGCTCTGGGCCAAGATTGTGAAACAGTTCAACCCCAAGAACCCGAAATCACTGGCATTGCGCACACACTCTCAGACTTCAGGATGGTCACTCACAGAGCAGGATCCGTTCAACAATGTGGGTCGTACATGTATAGAGGCCATGGGAGCAGCTTTGGGTCACACCCAGTCACTGCACACCAACGCTCTTGACGAGGCTATAGCCCTGCCTACCGATTTCTCAGCCCGTATTGCCCGCAATACCCAGATCTATATTCAGGAGGAGACCATGATTACCAAACAGGTTGACCCATGGGCCGGCAGTTATTATGTGGAGTCCCTGACCAATGAGATTGCTCACAGGGCATGGAAACATATTCAGGAAATTGAGGAACTCGGCGGCATGGCCAAAGCTATTGAAACAGGTCTGCCCAAACTCCGTATTGAAGAGGCTGCAGCCCGTACGCAGGCGCGTATTGACTCAGGCCGTCAGACTATTGTCGGTATCAACAAATATCGTCTTGATCATGAGGATCCCATAGATATTCTTGAGATTGACAACACCGAGGTGCGCAAAGAACAGATAGAGCGTCTTAACGATGTGAAAGCTCACCGTGACGAGGCCAAGGTGAAAGAAGCTCTTGAAGCTATTACAGAATGTGTACGCACCAAGAAGGGCAATCTCCTTGACTTGGCTGTGAAAGCTGCCGGTTTGCGTGCCACTCTTGGAGAGATTTCCGACGCATGCGAAGCTGTTGTCGGTCGATATAAAGCAGTAATCAGAACAATTTCAGGCGTGTACTCAAGCGAAACCAAAAACGATCCCGATTTTGAGAAAGCTCAAAAGATGTGTGAAGAATTCGCCAAGCGCGAAGGTCGTCAACCCCGTATCATGATTGCGAAGATGGGTCAGGACGGTCATGACCGCGGTGCCAAAGTTGTGGCCACCGGTTATGCCGACTGCGGATTTGATGTGGATATGGGCCCGCTGTTCCAAACTCCGGCCGAAGCTGCCCGCCAGGCCGTGGAGAACGATGTGCATATTCTTGGCGTCAGCTCTCTGGCCGCAGGTCACAAAACTCTTATTCCTCAGGTTATAGAGGAGCTTAAGAAGCTTGGCCGTGAGGATATTCTGGTTACAGCCGGCGGTGTAATTCCCGCACAGGATTATGACTTCCTTTACAAGGCAGGTGTTGCTGCGATATTCGGTCCCGGTACCCGTATTCCGGCATCGGCTATCAAGATGCTTGAAATTCTCAACGAAGAATAATCCGTAAGGACAGACTATAAACTTCAGGGCGCGTCGATGTGACGTGCCCTGAAGATTTTTTTTACGCAGTGCGTACTGATAAGTTTTGTAAGATATGATTACTTTGATAATATTGTTTGGCATGATGCTGTGCGGGTATATGCTGCGCAAAGTGCGAATGCCGGAGTTGCCCGACAGATTCATGAGTTATATGGTATGGGCACTTCTATTTTTGTTTGGCATATCCATCGGCGGCAATAAGGAGCTGGTGTCAAAGCTGCACAGTTTCGGAGCAGTGGCGCTTGCTGTGGCCGTAGCAACAGTGTGCGGCAGCGTGATCGGGGGATGGCTGCTGTGGAAATTCAGGAGCAAGGTATGAAGGGGAGTCTGATAGTCGCCCTGATGTTTGCGTCGGGCATAGCAGTGGGATATTTCGGATTGTGTCCTGCGGGAGTGGATTATGCTCAGTTGGCACTGTATGTGCTGTATCTGCTCATTGCGTTTGTAGGGTGGGAGTTTGGCCGTCATCAGGTGGAGAGGGCGTTTGCCAATGTGTCGTGGAGTGTTTTGCTGCTTCCCATCGTAACAGTAGTGTGCAGCCTTGTGTTTGCATTGCTGGCCGGATTGCTGATGGGAATTTATACGCCGAGTGATTATCTTGCTCTTGGCAGCGGACTGGGATATTACTCGTTGTCGTCAATGCTGATACTTGATTATATGCGTGACAAATCGGGAGGGGAGATTGCCGGCGAGTTGGCCGCGATAGCATTGCTTACCAATATAATGCGTGAGATGATGGCACTGCTTTTGGCTCCCTGGTTCAAGCGTTGGTTCGGAAGCTATGCTCCGATATCAGCTGCTGGAGTCACATCGCTTGATGTGTGTTTGCCCATAATAGCGTGCTGTTGCGGTCCGGAGATAGTAGGGGTGTCGGTATTGCATGGTGTGGTTTTGGAGATGAGTATTCCGGCACTTGTATGGATATGTTGTCAGTTGTAAAGCCGGGATGTGAATATTGTATTAACTTTTATTAACCAATAGGGGGGGGTAATTTGGCCTTTCTTGACTAATTTTGTTGATTATATACAAATAATTAACCATTAATTACTATTAAAATTTATTGCTGTCCGATAAAACTTTTTGAAGCGCGAA
>HF985657.1 GCA_000431155.1 Bacteroides sp. CAG:927
TATTGCTGTCCGATAAAACTTTTTGAAGCGCGAAAAGATTAGGACTGATTCCATTTGCAGGAGTCAGCCCTTTTTGGTTATTTAGCTGTCGCCAAACAAAACTCAATAACCATGCGCAAAAATAGTCATTTTAGCGGACAGCCGCTCTATGGTCAGGTGATAAAGTTGCTTGACAAGTCAAAAATTCTTCAGTTCAGCCGCGAAAAGGGTGGAGAACGCTACACAAAACGCTCCAACGTATGGGTTCATCTCGTTGTGATGCTCTATGCGGTGATAATGCGTTTTGATTCTTTGCGCGAGATTACGGCGAGTCTGCTTGCAGAGACGCGTAAGCTGGCACATCTGGGCATCACGTTCAAGATTGGGCGCAGCACACTTGCCGACGCCAACAAAAGACGTCCGGAGGCGATATTCGAGGCCATTTACCGCGAACTGTACGCCACATACCGCCATGTCCTTTCCTCGGACAGCCGGAGCGGTAAGACTCCAAAATGGATGAAACGGCTCCAGATAATCGATTCCACGACCGTCACACTGTTTTCAAACGTTCTTTTCAAAGGAGTTGGGCGGCATCCCAAGACCGGCAAGAAGAAGGGCGGCATCAAGGTTCACACTGTAATCCACGCCAACGAGGGCGTTCCTTCGGACATAAAGTTCACCTCGGCGGCCACCAACGATTCCTTCATGCTCAAACCCACGACGCTCCACAAAGGGGATATCATGGCGATGGACCGTGCCTACATCGACTATGAAAAGTTTCAGCAGCTTACCGAACGAGGAGTGGTATATGTGACCAAGATGAAGAAATCGCTTAAATATACGATACTGAGCGATGTGATGTATCAGACTCCCGACGGACTTACAGAAGTGAGGATACAGACCGTGGAATTTGTCAAACAGAAGAAAGACGGTGAGACAATCCGTCACAAAGCACGGATGATCTCCTATTGCGATGAAAAGAAACGCAAACTCATATCCTTACTGACAAACGACATGGAGTCGGATCCTGACGAAATCATCGCCATTTACCATCAGCGATGGGAAATTGAGCTGCTCTTCAAGCAGATGAAACAGAACTTCCCGCTGAAATACTTCTATGG
>HF985658.1:0-53698 GCA_000431155.1 Bacteroides sp. CAG:927
GAAGTACAAGACATTTTTAAATGAAAGAGCCGTGTTGAATTATCCCAATTTTGCGCCAAAGATTTTGCAGGGTAAGAATAATTCATTAACTTTGCACTATCCTAAAAATTCAATGTTATGAACCCAATCAACAAATCTCCCAAAAGATATTTGCGACCTATGGTGCGGAGCGCGGAAACGCCCCGGCGCTTACTAACATTGAATAGCGTAGGACACCTAAGGGTCGCTATTTTTTATAACCTCCTAAAAATTCAATGTTATGGGCTATTTAATTAATGCTCAGTCGGCAGCAAAAAAAGCCGCCAACTACAACCTTGATGAACTCGTTGACGTGTTCATCTGCAACAAAGAACCCCAGCAGTTACGCCGAGAACTGCAAAGCCTTTACTTCCGCCTTGTGAACGCCTACGGCGATGGCAACGAATGCTTAGGCGGCGTTTGCTCTGACGAACTCTACACCCTGCAAACCATTATTGAAGCTGTTGACAGCATGACGAATAACGCCGCCGATTCGCGCGTTGTAGTCGTTGCTAAACAATAACCCGACACGAGCGGCGGCAGTTGCTTTCGGGCGATTGCCGCCGCTCTTAACCTTAAAAATATGTAATATGCTGAATGACAAATAAAGAACGCATAATCAAGCTCTCAAAGAGCTTAACCCCTAACGAAGTAGCCGAAATATGTAATGTTTCGGCTGGCTATGTTTATAGGGTATTGCGCGAACATCATCCCAAAACATTAACGTTAACGAACTACATGAACGCCATTAAAAGCGGAATAACCAGCAAAGAAGATTTGGCGACATTCTTTGGCGTTGACCGTACAACAATTTATAGATTTGAGCAAAAGCACATGGCAAAAGAAACTATCGGGAAAATTCTCTATATCATTAACGGCGATATAGACGAAGCAAAAAAAGCACAAGCACTAACCAACGAGGAAGCCGCAGAACTCCCCCAACTCCCCACATTACCCAAAGTAATAGGGGAACTTCGACAAATGCTTAAATTTGTTGAGAAGTACAAAGAGTTAACTTCATTCCATGCTGAACTACATCAAAAGATTTCGGCGGCACTTAAAAAACTGAATTGTTAAAACGCCGTTGCAATTTAGTTCAAAATGCAATATCTAATGACTACCCAACTAAAATTAAAACGAAACGTACATTTTTGGCAAAAAAATATTCTTGATTTTCAACAACTTAAACAATTTAACGACTCTCCAACTGCGCGCAACATCGCATTTTTAAGGCTTGTTCAAATTGCAACATCGCACATTTAGACCGCTGGAGCAGTCCAACCGTTAAACCGCCGTTTAATCGCTTAAAAGTTGATTAAACGGCGGTTTAATATATCCACACATTATCAGCGCATTAGCCATTTACCAGTCGTTAAATATATCGTTAAAATTAAAGCAAAATTAAAGCCGATTAAAGTAAAATTAAACTTATTAGCCCCGATTTCAGCCCCAAAATTAAACTAAAATTAAAGCAAATTAAACTTATGCAAATCAGCGGCTTAACTCCAACATTCGCTACATCAGCACGTTATGACACAACACAATGCTCGTTTCGTTTTCATGCCCATACATTTTACGAAACTCCATAGCTTATGACACAATTTTAAGTCCGACTATTGAAGATATTAGCGTAAAGATGAAAAACAAACGCCAAAAGGTTGCCGGTTCGTGGAAAAAGAGGATGCCCACTAAAACTGTTCCAACGGCTCCGATTCCGGTCCATACGGCATAGGCAGTGCCTATTGGCAGGCTTTGTGTGGCTTTTGCCAATAATCCCATACTTATAATTGTAAACACAAGAAATCCGGCAATCCAGCCCCACCATGCGAGACCTTCAACGGATTTTGCCCTTCCGAGGCAGTAAGTAAAGCCGACCTCGCAGAAGCCGGCTACAATTAGAATTATCCAATTCATAACTGAATCCGAACCTGTTTGAGGGCTGCAAGTAACTCTCGGCGACTCCTTCTAAGGCATTGCAAATTTACAAATATTATTGAGTCCGGCAATATGTTACTTCCGGAAATATTGCCTTAAACATTTGCAACAAAGCAAGCTATATTTGCGTGTGCTTTCATCGCCCGCTTATTTTTTTGGGGGATTTGGGTGTAGTTTTGCGGATTAGTAGCAAAACTCGGTTGAAATGTTAAAAATCAACGCTACCTTCGCTTTAGAAAACATGTAACATGTTGCACAAATATAAAGTGCAATGGAGCCAATTAGACGCGACAAAAATACCTTACGATTTGGCAGATAAGAAAATTTGCCTGCGTTCTTGAAACATCCCTTGTTAACGGTTGAACAGTCAAAGTCATAGCCCCGACATAGCCTTTGAGTGATATGATGTAAGTGCTTTTAGGTATTGATTTAATACCACGAAGTTATATATATATATAAAGTTACATATATAATGGAGGAAAAGACACGAAAAAAAGGCGGCTAACGGCGAGTTGCCATTCTATACTATATGCGCAATAGTTATAATAAATCCTTAAATTTTGGAATTAAGAAAGCACATAAGGCTTTATCTTCTTGTGGCATAGAGTCAAAATTAGATTCTATAAATCGTATAAATCTTTCAAGAGATTCTGGTTGCTTTCTAAAATCATATAACAATGCTTCGTAAGCGCGTTTAGCTACGGTCTCATCCATAGACATAAAGGAAGATATGTCAGAGAGTAATCCATTGTCGGCACAATGTTGTAAGAAGTCATTCCATCCGCCTAAAAGTTCATAATCAATCAGTCTGTTTTCGGGCTGATAATTATACTTCTTAACTATCGCGTGAATGATAGCCAATGTTAGAACTTTAGTTGCTTGAGGTTTAAGCGATTTTATAGGATAATCCTCAAATGAGGATGATTCCATATCAATATTAATGCATCGCTCTAATTTAATTGGTTCAGTAGTTAAGAAAACAGTGATAGAATTGATTTTATCTTCAAAGGCAGGATTCTCTAATATTGTAATTGCACCTACCACCTTATCTGACAATATTTCACTTGTAGCGTAATCCGAAGTGTCAAAGAAATATTGACGTAATAATTTAAATCCTTCCTCAGAATAAATAATATACTGAGTGCCGAGCATATTGGTTACTTTATATCGGTCATAGTATCGTGTATAACTTTTGCATGCAAGATTATTCTTATACTGATGATATTGCAGTAACTCATATCCTACTTTTGCTGAAATAGAATTGTTCTTAATTTCAAACCCATTTGGAGTTTGAAATATAGGGGTTGCATTGAAAACAGATCGGAAATCTTCACTTACGAATACGACACAAGGATATAGAACATCATAGTCTTTGAATTGACTTATAGTTCTAATACGTGTCGCTGAGTTTTGGGGAGGATTTACAATTTTATTAAAAGCCCTGCTATCAAGATAAACAGTTCTCTTGACTCCATCAACTTCACCTGTAATGCGATGGAAATTATAGTTAGTAAACCAATAATCCATTTTGAGAACACATTCCTTAATCTCGTCAAACAAAAATTGATCCCACAAGATAATAAACAACACAGAATCATCATCAACAATAATATTTGTTGATTGAGAATCAGCATTGTTAGCGAGAAAAGCAACACAATCACCGATTTTCCCAAATGATGTTGCCGAAAGTTGCACTGGCAGATAGCGAGATGATAATCCGATATTGAATCTTGCATTATCGTGCGCATTATGATTTATGTCAAGATTTATATCCATATAGTTGTATTTTGATGCGCAAATTTACTAAATATCCTATGTATGAACAAATTAAAGAAATAATCTAACCGAAAAGGGCTGGCTTTTGCAAATGTAATCAGCCCTAATTTTTAGCTTCTCAAAAAGTTTTATCGGACAGCAATAATTCAAAAACAGAAGCTATTTGGGGGATTTGGGTGGAGTTTTGCGGAAGCTGAGAGCCACGAATACTGCGCCGAGGCAGGCAAACAGTACTCCGGCATAATTATAGAATGAATTTTCTTGAATTAAATTCGCTCCGGCTATAAGCATCACTACTCCGGCTATAAGGCAAATCAAACCACAAGCCAGTACTATTTAGAATATCTATTGAAACTCATAACCAATGTTATTTAACTTTTGACAATGTAGATCAAAAGAATGGCGATGGCAGCCACCAATCCAAGGACACACCACCCTACTGATACCGGATAGAGAGTTCCCAATATCAAAGCATACAGTATATAATATAGCGACACATTGGATAGGAAATTGCTTGTTGGCACATTTTTAGGCTTACTGACCCAAAACCAAATGGAATAACCCACCATAAAAGCAAAAAATATACATAAAGCTACTATGGGCAATATAGCAAAGCCATAATGGCTAAGTATCACAAGTGATAAAGCTGCTCCTAAAGAAGCAATATTCATGGCTGCACTGTCATAATACATCTGCAGGCGTGGATGGCGTACTGTATAATTCATATCTATTTAACGCGTTAAAAGCCCAATAATTGCAATTCGCACAAATTAAATTTGCACATAACACGGCACCTTCCCCGCGAGATGCTTTCCTATGATGGAACTGGTGCCGTGATCACTCGTTATCACTAACGCAACATCGTGACCCGATGCATACTCCCTGAGAGGAGCAACCAACTCAGTATCAATTCGTTTAATCATATCAATCTTGCCTTTGACATCCAACGAATGGGATGCCTCATCACATGCTTCAACATGCACAAGCACAAACTGGTGATTACCAATAGCCGAAATTGCCGCATCGCATTTCCCCCGTAAATTCGTGGTGAATGTTCCATCAGCCCCATCTACATCTATCACATCCATACCCACAGCCCGCGATATGCCGCGCACAAGCTGAGTACCGCTTATGGATGCCCCGTTGTAAGCAAATGGAGCAAAACTCCCCGCTCGTCCCGCGCCCCAAAGCCAGATGCCATTGGCAGGAAACCCAAGAGTGGAGAGCAATGCGATAGCCTCAACATTAATACGTGCAAGCGTTGCATTGTCTATCATATGCGACTGATACGGCTGATTAAGAATATTGTGAGGTGGAACCGATGATGGCAAATCTGTCATGCCTTTTACCTTCAGCAAAGCCCTGAAACCGTTGCCGTTATAAAAATGAAGATTATCGCACCCGAATCGGCCATTCAGCAAATCCACTACAACCATAGCCTGCTCACCGGTCAGTCCTTCGCCACAATGGCTGGTAATCATGCCATTATGCATCGAAACGAGATTGCATCTCAGCACCATATCGTCCTTATCCACTTCTATGCCAAGCCCCAGAGCCTCAAATGGAGCACGACAATTGGCACACTCTCCGGCATCATAACCGAGCAGGGTCAGGAGTGCCACATCAGTGTTAGGTTCCAGCCCATCAGGCACAAGCGAAATGGAATCATGCATCATTGCATCCATGCATTCACAGTCAGCTGCCTGCCAAGGAGTTCTCCCGCCAAGAACATCCAGCGGAGGCTCATGCATGCCATCCGCCACCACTACAATGAGGGAACGGTTATTTGCAATATTCAGCAGCTGCTCAGGTGTCATAGGACTGCAAAATTACGAATTTAAAAAAGAAATGTCTAAATTTGCAAACATAAATGGCAAACAACATCACACTCATCACAGGCGGCCAACGCTCAGGCAAAAGTGCTTTTGCTGAAAAGCTCACACTTGACCGGTGTGCCAACCCCGCGTATATAGCTACTGCCCAGATATTTGACGATGAAATGCGTCAAAGGGTGGCAGCTCATCAGGCTCGCCGTGGCCCAATGTGGACAAATTTTGAGGCACCGTTGGCACCGGGCGAACTATCTATTGCCAATGACACTGCGTTGATTGATTGCCTGACCATGTGGACCTCCAACATACTGTTTGCCGAAAATGAAGACCCGCAACTTGCCCTGCGGCGTTTCACCGCCGAATGGCAAAAACTCATCTCATTGCCTGTCAACATAATAGCAGTGACAAACGAGATAGGATTAGGAGGAGTGAGCGCAAACGCACTGCAACGAAAATTCACCGACCTTCAGGGCGCAATCAATCAGCTCGTGGCCGCAGAATCCAATGAAGTTTATATGCTTATAAGCGGTATCCCGCTAAGAATAAAATAGTTATGCAACAATTCAACATCTCCGCACCCAATACCGACATTTTGCCGCTTCTCAAAGAAAAAGTGGACGACCTAACCAAACCCAAAGGTTCGCTCGGACGACTGGAAGAACTTGCCATAAAGATTGGCCTCATACAGCAAACCCTTGAGCCACAGCTCAATCATCCGTGCAATGTGTTGTTTGCAGCCGACCATGGGATTCTTGATGAGGGAGTGAGTGTATCGCCCAAAGAAGTTACTTGGCAGCAAGTCAGCCATTTTGCCCGAGGGGGAGCGGGAATAAATTTTTTATGCAATCAGCATGGATTTGAGTTGGTAATTGTAGATGCCGGCGTGGATTACGATATTCCGGAAGGCAAAGGCATAATAAACAAGAAGATACGCCGTGGCACACGCAATTTTTTGCATGAGGCAGCCATTACCCCTCAAGAATGGGAGGAGTGCCTGAAAAGAGGTGCTGAAACAGTGGAAATGGTACACTCAAAAGGCTGTAACGTAATAAGTTTCGGAGAGATGGGAAGTGGCAACACATCTCCGTCATCTATGTGGATGCATATCCTCACCGGCATAACGTTGGCCGACTGCATAGGAGCCGGGGCAGGACTGTGTAACAAAGGCGTGGAACACAAATATGAGGTACTGTTCCACGCGTGGAACAACTATACCGGACCATGTTCCACGGAAGATCGCTTAAGATGGTTCGGCGGGTATGAATTGGCCATGGCTGTCGGAGGAATGTTAAAAGCTGCCGAATTGAAGATGCTGATTATCGTGGACGGATTCATAATGACATCATGTATGGCAGCAGCGGCACATTTTTATCCCCATGTGATGGATTACGCCGTATTCGGCCACTGCGGAGACGAATCGGGACATAAAAGGATGCTTGACGCACTGGGCGTGCGAGCCATATTGAACCTTGATTTGAGGCTCGGCGAAGGCTCGGGAGCCGTGTGCGCATATCCGATATTGGAGTCGGCAGTAAGGATGATAAACGAGATGGACCGCTTCAGTGCGGTGCATGTGACCAAATATTTCTGATGAAGCACGTACTTGCTGCCCTGATATTCTTTACCCACCTGCCATTCTGGAGGTTGGGGGAGGTGCCTGCCGAATATTATAAAAATGTGGTAAGATACTGGCCCTATGTAGGATGGCTGACAGGAGGAATAATGGCCGCTGCATATCTGGGTGCAACATGCGTGCTGCCGAAATCGTGTGCTGTGATTTTGGCTCTGACAGCACGGTTGTTAGTGACCGGCGCCCTGCATGAAGACGGGTTTGCCGACTTTGCTGACGGATTTGGCGGAGGCACCAATCGCAGCCGAATTCTTGAAATAATGAAAGACTCGCATATAGGTACTTACGGAGTGATAGCACTCATTGTCTATTACATTTTGTTTACAGGAATAGCAAGTTCACTCCCTATCATGGTGGCAGCCGGAGCGTTTGTGGCATGCGATGCATGGAGCAAATATGCGGCATCAACCATAGTGAATTTTCTGCCTTACGCAAGAAAAATAGAGGAAGCCAAAAATCATACCATATACAATCGCACCGGATTTGTGGCAGGCATGGGCGGATGTATCGGGGGTGCAATTCCATTGCTGCTGCTGCCCGTTCAATATATAGCCTCATTGATTATGCCGGTGCTTATTGCGCCTATGCTTTTCATGCTCATGAAACGAAAAATTCAGGGTTATACCGGCGATTGCTGCGGTGCCACATTCATTATCTGCGAATTGGGCATGTGGGTTGGCATTGCGATATTATACGGAGCAGGATTATGAAAATGACATTGGTGAGACACACATCGGTGGATGTGCCTAAAGGAGTGTGCTACGGACAAAGCGATGTGGGGTTACGCGCAACTTTCGCCGAGGAAGCAGAAAGAGTACGCGAAAATTTAAAAGGAAGGAAGTTTGATGCTGTTTACACTTCTCCCCTATCGCGGTGCGTGAAGCTTGCCTCATTTTGCGGGTATGAGGATGCCGTGCGTGACAAACGCCTGATGGAGATGAATTTCGGGGAGTGGGAGATGCAGCGTTGGGATGAGATAAAGGATCCGAGGCTGAATGAGTGGTTTGAGGACTGGTTTCATGTACAGGCCACAGGGGGTGAATCCTCCGAACAACAACAGCAACGGCTACAGGAGTTCCTAAATGACATAAAGGCCAGCGGCAAGGAGAATGTGCTGTTATTTACCCATGGAGGCATAATGATACATGCGTTATTACTGTCAGGAGCAGCAACGCTTGACAATGTGTTCAGCCAACAACCCGACTACGCCGGAATTCTGCAAATAGAGCTATAAAAGCTTGTTTTGACAAGTTTAAGCCGTGAACTTTAATATTTTTTTGCAATTCGGGGGAGGCTTTATTGCACTAAACTTTATATCTTTGTCAATGACCAACCAATCTATACTTCTATGAACAACATTTCCGCCCCACGACACGTGATAACCGGTGGAACCATTTCTGCCACATACCCCGACAATGCCCGGATTATCATATCCGACAATGCCGAAGTCTCTTTTTCTGCATTGACCATCGGGTCGGGGTGTACGTTTGTGCTCGGCCAATTTTGCACTGTTACAATAAACGCCACCGCAACCGTTGGCAGCAACACACAAATCATTCTCCAACCCGGCAGCACGCTCACCGTGGCATCCGGTGCCTCCCTGCAATTGTCCACATCATGCTTGCTTGACGTAACATTGGGCAAGTTGATTCTCAACGGTTCAACTCCTCTTAATCTTGGCTCGGAATCAATATTAAGAATAGGAAATATTCCGATATCCGGGTCGGGAACAATATCAGGTCCCGAATTTGTGGAGAATTACGTGATCCAGAAATTTGCTTTTCTTGAAGCCAAATGCACGTTCGTGTTCGATGGCGTTGACATTGACGGTAACTGGCATATGGACAGGGCCTATCCCCAATGGTTCGCATCTCCCGGATGCAATGACTGGTCCACACCAATAAACAAGGCCATAGAGCTAAAACGCACCGGTGAGGTGTTTCTGCAGCGTGGGCTTTACCCCACAAAGCACTCCATTCGTGTGCGCTACGGCATTGAGCTTGTAGGCTAAAACGGATTCAGCTCTAATCCGGGCAAAGGTTCCAACTCCGATCTTCTCGGAACCACTATAGTGGCAAACAAAAATTCATCATCCTGCTCCAACTTCCAATCGGGCTACATGGTGCTTGTCAACACCAAGCCTGTTGAACAATACCCCTCTTCCCCGGAGCCTATTGAGGAACAGTTTAACATGTGGGTACACCCATACCCGGCATTCACAACCGTAGTACGCAACATTACTTTTATGAACGGCGACAAAAGCGAACGGATCATTCCGCAACTCAATGGTCTGTTTACCGCCGGAGGACTTGACATAGAGCAATGCAGGTTTCTTAACTTCAAGCAGGCCATAGTGAAAAGCCGTGATTATGCCGACGGTTTTGTAATCAAAGACTGCCGTTTTTCCGGTGTCAACATAGTTCATTACGCGCCTCCCGGAACAACTTCAGCCACCGATACAACTGTTTATGACACCAAATGGATGATATATCTTAACGGTGACGGCGATAATCTCCAATTCACCGGAAATGCGTTCATGGGCTCTCGGGTCATAAACAACCGCACTCTGTATGTAGGGCGGAATCGTGGAGGATTGATATCGTGCAATATAACCGGTGGTGAAATAGTGTTGAATGGTTGCCGGGGACTCACGTTCTCCAACAACCATATGGAATCTTCAATGGAGTCAAACGAAGGGATGCTTATCCGTGTACTAAATTCTCAAGTCACTATTTCCGACAATTTCTTCTATAAAAGTGAACGAGGCAATATATATGTTGCCGGAGGTGGATATGGGACGCCAAGTGTAGCTGAAATCCACAACAACACCTATCTGTGTACTTTTCATGACCTGTTTCCCGGCATAACAAACGACTCAATTCAAGATTATTATAGCCTTGAGGAACGGAGAACGGAGTTTGAGGCGAAAAAGAAAATTTGGCTCGCGCGTTCATCCGCTCCGGAAATCATTGTAGGAGACGGGGCAACAGTCAATATCTCCAACCAGTACAGGCAGGTGGCATTATTGAATTCCGTGACATGGCCTCTCACGGTTGGGATACAGTTTAGAGCAGAAAATCAAAACGACTCAATATTTCTAACCGATACAATCGCAACCACATTACTCAATGACCTGTCGCCATACCTATCCGGCTCCGGCACAATCAATGCCGGATTCGCAGTAAACAATGTAAACCATCAGCTGCACAACATCAATCGCCGCACAGCTACTATGATGCCCAACCGAAACGACAGATGGTATGCTGAATCGGGTGAATACGAATACTTTGCGGTGTTTGTCATTGACCGTCAGCGCAATATCATTGCCTATCCTAACGGCATGAAATACAAGCATCTCAAAAACAAAGGCGACACGATTATCAAAAAAAATAATTTTATTGACAACCCGGTAGATGCAAATGCCGTAAGCACGCTAATTCCAATTTATGGAGGGACTTATTTCCCAAAATGGTCAGGCTACCTCAGAATGTACCGGTGTCGCGTTGAACGTGATACAATAATTAACAAAATTGTGCGAGAATTTGATTGGAACACAGTAGATGTTCCGGTCGTAAACGCCATGATGCTCTATGACAATGGCCTGTTCCTGTCAGGATACCCCTGGCAGAAATGCAGTGAGGCGAATCCTCTGGGTTCTTTGCCTGATACCGACACGCTGAAACTTCAGGATGTGACCCATCTCAACGAATCTGTGGAGTGTACTGCTACCACCAAACCCTCTTCACTGCCCGACACGTGGAGTCGCGGAGACAAGATTTTCAATGTCGGTAACGAAACTGACTGGGATGTATTCATCAAAAGATAAAACAAAAAACAAATATTATGAAAAAGATAATTATAACCTCATTATGTGTGCTGGCATGCTTCGCATCTGCCATTGCCCAAATCGGCTATCGACAGGATGACATCACATATAGCCTAAATACCGATGAATCAGGCAAAAATTACGCGATAGTAGTATTTAACACTCTTACGACCAGATGTGATGTAACCATACCTGAAACCATCACTTATGAAGGCACGGATTATGTAGTTACAGAGATAGGCAACGATGCTTTTAGAGAAAATGATTTAGATTACCATTTGCAGAGCATATCACTGCCAAACACGATACAAAGAATAGGTGACAATGCGTTTCGGAATTGTAGAAAATTGGGATTAAATGGCACAGTGATATTGCCAAGTGCCTTGACCCACATAGGCAAAGCCGCGTTCAAATTAACCGGCATTACCGCGATTAAAATACCAGGTACGGTCCGGGAAATTTCAGAGGAGGCCTTCAAAGAGTGCTATGAATTAAAGAGTCTTGAAATTGGATACGGAACAACGACAATAGGGGCAAATGCATTCAACTTTTGCCTGCACCTTAGCTCTGCCATTATTCCAAGTACAGTAGAGACGATAGGCAACTTTGCTTTCCTTAATTGCCAAGCCTTGAAATCATTAAATTTAGAAAACGTAACGCATATCGGAACCCAGTCACTGAAGCTCACAGCCTTGTCAAAAGTAACCTTTTCTGACAAGCTGGTTTTCATAGGTGATCAAGCGTTATACGGCTGTAAATTTGAGACCATATCATTGCCCAATTCACTTACCACGATCTGCGACCGCGCATTAGCCAACAACGAACTCCTAACAGAAATTTACATACCTGAAAATGCAACCATAATGGGCAAGGAGGTTTTCTCAGGATGCAGCAAGCTTACAAGAGTTGCTGCGCCTGTACGGTTCAAGCCAAATTACAGCCATTGGTTTGCTTCGGAATTCAACGGCATGTGCTGGTATGATGACGATGCTTCAATTTCTGAAGACGGAATAATATATTCAGGCGACTATTCAAGGTTAATATTTGTGCCAAGTGCCTATGCCGGAAATTTAGATATTCCAACCTCAACCACAAGCATTGGGGCATACGCAGCATATCAATGTAAAGGCATCTCACAAATAAATCTACCGACATCGCTCACAGAGATTGAGCCTTATGCTTTCTATTATGCAAAAGGCATACATACAGCTGATTTACCCAATATTAAACATATCGGTCAGTATGCTTTTTACAGATCATCCCTCCAATATCTGAACATGAATGAAAATATTGATTCAATCGGCTCTCATGCTTTTTACGGCTTACGCGACTTCATATTTCCGCTTGGTGTATCAGCAGATATAATGGAAAGTGCTTTTTGTCAGCCTTATAAATTTGCATGCAGCAATACCTTTGACTATAAAAAAGCCATTGAGGATACCGACTCTTGGGGGGATACGACACCATATCTGCCCATTTTCTATAGCGAAACCGACATAGTGGAAAATGGCATGATTTTCAACAGTTCCAAAAGCGTTATAAAATATGCGAGCTATGCCACTGTTCCTACGGAATACTCAATACCTGCATCCGTTACCGAGATTGGGGATAATGCATTTTACTATTGCTCTAAATTGTCAACGCTGACAATTTCTGAAGGGGTAAAATCAATCGGCAACAAAGCATTCAACAGTTGCATGATTAAAACCTTGCATATACCAGCCTCAATTACTTCAATTGGCTCAGATGCTTTTGATTTATATGCTTCTTATCCTAACAGCCCATCCATATATTACAACAGTACCGTCCCCATGTCGGGTGACAAAAATATTTTTAAGGCTTCAGATTATAATGAAGCTATCCTCTACATACCCAAAGGCACTTCCGGTAAATTCCTGATTACATCACCATGGATGTATTTCCGCAATATACAAGAGATAGATTTTGCGGGATTTGACGGGGTGGAGAGCGATGAGTGCGGCGATGCCCCGGTGGAATACTACAATCTACAGGGCATCAGGGTTGAGAACCCTGAATCCGGCCTATACATCCGCCACCAGGGCAACAAGTCCACAAAGGTGTATATACCATAAGCATCATTTTTTTTGATAAATGTCAACCGCGCTCCCTGTGTGAGAGAGCGCGGTTGATATGATTTTAATATCGGTGACCAAACAGATTTTACTCCATTGTAAAGCCGAGGTCATCAATGACCTCACGTACAGCAGCAAAATCTACTTTGCCTTGTATTTTTGTTTCGCCGGAAGCGAGATCAACGGTAACAGATTCCACTCCGGGAAGCTTTGACAGGTTTTTCTCAACCATGGCTTTGCAGTGGCCACATGTCATTCCTTTGACAATGATGACAGTTTGTGCTTTTTCCATTTCTTCTGATTTATTTGATGTATATCTTTTTATTAGTGCATTGATAAGCAATATTATAAGGAGAACAGAGCAGATTGCGGGGAACAATCCAACATGCAGATGACAATTTCCCTCTCCACTAACCAACGGCATTGTAAACCACTCGCGCGGCATGAGGTAGTCTATGCACAGTCCAATAACTATAGCTCCGATTACAATTGTGCCGAGATATATAGCAGCCGATTTTTTGCCGAGCGATTTGCTGACTATTATGATTGAAGCAAAATTTGCGGCGGGACCGGCCATAAGAAGCACAAAAGCAGCTCCGGGGCTAAGCCCCTTAAGCATAAGGGAAAGGGCTATAGGTATAGAACCAGTGGAACAAACATACATCGGTACTGCCACAATCACAACAGCAATCATTGACAACAATGGGTATCCGGCAAAAAATGTAAAAAATCCATCGGGAATGAATACCGTTATGGCAGCTGCAATCACAAGGCCAATTATCAGCCATTTACCAATATTCTGAACCATATCCACGAATCCATAGCGCAATGCATCACGGATTTTACCGCCGAAGCTGTCGGAAGCAGGAGCATCTATTGTGTCCACTTCCATATTCGGGTCAATGGTACAAACCTTGTCCTCACGGTTGACCAACATTCCGCCGATGAAGGCAGTGACAAGCGCTGCAACCGGTCGGATGATGGCAAAAGCAGGGCCCAAAAGTGAATATGTGGCCGCAATAGAGTCAATGCCGGTTTGCGGAGTAGCGATAAGGAATGATGTGGACGCGCCACGCGATGCGCCATTGCGATGAAGGGAAACGGCGGTGGGCAGTACGCCACAGGAGCATAAAGGGAGCGGCACACCAATCAGTGCGGCCTTAATCACCGACCATGCACCGGGCCGTGAAAGATGATTGCGGTAAAAACCGCCCGGCACAAAGGCATATAACACGCCTGCCACCAAAAATCCCAAAAGCAGATACGGGGCCATATCCGCCAGCATATTTATCAATGAATATACAAATTCCATAAACGATATGATATTTCAGTTTTTATCCTTATATGCAAAGATACAAAATATAAACTGAAATATAAGGCTTAATCGGACTTACGTGGGTGGGATGCCACGATTATAGCCACATGGTTGGCATAGAACGGGAATGAGACCTTTCCATCCCGGGCTACGGCAGTATTGTCGGTATGGAGATCTGTTAGCATCGTTCCGTCAGCAAATACTTCAGCTGTAGGAATAGATTTGTAATTCTCGGGATTAACGCATATCAATACGGTATCTGTGTCGTTGTATCTGACGCATGTGTGGGTGTTTAGAGTGCGCTGTCTGCCACTGCCAATCACGGGGTTATTAAGGCGTATGTTGCCAAGTTTTCGAACATGTGCGAGAAGTGTTGAGTCGATGTCGTTCCAATTCATATCCGAACGGAAGGCCTGATCGGAATCAACATTGAAGCGGGCATCGCTGAGCTTGCGTCCGGTTTCATCGCCATAAAAAATCTGTGCGACACCCGGAGAAAGCAAAAGAGTTGTGATGCAGTCAATCATATTAGCAGAATCGGCGTCGCGATGATATGAGTTATTGAGATAGCTGAAAGGGTGCCAGCCCGGATTTGCAGCAATGCTGTCGGCATAAGCCTGCCATGTGTAAACAATATTATCAAGGTCACCATGCTTGGGAAAGAAAAAATTAACCATACTTGAAAATCCGGCATCAGCATACCCGGACTTACGGTCAATTGACGAATTTTCAAAATCTCCTGTCATATAGAATTTATCTGCCCAACGTGAGGCTGAATCGGACGGATGTTTTCTTCTCCATGTTGCCAAAGCTTTATTGCAAGCATCATTAAGCTCTTTCCAGCGATTGAGATGAACATTCTCCACGATGTCACAACGAAATCCGTCAATACCGAATTCCTCTACCCATGAGGCAATCCATGCCATGAGATATTGCATTGGAGTCCACTCGCGGTCTTTACGCAGATTCAATGCGGAAGGGTTAACCCATCTGCTGTTCTCGTTCCCCTCCTTTTTCCATTTACGGTGCAAAAATGCCGGTATCCTGACCGGAGACAAGCTCTCATCTTTGAAATCGGGCATGCCATAGAGAGTGGCTTCAAGAGGATTATTTTCATCCCAATTTTCATCGGGCATCCTAATCCATCCTCTGCCATACCAACCGTTCCAACCAAGTCTTTGTGCAAAAAAATTGTCATAGCTCCAGTCTGTGATATGTGCAGCAGCTTCTGTTTCAGACAAACCGGTGTCGGCAAATCCATATTGTACGGCATCAAGAAGGGTTGGATAGCCGGGATCATTTAAATTTGCGCCAAGCATCACGCGTATTCCCTGCGAATGGAGAGTGTTGACCAACTCGCGAAATTCTTCAACAGTGCCATAGTTTTTATCAATTTGAGTGTAATCAAGCGGATAATAGCCATGGTAACCGTAATGAGGGAAATCATTGACAGCACCACTACCCGACATCCATCCGTGAATCTGCTCATAAACATCTGTCATCCAAACCACGCTGATGCCGAGGCGAGTGAAATAGCCGTCGCGTGCTTTCTGAAGCATGCCTTTGAAGTCTCCGCCATGAAAAGTAGCGGCATTGAGGCGTTCGCTGCCGTAGTCAATGATGCGCCCATAGTTGATGTCGTTGGTTGAGTCACCGTTGCAGAAACGGTCGGTAATGACAAAATAGACCGTGGCATTGCACCAAGTGAAATTATCATTTTCCGGAGTTGCCGTCACTGTTGCCGAGAACATCAAAAACAATAGAAGAATAATAACCGATTTCATAATAATGCTTTTTGCAGCAAAAATACATTCAGGCCATAAACCGTGAAATACTGATTTATAACCATAGCCGGTTATAAAAGCTTCATGGATATAGCTGCAGAAATTGCTTCGGCTGAATTGTTTACGCTTAGTTTGCTTATGATGTTCTGACGGTGCCTATTGACGGTGTTGACACTGATTCCAAGAATAGCGGCGATCTGCTTACTCAGGTTGCCATTCATAATGAGAGTCATAATCTCTTTTTCACGCGCTGTGAGAATCCGACATTTATCCTGAGTAAAAGAGAAGCGTTTGATTGCACCAGTGGCGGTGCATATTATGGCCGCCTGTATGTCATCAGTCGGCTTTTGGTCGGGTGATATGGCGTATTTGCACAGAATGAGCCATATCTTGCCACATGGAGACGGATGAAGCACTTGGGTGGAGTTGTCAACATAGATATACTGACCCTTATAGGATTTTATGCGGAATCGGCTTGTAGCCACATATGTTTTCTTCTCCGATGCCGACAGGGGGTTGACGAATTTGAAAAATTCATATTCAAGCATTCGTTTTTCCACCAAATCGGCAGGATGTATGCGCGAATAGATTACATCCTCGTCGCTTGAATTTTGTTCCGTGCAGTACTGAGGCTCAGAAGTGAGACCCAATAGCCGCGCAAGGCTACCGGAATATATATAGCAATGGTCGGCCAACGCATCGGTTATGACATAAAGCGCATCACTCACCGATGCCAAGGATTCTATAATGTGTTTATATCTCTGAATCTCGCAATTATCCAGAATTTCATCTGACAGATGCTGGCTATCATAAATCGCGTTCAGTTCTTTTCTCAGAATATCCATAATCAACCCAATAATAAATGCAAAACAGGGTAAGGCCGTCCGGCTTCATCCTTTTCATCTCTGGCTATAATATGAAAGCCTTTTGCCTTATAGAATTCCAACGCGCGGACATTATGTTCATTGACATCAACCCTCGTTGCTCCTCTCTTTTTAGCAAAATCAATGAGAGCTGTTCCATATCCTTTACCCATGCTATTGCTGTCAATGAAAAGCATCTCTATCGTATCTGAGGCCAGTCCAATAAATCCGATTATAGGACCACAATCCATAATGGCGTAGAGATCTACATTGGGAAAATAATCCGGAATCAAAGCCGATTTTATATCGTTAATCACATCATCGGTCAGAAAATCATGTGTGGCGCGCACAGAACGCTCCCATATTTCTATGAGCGCAGGATAATAATCGTTACGGCATTTCACTATCTTCATTCTGCAAAAATACTGATTTTTATGAGCCAAGACACAATCTTGAGTATAATAACAGATACATAAAAGCACCCCGGCGGAAGCCGAGGTGCAACAGTGTATGCCATGAGCAACAAAAAGCGAAAGCGGGAAATAAAGTTTATCCGATAAGTGTGTGGATATCCTGCTGTACGTTGGTAATGGTGCCGATATGGAATTTATCCTGAAGCACCTTGAGAATATCGGGGGTGAAGAACGCCGGCAAGGTGGGGCCGGTGTGAATGTTTCTCACTCCAAATGCAAGCAGAGCGAGCAGCACTATAACGGCTTTCTGCTCATACCATGCAATATTGTACACTATAGGCAGTTGGTTGACATCTTTAAGTCCCAGTGCATCGCGTAAGGCAAGAGCTATGCGCACGAGGGAGTAAGAGTCGTTGCACTGTCCGGCATCAAGAACACGTGGCACGCCTTCTATATCACCAAGAGGCAGCTTGTTGTAACGATACTTGGCGCATCCGGCGGTGAGTATGACGCAATCGTTCGGAAGTGCCTGAGCGAAGTTGGTGTAATAGTCGCGAGAGGGGAAGCGGCCATCACATCCGGCCATAACGACAAATTTGCGTATCTTGCCACGCTTAATGAGGTCAAGTATTTTCGGCGCAAGCTCAATGACCTGATGATGAGCGAAACCGCCAATAATCTCACCATGCTCAATGGCTGTGGGAGGAGGACACTTCTGTGCATGAGCAATGAGCTGAGAAAAGTCTTTAGGCTTGCCATCATGTGCCTGAGGTATGTGATGCGTTCCGGGCATTCCCACTACACCTGTAGTATATACACGGTTGAGATATGTGCAATTTTTGCGCGGTGGCACTATGCAATTAGAGGTGAAAAGGAAAACACCGTTGAATGATTCAAATTCATCGGTCTGTTTCCACCACGCATTGCCATAGTTACCTGCAAAATGAGGGTATTTTTTGAATGCAGGATAGTATTGAGCAGGAAGCATTTCGGAATGAGTGTAAACATCCACTCCTTTGTCGGCGGATTGCTCCAAGAGCTCCTCAAGATCCTTAAGGTCATGACCGCTTATAAGTATGCCCGGACGATTGCGCACACCTATATCAACCTTTGTTATTTCAGGGTTGCCATAGGTGTGGGTATTTGCTGTGTCAATAAGTGCCATAACCTTGACACCTCCCTCGCCAACATTAAGAACAAGCGAAAACAGTTCATCAGGGTCAATATCGGGACGAGCCGTTTCGGCCATAGCATTTTCTATTATGGCATATACATCATCATCCTCAAATCCGAGATTAGCCGCATGACGCGCATAGGCGGCCATGCCTTTACAACCATAAATGGCAAGCTGCTTAAGACCACGAATATCAGGGTTTTCTTCGGCAAGCACACCGGTGAATGGTTCAGATTTTTCAGCATCTTCAGGAGAAGCATAAAATTCTACCTGAGGAAGATCAGGAAGCTCTATGCCCTGTTTCTTGGCTGTACCGGCAAGTAGATTTTTAATTTGAAATGCACGCCGGATGAAATCATCCAAAAATGCATTATCAAAATTGGCATTGGTGATAGTGGTGAAGAGAGCGTCAATCACGAAATGGCTTGCATCACAAGACGGCTCACCTTTGGTTCTGAGAGCACGATTGATTATAGATATACCACGCACCGCATAAAGCAGCAAATCCATGCGTGCAGAAGTTTCGGGATGCTTACCACATACACCCAGCATGGTGCATCCGGTGCCCCGTGCCGTTTCCTGGCACTGATAGCAAAACATAGGGTTGCCCATAGGTCAGTCGTGTTTGATTTTAACAAGCATGATTTTGGCATCAGTAACGGCATGCACTGAGTGAGGCACACCATTGCCCATAAGAATAAATTCTCCTTTGTGAAGATGCAGAGGTTTGTCAATCATAGTAAATATAACCTCACCTTCAAGTACGTTTACCATAACCTCAGCAGGAGCGACATGAGTGGCAAAATCCTGCCCGGCGGAAAAGGCAAGCAAAGATATACCACCATTGCTGTTACCCATAATTTCTTTGAACTCTACCTTAGATGCATGTTTCTCAATCTGAGATGCAAGAGGAAATATTTCCCCGAATTTGTAATCTGTTTTCAACATAACGGTGGATCTATTAAATAATAATTCATTCGGTTGAGCATACAACAATAGGGAAAGAATATAAGTTCACATGCGCCCTGCGGGTATGGCTGCGCAATGCAATGAACAGTTGATTTTTCACCGATGTTATTATGGTGAAACATATCAATACATCAAATGACAGAAATCAAAATAAAAAGAGCATACGAAACGCCTGATGCGACAGACGGTTACAGGATATTGGTGGACAGATTATGGCCGCGCGGACTGACACATGAACGCCTCGACTGCAAGTATTGGGCAAAGGATATAGCTCCGTCAACCGAACTTCGCGAATGGTTTCACGGTGATGCAGCAAATCGCTGGACGGAATTTGTGGTGAAGTACAAGAACGAGCTGAGGAAGAATCCTGATTTTGAGAATTTTCTCAAAACAGTGAAATCTTATCCGGTTGTGACATTTGTATTCGCATCAAAAGATGTGAACCATAATGAGGCATCGGTGCTACAGAATCTATGCAATGAACTTATCAACGGCACGCACTGACGGAATATTGTCAAACACACAGTATGGCTACCACTATCAAAAGGGCGAGAATCTCAGCTGCGCGGTTAACACGAATGGCAGTGCGCATATCGGCAGTGGTGAGTAATCGTGGGTTTGTGCCTATGTAAGGCTTGTAAATTTCTTGGCCAAAGTAAATGTGGGTGCCACCGAAACGGCAATCAAGAATGGCGGCAAGGGCAGCTTCGGGATAACCGGAGTTGGGACTGGCATGTTGCCTGCCATAGCGCAATACAAACGGAATAAGATTTAATTTGCCGGCACCGAGAAGCATAAGGAAAGCCGTGATTCGCGCCGGAATGAAATTAGCCACATCATCTATCCTTGCCGCAAAACGGCCAAAAAGAAGATAACGCGGCGACTTATAACCTATCATGGAATCAAGGGTGTTGACCATTTTGTAAGCCAACATGCCCGGAATGCCAAGGAGTGCGTACCAGAAAAGCGGTGCAATGACACCATCGCTAAGATTTTCGGCAAGTGTTTCAAGCGCAGCGGTGCGAACTTCGTTGGCTGAAAGCGTGGAGGTGTCGCGCCCGACAATCCTCGCAACCTGACGGCGGCCTTCTTCAAGCGAACGGTCGCAGGCCTCAAATACCATTCTGACTTCGCGCACAAGGGTAGTGCCTGCGAGACAATAAAATACCAAAACGGATTCAACGGCTATTTTTATCCACAGCCAAGGGGAAAGCCAATGGATAAGAAAAGCACACAACAGATAAACGCCTACGATCAATGACACAGCCATGAAAGCGCCCTTGGCAACACGATGAGAGCCGTGGTTCAGCTTATGCTCCAATAACGAAATGGTTTTACCGAACAGGACAACAGGATGCGGCAACCGCGCCGGATCTCCGAAAACAAAGTCAAGAATCCAGCCTATGACAAGAGGCAAAGGAGCTATAATCCAATCCATTGTGAGACAGCTTTGATGAGTAATTCATTTTCAGGAATGGTTTGTGCCGCAACACGGAAATGAGCAGGCGAAAGGCCATGAAAATTGGAGGCATCACGTATAAGGATACCATAGTTGCTAACAAGCCATTCTTTTAAATCGGCTGCCGTGCCATGAGGCAAGCGACATAAGATGAAATTGCAATCAGTAGGAGAGACAGCTATGCCAAGCTGCTGAAACCGGGCAGAAAGCATCAACCCCTGATTGTGGAGCATAGCAGCATCAATGGGATAATCAGCCTTGTGCTCAACAAGATATTTGGCAGCGGCTATGGCCACACTGCTGACACTCCATGGCTTGAGGTACTCTGCGAGCCGATCCACACACCCTATGGCATAACCTATGCGCAATCCGGGAACTGCAAACCGCTTGGTAAGCGATGAGAGCATAATGACATTGCCACGCTCAACCGATTGCTGCGGAGTGAGCACAGGAAGAAGCGTATAGTCGGCATAAGCCTGATCCACAACAAAAAGCGTGGATGGATAAGCAGAGACAATGTCCAAAATATGCTCACGGGGGGTGACATGTCCTGTGGGATTGGCAGGATTGCATATCCACACCAAATCAGGAGAGACTTTCATAGCCTCGGCCAAAGATTCATGCCACGAAACGATGAGATGATTGAGGGCACAAGCATCCTCGTATTCACGAAATGCCGGAGCCACTATGGCAGCCCGCTTGTCGCGCATCATCTGGGCAATGATATAAATGCACTCAGTGGCGCCATTGGTAACCAATAGGTGTCGGGCATCGATTCCGGCTTCTGCGGCAAACATGCTCTCCAGAGAGTATGCACGTGGCTCGGGGTAATGAAGAATGTCATCGCCACAGGCGGCCAGATGCGCCAATAGAGCGGTATGGTCCACCCGGCTGAATATATTGGAGCTGAAATTATGCTTCACTATTCCGGGGAAACGGAATAAATCATCGCCGTGTCCGTCAATCATCGCGTCCCATGATTTTATACAGTGCATCAATGTCGATATAGGTGCGGAGTTCGCGAGCCAAGGCATTGTACTGAGATTGTTTGTACTCGGAATAATCAAATGTGCGTTGGGAATCACCACATGAAACATGGGGGGAGAGCAACGATGATATTACGGCAGGATTGTCAAGCACGCCGTGGATATAACTTCCCCAGCAGCCAACAGAGACACGACATCCATCGGAAGTGCCATCGGCCAAGCGCACAAAAGGTTCACCCCCGTGCAACGAGGTTTGTCCCATGTGGATTTCATAACCTTGGCAAAGAGAGCCATCATAGCAAAACTCTACCTGCCGTGTGACTTTTTGGCCGGTGAGGTCGGTGACAACCGGAAGGAGCCCCAATCCGGCAATGGACCGCATATCACCTTCCACGCCATCCGGGTCGTGCACCTCAAGCCCCATCATCTGGAAGCCGCCGCATATACCGACAACTGAACAGCCCCGACGATGGGCACGAATCACGGCATCGGCCACACCGTTTGTTTTCAACTCATAAAGATCGGCGATAGTGGATTTGCTTCCCGGAATAATAATTATGTCGGCATGCGCAATCTCGGCCACGTTGTTGGTGTAGAAAAGATGAACGCGGGGGTCTTTTTCTATGGCATCAAAATCAGTGAAATTGGATATGTGACGAAGAAGCACGACAGCGATATTGATCTTGTTGTCACAGGATGCCTCCCTGTGTTTTTTGTCAAGCGAAACGGAGTCTTCCTCTTCAATATGAATGTCATTGAGATAAGGCACGACACCAAGCACAGGGACATTACAAATCTGCTCCATGAGTTTACGACCTGAATCAAACAGCCGCATATCACCACGGAATTTATTGACGATGATACCTTTTATACGTTTGCGATCGGACTCGTCCTGAAGCATTATACTGCCGTAAACACTTGCGAACACGCCTCCGCGATCAATATCAGCAACTAAAATGACATCAGCATTGGCATACCGCGCCATAGACATATTAACGAGGTCCGTTGCACGAATATTGATTTCAGCAATACTACCGGCTCCCTCCATAACAATGGGATTATAGCAAGCTGCGAGCCGGTCAAACGCCTTGTGAACCTCGCGGCGAAGTTCTTCCCTACCCTCAACGCGAAAATATTCGTAAGCGTTGCGATTGCCTATAGGCTTGCCGTTAAGCACCACCTGAGAGGTCTTGTCACTGGATGGCTTGAGAAGCAACGGGTTCATGTCGGTGCAACATGGTATGCCGGCAGCCTCGGCCTGCACTGCCTGAGCACGACCAATCTCCTTGCCATCGGGAGTGGCGTAGGAATTCAATGCCATGTTCTGGGCCTTGAATGGAGCCGGAGAATAACCGTCTTCCAGAAAAATACGGCATAGACCGGTAGTTATTATGCTTTTGCCAACATCACTGCCCGTACCGGCAAGCATTATGGGGTGCAAATGTTTCATTTTCGTTTGTATGAAAAAAGTTGCCAGTGCTCAGGCGTCAGATCGGCTTTGAGAAGCTCATACCGAGCCATAACGAAAAAGAGATCACTGAGTCTGTTAACCCATTGAAGTACCTGAGGCTCAACGGGGTCAAGTTCATTAAGCTGCCATAGACGGCGCTCGGCGCGACGGGCCACTACACGCGCCTGATGAAGAAACGCCGAAACCTTGTTGCCGCCCGGGAGCAAGAAACTGTCGGGTTTGCCGCATGCGCAATCAATAAAATCAATCAGTTGCTCAATATGTTCAACCATATTACATGGCAATGGATTGGGATTTTCGTTTCGCCTGTCGTTTACAGTGGCCACGCGACTCATAACAGTCATAAGAGTAATCTGAATGGCTTTCAATTCAGGCTGCCATGCGGAATGCTCATCCATGAAAGAACGAACGATGCCTATGGACACATTAAGCTCATCAAGAGTGCCGTTGGCCTCAATGCGCATATCGGTTTTGGACACACGCATCTTGCCATGAATGGCCGTGGTGCCACGATCGCCTGTGCGAGTATATATTTTTAAATCTGCCATAACCTAAGAATATCTTTATCTCCCCAATAAAGGTGGGTATAACCGGCTATCACATTTTTATATCGGTATAATGGCGTGGGCACTTCTTTGCCCTTGGCATTGCGCTGAACAGCGATTGAGGGCAACTCATCGGGATTTAGCACCCGGGAATAATGGAACTCATGTCCGCGCCATATTTCACCATCAATCATCAGCGACCGATAACCGAGAGTGAGTTTCGGAGAGTGCATCGTGACATCCATAGGGAGCACACCACACATGGGGTAATCATCCACGCCACGCATCAAATACATCATGCCACCACATTCGGCAAGAATTTTGCCCCCGTTTTCAGCGTAAGTTCTGACACTGTCAATCATCGCACTATTGGCAGACAACTCAGCTGCATAAAGTTCAGGATAGCCTCCCGGAAGATACAGCATGTCACACTGCGGCATAACAGAATCACGCAACGGGGAAAAATATTCCACTGATATGTCATAGCAAGGGTGCTCACGAAGAGCGAGTATATTGGCGGGATAAATAAAATTGAAAGCCTCGTCACTTGCAACCGCCACCTTAAAATGAGTCTTGGAGGTAGATGCGAAGTCGGGCACATACGGTGTAGTATCAATCTGAGTAGCTGCCAACAGAGCATCTATGTCCACCCCTGAGGCCACAGCATCGGCCGCCTTGTCAACAAAAACATTCATGGAATGCTGAGACTCAATGCTTAAACCGAGATACCGTGACGGCATCTCCATGTCGGAAATACGACCGATATATCCGAAACACTCCACACCGGCATCATGGCATGCATCTTTGAGAAAGGAGAAATGTCGTCGGGAAGCAACGCGATTGAAAATCACTCCGGCTATCTTTATGTCCGGACGAAAATTTTTGAAACCGAATATGGTTGCAGCTACAGAATAGGCAGTGGAGGCTGCATTGACAAGGAGAACAACAGGTATATCAAGCAGGCGGGAAATATCGGCACTGCTGCCCGACATTTTGTCATAACCGTCAAACATGCCCATCACTCCCTCGACCACACAGACATCGGACCCGGAAGCATAGCGAGCAAACAGCTGCCTTACATGAGCCTCAGAGGCAAGAAAAGTGTCAAGGTTGATGCTATCGGCTCCTGACGCTGCTTTATGCCACATGGGATCAATGTAATCAGGACCGCATTTGAAAGGCGACACAGATAGATTTCTGCGGCGCAAACAGCGCAACAGGCCAAGTGTGAGAGTGGTTTTACCACTCCCGGACGATGCAGCCGCTATGACAAATCTGCTATTCACTACAATATGCTATTTTATGCAAATGTAGATAAAAATAGCGAGATTTTTGTTTACCTTTGTGCTAAAAGCAGAGAACATGAGCAAAATCAGCATAGTGGGAATAGGTCCCGGTGACGAAAGCAGCATAACACCCGAAGCATTGGCTGCATTGCAGCAGTGTGATGTGGTTGTTGGCTACAAATATTATTTTCAATTCATCAAGAATTTGGTGAAAGAGGGTACGGAACTGATAGATACCGGCATGAAGCAGGAACGTGCCCGCGCTGAAATGACACTCACACTTGCCCGGCAAGGAAAGAATGTGGCAATAATCAGCAGCGGAGACGCGGGGATATACGGAATGGCCCCACTGGTCTGGGAGATGAGCATCCGCAATCCTGAAACTGAGGTAGAGATAGAAGTGGTGCCGGGAATAAGCGCGTTCCAGAAAGCCGCGGCTCTTCTGGGAGCACCGATGGGACATGACTTCTGCGTAATATCCCTGAGCGATTTGCTGACACCGTGGAGCGTGATAGAGAAGCGGATATTGGCTGCTGCTGATGCCGATTTCGTGACGGCCATATACAACCCCAAAAGCAAGGGAAGGTATTGGCAATTGCATAGGCTAAAAGAGATATTCCTGAAAACAAAGAGCAAAGATACTCCGGTGGGATATGTTCGCCAAGCCGGTCGGGAAGAACAAAAGATAACCGTAACCACACTTGGTGATTTTAACCCCGAGGAAGTGGATATGTTTACGGTTGTGATTATTGGAAATTCCAGAACCTTCAGTTTCGGAGACCATATTATAACCCCTCGCGGATATTATCAGGAGAATAATGAAGAGGACCTGAAGATAGGTCAGGCCATCATGACCGAAAGTTTCCGGACCATAGAACGTGAATTATCCAACCCCAATCTGCCCATCGACACCAAATGGGCATTGCTGCACGCCATTCACACTACGGCAGATTTTGACATGGAAAATGCGCTTGAAGTGGATGATGAGGCGTTAAGACGCATATATCAAAGCCTCACCGAAGGGAATGTGCGTACCATTGTGACAGATGTGACAATGGCCGCATCAGGTATTCGCAAAGGTGCTCTTGAACGCCTTGGAATAGAGGTGAAATGTTATCTGCATGACCCAAGGGTTAAAGATATAGCTGAGAAATATGGCATAACGCGCACTCAAGCCGGCATAAGGCTCGCCGTACAGGAATATCCCGATGCGCTATATGTGTTCGGCAATGCCCCGACCGCACTGATGGAACTTGCACACCTGATGCGCACCGGCGAAGCGAATCCATGTGGAGTGGTAGCCGCACCGGTAGGGTTTGTGCATGTGTGCGAGAGCAAACATATGATAAAATCATTTGGCAAAACGCCCAAACTGATAATACGCGGACGAAAGGGAGGCAGCAATCTTGCAGCCACACTCACCAATGCCATACTGTGCTATCCGGACGCGCAACAACTCAAACCAGGAAGAGATGTGTAGCTTTACAGTGATAGGGATACCGGACTCAAAAGAGTTCATGCTCACCGATGAGGCGGCCAACGCCCTGAGCCACGCCCATTATTTTTCCGGAGGGAAGCGACATCATCAGCTTGTGGAGGAGTTAATTCCCGAGGATGCTGAATGGATAGATGTGACTGTGCCTCTGAAAAATGTATTTGACAAGTACAGGACTATTGACAGCGATATAGTGGTGTTTGCATCAGGTGACCCATTATTTTTTGGATATGCCTCAACACTTCAGCGGGAGTTTCCCGGAGCAAAAATCAAGGTGTATCCTTGGTTTAATTCATTGCAGAGCATTGCTCATAAATTAGCACTCCCATACCAAGAGATGAGGTGTGTGTCGCTGACCGGCAGACCATGGCACGAGTTTTACAAGGCCCTTATATCCGGAGAACGATTGATAGGTGTGCTTACCGACAGTGTAAGAACCCCCAAAGCAATAGCAGAAAGGATGCTTGAATATGGTTACAGCAATTATTTAATGACTGTGGGCGAAAATCTTGGTAACAAGGATACTGAGAAAATATCAACCATGAGCATTGAGGAAGCTTCAATCAAAGATTTTGAGCCATTGAACAGCATAATACTTACGCGCCAAACCGAGCATCCTCGTCCATTCGGCATACCTGACAGCGAATTTGCCCATCTGCCGGGTCGCGAGAAAATGATTACCAAGATGCCTATAAGACTTCTTGCACTTTCAATGCTTGACATCCACAACCGCACATCAATGTGGGATGTGGGGTTTTGCACCGGTTCAGTGTCGATAGAAGCGAAATTACAGGCACCGCACCTTACAATCAACGCATTTGAGGTGCGAAAAGAATCAAAAAAACTCATTGAGACAAACTGCCGTAAATTCGGAACGCCGGGAATAGATTATCATATAGGCGATTTCCTTGAATATGACATTTCGGATATTCCGGCTCCGGATACCGTGTTCATAGGAGGACACGGAGGAAAACTTTACGATATTGTAGCTAAAATAAGAAAAGTGCTGTTGCCCGGAGGAATCATAGTGTTCAACTCCGTGAGCGCTGACAGCCTAAAAATGTTTGAAGAATCAATCAAAAATGCCGGAATGAGGATCTCACTCAGGCATACTTTGCTTCTTGACACATTTAATCCCATAACCGTAATGCAAGCAAAATGAGCATATTAATAATACCTGTGACAGCAGCCGGACACACTCTGGCCCAAACCGTAAAGTCACAATTAACCGATGCGGAGATAGTAATGAACCGAAAGGCAGATGCCGCCGCCCTTTCACAACATTCAAAAATATTATTCATCGGTGCATTGGGTATATGCGTGCGCACAATATTACCGCTGATAGACAACAAGTATCATGATCCGGCAGTAGTGTGCATGGATTCCTCGGGCAAATATGTGATTTCAGTGCTGTCAGGGCATGTGGGAGGCGCCAACGAGTTTGCGCGGCAAGTGGCATCAATAGTTGGGGCAGAACCTGTTATAACAACACAAAGCGACACCCAAGGGGTGTGGGCACTTGACACCATAGCAACAAAATACGGATGGGCAACAGAATGCACTAAAGAGCAGATGGATAAAGCCATCTATAAATTTGTGAACGGCCTACCCACCGCACTCATCCTTGACATAAAGGACAAAGGGACCCGTGAACTTGAAGACAGCTTGCCTGCCAACGTAACTATATATAACACTATTGAGGATGTGCCGGAGAGCTGCCAGCTCATAATAGCAGTGAGTCATGCCATTTTCCCAACTGACAGATTTGTGCTGTATTACCGCCCGAAAGTACTGTCGCTCGGGGTGGGATGCCGGAAAAACTGCAATCCTCAGGGGGTTAGCGACTATATTAAAGCATCGCTTAAAAAAAATAACATAAGTCCACTTTCTATCAAGTCGGTATGCTCTATTGACCTAAAAAAGGATGAACCACTGATAGCTGAACTTGCACATGAATATACCAGTAAAGAAGCGGAAATATACACTCCGTCACAGCTAAGTGCAATAGATGTGCCGAATCCTTCGGAAAAGGTTAAAGAGGTGACAGGCGTGTGGGGTGTGGCCGAAAGTTCGGCTATATACGATTCGGATTTCGGAATGCTGCTGATTCCGAAACAGAAATGCAAACTGAGCGATGACAGCGATTTTACATTTGCCGTAGCTCTTGATGCCACTGCTGTTCGTGGCGGTCACATAGAGATAGTAGGTGCAGGCCCGGGAGATCCGGAACTTGTGTCGGTGCGAGGCGCAAGGTTCCTGCGGCAAGCCGACCTGATATTATATGCAGGCAGCCTCGTGCCACGCGAGCTGACCTATTATGCCAAACCGGGCTGTGTGGTCAGAAGCTCGGCATCAATGAACCTTGAGGAGCAGATAGAATTAATGCGCGAATTCTATAACAGGGGCATGCTTGTGGTGCGACTGCACACAGGAGACCCGTGCATATACGGGGCCATACAGGAACAGATGGCATATTTTGACAAATACGGCATGCGATACCATATCACACCGGGAATTTCATCATTTCAGGCGGCAGCCGCAGCACTGAGGTCGCAATTCACTATCCCTGAGAAGGTACAGACCATCATACTGACCCGTGGTGAAGGCCGCACCCCCATGCCGGAAAAAGAGCAGCTTCATAAACTCGCAGCCTCGCAAAGCACCATGTGCATTTATCTGAGTGCCGGAATCGTAGAGAAGGTCCAAGAGGAACTTCTGCAAGCATACAAACCCGAAACTCCTGTGGCGGCATGCTACAAACTGACATGGAAGGATGAAAAAATATATCGCGGACAGCTTAAAGATTTAGCCAAGATAGTGCGCGACAACAATCTGACGCTCACTACATTGCTTGTGGTAGGTGATGCAATTGACAACAGATATGGTTTGTCAAAGCTCTACGACCATAGTTTCTCACATCTATTCCGAAGCGAAAAATGATATTAGTGTTGGGTGGCACCACCGAGGGGCGCAAATGTGTGGAGGTATTGGACCAAGGAGACAGCCAATATTTTTATTCCACACGTGGAACACTTCAGGAGGTAAACTGCATACACGGCAAACATATTTCCGGAAGCATGACTACGGAGGATATGGTGCAGTTTTGCAAAACAAATGCCATAAAGCTGATAGTGGATGCGGCGCACCCGTTTGCATCGGAACTCCACGCCACCGTTAACAGCACAAGCAACCTCACAGGAATACCTGTGGTACGATATGAACGGCAATATCCGACATTACCCGAGCAAGCGATAGCATGTGACGGGTATGAGGATGCAATCAGCAAAATGCGTCGTGAAGGGGTTAAAAAACTTTTAGCACTTACAGGAGTTCAAACGATAGCCAAGCTACGCAAATTCTGGGAAGAGACACCGACCGTGTTCCGGATACTTAAGCGTGATGAATCGCTGGAGAAAGCAGAAGCACAGGGATTTCCGAAAAGCAATGTGGTGTTTTACGCCGACAAAAGCACCACTGAGCTGATAAATCTTACAAACGCTGACGCAATAATCACCAAACAGAGCGGAGAAAGCGGCGGAATCTCCGACAAAATGGAGGCGGCGGTAAGCGCAGGTGTTAAAATATTTGTGGTAAACAGGCCCGAAATGCCAAGAGAGTTTATTACTGTGACCGGCAAACATGGCCTGCGAAAGATGGTGGAAAAACATTGTCCGGGATTCTTCAAACTTAGAAGCGGATTTACTACCGGGGCGTGTGCCACAGCAGCAGCCAAAACAGCAATGCAACTTCTGCTATATGGCGATTACAGCGATACAGTGAAATTTGCATTGCCTGATGGTGAAATTATGGAAATGCCTATAAAGACGGCATTTATCCACCAAGGAAAAGCAACGGCTATAGTTGTGAAAGATGCAGGCGATGACCCGGATGTGACGAACGGGCAGGAGATACATGTGACCTTAGAATTTAACGGCACCAACGATATAAAATTCATAGGCGGCAGCGGAATCGGTACTGTTACGCTTCCCGGAACCGGCCTTGAAATCGGAGAACCGGCGATAAATCCCGTGCCGAGAGAGATGATAACCCATGAGCTGCGCAATCTTTATTCCGGAGGCGTGGATGTGACCATAAGCATGCCCAACGGAGAGGAGATAGCGAAAAAGACATTCAACTCACGGATAGGAATAGTGAACGGCATTTCCATTATAGGTACAACCGGAATAGTGATGCCTTTTTCAAACGAAGCATTTCTGGATGCAATACGCAAGCAGATTAAAGTGGCGCAGGCAATAGGAGTGGAAAGAATAGTGATAAACTCCGGCGCGAGAAGCGAAAGAATCGTGAAACAAGCCTATCCGTCGCTACCCTCACAAGCGTTTATTCATTACGGCAACGCGATAGGAGAAACCATCAAACTCGCAGCAGAAATGGGAGTTAAAAAGCTTACAATAGGAATAATGATAGGCAAAGCCGTGAAGCTTGCCGAAGGACATCTTGACACCCACAGCCATAATGTGACGCTTAACCGTGAGTTTTTATACCGAATTGCCGAGCAATGCGGGTGCTCACAACAAACGCTTAATAAAATTCCGACACTGAACATGGCCCGGGAATTATGGAGTGACATACCGGAACATGACCGAAGAAAATTTTTACCGGAAATCATCAAGTTATGCCACAGGCAATGCTCAATGCTTATACCGACATGCGAAGTAGAAGCATTGCTAATATCAGATGCCGGTGAAATTTCTTATACGGTGAAGTAATTCCGCAACGGAATTGCACCGCTCGCCATTAACGGTATAATAGCCGTTGAACACGTTTACTTCTACGGCACAGTCCGAATCAACAGCCTCAACCCCTATGCGATTCAATGCCTTGCAAGCCATGGCGTAACGCGGGCCCGCCCCACTAACCTTAACCGAAGCCAACGGCACGCTGCTTATGCGGAAAAGGCCGGAATCAGCATCAAACTCCACTCCATCGCGCTCAAAATACCGTCCCAAATCACCGTTTAAAGCCAAATCCTCGGGAGTGCCTATAGTGACACCAAGAGCCTTATCTATAAGCCATACCTCATCAGCAATCTGCAACGCAAGTTCAAGATCATGAGTCGAAAGAAATACGGTCAGTTCACGTTCACGCGTAAGTTTCATCAAAAGCTGTAGAATCTCCACCTTGCTGGGATAATCAAGGAATGCTGTAGGCTCATCAAGGAACACTATGGGAGTGTTTTGTGCAAGAGTCTTGGCTATCATAACCTTTTGTCGCTCGCCATCACTGAGAGTCTGAATCATGCGATGCTGCAAAGTCTCAATACGCACCTGAGATATAGCCTCATCCACTACCCTGCGGTCGTCATCTGACAAACGCCCCCAAAAGCCTGTGTATGGACTTCGGCCAAGGGCAATCAGCTCATAGACACTCATGTTACTGAGCATCAGTTTCTCCGTAAGCACCACCCCAATTTCCCGGGCAAGCTGCATGGCGGAAAAAGAGGTCATGTCCCTGCCATTGATAAAAATTTTGCCATCAAGCGGAGGCAACATGGCCGAGAGAGTCTTGAGCAAAGTGGATTTTCCGGCGCCATTAGGCCCGAGCAGACATGTAAGCTGTCCCCGGAGAAGCTGCGCATTGATGCCCTGAGCCACTACCTTGTTGCCGTGGCGTGTATGATAGCCGGTAACAAGATTGTCAATAGTAATTGCGGGAGTGCATTGTGCCATCATAAGGAGTGTTTACGTTTGTTGAACAAAACCCACATCACTACCGGCGCACCAACCAAAGCCGTAACAGAGTTGACAGGCAAAGCCCCTTCAAACCCGGGAAGGCGCGCAATGAGATTACAGAGCAATGCAAGCGCACCGCCGGTGAGTATGCAACCGGGCAACAAAACGGCATGATTGGAAGTTCGGAATATGCCACGGCACAGATGAGGAACAGCGAGGCCGAGAAAAACGATAGGGCCGCAATATGCAGTGACGACAGCCACAATCACGCCGGCCACGCAAATCACCGTCAAGCGGGCGCGCTTTATGTCAAGACCGAGATTTCGGGCATAGGAGTCTCCGAGCAAAAGCAGATTGCATGTTTTGGTAAGCAGGAAAGACAATGGCAATAGTATAAGCATTAAGAGGATGAACACTGTTGTCTGATTGCCCGACACCCTCGCAAAACTGCCGAGTCCCCAAATCACATAAGCACGTATATCTTCCTCCACGGAGAAAAATTTCAAAACACCAATCACGGCATTGGCAATATATCCAATCATAACACCTATTATCAGCAGGGTCACATTGCCGTAAACCTTGTGAGAGACATAGGCTATGACCGCCATAATCACCAGCGAACCTGCAATGGCCGCCAATGTCACCGTGACCTCTCCTATCACGCCCAACTTGCTGAGAGCCACGCCGCCAATAGTACCGGACAGGAGAAGCACAAACGCCACACCCATACTTGCACCGCTGCTTATGCCAAGCACACTCGGCCCGGCAAGAGGGTTGCGAAACACGGTCTGCATCAGCAAACCGCTCACGGCAAGCCCGGCTCCGGCCATGATGGCTGTGAGCGACTGAGGCAAACGCGACTTCAAGACTATATTGGTCCAGATAAGATTGTCGGAGCCTGAGCCGAGCAGTATGTTGCAAACCTCATCCACGGGAATCCATACGGAACCGAGCATAAGATTGAGGGCCAACAACAGAGCTATGGCCACAAGTAGAGCAACAAGAGATATGGTTAGTTTGGAATGATTCATCAGCGAAGCAAGTGGTAATATTTAGGCACACGCCCGGGGAGTACCGAAGGATGAAAAACAGCTATAAAGTCGGCAAGCACCTCATCAGGCTCGACGGGCATGTTTTCATAAAACGGCACTTGCTTCATATTGCAGTAAACCACGCCATGATTCTTCCATGCATCAAAATCGGCATATCGGGTGTTCAGCTCTTTCAGAGCATCGTAGCTGAAATCGCCGTCAAAACTGTTGACAATGCGCCAATAATCGGCATGAGCAGCATTGGTATAAACGGTTTCATAATCAAGGGTCACACCGCCGCTCTCCTGATTGTCCTTAAGAAAGTATTCACCGCCGGCATCCTTGAAAATCTGCGCCAAAAAACTTTTGCCGCCAACCGCATACCAGTTGCCGCCACGCATCTCGCCGCTGAACACGACCGGACGTACCTTAACAGTATCCACCAGAGCCTTAAGCTTGTTGTAATTATCCCTTATGACAGCAAATTCGCGATTGGCAGATTCCACATTACCGGTCAGCAGCCCTATGACCTTAATCCATTCGGCCTGACCGAGCGGAGTAGGCTCCTTGTAGCCGAGATGGGGAATGAGCGGTATGTCAACATTGCGTATGGCATCGTAGCCGCCGCGCTTGAAAGGCGAGATAAGGATAATATCAGGATTGAGCGACATAATGACCTCGTTGTCAAAATTGCCTTCAATACCTATTTTGTGGGTCTTGCCCTCCTTGAGACGCGATTTCATCTCTTTATTGAAAAGATGGCGGGTGCTGGTGATACCCACTACCCTGTCAAGCAAGCCAAGTTTTATGAAATTGGAAAGCTGCAACGAGGTCATGCAGATCACACTTCGCACGGGAACATCTATACGGGTGTAACCCTCGGGAACAGAAACACTCTCGCCACGGGGCACGAGAGCGAAATGAAAAGATTCGGCCTCAATGTTTTCTGGGTCGTGTATATCAAGCAATGTCATGCCGTCATTGTACCGAACCTCAAAGCCGCCGGCCTCCTCGGCCACCACTTTAGTAGAGTCGGACAAATCGGCTTCAACACCGCCGCGAGAAGTCGTTTTAGAATTGCCACATGCCGTCAAAAGGAATGCGGCAACAATCAGCCAGCTATAAATAAATTTTTTCATCAGTCAGGAATGCCAAGTGCAAAATTACTATCAAATAATTTTATAAACGAATAAGCGGGCATAAAATAAGGCTAACGTAAGGCTAACGCCGCAATAACGGTTAGCAACATCTCCCGACTCTGTGAGAATGGAGAGCCGGGAGATGAATCATTTGTAGCGAAAAGAGTTATTGTATGTGTGTAGTGTTAGATATTGTCAAGCACACGGATCTGCTCAAAGTAAACACCGGATTGCAGTGAAGCGCCCTTGGTTACATTGCCAGTGGCAGTGTCGTAGATATAAATCTGCGGAGCTGCGCCGTCGGCATCTATACCCACATAGACCTTGCCGTTGGAGGTGGCAAGACGGGATGAGAATCGGCCGCCGCTGTAAGGAAGAGGAGTGCCGTTATAGGCCAGACGGGAGTTGGTGGAACTATTGAGATCGATGATAGTATAGTAATGGCTGAAATCGTCAATACTTGTGCCGTACTGATCATCGCGAGCGTAAGCCACGGCCTTGCCGTTGCCGGCATATTCACAGGCTATGAGCTTGCCGGAGTTGGTGAAACCGTCATAATCGGGGTCAAAGTTGAACTCGCCGGGGTTGATACGGAGCAGATGACTGCGTTCGTTGCCATCAACGGTGGAGAAGCAAGCGAGATAAAGATTGCCCCGCTCATCGGTAAAGCTGATTTTCTGCAACAGCTCACCATAGGCGCTGCCCACCATTTCGTCAGCGAGAGAATTGGTAACATCGCTTCTAACCGACATGTCGTCGGGATTGATTACGGCGATGTGGAATGGACTTGTGCGCACGCCGGTACGGCCACCGGGCTTCTTGCCATAGTAGAAGTAGAAGAGGGTGTTGTCGCTCTCGCGATAAGTGGCGATACCCGAAGTGGTGAACATAGTGGCAGTTTCGGGAAGAGGGATGTTAACCTCGCCCTCGCTGATGATGGTCATGTCGTTGGCGTTGAGCTTGGTGTAGAGGATTTTGTCGGCATCGCCGTTGGCAGCCATGATGAGAAGAGTATTGTTTGGCAACCAAGCGTAGCAATATTTGCGAGCGTTGTAGGTGTTGGTCTCAAAACGCTGCTCCTGCACTACCCGAATAGTGTTGTCAGTGATAAGGTACTTACCGAAACATGTGGCCGGACTAACAGGTACCTGATAGTAATATGCGCCTTTGACAATGGTTTCAAGCGTGAGTTTCTGGTTCACTTCGGTGCCCTCGCCTCGGAATGATATTACATCGTCGGGGTTGTCAAGAGAGTTGACGGAGCGCACGAGAGTCTGCACATCGCGACCCATGCCGCCGTGACGGTCAAGAGCCACCCAAAGGTCAAAATGCTGTCCGGCCTCGGCGGGAGCGGAGGGTGCGGGTTGATTGTCGTCATCATCGGAGCAAGCTGTCAGACCGAGAGAGAAGACGGTCAGCAGGAGCATCCATAAGTAGTTAAGCTTTTTCATCTTTTTTGGGAATTGATTATGTCGGGATTAAAATTTGTTTATTATCGGCTCAGATAAAGGCGGAATTTGGCATAGAAAGCTCTGCCGGGTTTCTGGAGCATATAGTTATCATAGGTGACTTTGTTGAAAATGTTGCTGCACTCGGCACTGAAAGTGTAACGGTCGCTGTGCCATGAGTAGCTCAGACCCACATTGCTGACACACTGGGTGGGAATGACAGCTTTGGAACTTTTTACGCCCCATTCCTCCCAGTTGAGATAATACCAGTGCACGTACTGGAAATCGTAACTGAGGCGGAGATGCGATGTCTTGTCCAGAAGACCGTAGAAATTGTAGGCCAATGAAGCATTGCTGAACACCCACGGTTTGTTTGGGACGCGATTTTTGTAAGTGGCGTTGGGGTTGCCATCCTCTTTGTACTTTTTAAGATTGCGGGAATCGTTGTAGCTGATGTTGAAGGTCAGCTCCAGATTGCGCTTCCACATATAGGATAGCTCGGCATCGAAACCCTTGACCTCAACGGCGGGCACGTTCTCGTATTTCATGCGCCCCTCGCGCTCACTGACCGACATGCGTATGTAATCGTTGACATGGCGTATGAAGCCGTTGACTTCATAGGTGATCGTGTGGTCGCCTGCCGGGAACCATGTGCCGAAGATGCCAAGATTGCCGTTGTGCGAGCTTTCGGGCTTCAGGGCAAGGTTGGGGTCGATAGTAGAACCGTTGCCGAGCAGTTCAGTGGCCGAAGGGAGACGGACGCTGCGCTCATAGCTTGCCTTGAACTGCAACGGCTCCCACAGACGGAAGCTGAAAGCGGCTCCCCCACCCCAGTAAGCCTTGCTTGCGTCGGGGTCAATCTCGTTGTAGCCGGTAACAGTGGGCGACTCGCTCATGCGTATGCGGGTGGTATTGATATAGCTTTTGCCAAAGAAGCTGTTGTTGAGCCTGCCGTTCAGGAAATGCTGGGTGTAGGTGAGCGATGTGATGTGCTTGTAAAGGACATCATTGGTGGGTTCAAAAGATTTGTCGATGAGGTCGTAGCGGTTGTTGCCGTTGCGCGTGAGCATGTAATCCAACGCCAGAGTGTGGTGCACATTGAAGTCGTAATTGAGTCCGGCGTTCAGCACGGTCAGAGGGCGTTTGTAAACCCTTATGCCGGGAGCGCGGCCTGTTATTTCATTGCGTGACGACGGCATCCAGTCGCCGTTCCAGTCATAAATGCGCTTGGCGCTGTCCACAGTTTCGCTATGATCCCAAGTGTGGGAGAGATTGGCATGCGTATATAGATTGCCGAAACGCTTGTTGTAGCGGGCGAATATGCTCCAAGCCTTGGAGTTGCGCTCGGCCATGCCATAGACCTTTGACTGAGTGGCACCGGTCTGCAACTCCTTGTTGACCTTGGTGAAGCTCGCCCCGACAAAGGCGGCATCGGCCCATTTCACGGAGTTGACCCCTACCTCAATCTGGGCAAAGACGGAGCGGAAATCATCGTGAAACCTGCGGCGTTGGGTGTGCACATATTTGCGTGACGCTTCATCCCACACCTCCACATCATGCATCATGTAGTCATTTTTGGAGTAGTTGTAGGCAAATGTGGGGCGAATGGCGATTTTGGTTTTGGGAATGATGAACTGGGCGTTGAGGTCAACATTCCAAGTGTGGAACGAGCCGCCACCGATCATCACATCCATAAAATTTTTCTTGGCTTTGTTGGTGACAATATTCACGGCACCACCCAAGGCATCGCTGCCGAGATGGCCCGGCACAACGCCCTTGAACACCTCAATACGGTTGACGGAGCTTACGGGCAGATTGTCAAGATTGATGGCGGAGCCTTTAGCGTCCAAAGGGACACCGTCAATGAAATATCGCACAGCATTTCCGCCAAGGCCGTTGATGGAGAGGTCAAAATCGGAGCCGGTGCCACCCTGACGGCGCACTTTCACACCGGAGCTCCGGTCAACAACATCGTTGAGATTGACGATGCTGCCGGCCAGAGATTTAACATCCAGTGCATTGACAGAAAAGAATGATTCCTTGAGTCTGCGGTTATCACTTTTGGCACTTACAGTCACGCCGTCAAGAGCAAGAGCCTTGTCATGGAGAGTGAAGTTGCATTTTGTGACCGAGGCAACCTTTACGCTTTTGGTTTCGGATTCGTAGCCGACCATAGAGACCTGAATGGTGCGTGCCCCCTCAGGCACAGAGAGCGAATAAGCGCCATTGATATTGCATAACGTGGCCAGACTGGTGCCGGGCACGGAGACATGCGCATACGGCACAGGCTGTCCGTCAACATCCACCACGTAACCGCTGACTCTGAAATCGGCAGCAGAGAGGTGAAGGGTTAAAACGAGCAACAAAAATGAAGTGAAAGCGAATCGGCTCATTGCAAAAAGTGATATTTTACGGACACTTGCGGATGTGTACAACGCTTATCACTTGCCCGGTGCCAATACACGGCATACAGAGCCTGACAGGAGTTGTTTTGCCGTTTTATGTCCCGAAAACTACAAAACTAAGATATGCTCGTTGGCAGGTCTTCTGGCTTGTCCGCAAACAGGCAACCTTCCCATGCCCGGAGGCACAGTGGCGTAGAAGCCATGCTTGCTTTAGAGGACTTACAGCAGCGGGTCTGCTCAGGATTCACACCTGATTCCCTTTTCACCGGCATAACCGGCACCAAAAGCACTGCAAAGGTAAACCAAAAAGTTAAAAATGCAAAAGGAAAGAGTAAAAAATGAGTTGATGGAGCAATTAAAGGGTGTAAAAAGTGGCTTGATGCCATTTTGTGAGTGGATCATTATGTAAAAATCACCGAGTATAATCGGGAATTAACGCAAAATTTGCTTGGATTACCGATTATGGTTTGCTATCTTTGCGAAAAAAAGATATGGAACTGATTCCTCGTCCCCAATACATAGAAAAGATTGCCGGATTGATTAACCGAGGCATGATGCTAATCCTTGTGGGCCAACGCCGCGTAGGCAAGAGCAAGGTGCTTGAATTGTTTCATGAATGGCTCAAACAGAATAAGCCTGATGCAAACATAGTGTATATCAACAAGGAATATCAGGAGTTCGGGGATATTGCGACAGCAAAAGAGCTGTATGACTATGCCGTTGCCCGACTGCCCAAAGGAGAAGAAAATTATCTGCTTATTGACGAGGTGCAGGATGTTGAGCAATATGAAACTGCATTGCGCAGTCTTCATGCCGAGAACCGTTGCCAAATCATAGCCACCGGCAGCAACGCTTATATTTTTTCAAGCGAATTAGGCACACATTTGGCAGGAAGATATGTAGAGATTAAAGTTCTTAATCTTTCTTATCTTGAATTCCTGCGGTTTCACAAGATGGAGGACAGCAACGAATCACTCATGCATTACCTGAGAATGGGTGGTTTACCCGGACTGCTTGCATTCAAGCCCGAGGAGCAATCGCAGATTAACGACTATCTGGAGGGCGTTTACAATACCGTACTTGTAAAAGATATTGTGACAAGAGAAAAGGTGCGCAATGTGTCCCAGCTTGAAAACATCATACGCTTTGTGGCCGACAACATAGGCAAACCCACTGCAGTGGCAAACATAGCCAAGTACATGACATCAAGGGGAGAGAAAATCAGCGATGAAACCGTGTCAAATTACCTTGATTATCTCGGAAAGGCATTTTTGGCAATCGTGGTTGACAGATTCAATATACATGGTAAAATGCTGCTTGAATCAAACAACAAACGCTACTTTTCCGACCATGGCATACGCAATTATCTTTGCGGAGCCGACATACGCGGCAGCATTGAGAAAATCATGGAAAATGTGGTTTGGAATCACCTTCGCCGACAGGGTTTCAAAGTCACAGTGGGACTTCTTCGTGCAGGAGAGATAGACTTTGTAGCTACCAAGACATACCACCAGATATATATACAGGTAACATATCTGCTCGCTTCCGAGGAAACAGTGAAACGTGAATTCGGCAATCTTGCAGCAATAAAAGACAACTATCCGAAGTATGTTGTTTCAATGGATGCTGTCAGTGGCGGATTCGGAGAATATCCGGGCATAGAGCACGTTAATCTCAGGGACTTCCTCAAGATGGAGTTGTAGCCGATTTTCAAAATAAGATAGCACATGAGGCCGGGGACAGATTTGTTTCCGGCTTTTGTTTTGCCATTTTTGAGAGGGGGGAAAAAGAAAAAGAGCGCGACCGGATGGTCGCGCTCAATATTGATGATTATCGTAATAATCGGATAGGATTATTTGTTGATGAGAACCTTAACGGCTTTGTTGCCCTGACGAGCGATGTAGAAGCCGGGAGCGAGGTTTTCAGCAGCAACCTTAACGCCCTGGAGGTTGTAGTATTCAACTACGCCGTTAGCAGCGTCAAGTTCGATACCGTTGATACCGGTACCGTTGCCGGAGAAGTCAACGAGGATGTTGTAGTCATCGAGACCGCCCATGATAACGCAACCGATAGCCTTGGCAGGAGTGTACCAAGCAGAAGCATCATCGGAGTAATCATCAGCAACTTCGTATTCGCCACCACCGTTTACGTGGTAGAGGATATGCTCACCGTCGCCGGCGATGTACTTGATGTAGTTGATCTGCTGACCGGCAGCGGGAGTAGCAAGAACGAAGATGAGGTTGTCGTCGGTAGCCTCAGCACCGTTAGCAAGTTCGTCAAGAACGGTATGAGTATCAGCATCGTAGTCAGTACCAACAGCTATTGAACCTTCACCGGTAGAAGCGTAGGTGATAGTGTAGGTGTGAACGCCGAATACAGCCTTGAAGTTAGCATTTTCGTTAAGAGTGAAGGTGTAAGTGCCATCAGCAGCGAGAGTAACTTCCTGATCGTTCAAAGTAAGGCTGGTGAGTTCGTAGCCCTGATCAGCAACCGGAGTAATGGTTACTTCAGAACCGTAAACGAGAGCGGAACCGGAGGTGTAGTTGTTGCCTTCGGAAGCGATGGAGAGACGGCCGTTGCCTTCAACCTCAGCATTGATTACATAACCGAAGTTAGCAACGAGTTCAGCATCTTCAGTGCCGTTGTAAACATATGTGGTTTCAGTGGTGAGCTGAGTTTTGTCCTTAGTTGACCAGTTGATGAAAGAAACACCTTCGTTAGGAGTAGCAACGCAAGTTACATACTTGAATGCAGTAGTGATTTCGGTGATACCGGCTTCCTGATCGGGTACGCCGGTGATTTCAACCTTACCACCTTCAGCGAAGTTAGGAGCAACAGATACCTTACGGGGCTGATCGTAGCTTGAAGAAGCTACATCGATATCAAAGTCGTAGGCAACACCGTTACGAATCTGGTTGTCATCAAAGATAGTTTCATACCAGTTGTCAGCACCGGGCTCGTAGAATACGAGACGCATGCGGTAAGTACCCATTGCAAGACCTTCGGGAACGGTGATGGTCTTGGTGCAGTTAGCCTCATCGTTGTACTTGCCGTTTGAGCAACCTACTTCGTCAAGAGCAGCGCGTTCGCCTTCGTCAGTAAAGTCACCGTCGTTGTTCCAGTCAATGAATACGCAGTACTTGGTCCAACCGAACTCAGAGTTGCAAGTACCGGCAGCATTTACGATAGCCTCAGTCCAAGGAGTGAATACGAAACCGAATTCCTTAGTAGCCTGGTCGATCTGGAAGTGACCGGCGCGGATACCGGTTTTGTTAACGATAGCACCATCGGGGAGATAAGTGTTGGTAGGACCGGGGAAGTAAACTGCACCAAGTTCCTCAGCAGTCTGGGCGTTGAACAGGTAGTCACCGTCAATCTGACGCATAGACTTGATGTAGCGGTTCTGCTGGTTAACATTGTTAGTGAATGTACGTGTCATGGCAGGATATTCGTTACCGGCCTGAGCATCGATGCCGAGAGTAAGGTCAGCATCGGCAGTTACGGAAGCCTCAACAGAGAGTTCGCCATTGATCATGTAGTGACGGAAACGATATCCATCAGCAGGGACGAAAGTCATGGTGAGAACATCGCCCTTCACAGCTTTGCCATTGGTGATTTCGCCATTCCAACCGGAAACGGTGAGAGTACCGGCCTGAACGCCGTCAACCATAGGCTGATTGATGGTGAGGTTAACAGTTTCTTTGTCAACAGCGTTAACAATAACTTCGGCAGTGTTTTCACCTACAGTGAATTCGCAAGCATTGTCAGCAGCAGCGATTTCGTTACCGTCAACAGTGATACCATTGAAAATCTTGTCGAAAGGTACATCAAAGACCATCTTGTAAGTTTCGCCAACAAGGAGGCCATAAGAGTTTTCTGCGGTAGGTTCAACGAGAAGACCGTTGTGATAGAGGGTGTAAGGAACATTGTTCTCGTTCTTGACAGCAACAGTCTTGAAGTTGTTGGAGAAAGTAGCGGAGAATTCGGTGGTGCCGAGCACACATACCTGCTGACCGCTGGTAAGAATTACATCACCGTTAGCAGTCTTAGCCTTGAGGGCAACGAGAGCGTAACCGTCGGCAGGAGTAGCGGTAACAACGTAAGAAGAAGCAACAGGGATAGTGTTGTCGCCTTCGTTAAGAGCAGTAGCATCATCAACGGGAGCAAAGGTAAGAGTACCGTTTTCGGTAGCAAGGACCTTAACTTCAGCGTTTTTGTCAGTCATGTCGCGACCTGCAGACAATGTAGGAGCAACTTCAGTTTTGCTATTGAAGCCACCGTAGTTGTAAGGAACGCCCCAGTAGTAATTGTACTTCTTAAGGTAAACAACGCCGTCAAAGCCCTGACCGCCGATGAGCTGATCATGGAAAGTACCGGTGGTACCTTCGGCAACAGCATTAAGAGTGTAAACTGAAGCTACACCCTCAACATTGGCTGCGTTAACATAAGCGGCAGCAGCATCTTCAGCGGTAAGAGCACGGTTGAAGAACTGGATTTCATCAAACACATTGCCTGAGTTACCGAAGTAACCGAACTGAAGAAGATAGGAGTTGCTGAAAATAAGAGGAGCGGTGAGGGTAGCCTCAGTGTCGAGCTGACCGTTAACATAGATGGCAAGTTTGCCATTGGCATTGTCAACAGAGATAATCATGTGGTGCCATGTATTCATGTCGTAAGTGCCGAGAGCAAGCTCCTGACCCATGTTGTAAGCATCAACCTGAGTGAACTCCTCAGCTTCCTGCACACCACCGTCGTTCTGCTTGGTGTTGAAATAATACTCACCGGATGAGTTACAAGAAATCATCATGTGAGTCCAAGTATAGCATTCCTGCTCGTCCTTGGCGATAGCAAAAATGTGGTTGCGGCTGAAAACGCCACCTACACCTTTAGCCTTATACCAGAAACCGATAGAATAAGCGGCATCTTTGGGGACAGAGATAGAATTGTACTCGTCCTTCTCAAAGTTGAGACCGGTAGCGGTGAAGGGAATAGCAAGGTTCTGAACGGTGTAACCGTCTGCCGGTGATGCAGCAGGCTGGAATCCAAGATTCTCAACAGCTTGCAACTGAGGCATAGCCATTGCAGCTCCCAAGAGAAATAGTAAAGATTTTCTCATGATTTAAAGAACTAAGATTAATAATTAAGTGATTAAAAAATTGGTATTACTAATTGGTATAAAATAAATTAGAGCCAAACCCATCTCCTTGAGACGCGCCCGGCGGATAAACATCTATTAACAGGTATATGCTTTCAACAATAAGGTATTAAACATAAAGTGCACAAATTTAATAATAATAGCTTGTTTATGCCAAAGAACGATATGTTAATTATACTTAATTAACAATGTATATAAACAACAGAAGAGGGGACTAAAATTTGTAGGAACACATATTATATATTATATTTGCAGACAAAAGGCAACAACCATAAACCAAACCATTAATTACATGAAAAAAGCTTTACTCACAATGCTTTGCGCCGCGACATTGCCCATGCTTGCAGCGGGCGCAGAGATGCCGAGCTATTGCGCGGGCACATCGCCCTACAACAGCGAAGGCAACCATTACGGCGCCAACAACTACAAGATGATGGTGAACGGCGAGGAAGAACTGTCGATACTCCTGTCAGAGCTTACCTCATCCACCAACGGCATCACCGACCTGACCTCCAGCAAAATCGTGGATCTGAAAGCCGGTGACGAGCTTACGTTCAACCTGACCGGCGCCTTTCACATGCAGTGGGGCATGTGCAACATGTATGCCGACTGGAACGGCGACGGAGAATTCAGTGCCGACGAAACCTACACCATTTTCGAGAACCTTGCGGCGGGCGACCTGGCGGCTTATGTTTCGAACAACGCCTTTGATTTCACCAGTACGACCCCGATTGTGGTGCCTGACGGCATCCACAACGGTCCGGTGGCCCTACGCTTTGTGAGCGGCGAGGCCAAAATGCACAACAGCCACGAATACGATCCTTGCTCAACCACCTGTCGAGGCAAAATGGTGACAGTGACTGCCAATCTCAATGGCACAGCGGAATTCGCAGTGCCCCAAGCGAGCGATTACACCAACCTGAGCACACTGACATTCAGCACCGCCGACGGCATACTGACAGCAGGCGAAACCGTTACGTTGCCCGTGGGCACAGAGATAACCGTGAGCGCCACAGCAGCCGAGGGGTATCAGGTGTCAACCATCACAGTGCTTGACGAGCCAGTGGCCAACGGTGGCACTTTCGTGCTCAGCGGGTCATTGAGCAAAGATGACATAGACATCATCACAGGCCAGAACAGTTACGCACTGACAGTGAGCAATGATATGAACTTCCCCTACACCCTCGCCACCACTACCGGCGAGGAAGTGAATCTTGCCCAAGTGCTTGAAGGGACCGACCTGCGCCTAACCGTAACAGTGCCCGAAGACAAGGTGCTTACCGGCGTGGCGCTCGGCGACGAGACACTTCACGAAGTGGACGGCGCATACACCTTCACCATGCCCTCAAGCGCAGCAACCCTTGCTATACTGGGCCGCGAAAAGCAGCTGTACACCATCACCATAGATCAACCGGCCGTGGGCGGCACCATAACAGTGAACGGTCTCAAGAAAACCGATGAAGGGTTTGTAACCGGCAATTTTGCCAGCGGCGACAAGACTTTGGAAGGAGAGGTGCTCACACTGAACTTTGAGCGCGAATCGGGCTACACATTCGTGAAATATGTGGTGAACGGAAACGATTTCAACGGCACAACACTCACCGTGAACGAAAACACCACAATCAGTGCGGTGACACAAGAGGGCGTGGAATATCCCGCACTCACCCGTTACTACACCAACGGCGTGAACCAGCAAAACCGCTACATCAAGAAGTTCACTACCTCAGGCACCGACACACCGGTAGTGTTCGAGGCCACCACAGTGGATGAGCTGCCGTTTACCATCTATGAAGGCCCGGTAGGCACCAGAACCGAAAGCGGAGCCATAATTGACAAGACCGTCAACCCGATAGTAATAGAGGAAGGAACCGAGAACTTCAGCTACTCATTCACAGTGTGGGAAAACACCGAAACAGTGAACATCAACGGCACCAATGTGAGCTGCGGCACCGAGATAGACTGGACACAGCTGGCCTACTATGTGGACTGGAACAATGACGGTGATTTCACCGACGAGAAAGAATATGTGGTTCGCGAACAGGGAGCCATGACCAGCGGCAAGTTCAAAGGCAAAACCACAACCAAAACAGTGATAGTGCCCGAGGGTGTGAAGCCCGGCATTTACAGAATGCGCCTTGTGTTCAACGAGCCTGCAAATTCATCAACCAACTGGACATTGTCGATATGGGATGACGGCGAAATGCGCAACGGTGTGGCATACGACTTCAACATAAGCGTAGTGCCGGCAGAATTTGCCCGCGAGCGCACAGTGACCATAGCATCGGACAACGAAGCACTCGGTACAGTGGCCTTTGATGAATATGAAGGCCAGAGCGTAAGCACCAAGAACAAGAACGTAAGCTTCACCGCCACTCCGGCCGAAGGTGCTGATGTAATCAACTGGACCAACGGCGACGATGAAGTTGTGACCACCACAGCATCGTACACATACAAAGGTGAGGCCAACGCCTCGTTTACCGCACACTTCGGTTACCGTCTGAACTACGGCGTGGACGGCGACGGCTCACTGCTTGCGTCCATCAACGGCGAATCAGTGGCAAACGGCACAGTATTGGCACCGGGCACTGAAGTAACATTCACAGCCACACCCGACACCGACCGCAGCCTGCAAGGAGTGACCGTGAACGGCAATGTTGTGGTAGTGGACGAGAATGGTGAATTTACCGTTACCGTAACCAAGGCAACGGAGGTTAAAGCAGTGTTTGTGGAAGCACTCTACACCATCACCATAGTAACAGAGGGCAACGGACACTGCGTGGCCGGTATGGGATATGATGACGAAGGGATGCCGAGCAACGAATACAGCAGCGGCAGCCAGATAGGCAAAAACACCGACCTGTACTTTGCAGCCGTGCCCGATGAAGGCGAAAAAGTGACCAGCATCATAGCCACCAACAACGGTGAGTCAGTGACAGTGGATGCCGACACGCAAAACAGCTTTGATGACGGACTGGATGACTGGCGTCTGGCCAACGGTACGATATGTTTCTACACCGCCGTGGAAGGTGACATAACAGTGACCGTGACATTCACACAGCTGTCAGGCGCAATTGACGGTGTGGAACTTGACGGAAGCAACGGCGCAGCCGAGTACTACAACCTTCAGGGCATGAAGATCGAAGCAAAGAATCTTGTACCGGGCATGTATATCGTGCGTCAGGGCGGCAAGACCACCAAGCAGATGATCGAAAAGAGATAACCGACATATCACAATCCACGATAATGAGCGCGACTCCCATAGCGGGGGCCGCGCTCTGTTTATGGGCGGATGTTGCCGGTCAAGGGAGAATTTTTTTGTATTTTTGCACGGTGAAAGAGATGATTTTTCATATGAAGCAGTTTGACCTGCGCCAAGAGCGCAGCGCCATGAAAACCGGCACCGACGGGGTGCTGTTAGGGGCATGGTGCAGGCTGCCGGAAGAAGGCACCGTGTTGGACATAGGCACCGGCACGGGTCTGATAGCCCTGATGACCGCCCAGCGGAGCCAATGCAGCATAACGGGGATAGAGATAGACCCTACGACGGCCGAGGAGGCTACGATGAACGCGGCATCATCGCCATGGAGCGAGAGGGTGAGAATATTGGCCGGCGATGCCATGAAAGTTGCCGAGGGACTGCCCTGCCCCGATGTGATTGTGAGCAATCCGCCATTTTTCAAGACAACACTGAGGTCGCCCGACGCGCGGCGATCGGAAGCGCGGCACGGCGATACGCTGACGGTGGATTCACTGATAGAGTTGGCTGCCGAAAGGCTTGCCCCCCACGGCCAACTGAGCCTGATAGCACCGGCGGATAGGCTGGACGACATAGAGGTGCAAGCCGCAATGCTGAGACTGAACATGCAGCGGATATGCATGGTGAAATCAGCGGCACACAAACCAGCCATAAGGGTAATGGTGCAGATGGGCCGCGACCTGACAGCCATAGAACGCTCGGAGATGGCTATACGCGATGCCGCCGGAGAATACACGCCGGAGTACCGCAAACTGACGAATGAATTTTATACACACATATAATTAATAATATATAGCGATGAGTGACAAAACCGATATAAGATTTCTGATTCCTGCGGGTAAAAGATTATGGCTGTTTGTACTGGTAACGGTGCTGTGCATGGTGCTCGGCAGCGTGCTTACGGGGGTGATAACGATGCACGGCGTGACTCCCGGGAAACTGAGAGTGGGAACGGTGATACAGGATGTGATGATGTTTATAGTTCCGGCCATAGCGGTGGCGATGATGTGCACAAGGACACCGGCAAAATTTCTGATGGTGGAGAAGAAGCCCGATGCGGCCACGCTGCTGCTTGTGGCAGCCACACTGATAGCGGCAGTACCGGCCATGAACTGCGTGGTGGAATGGAACAAAGGGATAGTGCTGCCTGAAAGCCTGCACGGAATGGAGGAGTGGATGCGCGTGGCGGAAGAGAATGCGGGCAGGATGACTCTGCTGCTTTTCGGAAACTGGAGCGTGGCGGCCTATATAGTGGCCCTGATGATAGCGGGAGTGCTGGCAGGAGTGAGCGAGGAGATGTATTTTCGCGGCACATTGCAGCGGCTGATAGCCACGGTGCCTGTGAGCAAGCATGTGGCGGTATGGACGACGGCAGTGATTTTCAGCGCGGTGCATATGCAGTTTTTCGGGTTTGTGCCGAGACTGCTTTTGGGCGCATATTTCGGATACTTGGCCGTGTGGACGGAAAACCTGTGGATACCGGTTACGGCGCATGTGCTGAACAACACGCTTGCAGCCACATCGATATGGATGGCACACCGCAACGGGGTGCTGACGATGGACAGCATAGGGACCGAGCCGCAGCACTGGTGGCTTACGCTGACAAGCGTAGTGATAACGGCCCTGCTGATAGTTATGACTTATCAAAGAAACAAAACCGACCGCGAGCAATAAGCCCGAGGCCGGTTTTCTTATAAGGCGGGTCAATGTTATTCGTTGACGGAATCAAGCATTGAGAGCGCGAAGGAATAAGCGCCGATAGATATGGCCTTGCTTGCCCCGAGCTTGGATATAGCCACGCCGGTGCATTTCATGGGATCGTAAATGACATAACGGTCGGTGCCATATACCTTGAGGGGACGGCTGTCGCCTTTGGCAAATTTGGCAAACTCCTCTTCGTTGTCAAGGTCAAACACTTTTTCGGGCAGACGGCTGATTTCATCGCCATTGATGAAGTGGAGCACGCCGCGAAGCTGCTTGAGCAACGAGGGCATAAAGAATTTGCGCGCACCTGTAAGACCACCGCCAATCACCACGAGAGCATCGGTAAGAGTTACTGCAGTGGCAATGGCATCGCCGGCCACTTCGCCAAATTCCTCAAAAGCCTTGATTGCAGCTTCCTTGTTGCCGGGGATTTTGCCTTCAGCAATATCGCAAATATCCTTAGGCTCAAATTTGTGATTGACATCGCCGGAAACCTCGCCATAAACGCGCTTTATGGCACGTATGGCAACGCCTTCCTCCACGAACCAAGAGGGATTCTTTTTATGGGGGAGGCAGAATGTTTCCACGCAGGAGTTGTTGCCACGGTTGAGCTTGCCGTCAATGACCATGCCGATGCCGAAGCCGGTGCCGAAAGTGTAACCGAGAAGGTTGGAATAACGGCGTGCGGAGCCCATGGCGGCGAGCTTGTCGTTGATTTCGGGAAGAGCACCTCCGATAGCCTCACCGAACGCGAAGAGGTCACCATCGTTGTTGATATATACGGGGATGCCGAATTTGTCCTCCAAGAACGGGCCGAGGGCCACGCCGTTGCGGAACGAGGGGAAATTGGGGAGCAGGCCGCCGATAATGCCGTTGGGATAGTCGGCAGGGCCGGGGAAGGCAAAGCTTATTGCCACAGGCTTCTGATCGAGTTGGGCAATTACCTGCTCAAAACCTTTGACCATGGTCTGAAGGCAAAGGTCAAGGGCCTGCGCATTGGAGGGCAATGTGATGGGATCGACGATGAACTCGTTGGCCTGCATAGCACCGAAAACCAAGTTTGTGCCACCGGCATCAAGTGTGATAACTATACGCTTGTCAAATTTGTACATGGTAGAAGATTATAATGAATTAAAATGATCCTGTTAAACCGGCTATTACAACAAAAATAGCGTAAAACACAATCCACACAATGCCGCAAATGAAACCGATAGTGGTCCATTTCTTGGCATCGGCAGAAGCCTTGCGCGCCCCGGCGAAGTCACCGATAGAGAACCTTGACGACACGGAACTGGCCTTGACTATGCCGACAATGCCGAAAGGGATGCAACAGAAAAGTGTGACAAGGATGGATTCGGCGAGCCATGTTTTGGGGCAAACCTCAGTGCCGGCATCGATAGGGTCAAACGATTGGGCGGCCTGAGGAACCGGACCGGCAGAGGAAAACAAGGGAGCAAGTTCAGGGATATTGCCGGCGGGCGCCCAGTCGCTCATACCTTCGCGCCAAACGGGAGTGGAAGGTGTGACCCCATGGGCAGCCATCTCCTCAATAGTGAAGGGACCGGCCTGCTGATTGTTTTCTACAATAAAGAATTTCATGATTGATATAATGATTTATTTAACTTTATCAGGGTTACGGAGAATGAACTCTTTCCAAGATTTGCATGAGGAGCGGGCCGCGGCAGGCTTGGAGCTTTCATAGAAATGGCACAATGCCGCACCGAGGGCATCGGTGCTGTCAAGCTGCGGGAGGAGCGATTCCTGAGGAATGTCGAGTATGCGGCGAAGCATTTCACGCACCTGCTCCTTGGAGGCGGCACCATTGCCGGTGATGGCCATTTTGATTTTACGCGGCTCGTACTCCACGATGGGTATGTCGCGGCACAATGCGGCTGCCATGGCCACCCCCTGCGCCCTGCCGAGCTTGAGCATGCTCTGCACGTTTTTGCCAAAGAACGGGGCCTCAATGGCCATTTCATCAGGAAGATACTGCTCTACAAGGCCGAGCACACGCTCATATATGCGCCCCAGACGGCGGTAATGGCTCTCAAACTTGCTCAGCTCAATGACACCCATCGCTATCATAACCGGCTTGCGTGCAGCAACGCCCAAAATGCCATAACCCATGACATTGGTGCCGGGGTCGATGCCAATGATAATGCGATCGTAGGCGGCAAGCGGCGATGATGAACGTGCGGCGGATGTCATAGGGGCAAAATATCCATGAATGATGAGAAGAAAAGTACTTTTTGGGGATGCAGCTTCATTATGGCCTGCCGAAGGGCCGCTCCCCTGCCCTCATCGTGCCAACGGCGGGCATCGGCCACATTGACGGCAGTGAACTGCACGGCATAGGTGAGCGCATCAGGCTCCACACTGTGCTCCACGAGCATGAGCTGGGGCGAGGTGAATATGCCCGATCCAACGGCATCGGGGATATAGGTAGTGCGCACCCAGTCAAGGAAGCTGCTGCGAACGGAAACATGCACGTAGAAAGTAGTGTTGAGCTGTATCATTGCGGATGAGATGAGCGCATGGCGCGACGGTTGTTAAGAAAACGCGGAATGAAGCGCAGATGACGCGCCACAGTGGGGACGGTGCCGTAATAACGGCACATGATGCGAAACCGCTCCCACAGGCTGCGGCCGCGATGGGAGGTGGTGGCACCCTCGCAGAGATAATTTATCAATGTGTGAGGGATATAGATGTTTTTTCGTGAATGCTGGAGACAGCGTATGCACCATTCAAAATCGGCAGAGTAGCGATAGCGAGTGTTGTAGGGCATGGCGATGCGTGCAAGCACTATAAACGCCTGATGGCAGACAACCATGCCTTGCGCAAAGGATTTGTAGGAGAGTTTGGGAGGCGCAATGAGATGTCTGGGGCCAAGGTAGCGTCCCTCGGCATCAACTATATCAGTCTGCCCGTAGAGCACTCCCGGAAAATGATTTTTCATTATAGCCCCGGCAATGACGGCGAGGGTGTCGGGAGCATGAAACGCATCACCGGCGTTAAGGAAAATCAGGTATTTGCCGCAGGCACGATCCATGCCCTTGTTCATGGCATCGTATATTCCACGGTCGGGTTCGGAGACGATGCGGGTGCAGCTCGTGGCGAGTGAACGGGCAATCTGAAGCGTAGAGTCCTTGGAAGCTCCGTCCACGATGATGTGCTCATAGTCGCGACAAGTCTGCAGGGCTACACTCTGCATGGTGACGGCGATGGTGTCGGCGGCATTGTAACAAACAGTGATTATGGAAAATAACGGCTGCATGGAACGGAGATGATGCGGTTAATTGAATTTCTTGCGATTGAATATGAACTGGGTGCCGAGATATTTTTCGCGCACGACGGGGTTCTCGGCCAGCTGCTCGGAAGTGCCCTGAAACAGGATTTTGCCATCAAAAAGCAGATAAGCGCGGTCGGTGATGGAGAGTGTTTCGGGAGCGTTGTGGTCGGTGATGAGGATGCCGATGTTCTTTTCCTTAAGGCTGTAAACTACCCGCTGAATATCCTCTACGGCGATGGGGTCAACACCGGCAAACGGCTCGTCAAGCATGATGAACTTGGGGTTGATGGCAAGGCACCGCGCAATTTCGGTGCGTCGGCGTTCGCCTCCGGAGAGCTGGTCACCGAGATTCTTGCGCACGTGCTGCAACGAAAATTCGTCAAGCAGACTTTCAAGCTTTTCTTTCTGATATTCAACGGTGGTTTTAGTCATCTGGAGGACGGCACGGATATTGTCTTCCACCGAAAGTTTGCGGAACACGGAAGGCTCCTGCGCGAGATAACCGATGCCGTACTGGGCACGGCGGTACACAGGATACTTGGTGATGTTCATGTCGTTGATGTATATCTGCCCCTCGTTGGGGATGATAAGGCCGGTGGTCATGTAGAATGTGGTGGTTTTGCCGGCACCGTTAGGGCCCAGCAGGCCCACAATCTCGCCTTGTGTCACATCAATGGACACATGATTGACCACGGTGCGCTTGCCGTATTTCTTCACGAGATTCTCGGTACGGAGCACCATGTGGTCGGGGGTGCCTTTGTGCGGTGTGTGGGCCGGGGCCACGGGCGAGTCGGGAACGGGAGGACGCTGCTCGGCCTCGGGATTGTCCAGCTCGTAAAGCACTGGGGCATCCTCGGTAATGTATTGTTTATCGTCGCGTGTAATGCTAATAGCCATAAGGAAGATTATTCGTGGGTGCGGCGTGCTTTGCGCAACCGCGCTTCAATGTAATCAGTAAGGAGATTGATAGCCACCATGTTATTGCCACCCTGAGGCACGATGAGGTCGGCGAAACGCTTAGAAGGCTCAATATACATGGAATGCATGGGCTTGAGAACTTCCTCATAGCGGGTGATGACCATCATGGGTGTGCGCCCACGCTCCACACAGTCGCGTGCAATGACGCGAATGAGCCTGTCGTCGGCATCGGCATCCACAAACACCTTTACATCCATCATGGAGCGGAGGACGGGGTCGGTAAGGACAAGTATGCCCTCGACAATGACCACATCGCGTGGCTCAACATGAACCGTCTCGGGCTGGCGGGTGCAAGTGAGATAGGAGTATGTGGGCATTTCAATGGCCTTGCCCTCCTTGAGCATGTTGAGATGACTGACGAGAAGCGGCCATTCGATGGCAGCGGGCTCGTCGAAGTTAATCTTACTGCGCTGCTCGGGGGGCACATGACTTGAATCCTTGTAGTAAGAATCCTGCGGGAGAACGGCCACCTCGCCGGGAGGAAGGCTATTGATTATTTTGTTGACCACGGTGGTTTTGCCGGAACCGGTGCCACCTGCAATTCCAATAATAAGCATAAACGGGTGTTTGAATACAATTACACAAAGATAGGAATTTTCGGACAGAGATAATAAAAATAGCGGCAAAAATTATTTTTCACACCAATAAGAGGTACAAATATCCGAAAAAACATTAAATTCGCGGAGAAGTTTTATTTTTACGCGTAAATATTATCTGACATGAAATATGT
>HF985658.1:53749-54324 GCA_000431155.1 Bacteroides sp. CAG:927
GTCGATGTCGGACGGCATCGCCAACACTCCGGTAAAAGCCCATGAAATAGGCGCCCGGGCATTTGCCTTATTCACCCGTCAGCCCCAGCGATGGAAATCGGCATCGCTGAAGCCGGCTGAGATAGAACAGTTCAAGGCACACTGTGCGGAGTACGGCTATGCGCCGAAATACATACTGCCTCACGACAGCTTTCTGATAAATCTCGGGGCACCGGACGCCGAAAAACTTGCCAAGAGCCGCGAGGCATTTATAGATGAACTGAACCGCGCCCATGCCCTTGGGCTTACGATGGTGAATTTTCATCCCGGAAGCCATCTGAACGAGATGGAGGAGGAGGCATGTCTTGACCTGATAGCAGAGTCGATAAACCTTGCTCTGGAGCAGACCGAATGGGTGAAAGCCGTGATAGAGAACACTGCGGGCCAAGGGAGCAATCTCGGATTCGCATTTGAGCATCTGGCCCACATAATAGACAAAATCAACGACAAGAGCCGCGTGGGGGTATGCATAGACACCTGCCATGCGTTTGCCTCGGGTTATGACCTCAGCACTCCGGAAGGTTATGAGCACACGT
>HF985658.1:54352-63042 GCA_000431155.1 Bacteroides sp. CAG:927
CCGTGGAAAGAGTTTGACCGGATAGTGGGGCTGAACTATCTGTGCGGAATGCATATCAATGACTCCAAGAAGGGAGTCGGCAGCAAGGTTGACCGTCACGAATCGCTGGGCAAAGGGATGCTTGGCAAAGAGTTTTTTGAGCGGATGATGAATGACAGCCGCCTTGATGACATACCGCTGATACTTGAAACGCCCGACGACACCATCTGGGCTGAAGAGATAGCATGGCTGTACTCATTAGTGAAATAAGAAGAATTATCATACTTACATATCAAAGAACACATATTCAAGTTTATGAACACATTCACCAAACCCAATCTTGGATTCTGGAAGCTATGGAATCTCAGCTTCGGATTTTTCGGAGTGCAGATAGCCTATGCCTTGCAGAGTGCCAACATCTCGCGAATATTCGCCACCCTTGGTGCTGACCCTCACAATCTCAGTTATTTCTGGATACTCCCCCCGCTGATGGGGATAATAGTGCAACCGCTTGTCGGCGCAGCATCGGACCGCACATGGAACCGTCTGGGACGACGTCTGCCCTATCTGCTGCTTGGCGCGGCGGTGGCAATCATAGTGATGTGTCTGCTGCCTAATGCGGGTTCATTCGGATTGACTATAGCCGGAGCGATGACCTTTGGATTCATAGCGCTGATGTTTCTTGACACATCAATCAACATGGCTATGCAGCCGTTTAAAATGCTGGTCGGCGACATGGTCAACGAGAAACAAAAGGGTTTGGCCTATTCAATACAGAGCTTCCTGTGCAATGCAGGCTCATTAGTGGGGTATCTCGCGCCTATCACTCTTACAGCCATAGGGATAAGCAATCTTGCACCTGCGGGTCAGGTGCCCGATACAGTGACCTACTCATTTTATATAGGTGCAGCGGTGCTGGTGCTGTGCGTGATATACAGCTTTGCCACTATCCGTGAAATGCCGCCGGCAGAGTATGCCCGGTTTCACGGCATCACGCAGGAACAGGAGAAAGAGAGCAGCTCACTTGCCCATCTGCTCAAGCATGCGCCCAAGACATTCTGGACGGTGGGACTGGTGCAGTTTTTCTGCTGGACAGCTTTCATGTACATGTGGACCTATACCAACGGAGCGATAGCGCACAATGTATGGGGAACTTCCGACACTGCATCGGCCGCATATCAGGAGGCCGGCAACTGGGTGGGAGTGCTGTTTGCAGTGCAGGCAGTAGGCTCCGTGCTGTGGGCAGTGGTGATACCGATGTTCCGCAGCCACAAAGTGGCCTATTCGCTCAGCCTTGTGCTCGGCGGCATAGGATTTATCTCGGTATATTTCATCACCAATCAATACGGGCTGTTCGTGTCATATTTCCTGATAGGGTGTGCATGGGCGGCAATGCTCGCGATGCCGTTTACCATTCTTACCAACTCGCTTTCGGGCAAGAATATGGGTACGTATCTCGGCTTGTTTAACGGAACCATCTGCGTACCTCAGATAATTGCCGCTGCTCTTGGCGGCACAGTGCTATGGTGCGTAGGCGGTAGCCAAGTGATGATGCTGGTGCTGGCGGGAGTGCTCCTGATACTCGGCGCAGCAGCGGTGTTCAATATCAAGGAGACCATAGCGGAATCAACCGCACCGGTGGTTTCAGATATAGAACCGGAAATCTGACCGAGCCTATCGTCAAAAAAAACAGTTTGCTTTGTTGAAAGAAGTTTGGAAGTTTCACACTTTATTGCTATCTTTGCAACTAAACAACCAACAAGAATATAATGAAAGTTTATCTGAACAACAACGCATGGTGGTGGCAGAACTCGAGATTAAAAAGTCGCGAGATAAGATGCCGTGTACCTAAACAATAATTGTTCAGAACTTAATAAACAAATTAGATACAGCAGGGCCAGTCGCGACAGCAACGGGCTCTGCTGCTTTTGTAACCCACGAAAAAACAATTAAAAAAAGGAATATGAAAAAGGCATTTCAATTAGATGAAAATGGATTTTATGGAGAATTCGGAGGAGCGTATGTTCCGGAAGAGTTACGTGTCGCGGTGGAAACGCTGCAACATGAATATCTTAAAGTGATTGAAAGTGAGGAGTTCAATAAAGAGTATATTCAGTTGTTGCGCGATTATGTGGGGCGGCCTTCGCCACTTTATTATGCACGAAGAATGAGCGAGAAATACGGTTGCCAACTCTATCTTAAGCGTGAGGACCTGAACCACACCGGCGCGCACAAAATAAACAATGCCATAGGACAGATATTGTTGGCAAAGAAGATGGGCAAGACACGCATAATCGCAGAGACGGGAGCCGGACAACATGGAGTGGCGACCGCTACGGTATGTGCATTGATGAACATGCCCTGCGTGGTGTATCAGGGTGCTGTTGATGTGGAGCGGCAACGCCTTAACGTGGAACGTATGCGAATGCTCGGGGCAGAAGTACGTTCCGTAACCTCCGGCAACAGGACTTTGAAGGATGCCGCCAGCGAGGCCATACATGACTGGTGTACACACCCCGACGACACTTTTTATATTATAGGGAGCACTGTGGGTCCGCATCCTTATCCCGACATGGTGGCACGACTGCAAAGTGTAATATCGGAAGAGATACAGACTCAATTGAGCGAGAAAATCGGGCGCGATTATCCTGATTATCTTGTGGCCTGTATAGGTGGAGGAAGCAATGCCGCCGGCACTATTTATCACTATATTGACGATAATCGGGTAAAAATAATGCTTGCTGAAGCCGGTGGACAAGGAGCTGACACGGGACACACCGCAGCTACGATAAATGCAGGACAAGTGGGAATACTTCATGGCAGCAGGACTCTTGTATTGCAGACACCGGACGGACAGGTAATGGAGGCTGAGTCAATCTCGGCCGGTCTTGACTATCCCGGCATAGGACCCCTCCACGCAAATCTGGCGCGACAGCATCGCGTCACAGTATTCTCCATTAACGACAATGAAGCTGTGAAAGCAGCTTATGAACTGACACGCCTTGAAGGAATAATCCCGGCATTAGAGAGTGCCCATGCTATTGCCGCTTTGCAAAAGATGCAATTAAAGAGTGACGATGTAGTGGTACTGACAGTGAGCGGACGAGGCGATAAGGATATGGAGACTTATTTATCGCACAAAGATATGGCTGAAGAATATGGGTAAGTATCCTGACTAGTTTTAACTGAACAATCTGCATGCCTCAGACAATTGTGGCAGCCAAGTGCTCAATATCAAGAGGTGCGATGCTATTCCGAAAACAGATTTCTCTAACTATAACCAAACCCTATACACTACTTCGCCTATATCCATATGTCGAGCAGAATGTTTATCTTTGCAGAAGCATGGACAAGATTAATGATATACCTGATTATTTGAACAGAAAGGGTGTCAAACCGACCCCAAACAGAATACTTGTTGCGAAAGAGCTGATAAATGCCTCTTCGCCTATAAGCCTTGCGGATTTGGAAGAGACCATTTCCACAATGGATAAGGCAAGCATATTTCGTGTGCTTGAGCTTTTTACAGAAAAAGAGATGGTGCATGTTATCAAAGACGGAAGCCGCTCACTGAAATATGAGATTTGCCCAAGCCACCATCACAGCATCTCCGATCAGCACATGCATTTTTATTGCGAAAAATGTGATAAGGTTTACTGTCTGGAACAGATAGCGATACCTCATATAGGTATTCCGGATTCATACCTGGTAAAATCTATGGATTTTATACTTAAAGGAATATGTCCTGAATGTCGGAAGAAATCTGATTGATTATATCTTTCTGTCCATATCTGCGCTTGCTGTTTGCAAACGGGTTGCAACTATATATCGGTATCTTTGCATCCAGAAAACAAAAAACAGCAACATAAATGAATTTTAAACTGCCATTTATTTCAGCGAGCTTGCTACTGATTGCAACATACGCATATGCCGACGGTAGTATATCGGGCACGGTTCTCAACAAGAGTACCTCCGAGCCTCTTGATTTCGCCACAGTAGTCCTTTTGGAACCCGAAACAAAAACACCTCTTTCAATAGGTGCAATGACTGATGAGAATGGAAAATTCGTAATTTCAAACGCACCGTCAGGGAAATATGTTATCCGATTCAACATGATTGGAAGCATACCTCAGGAGAGGGATATACTGGTGACCAATAATGAGCTCAATCTTGGGAATATAGAACTTGCCGAAGATACGAAACTTCTCAGTGAGGTCGTGGTATCGGGGAGGAAAAGCCAGATGTCGGTCAACAGTGAGCACAAGGTATTCAATGTCAGCTCAAACATAATGTCAGCCGGAGTGTCGGCCGGCGAACTTCTTGCTGCCATTCCATCTGTAAATGTAAATAATGACGGTGAAATATCTTTGCGTGGGAATGCTGATGTTCTTGTATGGATCAATGGCAAAGAAATGGGTATGACGGCCGAAAATCGCGCCCAAATACTCCGTCAAATACCGGCCGAAAGTATTGAAAGTATTGAAGTGATGACCAATCCTTCATCAAAACACAGTACAGAGGGAACGGCAGGCATAATAAACATACGCCTTAAAGAAGACACCCGTCGGGGATATTTCGGAAATGCAGAAGCGAATGTGGATACCCGAGGTACGGCAAACGTAAATTTCAACATCAATTATAATATGGGGAAATTTGAATCTTTTGCCGGTATAAGTCTCAAAACGCAACATGAACCGGGAGGTTCGGAGTCGCGCCGCAATTATGAAGAGAATCATTACCTCAACTCAGATGGTGACAACAAAAAACATGAAAATAGTATGTTTCTACGCTTGGGTACAAATTTCAAACCTGATGACAATAATACTGTTTACGTAAGCGCAATCGGATCTCTCGGGCATCAATGGGGGCGGACAGTCACTTCTCACCTTTGTGACTTGCCCGGACAATGGAGCAGCAATATCAATAACATGAGAGAAAATGGGGACACGCGTGGAGCAAATATTATGCTTGGTTACAAACATAACTTCAGTTCCAACCATTTTATAGATGCCAATGTGAGCTACAATATATGGAGGGGGCAAAATGACAACCATATTCATGAAAATACCATATGGCCCGACGGTACAGAGGAACCGGTGTGGCAAAACCAGCATCAGAATATGAAAATAAGCAGTTGGGAAGCCGCACTTGATTATTCGAATCAGGTGCTGCGGTGGCTGCGTATCGAAGCCGGGTACAAAGGAAATTATAATCACGAAAACAGCCCTGCATCGTATGAAGAAGGTACAAATGAAAATAACCTTGTGCCAATAGATGACCTATATAACCGCTTCAAATATGACACTGATATTTCGGCTTTATATATAAATTTCTCAGGCAGCTATGAGCGATTGACATTTTCAGCCGGATTGCGCGGAGAGGCCTGGCAGATACGAACACGCTCTCTCGGTTTTGGCCAGACAGATGCGGATGTAAACCAATTTAAGAAAAATGATTTTGCATTATTTCCATCAGCATCAATAGGCTGGTCGTTTCTTGACAATAATGAGTTGAAATTAAATTACTCCCGCCGCATACGCCGTCCATACGGGCCTCAGCTCAACACTTTTGAAAATATTTCCGACCCCTCGGAAGTACATCTCGGCAACCCACTGATTATGCCGGAATACAGTAATGCGGTTGAACTGTCGTATATCAGGAACTGGAACAACCACATGCTGTCGGTATCCGGTTATTTTCGTGCCAGCAATGATATGATAAGCCATGTCAGCTTCCTTGCGCCGATGGCATCTAACCCGGATATAAACACAATGTATTACGGTCATGCCAATGTAGGCAACATGATGAATACCGGTATTGAAATCATATCCCGCAACACACTCTTAAAATATTTGACACTGACAACGACAGTCAATCTGTACAACAGTCATCTTAAAGCATGGAGTACCGACTATCCGCTGCACGACAGTTTCTATACAATATACGGCAAGAAACAGAATCGTTTCGTGTGGGATGTCCGTTGCATGGCTTCGTTGCAGCTGCCATGGGATATGGCTTTTCAGGTTACAGGAAGATACAATTCCCGCAGTGCCACCGCACAAGGCACATTGGAGCCGGATTGGGATATTGATGCCGGATTAAGCAAGAAGATAGGAGCATGGAGAATTTCACTAATATGTAAAGACATTTTCAGTTCCAAGAAATCCCACGACATACTGTATGGTAATGGCTACACTCAGTCAATAAGCAAGTGGTCAGGAGGCAGGACGCTCCGTCTGGGCATTACCTACACCTTCGGAAAAACCCATGGCAAAGAGAATGACAGACACAATCATATTGATACCGGTGGGTACGGAGAGGAACATGACCACCATTAAACAGCACACCCCAAGAGCCCTACATCAACTCTTGGAGTGTGTACAGTTATAGTATGTTCTGTAATCAGAAGAGGCTCCAGCTTACGGTGAGGCCTGCCATGACAATAGATACCATTGACATGAGTTTTATAAGTATGTTGAGGCTCGGGCCGGATGTGTCTTTGAACGGGTCACCGACGGTGTCACCAACCACAGTGGCTTTGTGAGTTTCACTGCCCTTGCCACCGAAATTACCTTCTTCCACATATTTCTTGGCGTTGTCCCATGCGCCGCCGGAATTGGCCATAAAGATAGCCAGAACGAAACCTGCGCTAAGGCCGCCGACAAGAAGACCAATCACGCCGGGGACACCGAATATGAGTCCGGTAACAATGGGAGCTATGATGGCGAGAACGGAGGGGAACACCATTTCTTTCTGAGCACCCTTGGTGGAAATCTGCACGCAGCGGGCATAATCGGGTTCGGCGTCGCCGGTGAGGATGCCCTTGATGGTACGGAACTGACGACGCACCTCATCAACCATGTGACTTGCTGCACGCCCCACGGCATTCATTGTCAGACCGCAGAAAAGGAATGCCATCATGGCACCGATGAACATGCCTGACAATACTTTGGGACTCATGAGATTGACTTCATAAAAAGCCATGAAATCGGTAAATGATGCCTCGTGAATGTTCACGACATTATCGCCAATCTGTATCATGGTTTCGCCCAGACGATTGAGACCAATACGGATTTCCTCAATATATGAAGCAAGGAGCGCCAAACCGGTAAGGGCTGCTGAACCGATAGCAAAACCTTTGCCGGTAGCCGCTGTAGTATTGCCGAGCGAGTCAAGAGCATCGGTGCGTTTGCGCACATCCTCGCCTAAGCCGCTCATCTCGGCGTTTCCGCCGGCATTGTCTGCAATCGGGCCATAAGCATCGGTGGCAAGTGTTATGCCAAGAGTGGAGAGCATGCCTACAGCAGCAATACCTATTCCGTAAAGACCCATGGCAACATTAGTGAAATCAAATCCTGAGGCAAACCAATAGCTGAGTATGATGCCCACAACCACAGCAAGCACAGGCACAGCAGTGGAAATCATGCCGAGTCCCACGCCGGAAATGATAACGGTGGCAGGACCGGTAGTACCGCTTTCAGCAAGTTTTTTTGTGGGCTTGTAGGACTGTGAGGTATAGTACTCAGTGCTACGGCCAATTATTATGCCGACAAGAAGGCCCACTACGACGGCGCATCCAACCAAAGCCCAATTCTGAAGCTGAAGCAGCCACAGGATAAGGAAAGTTGCGCCTACTATGAGTATGGAACTGAGATTAGTGCCGAGAGAAAGCGAGCCGAGAAGGTCCTTCATGGTGGCATTCTCTTTAGTGCGCACACAGAAGATACCAATTATGGAAAGAAGAATGCCTACGGCAGCAATAAGCATGGGAGCAAGAACAGCCTTAAGCTGCATGTTCACATCACCCTGCACCAGATATGCGGCAGCTCCGAGAGCCGAAGTTGCAAGAATGGATCCGCAATATGACTCGTAAAGGTCAGCACCCATGCCGGCCACATCACCTACATTGTCACCCACATTGTCGGCAATAGTGGCGGGGTTGCGCGGGTCATCTTCCGGGATGCCGGCTTCAACCTTACCGACAAGGTCAGCACCCACATCGGCAGCCTTGGTGTAAATGCCACCGCCTACACGCGCAAACAAAGCCTGCGTGCTTGCACCCATGCCGAATGTAAGCATGGTAGTGGTAATCATGCACAAACGTGCTCCGGCAGCCTCTCCTTCAGGAAGCTCTATAAGCCAATCCAAAAGCAGATACCAGAAAGAGATATCAAATAGCCCAAGGCCCACAACTACCAATCCCATTACTGCACCCGAACGGAATGCGATACGGAGACCGCCGTTGAGCGATGTGCGTGCCGCATTGGCTGTGCGTGCTGATGCATAGGTGGCTGTTTTCATGCCGAGGAAACCCGACAGTCCGGAGAAGAAACCACCGGTGAGGAATGCGACAGGGACCCAATGATTTTGCAAATCAAATCCGTACGCCATTACAGAAAAGAGCACTACAAGACACAGGAATACGATGCCGACAATCTTGTACTGCTGCTTAAGGTAGGACATGGCCCCATTGCGCACGTGGCGGGCAATGGTTTTCATTCTGTCGGTGCCTTCGCTTTCACGCATCATGCCTTTATAAAAATACCATGCAAGCAAAAGCGCAATGACTGAAGACACCGGAACGAGCCAGAACAAAGCTTTTTCCATTAAACAATCTTGATTTAAGGGTTAAACATATATATTAAATTGAATCTATATAATTCATGGTATGTACAGTCAATAGTTCGTTAAAAATTTGATTATAGGCTAAG
>HF985659.1:0-6447 GCA_000431155.1 Bacteroides sp. CAG:927
GACCCGACAAGAACGCATCTGAACAGGGTACTTATAGAATACCCCGATGGCGTTCATGGCAGGGATGAAGCGATTGCCCACAGGCTGAACACGGCAGGCATCAAGCGGAAGATTACACATGACCAAGTCCGTGTAGTCCGAGTGGTTCTGTCGGGAACACATGAGGACATGATGGACATACAGGAAAACGGAAGACTTGACGAATGGTGCAGCGACAGCATCCAATGGCTGCAAGCCACATTCGGCAGGGAGAACGTGGTTGCCGCCCATCTTCACATGGACGAGAAGACACCGCATATCCATGCAGCCATTGTTCCCATCGTGACAGGTGAAAGGCGCAAAGCCAAGAAAGAGCAGGAAGACGGCAAACGGAAGTATCACAAGAAAGCAAATACCGTCCGTTTGTGTGCCGATGACCTGTTCAACCGTCAGACCTTGATTGCGTACCACGACAATTATGCAAGGGTTATGGCTAAATACGGATTACAGCGAGGTGTGCGAGGTTCCGAAGCACGGCACACCACCACGACACAGTATTATCGGGACATACAGAAAAAGAACGCTGCCCTTGATGCAGAAAACAAGCGGTTACAGGAGCAGAAAACCGAAACCGAACAGGAACTCAGACAAGCCAAGAAAGAGGTACAGACCGAGAAACTGAAAGGTGCAGCCACCACCGCAGCGACCAACATAGCTGAAAGTGTCGGTTCTCTTTTCGGGAGCAACAAGGTCAAGACTTTGGAAAGGGAGAACACCGCCCTGTATCGGGAAGTTGCCACCCATGAGGAAACCATTGAGATACTGCAAAACCGCATACACACGATGCAAACCGAGCACAACCGCCAGTTGTTGGAAATACAGCAGAATCACCGTAAGGAGATGGCGGAAAAAAGTGTCAGACACAAAGATGAAGTATCAGGTTTGAAACGCATTATCGAAAAGCTGTGTGCATGGTTTCCTATGGCAAAGGAAATTATGAGAATAGAGAGCCTGTGCCGCCTTGTCGGGTTCAATGAAAGGCAGACCACGACATTGACTTATGGTAAGCCTTTGATATACGAGGGCAAACTTTATTCGGAGGAACATAATCGGAGTTTTACGACAGAAAGAGCAGGCTTTCAAGTGGTGAAAGACCCTGCGGACAAGTCTAAACTGACACTCGTAATCAACCGCCAGCCCATAGGCGAATGGTTCAGGGAACAGTTCGACAGGCTACGGCAGAGCATACGACAGCCAATTCAACCACAAAGGAAAAGTAGAGGAATTACATAAGTAGTTAAAACAGATTGCAATAAGCCTCCGATAATCGTATTTCCCTATCAGAGGCTTATTGCTGTTTAGATTTAGTTACGTTTCATAAATCATGATTTTTGTTTTTGATTGTCGACCTTTCTAAGTTGTGGAAGACATAAGGCTATTATAGCGAGAAGCAGAATAGCCATACCTGAGAACAAAAACCAACGGTTTACCCCGATTTGGTCTGCAAATGCACCCGACACTACCAACCCAAGCGGCATGGCAAACGACATGATGCTGCCAAGAAGTCCGAAAACACGCCCTAAATACTCGGGTTGTATCTGTTCTTGAAATAGCGCGGTCTGTACTCCATTATAGAATGGGGCAGAAAAGCCCATCAACGTACAACATATCGCAAATATCATAAAACCATTGGTTGGTAGCAAGCCGGAAACAGTCAATGACACTCCCATAAGAAAGATAGAGCCGATGATATTTGCCATGCGCTTTTTGAAACCTCCCCATGCGCCCAATAGAAGTCCGCCCAACAACATACCAACTGCAAAAACAATTTCCACCACGGAAGCATGCAAGGTACTTCCCTCGAAATAATTCATACTCATCAGCGGAAATAGCGCATTGATTGGCATATAAATGAACATATTGATTGCTCCTATCCAAAGCAATGTGAAAAGAGCTTTATTTTGTCGTATTGCGTTATAGCCAATGCGCAGTTCGGTGAAAAAGTTTTCTTGCTGCAGCGCTTCAATCGGTTGTTTTGGGATGTGAACCATTGCAACAGTGATACAGGCAATTATTGCTCCGAATACGTCAAGGGCAACCGCAGAATTCAACCCCCATTTTGCATAGAGAAAAGCGGCAATTGCCGGACTTAGGATGAAACTTGCCGATTGGATGGACTGGGTGTAGCCGGCACATTTGACTAACTGTTCTTCAGGCACTAAAAGAGGTGTTACCGCACTTAACGCAGGGGAATGGAATGCAGTGCCAACGCTTCTAATGAAGAGGATGAGCATTACTATCCATACAGGTAGTTCCGCTGACAGGGAAATTACGGTAAGTACCAGTCCAGCACAAGCTATGATGACATCTGCACCAATCATGACCATTTTCCGGTTCCAGCGGTCAACAAGTACTCCGATTGCAGAACCTAAAACCGCTTGAGGTAGAAACCCAACCAAGGTCGCCATTGACAACACCATCGCAGACCCTGTTGTATTTGTCAGATGCCAGATGATGGCCATTTGAAGAACCCCACTTGTTATCAGGGACACAGCTTGCCCCGCCCATATTGTATAGAAATCTTGTTTCCAATTTCTGATTTTTTCCATTTGAATTTTTCCTTTTATCTTTTGAATGTTTCTTGATTTTATAGCACAAAAAATCTCTCGACAAGCCTGAAATAGCATGCCGGATTACAAAGACAATGACATTCAAATCGAATTAATTAGATTTGAATGTGGAAAAATTACCAAGGTTTATGATATGCAATATTAACGGTGTTTTTACCTGTTAATATTGTACAATTGTTCATAATCATATTGAAAACCACTATATATGTTGCGACTTATCTTAATTGGGATGGTATTATATGCACACCGAATCCGCTGCAAAGTTACAATAAATTATTCGATTTTTGCACTAACTAAAGTAAAGAATTTCAATGCTTCCTGAATTTTGCCTTTCCTTTTTTATCCAAATCTGCAAAAAATAACGGCATAAGCAAATAGGTATATATCGAAAGGCAAAAAATGGCGAATACTGTTTGTATTGGATACTATATCAAAGATTTGTCGTATCTTTGCACCTGAAAGAGTTATTTGATAGTAAAACACCGCAAAACGCTGAAAATCGCACGGTTTCCTAGTCGTTACCATTACTTTTCAGATACTCCGTTAAATGTTTATTCATCAAACGGTTAGACGAAACCGTTCAGAATTTAAAATAAAATGAATATTTTTGCATTCCAGTAATCTGGCCAAATGACCGATATTTTGGAATAGAGTATGACTATTAAACGTGACAATTATCTAAACCAGCTCATTGCCAGCCGTCACAATGGGCTTATAAAAATTGTTACCGGGTTAAGACGATCCGGTAAATCGTATCTATTGTTCCATTTATTCTGCGATTACCTGAAAGGGCATGGAATTTCTGATAGTCATATCATTAAAGTAGATTTGGAAGACAGACGTAATGCACTTCTGCGGAATCCGGATGCATTACTCGCTCACATTGACTCCCAAATGGTGGATGATAATATGTATTACATACTTCTTGATGAGGTCCAGCATGTGCCGGAGTTTGAGGATGTTCTCAACAGCTACCTTAAGATTGATAATGCCGACGTATATGTTACGGGGAGTAACTCTCGCTTTTTGTCCACAGACATAGTCACAGAATTTAGAGGACGTGGAGATCAGATTCATGTATATCCACTCTCGTTTGCCGAATTTATGTCTGTTGATGACAGACATCCTATTGAAGCGTGGAGCGATTATTATACCTACGGTGGTCTTCCACATATATTGACGCTGGAAACTCCCCAAAAGAAAATTGATTATCTTAAAAGATTATATTCAACTGTTTATATCAATGATGTAATCGAAAGATATAAGATTAAGGGTGAAGCTGAATTAAGGGAATTGATTCAGATAATAGCTTCTGCCATCGGATCTCCAACTAATCCCAATAAGTTGGCAAACACTTTCAAGAGTCTTAAAAACGTATCTCTAACCAATAAAACTATTGACAATTACCTGACATATCTCTGTGAGGCTTTTTTAACTGAGAAAGCAATTCGTTATGACATCAAAGGGAAGAAATACATAAACACCCTTTCCAAGTATTATTTTACTGATGTAGGCGTGCGTAATGCAATCCTCGATTTCAGACAGCAGGAAGAAAACCACATTATGGAGAATGTCATTTATAATGAATTAAAAATACGTGGGTTTCAGGTAGATGTCGGAGTAGTAGAGTTTCGCACTACAGATAATGAGGGCAAAAGAATTCGCAAGCAATACGAGGTGGACTTTGTAGCTAACCAAGGCAGTCAACGATATTATATACAGTCTGCATTCATCATGCCAACCGATGCCAAGGAGCGTCAGGAATCAGCCTCATTGCTCAATATTGATGATTCTTTTAAGAAAATCATTGTAGTTAAGGACTATATCAAGCCCAAAAGAAACGAGGAAGGAATCGTTACAATCGGGTTAATTGATTTTCTTCTCAAGCCCGAATTGTTAAATTGGTAGAATATACTATTTAAGTAATATTATCAGTATTCCTCTCTGCAATAGCCGAGCAGCCCATGAGATATTGAAATGTGCAATGTATCTGTTCCTCGGCTATCTCGATGGAGCAGCCCAATTCGCCCAGTCATGCGGTGGCGGAGGCACCTCTTCCGACCTACCGCGGGGACGCACTCCTGATGAAGACGACAGCGGTTTCGCCTACCGCTGCATGATGCAATCCCACAAGATGTTCCGACCGGCAGCTCCCAAACGCGGCATGGGCGGTCGTCGACACGAGGGTGTATTAAAATTCGCGATAAAAATACGTTTAATTGTGATTTCGTGAAATATAGATATAAATTCCACTCGTCTTTTGCCAATTCAGGATATTTTGCTAATTTTGTATCATATGGGGTGGATTTTTCCTTATGTCTAACCTTCTTTCAATTACGGTATTCCTTATAATTCTTTTAAGCACCATGAATGAGAACACTTCCCAACTCCGGCGCATTATATTGTCCGTCTTTGCAATTATGATTGCCGGCATTGTGTGGGCATTCACTCCCGTTGGGATTCCCGGAAAATTTGTGAAAGTCAATCCAGACTCCGTATTCTATCTTAATGCTCCGTCTGCGAAAGCTATTTATGACTACTCCGACGCTAATGCCGTCAACCGGATTACTATTTTTACAGATGCGAACAGTCAAATCCGTGTGGCCGAGGAAGCGGCGTTTTGCCCGAGGAGCGGCATAGAAAGGATGGACTCTCTGATGTTTGACCCTGAAGGCAATCAATTCCGCAGTGTATTGAAATCAGAAGTCAACGGACAGACGAAAGATGACATGGTGTATGAAGCCGAAGAGCGCACTCTCCGCTGGAATCACCACTGCAATCTTTACGTCAACTCTGACATGCTCGTCTGAACAAACCTTGACGACCACGGCAACTGGACCGAACTGCACAAAGGATACGGCGGGGAAACCATGGGTCCAGAGCCAATCATCACGCGCGAAAACTTCTATTCGCTGACCGCCGGGGAAGAGCGCATGTTGCAGGGATATGAAAATGTGCTTCAGGACATCAACACCGGCAAAGCGGGAAATACCGGTATCGGGTTGCTTCTGCTTCTCACGGGTCTCGGACTGGGGCTGTATGTTTTGCTGAACAAAAATATGGATTTCCGCCGTCAGGCGCTGCTCGGCGGCTGGTTGGCCGGACCGGTTGCCATTGTGGGATTCTACGCGATGTGGGAAAACATGCGCACCCTCTTCGGAGACATACCGGGCGCAGTGGCCGGCGCGGTGTTTATCCTTCTGATGTGCTATTATTTCCGCGTGATCATCATACGTTTTGAGGATAATGAAGAACTGGACAACGGACAGGTGACAACGCCGTTTGTGCTGGCAAAAGTGCTGCTGCTCTTTGTAGGGTGGATGGTAGGAGGCGTGTTATGGGGCACATGATGGGCGGCACTCCTCACCACAGACGCTTTCGCCCTGCCCATATTTGCCGTGCCCGACCGCGGCGAGCGTTGTCCGAAATGTCATAAAATGGGTAAAATCCGAAAGGTGGAAACCATCGTTTGCGGTCAGAAGACCAAAGAGCGAACCTCAGGAAATTACATCATTTCTACCACATACGAACGCTACAAAACCCGTCGCACCTGTTCGCACTGTGGATATTCATATTTAACCTCGGAGCAGGACGGCAGGGTATTAGCCGAATCGCGGCGTGAGATACCGCGTCAGGCTCGCCCCAAAGCAACGCCGGCATCTCCCTCATCCGCAGAGCCTAAGGAGGACCGTACGTGGCTCGGTTGCGCCAATGAGGCCAGTGGTAGCGGTGTCTGTCTTTATGAGAGCAAAGGCTATAAGTGCCCCTTCAACGGCGCATACGACCAAACTCAGTGCCGCAACTATCGCAGCAAATAGGGCGGTGGTCAGATTAATTG
>HF985659.1:6517-11725 GCA_000431155.1 Bacteroides sp. CAG:927
AAAGACAGCATCAATTTTAAAGATTCAAAGACACCATGGAGTACTATGAAGTTTTAGGAGTAACATTCTAAGTTTGTTTTCCGTCCTTCTCACAAAAGAGCAAATTGCAAAATTCTTCCCTGACATCCAAATTGAAAGTGTTGGGCCGCACATTTGTTTGAAATATCCTTGAGATAATCCTTTGCAATCGCATTTAAAAGCCTTTTATAGCAAAGTTTGTTGGCGCACCAATTGGCAATATGACATAATGCGCTGATTTCCAATTGATCCAGCTCTTTTCAACGAGGACGAATATTAACAGAGAAGCTCCCTTACGGAAGCTTCTCTGTTAATTTCGCGGGTCGGAACTTAGCGCAAGTCGGCCACAGGCCGGTACGCACTCGACGCAGCCGAAAGTTAGTCCCCACAATACTAAACCACGAAATTAGCATAGATAGCTTATAATAAAACAGTAATTGATTTTAAGGTAATTACAAAATCAAGGCTGAATAAACTTATCTTTAGTTTGGCTAAAATGCGAGCATATTCCGAGGTTTATCTCTGTCAAGCCTCGATGAGCTAAAGGTTGCGAGTATTGGTAAGGATGCTCTTTCGAAGACGTTGTGATTGTGATGGCACTTGTCAGACTATAAAAATGTTTGATAGACTTTTATCGTTTTTGATGACATTGTAGATTGTGCTATCAAAGTCGGGGCCTTTGATATATCCGCTTTTCTGCTTATTCAGTTTGATTTCAGTCAAAAGGCCTGATTGGACTAACTCAGATAAATCCTTTTTTGCGTGGCATAAGTCTGCCATGGTATCTTGTGGCAACGGGTAACTGTAGGCGGAATTACATTTGTTATCAGGTTTCGTTGGGAGTAAATACCGGTGCTAAGGGTGTGAATTTGCGCATGGAGACAGTTTATCCACAAAATATTCCGTAAATTTGCAGCATGGATTGGTTTGAAAATCTGTTTTGGACGCAGTCGGCGCTGCAGGCGGTCTGCGTAATCTCGGTCATAATAGCTATTGGACTGGGGTTGGGCAAATTGCGCGTGTGCGGCATTTCACTGGGTGTCACGTTTGTGTTTTTTACGGGCATTCTTGCGGGACACTTAGGCTTGTCTATTGACCCCGAGATACTTAAATATGCCGAAGATTTCGGTCTCATGTTGTTTGTTTACGAGCTTGGACTGAAAGTGGGTCCCGGTTTTTTCAGCTCGTTCCGCACCGGCGGCCTCAAACTCAATATGCTTGGGCTGGCATTGGTGCTCGGCGGTACCGGGATGGCTATTGCGCTGAGCTATCTGATGTTGATTCCTATGACAGATATGGTGGGCATTCTCAGCGGTGCTACAACCAACACTCCCTCGCTCGGTGCCGCACAGCAGGCTATCAGCCAGCTGGGACTTTCTGCCGAAGGTGCAGCCCTGAGTTGTGCGGTGACATATCCGCTCGGAGTAGTCGGCGTGATTCTGGCATTTATAGTGGTGAAGAAATTTGTGGCCCGCAAGTCGGATTTCGAGGCGCGGCATATGGATGACTCCGACCATACGTATGTGGCAGAGTTTCATGTCACCAACCCCGGCATCTTCGGTATGTCGCTGCGTGAAATCAATGCCCTTGGCGCAACACATTTTGTGGTGTCGCGCATATGGCATGGAGGCGAAGTGTCGGTGCCCGGGCCTGATGATGTGTTTTCTGAGGGCGACCGTGTGCTGGTTATCACAAACGAGGATGAGGTGGCCACGCTGACGGTGCTTTTCGGAGAGAAAAGCGACCGCGACTGGAACAAGCCCGACATCAACTGGGACACGCTTGACAAAAACCTCATATCACGCACAATTGCCATAAGCAAGCCGCAACTCAACGGCAAGCGCCTCGGCTCTCTGAATCTCCGCAAGCTCTATGGAGTCAACATATCGCGTGTGTCGCGCTCGGGCGTGCGCCTGCTTGCGCGTCCCGATCTTATATTGCAGCTCGGCGACCGCCTGACCATTGTCGGCACGCCCGAAGGCGTAGGCAAAGTGGGCACCATTTTGGGCAATTCCGATACAGACCTCAAAGACCCCAATCTGGCGGCCATATTCATCGGCATGGTGCTCTCGCTCATCGTCGGGTCTATTCCAATCTCAATTCCCGGCATTTCTGTTCCTATAAAACTTGGTCTCGCCGGAGGCCCGATAGTGGTGGGCATACTCATAGGGCGCTTCGGACCGCAGTTTCATATGGTCACATACACCACCACGAGTGCCAATCTGATGCTTCGTGGCATAGGTTTGTCGCTCTTCCTTGCCTGTCTGGGTCTTGATGCCGGAGGGCAGTTTGTTGACACGTTGCTGCGTGGCGACGGCCTGACATGGATAGTTGCCGGGTTCATAATTACACTGGTGCCGTCATTGATTATGACTATCGCAGCAATGCGCTGGTGGCATCTTGACTTCGGGGTCGCTGCCGGAATGGTGAGTGGAGCTATGGCCAATCCCATGTCAATGACTTATGCTAACGAAATCACGCCGGGCGATGAGGCGCCTGTGGCTTATGCCACCACCTACCCGCTGTCAATGTTCGCCCGTGTTGTCATAGCCCAGCTGTTGGTGCTCTGCTTCCTCTAATAAGTTTGCGCTAAAACATATTGATTTTCGCACTCATCATAACTTTTATTGCGTTAATTGCCGGCTCCTGATTATAGGCTGAGGCTGAACAATCAAAATTGGAAATGGGAACAGGTGTGGAATGTGTGGAACTGTCCCGACAGCAGGTGTGACAGCGTGGATTTGGCATTGCTTCCGGTGCAGTGTCCGGTATAGATTTGCAGGCCGGGATATTGCGAACGTATGGCGGCACTCAATGCAGTGTAATCCTCATCTGTTTCAAACCGATTGTTGTCGTCAGAATCAATCAGGTGCAATCCGCCGATAAATGCGTCGGGACGAATCGGCGCACATGCTTCCAGAGTGTTGAGCAGCCCCAAATGAGTGCAGGATGACAATAAGATATGTCGGTCGGCCTCACGGACCAGCAGGGCCATTTCGTGACTGAAATTGTCAGGCTTTTCTCCGGCCAACAGTGTGCGGTTGGCTTGCGGAATGCTGTGGCTTACGGGTATCTTGCTGATGATTTCCACGGATGGAGTAAGTTGGATATTGTCGGTGACAGTTACTATGCGATGCATATTTGTCTGCACCAAACCATAGTCAATTGATATATCACGCATGTGTCTCCGTCTGTTGGAGTAGTAGCCATAAGCATTGATATTTGATGAAAGATAGATTTGTGCCCTACTGTTGTGTTGCAGAAAGCAGGCGAGGCCGCCGGTATGGTCATTGTGCGCGTGCGACAATACGAGACAGTCCACATCGGCAATGTCAATGCCCAGCTGCCCGGCGTTGTTCAGAAACTTGTCAGATGCTCCCACATCAAGCAGTATATTGCTCTTGTCGGTTTGTATATAAAAGCTCAGTCCATGCTCGGTTTCCAGAGAGGGGCGTTCCGGATCAGGCTGATTGTCTATGAGTACGGTTATTTTTGTCATATGGATTATTCAATTTTAAGCTTTCTCATGGTAGTAAGATACCGATAGGCAGGCAAAAACAAATATCGCAATTTATAGCAACTTATCAAAATTTGCAATAAAATTGGTCCTGAGCAATGGCCGTAACCATATTCATTGATATGCTTTTAAATTTTATTGTCGTGAGATAGTAATTTTTTAGGCAGGTTTGCGTCCAATTAAGAAAAGACACATTTATATGGATTGGCAATTAATAGTCGCAATAATTGTTTGGTCATTCTTGGTCGGACCTATTCAGAAGTGGTTGAAAGAAAAGCTCAACTCTACGTTATGGAGTTGGGTATTTACTATAGTTATCGGCATCGGGGGCATGTGGGGCCTCACTGAGCTTTTGCGTTTCATTACCGGACAGATTAACCGGTTCTAAAGGCGTTTGTATAGCCCTTAATCATATCCATGTTTTGCATAACTCCTGTGGATGGACTATTTTTGTGACATGGAATTTGATGTAAAGCATTATCACGGTCGTCCTTTAGAGGGGAATGAAAACCGTACTGAAGCTGAACTTGCCGTATATGACTTCCTTGACAATCTTGGTGTTGAATACGACACTCTATGTCACCCGGCTGCATTTACAATGGAGGAATGTGAAGCGGTGAGAAGTCGTGCAGGAGCCCCAGTATTCAAGAATCTATTTCTTACCAACAGGCAGCAAACGCAGTTTTTTCTGCTCATGATTCCGGCAGACAAGCCTTTTAAAACCAAATATCTCAGCTCTCAGCTGGGCTGCGCAAGGCTGTCGTTTGCCGATGAACAGCATATGGCTGACTATCTCCATATCCATCCCGGAGCTGTATCGCCAATGGGGCTTATCCATGACACGGAAGGCAAGGTGAGACTGATTATTGACAATGATCTTCGCGATTGCGTGAAATATGCCTGCCACCCGTGCGTCAACACCTCCAGTATCGTACTTTCACTATCTGATTTGCTTGAGAAAATTATTCCGGCAACAAACCATGACTTCACTTGGGTTACCCTGAAGCCTGAATAAAAGATGTGCTGTCCAAGTTCTGATAAGCAAAAACCGTGATTTTTCTAAATGTTGGCTCCATCGGATAGGGCCGAAAACAGCCACGGAACGAATACTACAAGGCCCAAAAGTATGGGAGCTATCATGCTTATTATCCAGATAATAAGGACTACCACAGCGAGGGTAGCAAGTATGCATGCAATAATTTTAACAGTGTCGGATATTTTCATGTTAAATGCAATTATCGTTGGATATGGCAAATATATAATCCTGCATGGGCAACAAACACGCACAATATTGTTAAATAAGTGCTAAATTTGTGTGTTCGCCATAAAATTCTGTATTTGTATGGATCGTGCCTTATTTTTGTTTGCATTATTGTGCTCAGTCGTTGTGCCGAAAGTTTATGCAGTGGATTTTACGCGCGTCATGTCCAATGTACCAACAGTGGAATTTGGCTCTATAGAGCGATATTCCGTCTGCATGACGGGCGAGAGTATTCCGTTTATCATTGATATTTGGTTGCCTGAAGGATATGATGCAGGCAGTCGGTATCCTGTGGTGTATATGGCTGACGGACAGAATCTTTTTGACAAAAATCACTCTTTTGCCGGTGTTGCATGGGAAGTGGAGCAGAAAATCACGCAACTGGTTACCGGCGGCAAGATTCCGGGACCTG
>HF985659.1:11745-33418 GCA_000431155.1 Bacteroides sp. CAG:927
GGCGGCAAGATTCCGGGACCTGCCATAGTGGTGGGGATAGGTAACCGTGGTGCCCGGAATCTTCGTGAGGAGGATTATTTCCCGGAAAAAGCGCTTGACAACATCCCTGCCGATGAGTGGAGCCGGACCCATTTGCCATCAGATTTCCGTCAAACATGCCGTGGTGATGAATATGCTTATTTCGTGGCACATGATGTGAAAGAATTTGTTGACGGCCGTTACAGCACTATGGTGGAGCGCGAGCACACTTTCACCATGGGTTCCAGCATGGGCGCCCTGATTTCGCTGTACATAATGTGCGAATATCCCGACATAGTGGGAGGCGCGGCGTGCATGTCAACACACTGGGTGGGTTCCGTTTCCTCTTCTGCCTCCAACGGTTACACGATGCTTGACGACCCGGTATGTGCCGCCGCTATACTGAAATATTTCGGTGAGAGCCTGCCGGAGCCGGGAGCGCACATACTTTATCTTGATGAAGGCGACAGCGGGTGGGATGCTCTTTATGTGAAATACAACCAGCAGATGACCACATTGGCCGAGGCAAAAGGCTACTCCCAAAGCGCGGGAACGCTTATGGTAAAATACTGGCCGGAAAGCGGCCACAATGAATGGTTTTGGCAGCAGCATTGCAGTGTGCCATTGGAATTTCTGCTTGCCGCACACTTAAGCGGCATTGACCGTATTACCGTATCGCCGACTCCCTCCGCCACAATCCACACCCTGCTCGGCGTTCCCGTGGGGCATTATGCCGAAACACTTGCACCGGGCATCTACTGCAATCCGGGTAAAAAGTTCCTTAAAAGATAGCCGCCTCACCATCCTTAAGCCGGATTGGTGATGGTGAGACGGTCAGTTATGAGGGGTCAGAAAGTGAAAGCGAGCTGAGTTTGGATTCGGCTGTCGTCAGCACCTCCAATATTCCATGTCTGGCGGTGACCATAAAGATATTCTACGCCCACCTGAAGATAAGAGGTGATGTTGTAGAAGCAGTTGACAGCTCCGTAAAGTGCATATTTGTAGTTCTGGTCCTCCGGAAGCGCATTGCAGTAGTCGGACACATCCCATATGCGTGCCTCTGAGAACATGGCGTTGAACTGAAGTTTGGGCGTGGGATTGATGCTGACACCTATATTGGCGCCCATCATGGGTGCGGTTTTCATTTTGCCGGGTGCAGCATTGTCGGGAACAAAGGAGATGGGTTTGCCTGCAATGTCCTGAATGTAGGCGCCTATGCCATGTCCATAAACAAACTGATAATAGAATGTCACAGGCTTGGCCGGTTGGAGATTGCCGGAGAGCATCGCGCCCCATCCAATCACACCACGGCGTTTGTCGGCCACAAGGTCGCGATAGGCATAATGGCGGAAGAGTCCGGACAGTCGCACTCGGTTCATCTTTGACCATGAATATTCCACCCATGCCGGTATGTCCGGAACCATTTCCTCAACATTGCCGTTGAGCACCTGTTGACCGTCAAAAATCGGATAGTCTTTGCCACGGTAGTATCCCTGGGATGTGTAGTAAGACGGCATGTCAATAGCCACGGCAAAACGGAATCCGTTGTAGGATTTGGAAGTGTAGCCTATTTCATAGGCTGCAGTTGTGGCGCATCCTGAGGGTCCTTGCGGGTCAATGGTCGGAGGCTGGCATGCGTTGGCATCCTGAAACAGGGTCAGTTTCAATCCCGCTGTGAAGTTGCGCCATGACATATAGGCTCGCTTGAGCACGATTTTGGAGTCCTCACCATTGGTCCCTGCTTTCAGGTATGCTGAAATTTGGTTTGGCGTGCCGGCGAATCCTACAATCTGGAGAAACAGATGCCCATTGAGCGGATTGATGAAGTAATCGCTGCGGTGTCCTTGCATTGAGGGTACCGGAATTGAGGAAGTAACGAAGCTGATGCCCGCACCATCCTGTTTATAAAGGTCATTGCCTATATCCCAGCCGAGTATCGGGTTGATTTCACCCCCAATAGTCATTACGAAATTATTGTTGTCGGTTTTTATGACAAATGACGGTGCCGGCTCGCGGCCCGGTTCTTCCGCACGCGAGGATTTGAGCAGCTCACGGTCACTTGCCGTGGCGCGGTGTAGATGAATGGAATTGCCCGCATCAGTGGCAGGGATGCTGTCTTCTGCCACCGCCGGCAATGCGGCAAGTAATAATATGCCGGCTCTCAGGAGTTTCGTTGCAGTCATCATGTATTTTAATAATTAGTAGATGGATTTAATGAGTAAGGATTCCGGAAATAATTGAATTTGATTTTTACTATAAATAAACAATTTGACCGGGATTTGGGTTCGTGGTTTTCTGCCATTTCCTATGGCCCGGGACACAATGTTATAAGCGAAATTATATGCGAAGAATGGCGTAATTTGTATGAAATATTCAAAAGATGTGATTAAATTTGCAGTGGCTGTAGGCCTTAAATCTTTTGCCGATGGTATTGCCTGATTTAATCAGTTTTTCAAAAGTTGATTTGCGCGACTATCTGATGATAGTGATAGGTATGGCATTGTATGCCATAGGGTTCACTGCTTTTATCCTGCCGCACGATATTGTGGTGGGCGGAATGGCGGGGTTCAGTACGCTGGTGTATTTCGCGAGTGCGCAGACCATCCCCGTAGCGGTGACGATGTATGTGGTGAACATAATGATGCTTGTGTGCTGGTACAAGCTGCTCGGGCGCAAGTTTGTGGTGCGCACGGTGTTCGGCGCCACGCTCCTGTCGCTTATGATAGGAAGCATCGAGGGATACTTCACATCTCATCCGCCCATTGTCACCGACACCACTATGAGTGTGCTGATGGGCTCGGTGATATGCGGCTGCGGCATAGGACTGTACTATGTACACAAAGGCTCGGCGGGCGGCACTGACATAGTGGCTGCTATTTTTGATAAGAAATCCAATGTGAGCATAGGGCGAACAATGATGGTGATAGATGTGGCCATAGTGACATGCTCATTTTTCCTGCCTTTTGACGGTGACATGGATGCCCGTATTCAAAGCCGCGTGGAAACCATCATCTACGGTTGGGCGTCAATCGCGGTTTACTCGTTTTTGGCCAACTACATAGTGAATGCCGACAAGCAGACGATACAATTCCTTATCCTGTCGCCGAAATGGCAGGAGATTGCCGACAACATAACCCACAAGTCGGGGCGCGGTGTCACCACTTTCGACAGTCGCGGATTCTGGACGGGTGAGAACCGCACCATGCTTATAGTGTGGTGCCGCCAGTTTGATGCCGACCTGATATATGAAATAGTGCGCCGGATAGATGAGGGCGCATACATAATTCAATCCGATGCCAAAAGCGTTTACGGCAACGGATTTGACCCATTGCGCTCCAAGCCCCGAAAGACGATAGAAGCCAGGCACTGATAGCCGTAAGCGTGTTTAGCGGATATATCCGGTACGTTCAAACAGCTCGTAATCGCTGTCCACCTTGTTGCCTACCGTGGTGAGCATGTCGCCCACAAGTGCGCCGTTGATGCCGCCACGCAGCATACGCTCAGTGGCCGCCTCACTTAGCCGCGCACGTCCGCCGGCAAATCTCAGCACGGCATCGGGGGCGATAAGCCGCATCAGAGCTGCGGTACGCACAATCTCTTCTTCCTCAATAAGCGGAGTGTTTTCAAGGGCCGTGCCGGGAATCGGGGAGAGGATATTGACCGGAATGGATATGGCACCGGCATCGCGGGCCTCGGCACATAGCTCCAGACGCTGGCGCATGGTTTCGCCCATTCCTATAATGCCGCCGGAGCACACTTGCAATCCGGCACGCTTTGCTGCGGCTATGGTGCGCAGTTTGTCTTCATGAGTATGGGTGGTGCAGAGTTGCGGAAAGTATGATGATGCAGTTTCAAGATTGCAGTGATACCGTTTTACGCCCGCCTCCTTGAGCTGCTGCATAGCCTCATCGTCAAGCAGCCCCATTGATGCGCATAAAAACAGCTGCGGATGTTTCGCGCTAAGGCTTTTGAACATGCGGCATGCTTTTTTGAGTGCCTCGCCTTGCATCCTGCGTCCGCTGGTGACCATGGAAAACCGGTGTACCCCGCGTGCGGCACATTGGTCGGCAGCCGCCATGAGTGTTGGCTCAGGTATCAGGTCATATTCCTCAATGCCGGTGTGGTGATGGCGGCTTTGCGCGCACCATTTGCAGTCTTCCGAGCATCGTCCGCTGCGGGCGTTGACAATAGAACAGGTGTCAATGCGGTTGCCGCAGCGTTCGCGGCGCACGCGGTCAGCAGCCTCGCACAGGGTATCTGTGGTGCAGGTATCGTTGAGATGCAGGGCTTCCTCCACTGTGGCTCCTATACCGTTGAGGGCGCGTGCAAGAATTGATTCAAGTGTCATGGCTTATGGTTGTTTTCAGGGTGCAAAGGTACATTTTTTTTGGCGTAAAAAGAATAAAAATGGTGTGTTTGGGAAAACGCTGTTTGTGCGAAACATTATGAGCCTGAAATGAGTTATATTTGCAAACCTGTATTCATAACCAAAGCTATTTATTTATGATATATCGCCGCATAATCCAGTCTCTTGCCGCCATAATTATGGCCGCACCCGTGGCGTTGGGCGCTTCGGATGCCGTCAGTCTTGATTCTTGCCGCAGCATGGCGCTGCAACACAACAAACAGCTCAAGGTGCGTGCAGAAGCCGTGCGCATGACCGGTTATCAGAAAAAAGAAGCCCTTGCAGCCTATCTTCCCGCCATTGATTTTGAGGGTGGCTACATGTATAATCAAAAAGAACTGTCAATATTTGATTCCGACCAGCTTCTTCCCACAAAAAGCTTTGATCTGGCCACGCAGAGCTATCAGTTCAATGTAGTGAAAAACCCCATTACAGGACAGCCCATAACCACCCCCGACGGCACCCCAGTGCCTGAAACCGTGGCGCTGATACCTAAGGAGGCAATGACATATGACATCCATAATGTGTTTTTCGGTGCCGTTACTCTGACTCAACCCATATTCATGGGCGGTAAGATCATAGCCATGAACCGGCTCACACATTATGCCGAAGAGGCCGCCAAGGCACTCCATAATCAGGAGGCCGAAAATGTGATTTATGCCGTGGATGCCGCTTACTGGCAGGTGGTGTCGCTCAAAGCCAAATACGAACTTGCCACAAGCTACGTGGCACTCCTTGACACTCTCCAAAGCAATGTCAAGGCTATGGTGCAGCAAGGCGTAGCCACCAAGAGCGACCTGCTTAGCGTGGATGTGAAGCTTAATGCCGCTCAGGTTGACTTGGTGAAGGTGGAAAACGGGTTGTCGCTTAGCCGAATGGCTCTTGCACAAGTGTGCGGACTTCCGGTAAATACCCAAATGACGCTTGCGGACGAAGGTGCTGACCTCAATGCGCCGGCCGCACCTGTGGCCAAGGATTATAATATGGAGGATGTTTATGCCCGGCGTCAGGATTTGCGCGCCTTGGAAATGGGTGTGAAAGCTTTGGGCCAAAAAGAGAAGGTGGCTATGAGCGACATGCTCCCCAAGCTGGCACTGATCGGGTCGTATTCATTCTCCAATCCCAATATGTTCAATGGGTTCAAGAAGCGTTTTGACGGCGCATTTTCAGTAGGTGCCGTGCTCTCTATCCCGATATGGCATTGGGGCGGCAATTACAATAAATACCGGGCTGCAAAGAGCCAGACCAGAATAGCCGAGTTTGAGCTTGCCAATGCCCGTGATCTCATAGAGCTGCAGGTCAACCAGAGCAGCTACAAAACTCAGGAAGCGCTCAAAACCTTGCAGATGACCACAACAAATCTTGCCAAGGCAGACGAAAATCTCCGTACCGCCACTCTCGGATTTCGCGAGGGTGTACTTACTACCGACAATGTGATGGAGGCCCAGACCGCATGGCTCAAAGCCAACAGCGAGCATGTGGATGCCCAAATAGAGGTGCAGCTGTGTGAGGTTTATCTATCCAAAGTGCTTGGCACTCTTCCTTATCCCACCGATTATTAATTCAGTAAATTCAATATATCGTTATGGCTGACATTAACGCTAACGCTGCTGAAAAGCGTGAAAACCGCACACTGCTTATGGCATTGCTGCTGCTTACCTTGGGAGCCGTGGTGCTCGCTATCATAGGTTTTGTGTTTCTTAAAAAACCTGCTGAAATCATCGAGGGGCAGGCCGATGCCACTACTGTCAGGGTGTCAGGCAAGCTTCCCGGCAGAGTCGCCGACATTTATGTGAAAGAGGGCGACATGGTACATGCCGGAGACACCCTCGTGCATATTCATTCATCACTTGCCGAGGCTAAGCTCATGCAGGCCGAAGCCATGAAACAGGCCGCCGCCGCTCAGAACCAGAAAGTGGATGCCGGCACAAGAATACAGATAATCCAGACAGCCCAACAGCTTGTAGCGCAGGCCGCCGCCGCAAAGGAGATAGCGTACAAAACCTATCAGAGAATGGAGAACCTGTTTAAGGAAAACGTGATTTCCGCGCAGAAACGCGATGAGGCAAAGGCCGCTTATGATGCTGCCACTGCTGCCGAAAGTGCAGCCCGCAGTCAGCTGGCACTTGCCAAGGCCGGCGCGCAGAAAGAGGACAAGGAAAGTGCGGCAGCCATGGTGAATGTGGCCCAAGGTGGCATAGCCGAGGTTGAGAGTCTGCTTGAGGACCAGTATCTTACAGCTCCATGCGACGGTCAGATTGATCAGATATACCCTGAGGTCGGTGAGTTGGTGGCTCTTGGCGCACCTATCATGAATGTGCTCAAAATAAGTGATAAATGGGTTACATTCAACGTGCGCGAGGAGTATCTTAACAACATGAAGCTCGGTCAGAAAATAAAGGTCATGATACCTGCGCTTGACAAACGCGAAGTGGAGGCTCAGATATATTATGTGCGAGATATGGGCAATTATGCCACATGGCGCGCCACCAAAGCCACCGGCGAATGGGACAGCCGTACATTTGAGGTGAAGGCCCATCCCGTTGACTCCATAGCTGATCTCCGTCCCGGAATGACAGTTGTTTATCATCCGTAATCCAATCGAGTCATGAAGTTCACTCCGCTCATACAATCTCTGCGTCGGGGATGGCTGTCACTTGGCCGTCGCTGGGTAGTGGTTACGCTGATGGCGCTGGTGCCTTTCGGTATCACATGGTTTTTCATCAACATGATGGATTCCGGTTTGCCCATGAAAGTGCCTGCTGCGGTGGTGGATCTGGATCAAAGTGCGTTATCGCGCAAGGTGACACGCAATCTGGCTTCATCGCAGGCATTGGCGGTGGACTACAAAGCCGAATCATTTCATGAGGCTATCGACGATGTGCGCGCGGGCAAAATTTTTGGATTTTTTTACATCCCCGAAAATTTTCAGCGCGATGCGATTTCTGGCCGCGGACCCACACTCAGTTATTATTCCAATATGACTTTCTTTGTGCCCGGCACGCTGGCATTCAAGGGGTTCAAAACCGCTGCCGTGACCACGACCGGTGGTGTGGTGCAAACCACACTTGTGCAGTCGGGTGTCAACGAATTAGCGGCGGGAGCATTGCTTCAGCCGGTGGTTATCAACGAGTTTGGTATGCACAATCCGTGGCTTAACTACAATATCTATCTGAGCAATTCGTTTTTGGCCGGAGTGGTGGCTCTGATGGTGTTGCTCGTCACCGCTTTCACCGTGTGTGATGAAATGAAGACAGGCTCGTCACCTCAATGGCTGCGCACGGCCGGCGGCTCCATGTTAATAGCCCTGTTGGGCAAGCTGCTTCCGCAGACCATAGTGTTTTCGGCAGTGGGCATAGGCATTCAGAGCATACTCTACGGCTATTGCCATTTCCCGCTCAACAATCATGTCATGCACATGATTATGGCCATGGTGCTGTTTGTCATAGCATGTCAGTCATTGGCAGTGATAATTTGCAGCATACTGCCCAACCTCAGGCTGTCGCTCAGTATTCTGTCGCTCATCGGCATATTGTCGTTCTCTATCACCGGTTTCTCATTCCCGGTTCAAAGCATGTACGGGTCGGTAGGCGTGTTCAGCTATATAGTTCCGTTGCGCTATTATTTCCTGATTTATGTGGATCAGGCCCTTAACGGTATTCCAATATTTTATTCGCGCTGGTATTATGTGGCATTGCTTATTTTCCCGCTGGTGTCGTTGCTCGGGTTGCCGAGGCTTCGCCGGAAGTGTCTTAACCCAGTTTATGTGCCGTAAGTTATGAAAAGTATTAGAAATTGGTTGGTGGCACTGTTCAAGGTGTGGCGTCGGGAGTTTTACCTTGTGTTTCACGATGCCGGGGTGATGTTGTTTTTCTTCGCGTTGCCCACAGTCTATCCGGTTGTGTACACCATAATATATAATCCCGAAATCGTGACCGATATGCCCGTGGTGGTGGTTGATGACAGCCGCACGGCATCAAGCCGCAATCTCGCCCGGATGGTTGATGCCACGCAGGCCATGGAGGTATATGATTATGCTCCCGACATGGCGGCTGCACGTGATATAATGAATTCCCATAACTGTTTCGGCATCCTGCATATTCCGTACGACTATGACAAGAAGCTGGGTCGTGGCGAGCAGACGGTAGTGAATTTCTACAGCGAAATGAGCTTGCTGCTGCGCTATCGCTCGTTTGTGGCCGCACTCACGGACATTCAGCTGGAACTGGGAACACAGATACAGGCGCAGAAAATCTCAGAAACCGGCATGGAGTCGCTCAGCAGCGTTGCCGCCCCGGTGCAGAGCGAATCGATAATGCTCGGCGATCCCACACAGGGTTTTGCCTCGTTCATCATTCCCGGCATCCTGATTCTCATATTGCAGCAAAGTCTGATACTCGGCGTCACCATGCTTGCCGGCGGTGCCAAAGAGCGTCGGCGTGCCAATGGCGGCATCGACCCCATGTCGGTGGATGCTCCCCTAAGCGCGCAGATGTTTGGCAAGCTGATGTGCTATCTGTGTATCTACACACCCATGGTGCTTTATATACTCCATATAGTGCCGCTCATGTTCTCGCTGCCTCAGGTAGGCAGTCTGGGCCAGTGCTGTCTCCTGATATTGCCCATGCTCATAGCATCTACTTTCCTCGGTTACTGTCTGAGCTGGTTTGTGAAGGAGAGGGAATCCTCGCTGCTCGTGATAGTGTTCACCTCCGTTGTGTTCCTTTTCTTGAGCGGGCTTACTTGGCCGCGATATGCCATGAATGGCTTTTGGAGGCTCGTAGGTGATGCCGTTCCCGCCACATGGGGTGTGGAAGCGTTTGTGCGCATGAACTCCAACGGCTCACCGCTGTGGGAACAGGCTCATCAGTATCTGATGCTTTGGGTGCTCGCTGCCGTATATTTTGTGATAGCCTACTGCCTGCAGCGGTATTGTCAGGGAAAGCGGAAATTGTTACCTTTGCAGCATTAACCCCCTAACGGATACATTATGTTTTCAGGAATAGTGGAAGAGGCCGCCAAGGTGGTGGCTGTGAAAGATGAAGGCGGCAACCGTCACCTCACCGTGAAATGCTCGTTTGCCGACGAGCTGAAGATTGACCAGTCTGTGGCCCACAACGGCGTGTGCCTCACGGTGGTGGAGCTGCATCCCGACAACACATACACTGTCACTGCCATTCAGGAGACTCTTGACCGCTCTAATCTCGGCAAGCTCACCGTGGGCAGCGAGGTGAATCTGGAGCGTTCAATGGTGATGAACGGGCGCCTTGACGGACATATCGTGCAGGGCCATGTGGACTGTACCGCCGTGTGCGAAAACGTGGAGCATGTGGACGGCAGCATCTACTATAAGTTTACCTATGATGTCCCTGATGAAATGGCTGCCAAAGGGTATGTCACGGTGGAAAAAGGTTCGGTTACGGTGAATGGAGTGAGCCTCACGGTGTGCAACAGCGAGCGCCGCTCGTTTCGCGTGGCAATAATACCCTATACCTATGAGCACACCAATTTCCATGCCATTGAGCCGGGAACAGAAGTGAATATTGAGTTTGACATTATAGGCAAATATCTGGCGCGCCTCGCAGAATTCTCGCGTTGACAGCCTATATCAGATTTCAGAAACTTTAAACTATCTCCAAATACATCAACCGCGCTCTCTCACACAGGGAGCGCGGTTGACATTTATCAAAAAAAATGATGCTTATGGTATATACACCTTTGTGGACTTGTTGCCCTGGTGGCGGATGTATAGGCCGGATTCAGGGTTCTCAACCCTGATGCCCTGTAGATTGTAGTATTCCACCGAGGCATCGCTGTACTCATCGCTCTTCACCCCGTCAATCCCCGCAAAATCTATCTCCTGTATGTTGTGGAAATACATCCAGGGCGACACAAGCAGGAAATTGTCCGAAGATCCTTTAGGCACATAAAGAGTTGTGTTGTCATAACTCTTTTGCGTGAATATATTTTTGTCACCTTTTACGGGTTTTGTGGTGTTATAATATATTTTTTCAATAGGAGAATCGGAAGAATTAGTAAAAGCTTCTGAACTAATGGAGGTGAGAGAGCCGGGAAGATGTATGGTTTTAAGCGATGAGCAATAGGCAAATGCCTGTTCATTTATTGATTTCACACCTTCAGAAATTACTAATGTTGTCAAATCAGTGCAATAGTAGAAAGCGGTCGTTCCAATTCTGGTAATGGACGATGGCACCGTATATTCCTCAGGAATAACTCCACAGCTCGCATATCTTATAGCACTTTTGGAACTGTCAAAAATCATGCCGTTTTCCACAATATCCTTTTCGTTATAAGAAATCGGAGCTACTGACGAGCTTGTAATTATTGTTGAACAGTCCATCCCTTTTGGGCGGCCATATTTTTTAAGGGTAGAGAAGACTTGCTTTCCCATTTTCGGCACTTTAAGAGGAATTATATAATCCATCAGATTGGAGCCGTAAAAAGCTTGTGTGCCGATGGAATCAATCTGCTCACCTAAATGAAGGGAATTAAGTGATGTGCTCATAAAAGCAAAGTTACCTATGTGAATGATATTTGGCAAATCAACGGTTGATATTCCACTTGCATTTTGAAATGCCCCCTGTCCAATTGTGGTTACAGAAGATGGAAGAGTGATGCTTTTAGTGTTGCATTTATATAATGCATAATAACCGATTTCGGTGACCGTGGAGGGTATGACGAGACTTTCAGTATAGGAGTCGGGAACGAAAAATAATTTTGTATAGTCTTTGGAATACACTATACGATTCTCGTAAACTATGGCATCGTTGTCATACCAGCAAAATTTACCGGAATCTCCAATCCAATTTGTGTAACCGCTTTTCAACCTTATTGGGGCGGCCACTCTCTCTCGTTTGCCCCTTGTTGAATAGAAAGCAGATTCGCCTATTGATGTCACATTTTCAGGTATGAACACGTTTCCCACCTCCGTCCAGCAGAAAGCTCTTGAACCAATTGAAACGAGAGAAGACGGTAAGTCTATACTTGGTAGGTAAGTACAGTTGTAAAAAGCATAATCTCCAATGGAAACTATTGTGTTGGGCAGCGTAATCCCGGTAAGATACGTGCAGCTCTTAAATGCATTGTCGCCAATTTCTGTCACTTTATAAATATTGTTCTCATAAGAAATTGATTCGGGGATGTCAATGGCTGTACTTTCGTTAAGTACGTTTCCTATCACAACAGCGTAGTTATTGCCGGATTTGTCGGTGTTGAGGCTATAAGTAATATCGTCCTGACGATAGCCGATCTGAGCAATGGCAGATGCCAAGCATGCCAGTGCGCATAATGTGGTTATAATTATCCTTTTCATAATATTTATTTCTAACAGTTTATTTTTTGATGAATACATCCCAGTCGGTTTCGTTACCGACATTGAATATTTTGTCCCCGCGGTTCCACGTGTCCGGCAGCGAAGTGGGTTTGGTGGTGGCTGTACACTCCACGGATTCGTTGAGGTGGGTCACATTCTGAATCTTCAGCGTGTCGGTATCAGGCAAAGAATTCAGAGGATTCGCCTTACTGCATTCCTGCCAAACGTATCCTGACAGGAACAGTCCGTTGTCATAGAGCATCATGGTATTTACTACCGGAACATCTACTGTGTTCCAATCTGTTCTTATTGTATCTTGTTCAACGCGACACCGGTACATTCTGAGATAGCCTGACCATGATGGATAATACGATCCTCCTTGAATCGGAATTAGTGTGCTTACGGCATTGGAGGATGTTGGCTTGTCAATAAAATTGTCTTTGGAAAGCGATGGCACAGAGGTCACAGGAGATACTTTGTAGTTGGTGTACATCAGTTGTTTATAAGGCTTGCCATTAGGATATGCAATAATGTTGCGCTGACGGTCGATTACAAACACGGCATAATATTCATACTTGCCCGATGGAGCATACCATCTGTCGTTGCTGTTCGGCCTCATGGCAGCCGTACGGCGATTGATGTTGCGCAGCTGATGGTTTACATTGTTTACTGCGAATCCGGCATTGATTGTGCCGGAGCCGGATAGGTATGGCGACAGGTCATTGAGTAATGTGGTTGCGATTGTATCGGTTAGAAATATTGAGTCGTTTTGATTTTCTGCTCTAAACTGTATCCCAACAGTGAGAGGCCATGTCACGGAATTCAATAATGCCACTTGCCTGTATTGGTTGGAGATGTTGACTGTTGCTCCATCACCTACAATGATTTCCGGTGCAGAGTAACGCGCAAGCCAAAGCTTCTTTTTTGCCTCAAACTCCTTAATTCTTTCATCATATGGTATTTTATTCACTTGTTTGTCATCTTTGCCATAGAATAGGTCATGAAAAGTGCACAGGTAGGTGTTGTTGTGGATTTCAGCTACACTTGGCGTCCCGTAACCGCTTCCGGCAATATATATATTGCCTCGTTCACTTTTATAGAAGAAATTGTCGGAAATAGTGACTTGAGAATTAAGTACACGGATAAGCATACCTTCGTTTGATTCCATTGAAGATTCCATATGGTTGTTGGAGAACGTGAGTCCCCGGCAACCATTCAACACTATTTCACCACCGGTTATGTTGCAGGATATCAACCCTCCACGGTTCTGCCCTACATAAAGGGTGCGGTTGTTTAGGAACCGAGAGCCCATGAACGCATTCCCGGTAAATTGGAGATTATCGCTGTCACCGTTAAGATATATCATCCATTTTGTGTCATAAACAGTTGTATCGGTGGCTGAAGTTGTTCCGGGAGGCGCGTAATGAACTATGTTGACACCGGAAAAACGGCAGTCTTTGATTACAAAACCGTCGGCATAATCACGGCTTTTCACTATGGCCTGCTTGAAGTTAAGAAACCTGCATTGCTCTATGTCAAGTCCTCCGGCGGTAAACAGACCATTGAGTTGCGGAATGATCCGTTCGCTTTTGTCGCCGTTCATAAAAGTAATGTTGCGCACTACGGTTGTGAATGCCGGGTATGGATGTACCCACATGTTAAACTGTTCCTCAATATGCTCCGAGGAGGGGTATTGTTCAACAGGCTTGGTGTTGACAAGCACCATGTAGCCTGATTGGAAGTTGGAGCAGGATGATGAATTTTTGTTTGCCACTATAGTGGTTCCGAGAAGATCGGAGTTGGAGCCGTTGCTCGGATTGGAGATGAATCCGTTTTCGCCTACAAGCTCTATGCCGTATCGCACGCGAATGGAGTGCTTTGTGGGGTAAAGCCCACGCTGCAGAAACACCTCACCGGTGCGTTTTAGCGTTATGGCTTTGTTGATTGGTCCTGACCAGTCATCGCACCCCGGAGCTGCAAACCATTGCGGGTATGCACGGTCAATATGCCACATGCCGGTAACCTTGACTTCATTGAAAATATATGCGCATGGGGCGTCAAGGAATGCGTATTCATGCTGTTCTTCTTTCAGTTCTCCATATTCCGGTGCGGCAATAGTGCCGGAGCCGGATACTGGGATAACGCCCAACGACAGTGTGCAGTCAGCCGACAGGTTGAGGCGACTGTCGTTGTCGCATAGTATCAGATTGCCGTTCTTGCAGTTAAGAAGACTTTCATTGCCAAGAGTGAGAGATGAATTCCCTTCTATCTTTAGTGTGCTGCCGGGTTCAAGGATGATTTTACAGTTGGACCCGGTTGTGGCTTTGCCATTGCCGATAATCAGATTGGCGAATTCACCTATAACAAGGGTGCAATTGTTGCCTAATGTGATGGCTTCGATGGTTGCTGAGGTTTTTGGCTGTACAAATATTTTGGAACCATCTGAATAATTTTTCGGGAATTGCCCTGAGCTGATGGTGTCAACCGGTGTGGTTGCAGATGCCAAGCCAAATACGAGCAGCATGATTAGCAACAGATATTTCTGAAGCTTTAGTGTGAAGGGTGGCCTATAGGTTGTTGCTGTGTGATTGCTCATAGTTTATTGAATATTTTATGCGTTTGTGTGAATGTTATGCCTTTTAGCAAAGATAAATAGATTGGCGGTGAGTCGCAAGCTAAAAAGCTTAATTCACAAAGTTAGAAAGTGTTAATTTGTCCTCTGTCGGGATTAGAAATTGTAATTGAAGCTGACCATTACTCGGAGTCTGTTGGCTTTTGATGCGCCTGTGGTGGCAAAAGACACTAAGGGTGAAACATTGAGGTTGCCGGAATGAAAATCAAAGCCTACGCGCACTCGTTTTTCCGACATGCGGTATTCCGGGATTGTGCTGTAGCCGGCAATGAAATCCAGGGTTTTGATAATGCCTACCCCACCATATGCATTGAAGCAGGTTTTGTAGCCATATCCTGAGTCGTGGTGAGGATTGATGGTGCCTTTTAGGAACAGTCGTTTCAGAAAAGAATATTTGGCGGATAACATTGCTCCTTCGCTATGATAATTCCTGTTGAATATGCTGCCGAAATATCCGTTTGCCATTAGGCCCCAGTTGCGTACATGAGTCTTGTAGCCTAAATATCCGCGCATATACTGATATCCGATAGACTCGGAATAGATACTTTGTTCAATGCGGCCAAAGAAATGCTGATGAAGAGTATATTGCCCGTAAATATAGCGGGTGTCTCTGAGTCCGACACTGAATTGTGCTTCTCCGGGCATAGGTAGCATTACTGCCAACATAAGTATGAGGATTAATCTTTTCATTGGAGAACGTGCAGGAGTTTCGAGGTGAGGATTTCGTATCCCGAGCTGTTGAGGTGAAGACCGTCAACATAATAGGCTTGATTGATGTCTGTTTTGTTGAGAAAATCTGAATAGGCATCAATGTATATGATGTTGGGGTGCACTTGCATCTCAGCTTTCACATATTCGTTGAATTTTGAAATATCGGTATTTATATTCTCTCTGTCGTTTTCGTATTTTCGCGGGAGCACCGAAAACAGATAAACTTTGGCTGCATCCAGTCCCAATATCGCGTTGCAGTATCGGGTCACATATTCTTCGCGCGATTTGTCACGCATTAAGGAAGAATTATTGGTGCCAATCATTACCACAATCGTTTGATTGTGAAAGGCTCCGCGTTTGTTCTCAATGAGAGATATGCCGGCACCGGAAACGCCAAGATTGTATGTTTCATAAGTGGGAAAGAACGCTGCCGTGTCCCATCGCTCTATCAGAGAGTCCCCGATAAAGGTGAGTCTGTCACTGGCGTCTTCACATGCCGACATGAGTAGTGAAAGCGTACATGCAAGTACTATTTTTAGAACTGTTTTTAACATAGGTAAGTGCAAATATAGATAAAATCATTAAATGGCAGAAAGTTAAGAATATAATTCTGTATATTTGTGCGTATTAATCTGTCATTGTTTATGCGCACTTATTATCCGTTTGTCAACATTGCCCGTTTTTTTGCAATCTTTTTGGTCATAGTGGGACATGTTACTAAAAATGAATTTCTGTTCAACAGCATATTCTGTTTTCACATGCCATTGTTTTTCATCCTGTCCGGTTTTCTGTTTGTGCCTGACGGGAACTTGAAACAGGTTGCCGTCAAGAAATTCAAAAGCCTTATTGTGCCATATCTGTTCTTCTATGCCCTGACGCTGGCATATTTCTGGATTGTGGAATCCCGCTTTCGTGAATCGCTTGTGGATAGCGAGTGGATGCGTCTGCTCCCTTTCGTCCTTGGCTGTAATTATGGGGCGTCCATGTCTCATAATATCGTATTGTGGTTTCTGCCGGCATTGTTTTGCGTGGAGCTGCTCGCTGATGTGTTGTACACTCGGGTCAAAAACGAGGGCATAAGAGTGGGCATTGTTCTGGCTATAGGTGCAGCAGGATTTGTGATGTCGGAAGTCGGGATATGGGAATTGCCGTGGGGCATCAGTCAGGCCATGGTAATGTTGCCGTTTTTTGTGCTCGGCATATACTTCCAATCACTTTTGCAGGCATTGCAGTTGTCAAAATTAAAATCGTGGATGCTGTTTGTCGTGTCGGCGGCCGTGTTTGTGTGTTTGCTCGGTGTCGTAGGGAAAAACAGTGTGCAGAGTGGCTTGTTCCCCTCCATACCGTTGTTTTTGCTGAGTTCGGTGATCGGGTCGCTTATGGTTATATCGCTGGCCATGATTTGTGGCCGTGTTCCTGTGTTTGAGGCTCTTGGTGCCGGTAGCGTGACGCTTGTGGTTATGTGCATTCATGAGCCGTTGTATCGTCCATTGGTAATAATGGCAAGCCGATTGACCGGCATTGATGCCCGCAGCGATGTGATGCTTACGCTGGTGGTGTCGGCAGTCACGTTTGTTTTATGCTATCTGGCATCAATTGTTTATAACAAATATATTGCTTCTCGTCTTGCACGGAGTGCCGATAGGTTATTAGGGGAAAGTGTGCAAATTGGTATAAAATAATATAAAATATGTTAACTTATTGTTAATTTTTTGGCGATATAAGGCTCGGAGATGTGATTTTATAGCGATTGGATTGCGTATTGGCGCGAAAATGTGTATCTTTGCGGCATAAAAGTCACGGAGGAGGCAGCTGCTTCCTCCATTTTATTTATATTAAGATGATTGACAAGCAAATTGTGGCCGATGTGGTGCGTGATGCCATTGCCAATACCGATGCATTTTTGGTGGAGGTGACGGTAAGCCCCGCAAACGAAATAAATGTGGAGATAGATTCGCCGACAGGCGTGGATATAGACGCATGTGCCGACATTACCCATAAAATAGAGTCCGCTTTGGACCGCGATGTTGAGGATTACGAACTGACTGTGGGCTCGGCAGGGCTGACTGCCCCGTTTAAGGTGGCCGGACAGTATCTCAAAAACCTTGGCAACGAGGTGGAGGTGCTGACAAAGGATGGCCGGAAGCTGTGCGGCGTGCTCACCGACTACAATGAGGCCGCAGGCGAGTTTACCATAGAGGTGCAGAAAAAGGTGAAGCTTGAGGGGAAGAAACGCCCCGAAATGGTGGCAGAGCCTGTGGCACTGAAGGTGGACGAATGTAAATCAGTAAAATATTTATTAAAATTCAAATAACGATATTTTCTCATGGCTAAGAAAGAGGAAGCTCCCAATATGGTGGAGAGTTTTGCCGAGTTTAAGGAACTTAAGAATATCGACAAAGCCACTATGATAAGTGTGCTTGAGGAGTCGTTTCGCAATGTGCTGGCAAAAATGTTCGGCACCGACGAGAACTTGGATGTGATAATGAACCCAGACAAAGGTGATGTTCAGATATTCCAGAATCTCAAAGTGGTGCCCGACGGTGAGGTGCAGGACCCCAACACCGAGATTTCGCTCAGCGATGCCCGTGCCGATCAGGACCCCGATGTGGAGATTGGCGAGGAGCATACACGCGAGATTATCTTTGCAGATTTTGGCCGTCGTGCTATCCTGAACCTGCGTCAGACCCTCCAGAGCAAGATTCTTGATCTCCAGAAGGAGAATATCTACAAGAAATTCAAGGAGCTTGAAGGCGATCTGGTGAGCGGTGAGGTGTATCAGACATGGAGCAAGGAGATTCTGCTGCTGGATGATGACAAGAATGAGCTGCTGCTCCCCAAGAGTGAGTCTATACCCGGCGACTTCTTCCGCAAGGGCGAGACCGTGCGCGCGGTGGTGGCCAATGTGGACAACAAGAACAATAACCCCAAGATTACCGTAAGCCGCACCAATGAGAATTTCCTGCGTCGCCTCTTTGAGCTTGAGGTGCCCGAGATACATGACGGCCTGATTAACATACGCGCCGTTGCCCGTATCCCGGGTGAGCGTGCCAAGATAGCCGTAGAGAGCTATGACGACCGTATTGATCCAGTAGGAGCATGCGTAGGTGTGAAAGGGTCACGTATTCACGGTATTGTACGTGAGCTGCGCAACGAGAATATTGATGTGATCAATTATACCGCCAATCCGTCGCTGTTTATTCAGCGTGCCCTCAGCCCCGCTAAAGTGTCGTCAATACGTCTGGATGAGAACGAGAAGAAAGCCGAAGTGTTCCTTCGTCCGGATGAAGTGTCTCTGGCAATAGGTAAAGGCGGCCTTAACATCAAGCTCGCCTCCATGCTTACCGGCTATGTGATTGATGTGTATCGCGACACTGAAGAACCCAACGAAGAGGATATTTATCTTGACGAATTTAAGGATGAAATTGACGGCTGGGTTATTGATGCTCTCAAAAATATGGGCTGTGTCACTGCCAAGGCCGTGCTCAACACACCGCGTCAGGTGCTCATAGACAAAGCCGACCTTGAGGAAGATACTGTGGATCAGGTGATAGCAGTGCTTCGCGCAGAGTTTGAGGACGAATAATAACTCGGCATCCTGTCCCGGATTGCGGCAGGCTTATCTGTGATCACCAACCCACTCAAAATTGATAATACTAAACTTATATATGGCGAAAACTAAAATCAGTAAAGTAGCAAAGGATATCAACGTGGCGCTCCCCACCGTTGTGGAGTTCCTGCGTAAAAAGGGTATTACTGTGGAGGATAATCCCAATGCCCGAATAGATGATGATGTCTATGATCTGCTTGTGAAGGAGTATGCCCCTGATAAGGCCGTGAAAAGTCAGGCCGCACAGGTGCTCTCCGAACGGCAGAAGGAGAAGGTGAAGCCCGCAACTACCGAGCCTGCCGAAATAAAAACCGAACCCAAAAACACCCCCGGAGTGAAGGTGGTGGGTCATATAGATCTTAATCCGAAACCTGCAGCTCCCAAGCCTCAGCCTGCGGCTAAGCCTGCACCGGCTCCCAAACCGGAGCCAAAGCCCGCGCCCAAAGTTGAGGCCCCCAAGCAGGAAGAACCCAAACCGCAGCCCGCACCCAAGCCTGAGGCACCCAAGCCCGAGGCAGCAAAAGTGGAAACTCCCAAAGTAGAGCTTCCAAAGGCAGAGGCTCCCAAGGCCGAACCCGAAAAGCCGGTAGTTTCCAAGCCTGAAGAAGCGGAAACCGATAAGGTTGTCGAACCTGAGATTTTCACTATGGGCAAGCCCAAGCTCGGGCCTACAATCAATGTGGTTGGAAAAATTGATTTGTCTGCCATAAACCAGTCAACTCGTCCCAAGAAAAAATCCAAGGAAGAGAAACGCTCCGAGCGCATGGCCAAGAGCAACGGCAATGCTGCCAATGCTGCAGGCACTCCCGGTCAGAATGGCGACCGCAAAAAGCGTAAGCGTATCGGCGGCAAGGAGAAGATAGATATTGAGAAAACAGCCCAGCAGAACAGTGGCAACAATGGTGGCCAGCAGCGCAACAACGGCGGTAATAACGGCGGCGGCAACAATAATCGTCGCAACGACCGCACGCAGCGTGCTCAGGGCAACGACCGCGCCAAGCGTCCTGTTCACAATGAAGTGAACGAAGAGGATGTACAGAAGCAGATTAAGGAAACTCTTGCACGCCTTACCGCCAAGGACAAAAACCAGAAAAAAGGTGTGAAATGGCGTAAGGAGAAGCGTGAGGCTGTGGCTACACGTGAGCGCGAGGCCCACGAGCAGGAAGCAGCCGAGAGCAAGGTGCTCAAACTGACCGAGTTCGTGACCGCCAATGACCTCGCATCAATGATGGATGTGCCTGTTAACAATGTCATTGCCACATGTATGAATCTTGGCGTGATGGTGAGCATCAACCAGCGTCTGGATGCCGAGACCATCAATATCGTGGCCGAGGAATTTGGTTTCAAAACCGAATACGTGTCGGCTGAAGTTGTGGAGGCAATAACTCAGGAAGCTGATTCGGAAGAAGATCTTGAGGCCCGTCCGCCTATCGTTACCGTGATGGGCCATGTGGACCACGGTAAGACCTCGCTTCTTGACTATATTCGCAATGCCAATGTGATTGCGGGTGAGGCCGGAGGTATAACACAGCATATCGGTGCCTATAACGTGAAGCTTTCCGACGGGCGTCACATCACCTTCCTTGACACCCCCGGTCACGAGGCGTTTACTGCCATGCGTGCCCGTGGAGCCAAGGTGACCGACCTGTGTATCATCATTGTGGCAGCCGATGACAATGTGATGCCGCAGACAGTGGAAGCCATAAACCATGCTTCGGCAGCCGGTGTGCCTATTGTGTTTGCCATCAACAAAATAGACAAGCCCACTGCAAATCCTGACAAAATCAAAGAAGAACTTGCAGGAATGAATTATCTCGTTGAGGACTGGGGCGGCAAGTACCAGAGTCAGGACATTTCCGCTAAAAAAGGTATCGGCGTGGACGAGCTTATGGAGAAAGTGCTTCTTGAAGCTGAGATGCTTGAGCTTAAGGCCAATCCCAAGCGCCCTGCCACCGGTTCCATCATTGAGTCTTCTCTTGACAAGGGTCGCGGTTATGTGGCTACGGTTCTCGTGCAGAACGGAACTTTGCGCGTTGGCGACATAATACTTGCCGGCACTCATTTCGGTAAAATCAAGGCCATGTTCAATGAGCGCAATCAGCGTATCAAAGAAGCCGGCCCTGCTGAACCGGCTCTGATTCTTGGACTTAACGGTGCTCCGCAGGCCGGTGACACATTCAATGTTATGGAGACTGAGCAGGAAGCGCGTGAAATTGCCACCAAGCGTGAGCAGCTGCAGCGTGAACTCGGTTTGCGTACCAAGAAGATACTCACACTTGAGGATATAGGCCGCCGCCGTGCTATCGGCAATTTCCAGGAACTCAACATCATTGTCAAAGGTGACGTGGATGGTTCTATTGAGGCGTTGAGCGATTCGCTTATCAAGCTTTCTACCGAGGAAATACAGGTAAATGTGCTCCACAAGGCTGTAGGTGCGATCAGCGAAAGCGATGTTACACTGGCCGCTGCATCCGATGCCATCATCATTGGTTTCCAGGTGCGTCCGAGCCTCGCCGCACGTCGCGCAGCCGAGAGAGAAGGTGTCCAGATTCGTCTCTATTCCGTAATCTATCAGGCTATAGAGGAGGTCAAGGATGCTATGGAAGGTATGCTTGCTCCTGAAATCAAGGAAGAAGTTACCGGTAATGCCGAGGTGCTTCAGGCATATCATATCTCCAAGGTTGGTACCGTGGCCGGCTGTATGGTGCGCGACGGTCGCATCAAGCGTGGCAGCAAGGTGCGTCTGATACGCGACGGAATCGTGAAATACACCGGAGAACTTGCTTCTCTCAAACGCTTCAAGGATGATGTGAAAGAGGTGGTTTCGGGTTACGACTGCGGTCTCAGCATAGCCGGTTACAATGATATCCACGAAGGCGACCTCATTGAGGCATTTGAAGAAGTGGAAGTTAAGAAAACACTCAGCTGATGCCCACAGCATATGTGAACATCGGATCCAATATC
>HF985659.1:33469-36338 GCA_000431155.1 Bacteroides sp. CAG:927
GCTGGAGCGAGCGGTTGCTTGCATTATGCGGCGGTGGAAAGGTGTGCGTGTCAGTTCCATAGTCGAGAGTGAGCCTTGGGGATATGATTCGTCAAACATGTTTCTTAATCAGGGTGTGGCTTTTGAGTGCAGTGAAGGTGATACTTCGGTATCGGTGCATAATGAGTTGCAGCATATTCAAAATGAGATATGCGCTGCCTCTCACCGCACTGCTGAAGGGAGATATGCAGACCGTGCGATTGATATTGACCTTATAGCAATTGATGATTTTGTGGTTGACTCTCCCGAGTTGCAGTTGCCGCATCCGCGCATGCACTTGCGGGAATTCGTGCTCCGGCCCATGCTGGAGCTGGAACCTGATTGGGTTCATCCATACTCCGGCAAAAAAGTTACACAAATGCTTGCTGAACTGACAAAATAAAGCTTAAAAGCCATGTGTTGTGGCATTTTGTTTACAGCTGCTTGCTGGTGTCAAATAAATGTGCAATATTTGCAGGCGATTTTACCAAAAAGAAAAAATACTACAGATAATTGCATATGAAAAAATTCTACTTCTTAGCTTTAAGTGCTATTATGGCAATGGCCGTTAATGCCATAACGCCTAAACTTACCTATCTCGGGCCGAATCTCCCGGCCAAGATTCAGACTGAAACACCAGAAAAGTTTGTTATGGATCAGCGTAATCTGCGCGTGATGGGTCATGCCGTGCATAATACGCCGATGCAGGCCCCCTGTGCTAATGAACCCAAGGCCGTGGACATGTGGGAAACTCTGGAAGGAACTTGTACCTTCACCGATGATGCGTTCACCACATTTTTCTCTACCAGTATGGGATTAAGCCCGCGTACATGGGATGTGACCATTCAGAAACACAAAGCTCAGAATATATACCGCGTGGCTGACCCTTATGCCGGCGACAGTTTCTTTACCGGTTATCATAATGCTGATGCCAATCGCTACCTTTATCTCAATGCCGAGGATCCCGAAAGAGTGTTTTTTTGTGATGAAACCGGCAGCGCGATAACTCATTTTGACACCGGTGTCAATATAGGCGGTGGCTATGGCAACGGAGTCATAACCACAGCTGCCAATCTTTATCTCGTGGCAGGCGAGGCAGTTGATGATGACATGTATGCCAAACTGTGTTACGGCGCATTTGAATTCCCTGAAGGAGTTCTTGGAGCCAGTTTCGTTAACCTTATAAGCCAAATGGGATATTCGGCTGCCAATCTTAACGGCAAAATGCGTATCACCCTTCCGGATGCCAAGGACTACAGCTGTGAGTTGAGCTTCGGTCATTACGCCGTGCGCGAAAACAGCTTGACGATATACCTTGAGATAGGTGCGGATGTGGCTACAGCCAAATTAGGCACGTTTGCTAACGAGCCTTGGATATCCCTCAATGCCATTCAGTCTATTATGGCTGCCCAGGGTGAAGTAGTAACCGCTGGTGGCTACAACATTGATGTGAGCGGTGTTAACCACCGCACCACCGCCACTTTCGTGCTTATATGTTATGATGCCGATGGCAATGTGGTCAGTCACGATTACTCCGAAGTGATAGTTGACGGTAAGGACGATGACAGTTGGGTTACACTTGAAGGCGAGGGCGAATATATGGACGGCGTTTATGCCAATATTTATAACGGAGTGTCACCGCAGACTTATAACGTAACCGTGCAGGAACATAAGGATTATAAGGGTTACTACAGAATCGTAAACCCATATACCAACGGGAATTGGACTGCTGCAAGTAGCATCGAACCGGCTCTTGACACATCGCAGAACTACTATCTGTATATTGATGCCACATCTCCCGAAAAGGTATTTGTTGAGGACAGTCCTCTTGGTGTGAATTTTGGCGACGGCGAGGGTATGATAAGCTCAATGGCTTTTGTTTATCATTGCTATGACCAGGATGCTCCCGAGTATTATGGCACCCGCGATGATAACGGTTTGATAACCTTCCCCGATGGTTCTATCACATTCAGTGAAAAAGGGTATTCCAATGGTGCGCGTCTTCCCATCTACAATGCTCAGACCAATCCCGGCGTAACATCACCCATCACCCTGCAGCTTCCGGCTTCATGGAGCGGTATTAACAGCGTTATGAACGATGACTGCACATCATCTCCTGTAGAATATTACAATCTTCAGGGTATGCGCGTGTATGATGCTGAGAGCAATTCCGGCCTCTATATACGCAAGCAGGGTGGCAAAGCTCAAAAAGTGATTTTGAGATAACAGGTATCAACCCTACAAATAAAAGAACGGGCTCGCTGATATCAGCGGGCCCGCTCTGTGTAAATTAATTGGGGAATTGTTTACTTGATGTTGGGGTTGAGTTTGTGCCAGTCAGCGATAGGAGGCAGCACACCCATAGCTATTACCTCGTCGCGCAGTGTGCAGAGGTGCTTGTAGCTTTCGTCAAGTTCCTTCTGTTCTTCAGGAGTACCCTTGATTTCTTTGTAAGATACACCGTTTTTGTCTATGGTGGTTTCCATAGCCATCATGATGTGCTGATACTTGTCGTTGTTGACATAGCATCCTGCAGGCCAACGGAAAGGCTTGCCACCCATGGCAGCTGCAATCATTTCAATTGACAGGTATGCCGGGCTCTGGAATGAGGAGCGTCCGCGCAGGTCAATGATATGTTTGCCACCCTGAATAACGCGTACCTTCAGGTCTTCCCATTCTTTGGTAGGCAGGGCTTCGGTGCCGATGATTTCGCTCAGAGGCTTTCCGTCAACCATGGTTGTGGATGCGAATACGGCCATCTGTTCGCCATGACCGCCATAAGTGCGGCAGTTCACGATCTTGTCAGCGGGCACATGGAGCTGTTTTACCAGTTCGTGCTGCAGACGTGTGC
>HF985659.1:36369-64618 GCA_000431155.1 Bacteroides sp. CAG:927
CGTGTGCTGTCAAGAGCAGCAAGAGTGGTAACCTGCGAGGGTTTGAGGCCGCTGTAGATAAGAGTGATAAGACCGGTGATGTCGGCGGGGTTGAATATTACCACGATGTGTTTCACATTGGGGCAGTATTCATGCACGTTTTTACCGAATTCTTCAGCTATTTGGGCATTTCCTTTAAGCAGATCCTCACGGGTCATGCCGGCTTTGCGGGCTGCACCACCGGAAGATACGATATAGTCAGCTCCGGTAAGAGCTTCTTTGATGTCGGAAGTGAAGGTAAGGTTTATGCCTTCAAATGCACAGTGGTAGAGTTCTTCTGCCACGCCTTCCAATGCAGGTGCATAGGGATCGTACAGGCAGATGTTGGGGGTCAGGTGCATCATCATGGCGGTCTGAGCCATGTTAGAGCCGATCATACCGGCTGCACCTACAATCACAAGCTTGTCGTTAGTTAAGTAGTTCATAGTTTAAAAAAAATGATTATGAGAGACTTTGACAGATGGCTGTGGCCAGCTGCTTTGTTGATTCTATAGTTTCGGGAGATAATGTTGAGCGAATTGACACCAATGGGCCAAGGATATTGATGTTTTTCATTTCGTTGAGCATGGCAGTCATTTGTTTGCCTGCGGTGGGTGCCCATGATCCGTTTTCCATCACTCCTACAGTGCGGTTGCAGTAGCCTTTGATGCCAAGATGATAGAGAAAATCATGCATGGCCGGGTAAATACCGGCATCGTATGTGGGAGCTGCCACCACCATATGGCTGTAGCGGAAAGCTTGGGCCACCGCTTCTGACTGACTGCATACACACAGATCCATTAGTGCGATTTCCTGCACACCAAGCTCCATAAGTGTTCTGGCCATCAGTTGCGCACCCTTGGCTGTGCCTCCGTAGATGGAAGCGTAAGCTACGAGAACGCCTTTGGTTTCAGGTTGGTATGCGGCCCATGTTCTGTAGAGACTGACATACCGCCCAAGATCGCTGGAAAGCCACGGGCCATGAAGAGGAGCAATGATGTTGATTTGAGGTTGCTCAAGCTTATTGAGCAGGGATGTGACCTGTGCCCCGTATTTGCCTACAATGTTGAAGTAGTAGCGTCGTGCTTCGTCAGTCCAGTTGTCCGGGTAATCAGCCACGCCGAATTTGCCGAACGCATCGGCTGAAAACAATACTTTTTCGCTCTGTTCATAGCTTACTATGACTTCAGGCCAATGCACCATCGGGGCGGCAAAAAATTGCAGGGTGTGCGAGCCGAGACACAGCGTATCGCCTTCGCGCACAGTTTTGACGCGACCCTCAAATGCATCTTTTCCAAAAAATTGTGACAGCATTTTGCCGGCAATAGCGGAAGTCACTATAACGAGTTCAGGATAGAGAGACATGACAGTCCTGATGCCGGCGGTGTGGTCAGGCTCCATATGATGCACTATCAGATATTCAGGCTTTTTGCCTCCAAGTTCATGCTCAAGCTGAGTTAGCCATTGGTCAACGCAATGCGCGTCAACAGTGTCGGTTATGGCGGTATGCTCATCAAGAATCAGATAGCTGTTGTAGCTCATGCCGTGCGGCAGAGGGTATTGGGATTCAAACAATGTGGCATGCGCATCGTTTACGCCTATACATCGTATGGATGAAGATATATGCAGGGTCATGATAATGACTTGTTTGGTTTGGTTGATGTATCGAATCCTACTTCAGTGCGTAGGTTATAATTGTTTCGCAGCTGTTCAAAAAGTCGCGGTGATTTTTTGAGCGCGTGAGTGTCGGCCGCCGGATTATAGCTGAGCATAATTTCGCAGGCGTTGACTTGGGTAGGTGCCGGACCGGGAGTCGGTTCTGCAAAAATCGGTTGCGGAAGGTGAAAATGTCGTGCCACGGCATCAAGTGCCATATGGGTAGCCCTGATTTTGCCTTGCTTGGAATACCCCGCTATATGCGGAGTGGCTATGACGGCGGCATCAAGCAGTTCCGGCGAGATGTCAGGTTCATGCTCCCAACAATCAATAACGGCATGGCTCACCTTACCGTCAGCAAGTGCTTTAACGAGAGCCGGGGTGTCCACCACTGCTCCACGTGCGGCATTGATTATTACCGGTGTTCTGGCACAATTGTCAAGGAAGGCAGCATCGCACATATGGTACGTGGGGTATTCACCGTCACGAATCAGAGGGGTATGAAAAGTGATTATGTCGGCTTCCCGGGCTATCTGGTCCATAGTGTTCCATTTGCCGCCTTCAGCCTTTTGGCGCGGGGGGTCGCACAGCAGCACTCGCATACCGAGTGACTTCGCCCATTGCTGTACTATCTTGCCCACATTTCCCACGCCTATAATACCCAGCGTCAATTGGCTTAAATCTGAGCCCTTCAGCGCCATTATGGAGCTGAATACATATTGCGCCACAGCAGGGGCATTGCACCCCGGGGCATTGGCCACCTCTATGCCATGCGATTCGCACCATGCGGTGTTAACGTGGTCAAGCCCTATGGTGGCCGAGGCAATCATGGAGCATCGCGAATGTTCCAGCAGCTCTTTGTCGCATCGTGTGCGTGTGCGTGTGACAAGAGCGTCAGTATCCTGCATTGCTTCGGGCGTGATAAGCTCCGGTGCCAGATACCGCACCTTTACTCCCATAGGCTCCAGAATGGAGCGGCTATAGGGAATATTAGCTTCTATTATCACATTCAGATCCATAGGGTCAGTATATATAGGGCGGTATAAACCGTTATCATTATTATTACCGGCAGATATGCGCGCTGACGCGTGTAAATCCTGAAAAACATTCCGGTTTGGAATGCCGTGGTGCAATTGAGCAGCGGAAGTGTGGCCCACAGGTTCCCGAAGCCAAACACGCACAGAATAGCCGTTACAAGCCACACAAGCAGCAGCAATCCATTATGTGCGCGGGTCATGGCATTATAGCCATAGACTTTGACAAGGTTGGCCGACATCATTATCAGTCCCGTTACTACGGTGAATGCCATGGCAATGCTTGTTGTGGGATTAGCCTTAATTATAGCCATGGTGGTGATGTCAAACTGTGGAGCCGCAACAGTGGTGAAATCCACCACCGAGAATGCCCACAGCAGCCATACCGGAACCACAATGCCCACGCCGGCAGCAAGAAGCGACCTCAGGCTCACGGCACGCATTTGTACCAGCCCTGCCAAAAACACCGGCAGATATGCCAGATAAGCATAATTGCAGCATCCGAGGCAGGTAATAATAAAAAACAATAGAAACACTCGTTTTGTTTGTCCCGGCTGTTGATAGATGCTGACGCAAATCCAAATGCAGGCAAGCATGCAGAGTGTGGCACAAAGCCCGGTTACGGCATGTGTCATGGCATCGGGAGTGCCGAGTTGGCTCATCATCCACATGGCCAGAAACAGCCATGAGGTGGTGCGCAGGAGATTGAATTGTCCGTTGATGAGCGACATCACCACTATCACTACAGCATTGAGAGCCATGCACAATCCTACTGTGGCCGATTGTGAAAGCTGATGAAACTGCAGCAGCTCCATGTGAGCCGATATGAGTGGCCGCGCATCACTTGCAATGAGTGATGAGGCAAACGCTGCCACGGCTGCCGCTATCATAAGCAGCAACGCAAACGGGCGGCTCTTTATCAGCTTGGTTATGGTGATTTCGCGGACATTCATGGTCTGGTGAGTGCCTTATTTCAGGTCCTGGCCTATGTCGCGGCGCGAATATTTGCCTTGGAAATTTATGTGTCCGAGAGCCTCGTAGCTGCGTTCCAAAGCTTGCATCATGTTGTCGCCTATGGAGCTTGCGGTAAGCACGCGTCCGCCGGAAGTGACGATGTCGCCATTTTCAGCAAGTGCTGTGCCGGCGTGGAATACAATGGTATTGGGACACAGTTGTTTTGCATCCTCCAGGCCCGAAATCACACGTCCTTTGGGGTAAGAACCGGGATATCCTTCGCTCACGGCCATGACGGTAACTGCTGTCTTGGGACTGTGTTTGAGCTCGAGATTGCCGAGGTTGCCTTTGGCAGCAGCTTGCATCAGCTCTACGAGATCGCTGTCGATACGCAGCATCACAGCTTCGGTTTCAGGGTCTCCCATGCGCACGTTGTATTCTATCACCATAGGTTCGCCTCCCACGTTGATTAGGCCAAGGAATATAAATCCCCTGTAGGTGATGCCCTCTTTCGCAAGGCCGTTTATGGTGGGTTCTATTATGCGTGTGCGCACTTTTTCCATGAACGCGGTGTCGGCAAAAGGCACAGGGCTTACGGCTCCCATGCCGCCCGTGTTAGGACCGGTGTCACCTTCACCTATGCGCTTGTAATCTTTTGCCACAGGCAGTATGCGGTATCCTCCATTGCCGTCAGTCAGCACGAATACCGAGCATTCTATACCGCTGAGAAATTCCTCAATGACCACCGTGGAACTTGATGCACCGAACATTCCTCCAAGCATCTCTTCAAGGGATTTTTCAGCTTCTTCCAATGTGGGGAGGATGAGGACTCCTTTGCCGGCTGCAAGGCCGTCAGCTTTGAGCACATACGGGGCTTTAAGAGTGGCAAGGAATTTTTTGCCCTCATCTATAGTGGCTGATGTGAACGAGCGATAGGCTGCCGTGGGGATATTGTGATCGGTCATGAATCTTTTTGCAAAATCCTTGCTGCCTTCAAGCTGCGCACCGGCAGCAGTCGGTCCCACAACCAGAATATCGGGTGCATTGGCTGCCATGTAATCCACTATTCCTGCCACGAGAGGGTCCTCATTGCCCACGACTATCATGTCTATGGCATGTTCAGCGCAAAATTGTTTCACGGCAGGAAAATCCAGCGGCCACAGGGCCACATTGGTGCCGTATTGAGATGTGCCGGCATTGCCGGGGGCTATGTATAGTTTGTCAAGCAAGGGGCTTTGGCTCATTTTCCAGGCCAGTGCTGATTCGCGGCCACCGCTGCCAAGAAGTAATATGTTCATGTCTTATGTGATGTTATTGGAGATGAAAAATGTGCAATGGATTAATCTTTGTTGTCTTCGGTCTGATCCGGAGATGAGGGCCGTTTCCAGCCTCGGCGCGGGCGCATCAGAACGCCGTCTGTTGGCGGAAGACTCGGGGCGCGGTTGGTGAGCATTTTCAGTGCATGCTCATTGCGGCGCTGCGCAAGGGGATTTTCGTTTTGTGCCGGTTGGTCATCGTGGTCAAAACGGCTGGGCTTGCCTGCGGTGCGGGCAAAGCGTCCTTTGGTGGGGCGATAAGGCGAATCTGCTCGCTGCTCTTTGCCACGCTGTTCTTTACTGTGGGAGTTCTTGCCTCCGAATCCTTTGCGGCGGGCATCGTCGGTCCATTGTTTGTCGCTCATGCGTTTGGGGCCTTTTTTATCGGGGCGTTTGGCATTGGATTTTATGCTTCCGCCTTCGGCGCGGAACGACTGATAATCGCCATCAAAAATTATGTATTCTCTCAGCTCGCATTCAAGTGCTCCGTTAAGAAGCTGCATTTTGATTGACAGTGTCAGACCTATTTTGTGGAAATACTCTTCGTGGTAACCGATGATCCATGCATGGTAGCCGCCGAACACATGCTTGAGTTTTGATCCTATCATGGCATAAAGGCCATCCATATCTTCGGCACTTATGCGCTCACCATAGGGCGGGTTTGTAATCATTATACCGGGTATGCCATCTTCCGGAGCCTCATTCCATTGTGACAACGGTTTGACTTGGAGGTCAATATATTTGGCTACGCCTGCGCTTTTGATGTTGGCCTGGGCTATGCTCACAGCCTTGGGCGAAATGTCGGCACCGTAGATTTTGTGGCTGAATGTGCGTTCCTGCGAGTCATCATTGTAGATGGAATCAAATAGCTCGGCATCAAAATCAGCCCATGCTTCAAATGCAAATCTTTTGCGGTATATACCCGGCATGATTCCGGCTGCTATCAGGGCTGCTTCAATAAGGAATGTGCCGGATCCGCACATGGGGTCAACCAAAGGACAGTCGCCACGCCATCCGCTTCGCAAAATTATTCCGGCTGCAAGCACTTCGTTGATGGGCGCCTCGGTCTGTGCAACTCTGTAGCCACGTTTATGAAGTGATTCGCCCGAAGAATCAAGGCTTACGGTAATACGTTCGCCGGCTATATGCACATTTATCATCACATCGGCATCCTGTAAGCGCACTTTCGGGCGGCAATCCGGGCCAAGACGATCCTTGAAAAAGTCCACTATGCCGTCCTTCACTCTATATGTCACGAAGCGCGAGTGTGTAAATTCGTCACTGTTGGCAACGGTGTCAATGGAAAATGTTTTGTCAAGCGACAACACTGTGGTCCAGTCAAACTCTTTGATTCGCTCATAAAGATCATCGGGATCATGAGCTATAAACTTGTAGATAGGCTTAAGAATACGCAGTGCTGTGCGGCAACACATGTTGGCGCGGTAAAGCATGGCAAGATCGCCTTCAAACGATACCATGCGGCGTCCGGGTTCCACGTTCAACGCTCCAAGCGAACGCAGCTCTTCGGCAAGAATGTCTTCCAACCCCTGGAAGGTCTTGGCCACCATTTCAAATTGTTGGGTGCTCATATAGAAATGCTTGATTGAATACGGAATAATGTCATATATAGCAGGAAAGAAAGTGGCGTGCTGTCACTCCTGAAGCACGCCACAAAAATACATAGAATTTTTGAGTTTATCACTCCAATTTCCATACTTTTACCCAATCCACTCGCATTTCTGCCGGAAGCTCTGAATCTACCAAGGATCCTTCTCCCGGCCATCCTTTGCCGCCTGCGTGATTAAGAATGAGATAGAATTTGGTGTCAAAGGGCCATTGTTTGGCTCCTTCCATATCATCATACTGGCGCAGACGCGGATAAGTGAAGGTTTTGGTGCCGTTGACATAGAAGTCAATTTTGTCCGGTGTCCATTCTATTCCATAAATGTTCCATCCGTCTTCTGTGCCAATCTCTGTAGTGGTGGTGTTGGGTGCATTGGGATCACCGGGATTGAATGTGTCGGTGTAGTGGGTGTGAATGACATGATGCACATGGGTGTCGTGGTTAAGACGCTCCATTATGTCAATTTCACCACATTGTGGCCAGCCGCTCCATATAGGTTCCGAAGGCATCATCCATATTGCCGGCCATCCGCCTTTGGCAGAAAGGGCAAAACGTGCCTTAACCTCCACCTTGCCGTATTTAAATGCTTTGTCGGCTTTCATCTGCACACCGCCTGTGGCATAGGATGAACCTGATTTTTCACAACTGAGCACGAGTTCGCCATGGTCAGTGTCCACATAAGCCTGATTGTAGCTTTCCGACAGATAGAATGCCCATGCCGGACTGCCTTGCGGACAAAGTTCCCATCGCGATTTGCGTGGAATCCATGACTTTTGATTGAAGTCATCGTAGAACAGTAGGTTGGGGTCGGTGATGTCAAAGTCATGAGTGATAGAAGGATCGTTCTCGGGTTCTTCCACATACTCTTGGGGTGGTGTGGGACCTGAACCGTTTCCGCCCGGGTTGTTCCCCGGATCCTGAGGGTCATCGTTGTCATCGCCGCAGGATGTGCATAATGCCAACAGCACGGCAGATGCAAAATAGTAAAACTTTTTCATGGTTGAAGAATGATAGTATTTAATGATTGATTATGTTTTTAATGTGCTTCAAGCCAGTTGCGCCCTGTACCGCTGGCTACTTCCAATGGCACGGCCCCATGATAGGCATTCTCCATGCAGCGCGTCACGAGCTCTTGCAGTGCGGGCAATTCTTCCGGCACCACATTGAATATAAGTTCGTCGTGAACCTGCATTATCATTGTGGAGCGCATGTTAAGCCGGTTCATCTCTCTGTAGATATGAACCATGGCTATTTTTATTATGTCGGCTGCTGACCCTTGTATCGGGGCATTGATGGCGTTGCGCTCAGCATATCCGCGCACCACGGCATTGCGTGAGTTTATGTCGGGAAGCATTCGTTTGCGCCCCATTATGGTAGTCACATATCCTTGCTTGCGGGCAAGTTCTATGCTCCTTTCCATATATTCCTTTATGTGGGAATATGTGCGGAAATACCCTTCTATTAGTTCTTTGGCCTCGGCACGCGGAATCCCGAGCCGTTCCGAAAGACCGAATGTGGAAATGCCGTATATTATGCCGAAATTGGCGGTTTTGGCATTGCGCCGTTGATTGTCGGTGACCTCGTCAAGGCTTTTGTGATAGATTTTTGCTGCCGTGGTTCTGTGGATGTCTGCTCCCGAAAGGAATGCCTCAATCATGGCAGGGTCTTTACTGAGGTCGGCCATAATTCGCAGCTCGATTTGCGAATAGTCAACGCTCATGAATATGTTGCCAGGATCAGCCACGAATGCACGGCGAATCTCGCGTCCGTCATCACTGCGCACAGGAATGTTTTGGAGATTGGGATTGGTGGATGATATGCGGCCCGTTGCCGTAACGGTTTGATTGTAGGAGGTGTGTATCTTGCCCGTTTTGGGATTGATTAGCGCAGGGAGGGCATTGATGTAGGTGGTGAGGAGTTTGCGCAAGGCGCGAATACGCAGAATGAGATCCACTATGGGATGATTGGCACGGTGCTTTTCCAGAATCTCTTCGGTGGTGGAGTATGCTCCGCGTTTGGTGCGTTTGGCCTTGGGATCTATTTTCATTCGGCCAAAGAGCACTTCTCCCACTTGCATGGGTGAACCTATATTGAACTCTCCACCCGCCAATTCGTATGCCTCTGCTTCCATGGCGTGGAGGCGTTGGGTATAGCTGCGTGAAAGCTCTGCAAGTTCGTTGGCATCAACGCGGGCACCGTTGTATTCCATTGATGCGAGAACACGTATCAGCGGCAACTCTATGTCGTTGAGCAATGGCATAAGTCCCTGCTCGGCTATCATTGGCTCAAATACGGCCTGAAGTCGGAGTGCCACATCAGCACGCTCGCAAGCACATTCAGGTGCAGAGCAGGCGTTCTCCATCATTTCATAATTGAGATAACGAGTGGCAAGCATGGGCATCAGATGCTTCATCTCCGGTTCAAGAAGATAATGTGCCACAGAAGTGTCGAAATATTTGTCGCTCAGCTCGATGCCGTTATTGCGCAGGAGCAGTATGTCACGCTTTATGTCGTGACTCACTACCATTGGTCGCGACTCAGACCCGAACAGTGGCTCAATCGCGGCAAGTGCTTCGGCTCGCTCGGTGGATGATGTAGGAATACGATAGTACCATGCTTCTGACGGTTTGGCGCTTATGGCAATTCCGGTCCATTGCGCAGTCATGGCCTCGTTGCTGTCAGCCTCAAGAGATATGCCGATTTTTGACTCTGCGGCAGCTTTTGCCACTTCCCGTTCAAGCTCGGCAAGTGAAGTGAGGGTTATATAGGTGTGCGGTTGGGATGATGCGTTGTGCGAGGGTGCCGGTTCGGGACTGTTGGTGTCGTCAATGTCAAAGAGTGAACCCATACCGTCCGTACCGATTTTGGAGGATACTTGTGACTCGGAAGTGGATCCGGTATCAAGACGCTGAATGAATGAGCGGAATTCAAGTTCCTTATAAACCGATATGAGACGGTCCACATCTATGGGCTTTCGCACCAGCGATTCGGGTGTGATGCCGGTAGGAAGTGGCACATCGGTTCGTATTGTCACGAGAATCTTGGACTGAAGAATTTGATCTCTGTTGTCCACAATTTTGCGTTGCAAAGCTCCCTTGAGCATATCGGTATGGTCCAGCAGATTCTCCACCGATCCCCATTCGGCTATGAGCTTGGATGCGGTTTTCTCGCCTACTCCCGGACAGCCCGGAATATTGTCGGAGACATCTCCTTCCAGTGCCAGCAGGTCAATGACTTGCGATGGAGACGATATGCCGTAGCGTTCGCATACTTGTTGCGGCCCTCTTACCTCAAATCCCTGCCCTTTGAGCGAAGGACGATACATCCACACTTTGTCGGTTACAAGCTGCCCGTAGTCCTTGTCAGGGGTCATCATATATGTGTCATACCCCTCTGCTTCGGCCATACGGCTAAGTGTGCCTATCACATCATCGGCCTCGTATCCCTCTACTTCAAGCACCGGAATGCGGTAGGCGGCAAGAATCTCCTTGATATACGGTATGGCTGCCGTGATGTCTTCCGGTTGTTTGTCGCGTTGGGCCTTGTATTCAGGATACATGTCATGGCGGAAAGTGTGTCCTCCCGGAGGGTCAAAGCATACTGCAATGTGCGACGGGTCCTCCTTGCGGAGTATTTCATCAAGCGTGTTGCAGAAACCGAATATGGCTGAAGTGTTGAACCCCTTGGATGTGACTCTCGGGGCACGTATGAGCGCATAGTAAGCGCGGTATATCAGCGCATACGCATCAAGCAGAAACAGTCGTTTTTCATTCATATTATATCGTCTGGCGATAACAGACGCTAAAGTTACGAAAATCCGCCAATCCGGCAAAATCTTTTGCCCCTAATGCACTCTAACCGCTATTGAGCAATCGCGAATTTGAATTTGTTGTCGCATAGGTGGCTTTGTATGTAAAAAATTTGTAAATTTGCGCCGAATTAACATCTCTATGACAAGTATTGACGATATAAAAAATGCTCTCAAGCCTGAACTTCAGCTCCTTAGCAAGCAGCTTGAGGATTCCTTGATGTCGTCAAACAAGCTTATGAATCAGGTGGTCGAGGAGTATCTTCGTTCCAAGGGAAAAATGATTCGTCCCATACTTGTTATTCTCACGGCAAAGCTTTTTGGTAACGTAAACAATAATGTTATAGCTTCGGCTGCTGCTGTTGAGCTGCTTCACAACGCTTCGCTCATACATGACGATGTAGTGGACAACAGCGCTATGCGTAGAGGATTGCCCACTGTCAATAACGTATGGGACAATCACATAGCTGTGCTCGTGGGCGATTTTTTTGTCAGTAACGCTCTCCAGCAGGCTTTGTCAACTGATGACATACGCATTGTGGGTTCGCTTGCCATGTTGGGCAAATTGTTGAGCCTTGGCGAAATCGATCAGATTTACAACGCCCGTTATCACAAATTGAGCGAGGATGCTTATTTTGAAGTTATTTCAAGAAAAACGGCTTCTCTGTTCGTGTCGTGTGTTGAGATAGGCGGATATGCAGTGGGAGCGGATGGAGAAGCGTTGGCCGCTATCAGGGAGTACGCCCGTCTCTTGGGTTTGTGTTTCCAGATCAAGGATGACATATTTGATTATTATCATGATGAAGCTGTTGTGGGTAAGCCTACCGGCAACGACTTGCGTGAAGGTAAAATCACTCTGCCGCTGTTGTATGCCCTTGAGCATTGTTCCGGCAAAGAGTGTGAATATATGCGTGAGCTTTCACGCAAAGAGTGTCTGAGCGAAGACGAAATTGCCGCCCTCATTGAGTTTGCCAAGGCCGAGGGTGGAATAGATTATTCTTATAAGGTGATGGATGATTTGCGGGCCAAGGCATTTGAGCAGCTTGCGTTGCTTCCGCAGACTGAGGCTACTGATGCTTTCAGAGCCATATTCTCGTATGTGATTTCAAGAAACAAATAGTTAACACTATTTAAATGTTGGCGGCTATGAGTTTGCCCACTTGGTGAGTATCTTTGTAGTTGCTATGAATCGTGTGTATATATTAATCTGTTTTCTGATGCTTGCGGCAACTGCTGTAGGCAAGGTGATTGTTGGTGCTGATCGTGAGGATGTGTGGGTGCCTGCGCTTGAAGGAAAGCGTGTGGCCTTGCTGAGCAATCATACCGGCTTGCTCTCATCGGGAGAGCATGTGGCGGATGCCATGCTGCGCCGTGGTATTAATGTTGTCACTCTGATGTCACCCGAACACGGGTTTCGGGGAGATGCCGATGCCGGAGAGCATGTAAGGGGAACGGTTGACCGTGCCACGGGACTTCCTGTTGTGTCGCTTTATGGTGGCTCTGCTTCGCTTGACGATGTGATAAAAAATGTGGATGTGGCGGTCGTTGATCTTCAGGATGTGGGATTGCGCTTTTACACTTATTATATCACGATGCTTAAAGTGATGAATGTGGCCGCAAAATACAACAAGGAGGTTGTGGTATTTGATCGCCCCAATCCCAACGGCATGACCGTTGACGGTCCTGTACTGGACATGAGTTTGAAAAGCGGAGTGGGTGCGCTGCCCATTCCGGTACTTCACGGTATGACTATGGGCGAATTGGCTCAGATGATTGTTGGCGAGAACTGGCTCGCCGACAGCGGATATGTGCATTTACAGGTGGTGCCTTGTGAGGGCTATACCCATGCCACTCGCTATGAGTTGCCCGTGCCGCCGAGTCCTAACCTCAAGAATATGCAGGCAGTGTGGCTTTATGCAAGCACTTGCCTTTTTGAGGGTACTGTTATGAGCCTTGGCCGGGGCACGGATATGCCATTTTGTGTTTACGGTCATCCTGCTATGCGGGGTGGAAACTATGACTTCACTCCACGGTCTATGGCTGGTGCAAAAAATCCTCCTTTGTTGGGTAAATTATGTCATGGGGTGGATTTAAGCAAAGAGAATCCCGACAGTGTTATTGCGCATGGTTTGAACCTGCATTATGTGATTGATGCCTATAACCGCATGCCGCGCAAATATGGATTTTTCACGCCGTTTTTTGATAAACTTATAGGCACGCGTTCTGTCCGTCGCATGATAGAGCAGGGGCGCACTCCCGAGCAGATACGTTCCACATGGACTGATGATGTGGCGCGTTTTCGCAAACTTCGCGAACCATATCTTTTATATCCTGAATCATGACTCCTACTTTAGTAATCATAACAATAGTGGCGTATTTTGCGTTGCTTCTCGGCATATCAGCCCTCGCATCACGACGCACTGACAGTGCCACGTTTTTCACAGGCGGCCGCAAGGCCCCTTGGCCTGTCGTGGCGTTTGCCATGGCGGGAGCAGCAATTTCGGGTGTGACATTTATCTCCGTACCCGGGATGGTTGCAGCTCAGGGCTACGCTTATTTGCAGATGGTGCTCGGTTTCATAGTCGGCTACGTAGTGATAGCCGCAGTGCTCGTGCCGTTGTTTTATAAGCGCAATCTGGTGTCTATTTATGGCTATCTCGGCCAGCGATTCGGTATGAGGAGTCACAAAACCGGGTCATGGCTGTTTTTTGTATCCAAGATGAGCGGAGCCTCAGTACGTTTCTTTGTTGTGTGCGCCGTGCTGCAGGTTCTGGTCTTTGAGCCGCTCGGAGTGCCGTTTGTTCTCAATGTGGCTGTAACCGTGTCTCTCATATGGCTCTATACAGTCAGGGGAGGAGTGAAAACCCTCATATGGACTGATCTGCTCAAGAGCTTTTGCCTGATAGCTTCGGTGGTGCTGTCAATATGGTTTATCGGCACCAAGCTCGGGCTGGATGCTTCTTCTCTCATCGGCACTATAAGTTCTCATCACACTTCTCAGATATGGCATTTTTCTGACCCGATGAGCGGATTGTATTTTTGGAAACAGTTCATTGCCGGAGTATTCATGGCAATAGCCACCAACGGTCTGGATCAGGATATGATGCAGCGTCATCTTGCATGCAAGAATTCGGTGGCGAGTCGAAAAAACATGATATTGAGTGGCGTGATGCAGTTCTTTGTCATAGCACTGTTTCTGATGCTTGGCACATTGCTGATGGTGTATTGCGACAATGCCGGTCTTGATATGCCTGAAAAAGGCGATGAATTGTTTGTTAGCGTGGCCGCGCACGAGTCCATGCCAGCCGTGGTGGGTGTGCTGTTTGTGCTCGGGCTTATAGCCGCTTCATATTCAGCCGCCGGTTCGGCCCTTACTTCACTTACCACCACATTTACTCTTGACATCATCCCCTCGGTCCAGAAGTCTGAAACACAGATGAAGCGTACACGCCGCTATGTGCATGTGGCAATGAGCGTGTGCATGGCCCTGTTTATAATAGCCTTGTACTATCTCAGCGAAGAGTCTGCCATAAGTGCCGTATATACGCTTGCATCCTACACATACGGCCCGATACTTGGTTTGTTTGCTTTCGGGCTTGTGTGCCGCCGCAAGGTGCGCGACCGCATGATACCGCTCATATGTGTGGCAGCACCGTTGCTGTCATGGCTCGTGCAGTGGGCACTTCATGCCGCGTGGGGATATGAAACAAGCTTTGAGCTTTTGATAATCAACGCATTGTTCACTATGGCCGGACTTGGCATATGCTCTTACAAGGCCGCCGAAACCGATACCGCCTATGCCTAAAAATATGCTCAACACCTATATATGGCTTGTGGATACAATCCGCAGTCACGGTGCTCTCACACGCGAGGAACTCAACAGGCTGTGGGTGCGCTCGCCATTGTCAAACGGAATCCCAATGGCCCGACGCACATTCTACAATTATCGCGCAGCCATAGAGGAATTGTTTAAAATCAATATTGAATGTAACAGTTCCACATTCCAGTATTACATTGACGGCAATGAGGACGAACATAAAAACAATGTTACTGACTGGATGCTTAATACAGCCTCAATAAGCAATGTGCTCTCTACAGCCCGCGACATCAGCCATCGTATATTTCTTGAGGATGTACCTTCGGCACGTGAGTTTCTTAGCCCGGTCATGTCGGCACTCCGCGAAAATCATGTCATAACATTTCTGTATTCTCCATACACCCGTTCCGGTGCAGGAAAAAAAGTGGTGCTTGAGCCGTATTTCCTGAAAATATTCCGTCAGCGTTGGTACATCACCGGCAGAAACACGGTAGAAAACACAATCAAGACCTATGCGCTTGACCGCATGAGCGCACTTACAATCACTACTCAGAAATTCAACCTTCCGCCTGATTTTGACCCCGAAACATATTTTCGCGATGCATTCGGCATAGTGTTCAGTCAGGGTGAGGTGCGCAAAGTGGCACTGAAAGTGGACAAGCAGCAGGCCAAATATCTGCGTGCTCTCCCGCTCCATCATTCTCAGTCGGAGATGGTGGACGACAATTATTCAATATTTCACTATAACCTGCGCTTGACTCCCGATCTGGTGCAGGAGCTTATGTCGTTCGGACCTTCGGTCACCGTGTTGTCCCCACCCGAGCTTCGTGCTATGATGATAACGCGATTAAGTGAAACCCTTAAAAATTATCAGCAATGAGAATTGACATACTTACGGTTCTGCCTGAGATGTTTGACGGGCCGTTGAACTGCTCCATACTCAAGCGTGCCCAGACCAAGGGCCTTGTGGAGATTCAGGTGCATAATCTCCGCGACTATACTACCAACAAGCACCGCAAGGTGGACGATTATCCCTTTGGAGGGGAAGCCGGAATGGTGATGCAGATAGAGCCTATCGATCGTGCCATATCAACGCTTAAGGAGCAGCGCGATTATGATGAGGTGATATTCACATCGCCCGACGGTGAGACCTTCAATCAGCCCATGGCCAATGCCATGTCGCTTCTAAACAACATGATAATTTTGTGCGGCCATTACAAGGGTATTGATTATCGCATACGTGAGCATCTGATAACCAAGGAGATTTCAATTGGCGATTATGTGCTCACCGGTGGCGAGGTTCCCGCTATTGTGATCGCAGATGCCATTGTGCGTCTGATACCCGGGGCCATAGGCGACGAGCAGAGCGCGCTGAGCGATTCGTTTCAGGATTCGCTGCTCGCTCCGCCCGTTTACAGTCGCCCGGCCGAATACAAGGGATGGAAAGTACCTGATATATTGCTTTCAGGACATCAGGCCAAAATTGACGAGTGGCGCTATGAGCAGGCTCTGGAGCGTACCCGTCGCCTGCGTCCCGACCTTTTGGATTCCAAATAGGCTACAGCGACGCAATGATTAGCGCATTGGCATTGTCTATTACGGCAGTGTCAAGTGATGCAAGATATATCTGTGTGGTGCTTTCGGAGTCATGCCCCATTCCTTGGCTTATCACGCTCAATGGTATGCCCTTGGCTTTGGCTGCGGATGCCCAGCTGTGGCGTGCCACATATAGTGTCAGCGGCATGCGTATATCCGCCATGTTGGCTATGGCTTTTAGCCTGCGGTTGATGGTGTAGGACATGTTGTGATACATGTTTCGTTCGTTTTTTCCGGCTCTGCGGATTATGGGGAGCAGATAGGAAGTAGGGTTCGGCGGATATTTTTCTAATATTTGTGCCATTTCAGGGGTCCATGCTATTGTGAGCAGTTGGCCGGTTTTGCGTCGGCGGTAAGTGACATAGCCGTCTGACAAATCCGATTTTCGCAGAAATGCCATATCCACAAAACTCATTCCACGGAGATAAAAACTCATCAAAAAAATGTCGCGCGCAAAATCAAGATCAGGAAACATGTCGAGATTGATATTCTTGATTTTGCGCAATTCCGGCAGTGATAACGCTCTCTTTACGGTCTTGTCTATCCCTGTATAAATGTGACGGAATGGGCGGCGGTCGGGGGTTATGCCCTGATCAACGGCACGGTTGTAAACGGCTCTTAGGATGCGTGCATAAAACGACACGGTGTTGAGCGTGATGTCTTGTTCCACAAGCCATACCTGATACAGTTCCATAGTGTCGCTGTGAATGTGGTCAATCATCATTGCCTCATCGTTGCAGAATCTTGTGAAGCTGCGCAGCGCGGAGGCATAGGCCTCGGAGGTGCGTATTTTGCCCGTTTGCTTTAGTTTAAGTATAATCTGCTCCATAAACTTTGCAAGCGTGAATTGCCGTGAATAGCTGATGAATTCATTCACAATGTCATCGGCGGTATAACTTCTGGAGGAGGTTTCAAAAGTGGTGATTATACGTATAAACCGCTCTTTGTCAAACTCTATTTTGCGGAAAATGATTTCCGTCTCCGGTTTGCTGGGTGGAAATTTTTCTGATTTGGAGCCATTTCTTGACTGCCACTCGTCCCCCTGCATGGTGTAGCCCGAAGCTATCTGCCTTATTTGATTGCGATGGTAGATGCGATAATACACTGAGCCCCCTTGCTCTGATTCGGCAAACTGGCGAAATTTTACTTTGATTGTAGCCATAGCGTGAAATAATTAGAGTTAAAAAAATCTTCTGTTAATGAAGTTAGCTCTAATAATCCTGCAATGGCTAACAGTGGCTCAGTTTTGTTGTTGCTCCAATTTCTTCTTTTCCAGAAATTCGTTTATGCCGCAGAGATGTTCTCTTACTTTTCCTCCTCCAAATTCATAAACTTTAGTGACAAGTCCGTCCAGAAAGTCGCGGTCGTGGCTTACAAGGATGAGCGTTCCGTCAAAATCTTTGAGCGCTTGTTTGAGTATGTCCTTGGTTTTGAGATCAAGATGGTTAGTGGGCTCGTCAAGGATCAACAGGTTGATAGGCTGCAGCAAAAGTTTTATCATGCACAGCCTCACACGCTCTCCTCCCGACAGCACTTTCACTTTTTTCTGGTTCTCTTCTCCGCCAAACATGAATGCCCCGAGCAAATCGCGGATTTTCAGTCGCGCATCTCCCACCGCAATATCGTCGATTATCTGAAACACCGTAAGGTTCTCATCAAGGAGAGATGCACTGTTTTGGGCAAAATAACCTATCTGCACATTGTGGCCGAGGGTGATGGTGCCGTCATGCTCGATTTCACGCATTATTGCCTTCACCATAGTGGATTTCCCTTCTCCGTTACGTCCGGCAAAAGCCACTTTGTCGCCTCGGTGTATGGTGAAAGACGCATTGCTGAACACTGTTTTGCCATCATAGCTTTTGCCTGCGGTTTCAGCTATCACGGGGTAGTTGCCGCTTCTGGGGCACGGAGGAAATTTGAGCCTCAGTGCGGAAGTATCCTCTTCGTCCACCTCCACTATATCAAGTTTCTCAAGCCATTTCACTTTGCTCTGAACCTGATAGGTTTTGGAATATGTGCATTTGAAACGCTCTATGAATTCCTTGGCCTCTGCAATCTGTTTCTGTTGGTCGTCATACTGTTTCTGCTGCTGCTTGCGCCGGTCGCGCCGTAGTTCAAGGTAATGACTGTAAGTGGCCTTGTAATCATAGATTTTGCCTAATGTAACCTCAATGGTGCGCGTGGTTATATTGTCAATAAATCTGCGGTCATGGCTTATCACAACCACTGCCATAGGGCTGTTGATTATGAAATCCTCAAGCCACCCTATTGACTCAATGTCAAGATGGTTGGTTGGCTCGTCAAGCAGAAGCACATCCGGATTCTGCAAAAGCAGTTTTGCAAGCTCTATGCGCATGCGCCATCCTCCTGAGAATTCCGATGTGGGGCGATTGAAATCCGATCTCTCAAATCCCAGTCCCAACAGGGCTTTCTCCACATCCTCTTCAAAATGAGTCATGTCAATGGCATAGAACTTTTCACTCATTGTGGCTACTTGTTCTATCAGAGCCATATAGGAATCGCTTTCATAATCAGTGCGTGTGGCAAGTTGCTCGTTCAGAGCATCAATCTCTTGCTCCATCTCTCTTAGGTGGGCAAATGCCATGGACGCTTCTTCAAACACAGTGCGGTTGTCAGGAGTCATCATATGCTGTGGCAAATAGCAGATGGTGCAGTCCTTCGGCACTGATACCGAGCCGCGTGTGGGAGTGCGCAGTCTGGCAAGAATTTTGAGGAGTGTGCTTTTCCCGGCTCCGTTTTTCCCCATCAGGGCTATACGGTCCTTGGGATTGATGACAAATGACACATCTTTGAATAAAGTAGTGCCGCCAAATTCCACACTTATTGCGTCAACAGAAACCATAAATCAAATTTTTCTTTTTTTTAGGTGAGGGGAGAGATGCGTGTGCCCAAGGATAAAGGACATGCTCAAAGTTAGCCAAATTCTCCCGATTACACAAATAATCACAGCCACCATAAAAGCTTGTTGACAATACGGGCGTTAACTAAAGCATGGTTCTGTAGTTTCCTTTCGTGTGTGTCGGATTATATGTTTTTTAATAAGCGTGCCGGGACACCGCCCACCATAGTGTTCGGCTCCACATCTTTTGTCACAACGGCCCCTGCGGCAACGACCGCACCATCGCCTATCGTCACGCCGCCAATAATTGTGGCGTTGGCCCCTATCCAGCAACCGTCGCCAATAATGACTGGCTTTGCGAATGTCTGCCAGCGGTATTCACCCGAAGTTGGATTCCAATTCGGGGTAAGCCGTTCCGAAAGTTTTGTGGGATGTGACGCCGTGTTTATTTGAACTCCCGGAGCTATAAGCACATCATTGCCTATCACAATAGAGTTGCAATCATTGAGTATGCAGCGATAATTGATGCTCACATTATTCCCTACGTGTATGTTGTCGCCGAATCCTATTATGGTTCCGTCACCCACAGACACATTCGTACCTACACTGCCAAAGATTTCGCGTATCATGTCGTAACGCTTTGAGCGCTCGGAGTAAGGCAATGAGTTGTAACGCTGCATCCAGTCGGTTGCGCGGGCCTTGCGTTCAAGAAACACATTGTTATGGCAGTCATAGATTTTGCCGGCCATGCATTTGTCTTGTTCTGTCTCAATATACGACATGTCGCGGCATCCGCCCTCTCGCGATATTATACATCTCAATTCTGTTTCATATTGTCCGGCATTTTCAAAGCAGATGCCGTGCATCCCGAATTTTTGCGCCGCCTCCACATTTGCCATAAGGTCATCGGCAAATACACACTCTTGCGCTTTTAACCCAAACTTTTGGCAGACGCGCTCATAGATAGCCTCCGACGGCTTTACGATGTGCTCTTCAGAAGATACGACCCATCCGTCAAGCAATTGGAATATCGGATATTGCTGCATTGTGATATGCATCTTGCTGCACCAGTTGGACAGGCCATACAACTTATATCCCTCAGCTTTAAGCTTGACGAGCAGTGCACGCATCCCTTTAATCTCGCCCAACACAAAATCCGTGTATCGGTCGCCGAACACTTGTATTTCGTTCCGGTAATGCGGCATTGCCTGCTGCATTTCGCTGATTGTTTGTTCAAAGGGATGATCTTCACGGTCAATACGGATACTCCATTTCTCCGATATGAGTCGTTGAATAAAATTTTCCGCCTGGCAGTGAGTGGCGAAAATCTTGTCAAGAACAGAATAATAGTCATAATCAACAAGCACTTTGCCGAAATCAAATATCAAGTTCCGTATCATATCTATTGCAGTTGTATTTTTTCAGATATATCATATCGCGAAGCGTTATACCCTCCTCAATAATCGGATAGGCATAATTGTCAGTGAAGAAGTTGGGGATTCTGTGTGAATAGACATAACCGCAAGAATTATAAAAACGAAGTGTTGAGGGCGTTTCGCCGGTTCCGAGAATGATTGTGCTCTCGCGATTCAGCTGCTCTACATGCTGGAGCATCACGCGTCCGCATCCATGGCATCTGAATTCAGGAAGTACGGCAAGATTTTTGACCTCAACCTCGGCACCATTGCCTATGGTTACGCACACGGCTACAGGTTCGTTATCAATGAAGCCGACATAGAGTCTCCCTTGGTCAATATACCGGTCAATCATAGATTCTGATTCATCTCCTATCAGTAGCAGCGGAAGATATTGTTTCTTGTCGCCGACCACCTCTGTTATTACGAATCTGTCTGTTCCCATTCTGCAAAGCTAATATTTTTTCTTCTTTAGTGCCTGTCATGTACCCCAAAAATCCGGATATTCGCTATTTTTGCATTCAAATTAATTTAAAGATGGCGAGCAATAACACAAGACGCAATATTTGGCTGACACTGACGGTTTTCTCAGCGTTGGCTTTCTTTGCCGCCGGCTGTACCGGTGCCGGAGAGAATAAAACGAATGGCGATGCCTCCACCCACACCGGCGACACCGTGGGTGATGTCATTATCCGAGGACAATGGTATATAGATAACATCGTGTTCAGCGATTCCGACTATGTGCGTCCCGATGAAGTGGCACCCGGAGCCGCGCAATATATCGTTTTTGAGGACAGCACCTATTATATCATGACCAACTGCAACTCTATCTCCGGTACGTATAGACTTGAGGGCACCTCTATCACCCTCGGCGATGGTGCCATGACAGAAATGGCTTGCGACAATATGGAGTCAGAGGATGCTTTACGCCGCATCTTGCCCCACATCGCCACAATCGACCTACAGAACGATACGGTTCTCAGACTCAACGGCGCCACCCCTGTCGAGTGCATACTTCTCCGCAAAGCAACCCCTGAAATAAAGTAGCCGCCGTCTCTTTCACTTTTCGCAGCCAGTAACATCCCGCAATGCCTTAAAAACTCATAATGAAATAGACTTTTTGCGCTTGATTGTAATTAATAGCTTAAATTCGCGTCTAATAATAAAAACTTCAAAACAAAAAATTTGACAATGAGTTGGTTCATTTGGATGCCCGTAGTGGCAGGTATAGTCGGAGGCTTAATAGGCGGTCACTATTATAAGAAAGACCAAAAGAAGAATAAAACTTCAAAATAAACCATCATGAGCGAACATTGGCTTGGTTATATAATAATTGCGGTATTTGCGGTTCTTTTGTATTTGGGTTGTGATAAGTTGCAAATTCTAAAGTCGAAGCCCTTACGTACCTTCGTGGTTATTTTTATTTCTTGCATAATTGGCTGGGTCGTTTACGACCTTCTCATCGCCCCGTAATAAGCCACCGGATTGGCATCTTATGAGTCGTTGCCAATTGCAGGAAGATATGCGTTTGCTTTAGAATAGTCTCAAGTCAACCACTTCTTTTTGGAAAGTCGAATATAGGCTAATCATTATTTTATCAATAATAATCAATAGAGCAAACCGTATATAATAGTTTTCGTAAACAGATTCTATGCTGGATAGAATTTCTAAAGATGGTCTGTTTTGTTGATACGAAGTGAGATTGTGGGCACACCTGTTTCTGTGAAGATACAAGCAAGAGTACATTTCATTAAGTCCTTTTTTTATTGTGCAGGAAAACGGTTTGTTTGTGTCCCTGTTGTGAGCGCAATTGCTGCAATTTTTAAAGAATGTGGAGATGTCAAGACAACTCCCTCCAGTGCTATTGAAAATTTCCATATATTCCTGATACTCCCTTTCACAAAACCCCATGCCGGAAGTGTTTGCGTGAAAATCGTCCAGAATATTTTTGGTGCTGTTCCATATGTCATTGATGTTTATTGCCAGTTACGCAGTCGATTATCTATGTTTTTGGCACTAATTCGGCACTAAAACCGGACAAATCCTCAATTAGTGCCTTAAAAAGACGCTTATTTTCGTGTTTCTGTCCGAGGTATGTCTTGCTGTAACACTCTGTACTGCACTTTGTTAGGCTCGTGTTTGGCACTATTTTGGCACTAAAACAGAGATTGAAATTCTTAGTGCCATTTTAGTGCCAAAACTTTGTCCGATTGGGTCTTTTCTTGGTCTGATTTCAGTCCTGAATTGAAAGGATAAGACACGAAAAAACCGCAGAACTATTTGATAGTCTGCGGTTTGCCGCTTCCGGACTGATTTTTGTCCGATTAGGTTGCGGAAAGACAGGAAATCTCACCCTAATATCAGTTTGTATTAACGAATATCTAAAATACACTGATTTATAGTGTTATAAAAAATGGATGAATGAATAGATTTTAATAAATACTATTTGGATATGTCAAAAATTGGGTGTAATTTTGGGTGTAACTTTTTAAACTCTCCAAATATGAATCTCAAACGGAATATCACCTTCCAACTTGAATCCCGCAAAAAGGACGGGGTATTGGTAACTGAAAACGTGCCAATCAGAATGCGCGTGGTCTTTGATGGCAAGCGCATTGAGTTCACCACAGGTTACCGTATTGAAGCAGCCAAATGGGACGCAAGCAAGCAGCGCGTCAAAAATGGTTGCACCAATAAGCTCAAGCAGACATCTTCCGAAATCAATGCAGACCTCAATCGTTACGAAGGTGAAATCCAGAATATCTTCAAGGAATTTGAGTTGCGTGAAATTATGCCTCTCCCGGAACAGGTAAAAGAACAATTCAATGCCCGTATTGCCGTCGCACGTACTGAGGCACCAACTCAAGAGGCAGAACCGCAGAGGACCTTTTGGGATATTTACGATGAATTTACTTCTGAGGTGGGCAGAAAGAATGACTGGACTACTGCGACTTATGAAAAATTCTCGGCATTGAAAAATCATCTTTTGAAATTCAAAAGAGGCAAAATTTCTTTCGAAACATTTACAGAGAGAGGACTGAACGACTTGGTAGATTATTTTCGCTATAAGTGCGACATGCTTAACAGCACTATCGGGCACAAAATCAGTCTCATAAAGTGGATTTTGCGATGGGCCTATGACAAAGGCTACCATGATAACCGTGCATTCCTGACTTTCAGTCCCAAGCTCAAATCCACTCAGACCAAAGTTATCTTCCTGACAGATGAAGACCTTGAAAAACTGACTTCGTTTCACATCCCACCAAACAAGACATATCTTGAAAGGGTGCGCGATGTGCTAATCTTCTGCTGTTACACCGGTCTGCGATATTCTGATGTAGCCAATCTCTGCAAGAGCGATGTTCGAGAGAATCATATTGAGTTTACGACCGTGAAGACCGCTGATACCATCACTGTTGAACTGAACAAGCATAGCCGAGCTATACTTGAGAAATACAAGGACTGCGAGTTTAAGAACGGTCGCGTACTCCCTGTAATCAGCAATCAGAAGATGAACGATTATATCAAGGAGCTTGGAGAACTCGCAGGTATCGACACACCTGTAAGAATAACACAGTATCGTGGGAATGACCGCGTTGACACCATATATAAGAAGTATCAGCTCCTTTCAACCCATACAGGACGAAAGACTTTCATTTGTAAAGCTCTTGCACTTGGAATACCTGTCAATGTCGTAATGGAATGGACTGGTCATTCCGATTATAAAGCAATGAAACCTTACATAGCTGTTGCCGACAACATCCGGGCTTCCAACATGAGTCGCTTCGATGATGAATGACATATACCGCATCTTGTTATAGCTAATATGCGAGGGTCGTTTATGATGGTTCTCGCATATTATTTTTATACTTGAACATGCTCTCCATGTAGTAATAAACGAGATTAGAGAACAGTTACTAATATCGTTGTCAGTTCCGTTTTTAGGTGCCGATACTTTGATTTGGGAAAATCAAGTTAAATAATCAGCTGTAAATCAGATGATAATTGTGTTTTGGGATGAATCGTATTTCCTTTGCAGTCATAAAACCGAAACATGGGCATGGATCCACTCATGTCAGGCTGCAAATAATATACGATTAAAACAATGATAGAAAAATTATTCGATAAACCTTTATGGCAAATGACCGGTGAAGAACTCTTCACCATCGTACAGGCTGCTTCCAAACCGGGAGCACCACAACCTGATGTCGTTATCGACACCACAAACAAAAAGTATGTTTTCGGACTCAAGGGTCTGGCAGATCTCCTTGGATGCTGCAAGACAACAGCACTCCGCATCAAGAACGAAGGTAAACTCGCCCCTGCAATCAAGCAGTATGGGAGAAAAATTGTCATTGATGCTGAAATGGCTCTTGAGCTGTTTGGTCGTAAAACCGGCGGAAGAAAATAGGTCTATGGCACAAGAATTTATGTATCTTCCCAATAATTCCGCCAGCAAACAGGGTTACAGTTTATCTGACCCGCTCGGCGGTTTCATCGCCGAAGTTGAAAGCGGAGCCGGGTTGCAGGTCCCTGATGCAGCGGCTGTGCGTTACGAGCGATTATGCACTGAGGCGCAACTTGACATCGACAAGGAGGTGCCACCGCCGCCGGTTGCCATTTATATAGGCGATTCGCCGGCTTGTACCTTCGGCAATTTCAGTGCCTCGATCGGTAAACCAAAAGGCAAGAAGACTTTCAATGTGTCGGCGATGACCGCAGCTGCCATGACCAATTCCACGATTCTGAATTATAGTGGCAACATGCCGTCTAACCAGAACGGTATCCTATACTTCGACACCGAGCAGAGCAAATATCATGTCTTCCGTGTATTCAAGCGTATCGCCCGTCTGACGCGCAAGAGCAATCAGGAAATCAATGAGAGGATAAAATATTTCGCCCTGCGCAAGTATTCCGTCGAAGACCGCATCGGCATGATTGACCATAAGATTCGGAATACCCCGGCTGTCGGGCTTGTAATCATCGACGGTATCCGAGACCTGATGCTTGACATCAATAGTCCGCGCGAGGCTACTCTTATAGTCAACTATCTGATGAAGTGGACGGAAGAATACAATCTACACATCCACACCATCATTCACCAGAACAAGAGCGATGAGAACGCACGCGGACACATCGGGACTGAAATCAACAACAAGTCCGAGACCGTTCTCCGTGTCGAGAAGGACAAGAACGATGATGCCATAAGCACCGTCGAGGCAGTCTATATCCGTGATATCTCATTCCCTTCGTTTGCCTTTCGGATTAACACCGAGGCTCTGCCTGAACTTATCAAGGACTATGTGCCGATGCCCGAAGCCAAAGGTAACGAGGCTTGGGATCCGTACCATGACATATCCGAAGACACTCACCGAAGCGCACTTGATTCAGCGTTCTCGAATCCTGATACATTGCTTCGTCATGGGGAACTGATGGATGCGCTCCGTGACGCATACGCAGATGAGGACATCGAACTCAGCGACTACAAGCTCAAGATTCTGATAACTTTTCTGAAGAACAAACGGATGATCGAGCAGGTGGACAAGGGCAAGAAGAAAGGCAATCCTTACCGCTACCTTCAGGATTTTTACTATTGAAAAAGTTAGTTGGATGAAGCGGGCCTATATATACACGACACCTCACCCAACCAAAATTCGCCTTACAATGACTAATGATTACAGATACCGGCTTGACAACTCCCGTCCTCGCATCAAAGTGACATGCCCTGCCTGCGGACGGCAGAAGAAACTTGTGCGATATATTGACACACAGACGGGGCGGTTTCTTGCCGATCATGTGGGCAAATGTGACCGTATATTCAAATGCGGATACCACTACACGCCGTCCGACTATTTCCGGGACCATCCCTGGCTAAGAGAGGCATCATCGTGGCTGCCCTCGACATCGCTGCATCAGCGAGCACCTCAACGGGTAGGACCTATAAGAACACCGTCCTTCATAGACACGGGCTTGATGAACGAGACCGTGAAGCATTGTCAATCCTCCACGCTGTTCCGATTCCTCAGTTCATTATGGGGTGAGGATGAAGCCATGCGGTTGTTCCGATTATATAATGTAGGAGCAAGCTCTCGGATGAACGATGCGGCGGTATTTTGGCAAGTGGATATCAACGGATGTATCCGCACAGGAAAGATAATGCGATACGGCAACGACGGACACCGCATAAAGGAAGATGGATTGGTAAACTTCATGTGGGCGCACCGTATGAAATCAATGGTTGACAATACCGAAGACTTCAATCTTGTGCAATGCTTCTTCGGCGAGCATCTGCTTTCTGCCTATCCCGATTCAAAAGTCATGATAGTGGAATCCGAGAAGTCAGCGATAATCGCTTCTCACTATTATCCCCAGTACCTTTGGCTGGCGAGTGGCGGATGTTGCGGATGCCTCAATCAGACGGCTTCGCAGGTATTGAAAGGCAGGGAAGTGTGGCTTGTGCCTGACCTTGATGCCGAAAACCGTTGGCGCAGCAAATTGGCGATGCTTCGCACAATAACTCCGACTGTCGGAATTGTGACTGCCATATCCAATATGGCAACACCGGAGCAAAGAGCCGCCAAACTTGACATCGCCGACTTCCTTTTGGATACGGCAAGCCGGAATAATCCCATTGTAGGAGCTGCCGACAAAGCGGGTCAGCTTGCTGAATGTAGGGAGGATTTTAGTAATAAAATTCCGTAGCTTATTATGGCATTTTCATCCGAAGTCTCCGACCTCTCCCGAAAAAGCCATCAAGCATCGAGCCTCCTCCCGGCTCTCATTTGCGATTGATACGGAATTTTATCATAACCAATTTAATTCAAGATTATATGACTACACAATATGCAGTGTGCCACCTGGAGCGTGGCGCAGGCAACGATTCGGGCATGTCATGCCACATCGAGCGCAAGACCGTCGAGGGTAAACCGCACATTCCCAACAACGCCGACGAGAGCAGAACATACCTCAACCGTGAACTTATCACTTTCCCGGACGGTGTTCACAACCGCACTCAGGCGATTCAACACCGTATTGAGACCGCCGGACTTCAAAGAAAAGTCGGCAAAAACCAGACCCGCGCCGTCCGAGTGCTTCTGACCGGCACACATGAGCAGATGATGGCTCTTGCAAACGGCGGTCGCCTTGATGACTGGTGCCGTGCCAACATCAAATGGCTGCATGACACCTTCGGCGAGGATAACCTTGTGTCATGTGTGCTTCACATGGACGAAAAGACTCCCCATCTCCATGCGACTGTGGTGCCTGTTGTATCGTCTCCTCGCAAGCGCCGGGAGCGCGAGGGCGAAGTGAAGTATAAGGAGAAAGCTCCGGCACCGAGACTGTGCGCCAATGAGTTGATGACACGTGGCAAGCTCCGGCAATATCAGGATACATACGCACAGACGATGGCCGAATTCGGATTGAAGCGTGGTGTCGTTGCGAGTGGTGCGAGACATCAGACCCAACAGCAGTACAACCGTCAGCAGGCACTCGAATTGCAGGCTGATATTGAAAGCCTGACTGCCGAGATTGAGAAACTTGCAGTCGAAAAGGATAAGGTCAAGAAGGAAGCTAAGGACGGTAAGAACCGTATCCTGTCATGGCTCGGAACCGGTGAACTACCGAAACTGGAGAAGGAAGTTTCTGATAAGGACAAACAGATTGCCGGATTACAGAAGCAGCTCGCCGATATGCAGAAGCGGTACGATGATCTGAAAGCCAACTCGCTTCGTGAACGCAACTCTTATCAAAAGGAAATCGACGCGGCGACCAAACGAATTGCTGAATGGGAGGCGCGTTACAAAGCCGAACAAAACCGGGCTAAGGAGCTGCACCGCTTGGCATATCCCGAACGATACCGTCTGTCATCAGGAGCGGAGCTTGTAAGCGGCTGGATTCCCAACCGTATGTATCCCAGTCTGTCAATCACGACGCTGTTTCATGGCACCGAGTTCAAGAACACCTCTTATAATCTTTCTCAGAATCTTCTCGACAAGTACGACAGCGGTGCGTTAACTCTTCATGAATTGGTAAACGAACTGTTTGAGCCGTGGGAGCAGGTGGATGAATCCCAACACAGCCTTCTCGCCATCGCACTCCAGACAGCCGCCGGAGGAATCCCGACACCGCATGTCGGCACCGGCGCAGGCG
>HF985659.1:64655-66782 GCA_000431155.1 Bacteroides sp. CAG:927
CCTCTTCCGATTTGCCTTGGAACGATAACGACAAGAACAAATACCAAAAAACGAAGTTCAAAGGACGGCGATAAGGAAGTTTGGAGTCGTATGAATACTACTGAAAATATTCAGTTAATTATATAGGATTACAGGAGAATATTAAACAGATACCCTGAGATTACAGCCGTCAGGAATATTACAGCGACAATCATGGCGACAAGTTTCTTTTTGAAGATACTTGCAAGCATCGACATTTCCGGAATTGCCATGCCTGCGCCACCGATAACAAGCGCTATCACAGCCCCGACACTCATGCCTTTGCCCATTAATGCTACGCCGATAGGTATTGCGGTCTCTGCACGGATATAAAGTGGCACTCCGATGATGGCTGCGACAGGTACAGCGAATGGATTGTCCGGTCCGGCGATTTTCAACACCCAGTCGCTTGGCATATATCCGTATATCACAGCTCCTAATGCAACACCGATTATAAGATACCAGAAAATCGGGCGTAGCGTGTCCCATCCGGCACGAAGTGCTATAGCTATTTTCTGACTCCACGGGAGCTTCTTGGCCTCAATGGGCTTTTCACCCGCCGAACAGCAGGATTGCTTTTTCAACCTTACGTTTTTGACATATTTCTGAGCATCTACTTTTTGCAATCCCCAGCCGAAGAACACAGCGCAGAGGAAGGCAATCGCCACATATATGAGCATAGCTTTGATGCCTACCAATGCTCCCAACATTGCTATAATAATCGGGTTAAGCAACGGAGATGCAATAAGGAATGACATCGTGGCTCCGAAAGGTACGCCGGCATTGAGGAAACCTACAGTCATGGGGAGAGTAGAACATGCACAGAAAGGCGTGAGTGCTCCGAATCCTGCGGCTATAACATTTCCGAAGAATCCGGCCTTTTCAATTTTCTTGCTGATCTTCTCCTGAGGAATATACATCAGGATAATCTCAACAATCGCCGTTATCACGATGAACAATACGACAAGCTCAACCGTGATATAGCAGAAATACCAAAGGGTATCGAGTAATGTATTCATATCATCAGTTTTTAAAATATTTTCTTGTGTTGTTTGCAATCTTAACCAATGTGAGCATCACCGGCACTTCTACCAATACTCCCACAACTGTAGCAAGCGCTGCGCCTGACTGTACTCCGAATAGAGAGATGGCTACGGCAACCGACAGTTCAAAGAAATTACTTGCTCCTATCATTCCTGCCGGAGCTGCAACATTATGTGGGAGTTTCCATACTTTAGCCCATCCATAAGTAATGAAGAATATTAAGAAGGTCTGTAATATCAATGGGACAGCAATCAAAACGATATGAAAAGGATTTGAAAGGATCGTTTTCCCTTGAAAAGAGAAAAGTATTATAAGCGTAAGCAACAAACCAATAATGGTCCACTTGTTGAATTTGTTGACAAATACAGTATTAAAGTAATCAATTCCATAGCGGCGGACTACTAATATCCTTGTGATTATTCCAGCGACAAGCGGAATTACCACAAACAATACGACTGATAGTATTAGTGTCGCCCACGGAATAGCTACACCTCCTATGCCAAGGAGAAAACCTACTATCGGAACAAAAGCAACCAGAATTATGAGGTCATTGACAGCAACCTGAATAAGTGTATATGCAGCATCTCCCTTTGAAAGATAGCTCCAAACGAATACCATTGCCGTACAGGGTGCCGCTCCGAGAAGAACAGCTCCTGCAAGATATTGGTCTGCAAGTGATGTCGGAATAAGGGGCTTGAATATAACGAAAAAGAAAAGCCATGCGATACCGAACATCGTAAACGGCTTGATAAGCCAGTTAGTGATACAGGTAATAAGTATTCCTTTAGGTCGTTTCCCTACATTTTTAACACTTTGGAAATCCACTTTCAGCATCATAGGGTAGATCATCAGCCATATCAGTGCAGCTATCGGTATTGACACATTGGCGTATTCCCATTTTCCAAGTGTTTCAGGTATAATCGGCAGCAATTGCCCGACCGCAATTCCGACAATAATACATAGGGCTACCCAGACGGAGAGGTAACGCTCAAAGAATCCTATGCCTCTTTTATCATTCATTTCAAATTGTCATTCATTAGTGTCCACTAAAAAATCATAATAGTT
>HF985660.1:0-49489 GCA_000431155.1 Bacteroides sp. CAG:927
AAATACCCTTGGGAAAGCGAACCTGTTCCCCTCTATATTTTCAGCCCTTTCTTTTTCGGTGGCTGCATCATCCGCCTTGCGGATTGTACTTGCTTCTCCTCCTTTATCGGCTCTGTCGATTGGGACAAGAGTTTTTTGCACAGGTACTCGTTCAAGTCATTATACCCTGCATAGTGAACCGACATATCCTGCAAGCGGTCACCCAACATCCGTTGCAGGTTGGCGTATGCGTTCCGTCCTGCTGTGTCATTGTCAAGGAAACAGCCGATTCGGGTATAGGTTGCCAATATGCTTTCCGCTTTCGAGAGGTTGGAAACGGAGTTGAGAATGACGTAATCCTGTGCATTCAATCGTGGGTGTTGCGGATTGTTCTTTACTCGGATGGTCAGGAACGAGAGATAATCCATGAAGCCCTCGAAAAGATAACAGACGGTTCGTGGCTCTTTTTGCTGTCGGATATGGGTGATGTCCTTCGGGGCGACACATCCCTTGAAGTATCTATTACGCACTTCATACCCTCTTGCCATATTCGGGAAGCCGATGGCGAAATAGGGTTTGTCGGCATTCTCAAACCGCAGTTCCTTACACTCCCTTTTGGCGAGTTCAATGTCTATCCCCCTTTCTTGCAGATAGGCAATGAGCGCAGGTGATGACAGCTCGCCAACTCTTAATACCCGATAAGTGCGGTTGTCGGATTGCTGCTTGCCAAAAGAAAACGATGCAGGGCGGATGTATGGTGTCCGTTCCTCTATGCGCTTCAACAGGCAGGTTACATCTTCCGTATGGTAGAGTTCCGCTGCCAATGCGATGATGTTACCGCCCTTGCCAAGTCCAAAATCGTACCATTTGTTGAGTTCTGTGTTTACCTTGAAAGATGCGTCCGTTTCCTCTCTCAGCGGTGATTTGTACCAAAAGCTGCTGCCCTGTTGCTTGACGGGCGTGTAACCCAAACTTTGCAGATAGTCTGCGATTCTGATTTGTTTAACTTCTTGTATGTTCATGATATTCTATAGATTTGATGATGATTGTAAAAACGTTGATTTGTTGAATGGCTTATATAACACATTTATTTACAGAAAGATATTTGCTCAACATCTTCTCAACAAACCACTCGCCAAAAGAGAAATCAACAATCGGGTGCTGTTCCTCTCTCAACTTCTCTTTTCGATTGTTGAGATTTTGTTGAGAGTGTATATTGTTTATTGTCAGCATAGTTATATCCTTATTCATCAATTCAACAAAAAAAAGAATGATATTACAGGGATTCAAGTTGTTCCCTCGTGACAGAATAGAAACGACCGACCCGTTTTACAGGCTCATACCGACACTCCCGATTGTAGTTGAATTGGTAGGTGGTATAGGTCAGTCCGTTGGGTGCAGGCGTAAGTTTCCAACACTCCTGCAACACCTTTCGGACTTGGTGCTTCTCCACTTTTACCTGCGAGTGTACCAGCAACAGAAGAATGTCGTTGTAGCAGAACGAGAATGTGTCCGTGCCGACACTATCCATGATGTCAAGTATCAGCTCGTGCATCTCTATCTCCAGTCGGTTACGGTTGCTGCGGATTATCTTCTGCAAGGCTTCGGTATGCAACAGCGATGGAGCAAACCACATACGGCTTTCCTTTTCGGTGGATAGTGTTCTGTGTTGCAGGAAATGAAGAAAGGCGGGTATCTCCGCTTTCAGCTTTTGCAGGAAGTCGGTATCATCAGACTGCAAGCGGTCTATCTTGCGTACCCAATAGCGTGTTTCCCCTGCATCAATGATTACAGGCAAGTACTCGTTGTTGGAGCATAGCACGAACTTGGCGAAAAACGCTATCTCGTCACGGTCTTTGCCTTTGGCTTCCACCTTGTAGGAAAGTGTGGTGCTTAGGTTCTTCAACCGCTCGCTGTCCTCCCTACGGTTGAGCAGCACCTCGTCCACCACGATAAGCAGTTTGCCGGCCCAGTCGGAATTGAATTGGCTACGGAAATCCTCGTTGGTGTTAAAGGTTACATTGTTCTGAAATAGGAGTTTTAGAAAATTCAGAAATGTGCTTTTGCCTGTGTTGCGTTCCTCTGATACCAACAGCAGGATAGGCAGCTTTTGAATGGGGTACAAGTAGAGCAGTTGTAGGTAGTCCATGCCCAACTCGTATTGCTCCCCGAAGATGTGACCTACCAAAGATTGGATATGCGAGAAATCGCCCTCTTTAGGTTGGTGGTCTATCGGTTCATAGAGGTTAAGGAACTTGCCGACCACGGGATGGTAGCCGATGTGTTCGGGTACGGTGCAGAAGCCGTCATACTTGGGAACGCTGCCGATGTAGTCCTTGCCGTAGTCTTGGCGCAGGGTTTCGTTGTTCCATGCTATGCGTTTCCTTACATACCCTCCGTTCAGTTTGGGCTGCTCCACAATCTTGTAAAGCGTAGTCCCCACTCGGATGAATTCCTCCTTTGCCATGCCACCATCCGATGGCGGTCTGTGGCTGTCTTGTTGTTTGTTAGCTGACATAATCAAATGGTTTTAAGTTTGAAAAATACCAGCTACAAAAGTATAAGCATTTATCGGATAAGTTGTTACGCAAAACGCGGCAGAACGGTGACAAATAGCCCCCGAAGAAAAAACTTTCAATGGTTTGGAACGGAAGTCGGGCAGGACAGACGAAAAAACTCCCAAAAAACGAATGTGGGGATTACGCTTTTCGGGAGAAAAAATTGGAGTTCCTGTTGATATGTCGGTCAGATTATATGCTGACACGCTGGCTTGATTACTCTATTCGTGACTGAATGAATGGATTCCGTCAGTCGTGCAACCAATTCAGCTACGAGAAGTATTCGGCTTTGGCTATGCCGTTGGTGTTCAGCGAAAAGAAGATGCTTGTTTTCTCTTTTCGCAAGTACAGTCTTTCAAGAACGGCATTGCGCACCTGCTTCGCACTGTATGTGCCGATACGGAACGCAAGGGCGATTATCGTTTCAAGGCTGTAAACCTCCATGCTGCACTTGTCGGACAGTCGGATGGTATGCCTTATCTCACACTCATTCAGAATGCCGTTCTTGCAGAGTGTCTTTATCCCTGCCCTGATAGTCGGGGCGGTTACATTGAACAACTCGCAAAGCTCCCACTCACTCATGGCGGTTGCCTGTATATCTTTCGGCATAACTACATTGCCGAACTCGTTCATTGTTATGATGTTTCTTTCCTCTTTCATTATCGTTTGATTTAAGGGTTACTGAATGGCATTGCAAATGTTCTTTTCCATATCCTCCAGTTTGTGCGACAATGTTTCCATATCCTGACTAATCTTTTGGGCTGTGATTTTTGCGTAAATTTGGGTCGTTTTTATGTTGGTATGTCCCAAAAGTCGGCTGACGGTTTCAATGGGTACTCCGTTGGATAACAGCACAGTGGTCGCTGCCGAATGTCTTGCTACATGATAGGTCAAGTGGACTTTTATACCGCACAACTTGGCAATGGCTTTCAGCTTCTTGTTGCAAGTCGTGTTACTCGGCATGGGGAATACTTTATTATCTCTTGTCATACCCCTGTACTTCTCTATTATCTTTCGGGGAACATCCAACAATCGGATATTGGATTCCGTGTTAGTTTTCTTTCTTCGGGTGATAATCCACAGATTTCCGTCAAAGAATGTTTGCAGGTTGTCTTCCGTAAGGTTCTTGACATCGGAATATGCCAAACCTGTAAAGGTGGAGAACAGAAATAAATCCCTGACAAGCTCGTGTGTCTTGTCGGGCATATCGGTGTTCATCATTGTGTGTATCTCCTCTCTCGTAATATACCCTCTGTCCACGCTTTCGGGAGAGTTGATGTACCCTGCAAAGGGATTGAACGGCAGACGACCGTCATTCCTCGCTATGGAAATAATGTGTTTCAGCACAATCATGTAGCCCCAAATGGTATTGGTGCGGCATTTTTTCTCAGTACGCAGGAAATACTCGAAGTCGTTGATGAACGAGAGGTTCAACTCTTTTAACGGAATATCTTCACGCTTGTAGGTATGGGGTAGGAACTCACGGATGTGCTTGCAGACGGTAACATAACGTCGGAATGTTCCTTTTGCCCTGCTGTGTCCCACTTTCTTGGCAAATTCGCTGTTGTGTTGTTCAAACAGTTTTAGCAAGGTTTCCTGTTTGATACCGATGCCGAGATAGGCATCTTTCAACTTGGCAGCAGTGACATAACCGTCCGTCTGCATCAACTCTTGATAACGGCGGTTTATCTCCACTCTGATTTTGTCAACGGCACGGTTGATTCTTTGCGCTTCGGCACTCTTACCCGAAGCACGGTTGTTCTTCACGTCCCACAGGCGCAAGGGAACATCCATCTTGCAACTGAACTGCTTAATCTCTCCGTCCACCGTAATGCGACACATCAAAGGCAGGTTGCCGTTGGGTTTCTCACTGCCTTTCTTCACGTAGAACAATACCTTAAATGTACTTCTCATAACTCACTTTTTTTTGGTTACAAAATTAATTCATAGTGAGTTACCGACAGATACGACACATAACGCCAAACGATGCAAAATTTAGGTTTCGCAAGAAATTTGCATCATCGCACGGGTAATGATAAAGTAACTGAACTTTTGCTGCGTTTGTCCATATTCTGTCTCTTCTTGGCTTTTGAACAAGAGAAAAATATAGCGTAACGAACGCTTTTTCAGTCTGTTCGCTACGCTTTACTCAAATTTGCTATTCCGTTAGGTGTTTATTTTAATCTTTCAAATATCAGTTCCCCAAAAACGGGCAGATGCCCGTTTTTGGGGAGCGCCCACCCCTCTTTCCCCGAGCTATGAGTTAATCAATTCCATCTCATAGGAGACCATCTTGCGTCTTGTATCATGCAGCGGTAGGCGATACGGCGATCGTCTTCATCCGGATTGCGACCCCACGGGAGCTCGGAAGATGCGCCTATGCCACCGCGGGTCCGGGCGAACTGGGCCGCTCCGTCAAGATAGCCAAAGAACAGTTACATAGCACATTTCTTAATGCCGTTAGGCTGCTCGGCTTTTTGCAACTATCAAAAACTATGAAAATATTTGCAAAGTTTTCATAGTTCTGCTATCTTTGCAATTGAACAAACAACGATTTTATGATAGAGCAACCGCCTAAATATAATGCTGACACAAAATCAGTTTCTGAAGTTCTCGCTCCGGAATCTTTGGAGGGAATTCGTAAATTTCAAGAAGAGTACCCTTACTGGAGCAAGGTAAAATATAAGAAAGTCAAGGGCTTTGATTCTCCGGAAGCTATTTGGAACGCACTTAAACAATTGCGTTTGAGTAATCAAATCACAGTGAATCCCAATTACAGGATACATTTCAGTATGACAAACTCTATGGCCAGACTATGTCATAATTTCGACATGCAATTTGGCGGCTCTTGGGGTAGTGAATCTCTCATTCCACACGATAGCCGTAAAATATACTTGATGAACTCTGTGATTGATGAGGCCATTTCGTCAAGCCAAATGGAAGGAGCGTCAACTACTCGAAAGGTGGCAAAGGAAATGCTCAGAAATAAGATTGCACCAAAGGACAAGTCACAATGGATGATATACAACAACTATCAAACCATCCGGTTTCTTTCGGAGAATCTTGACCAAATGATGACCCCCGAATTTCTTCTTCATATACATTCATTGATGACTTATAACACAATGGATAATCCGGAAGATGCCGGGCAATTCCGGCGGAACGACAATGTAGTTGTGGCAAACTCTGTCACCAATGAGATTGTGCATACGCCGCCATCATTCATGGAGATTCCGGCAGCCATTGATTGGTTCTGTCGGTTTGCCAATTCCAACGACATAACTGTATTCATTCATCCGATAATCAAAGGAGCTATCCTGCATTATTTTATTTACTACCTCCATCCTTTTGTAGATGGCAATGGCCGTACAGCCAGAGCTATTTTCTATTGGTATCTTCTGAAAGAAGGCTATTGGCTTACCGAATACCTTTCGATTTCAAGGATCATATATAAGTCAAAGGCTTCATACGAGAAATCCTTTCTTCAGTCAGAAGCCGATGGTAATGATATCGGATACTTTATAACATATCATTTAAATGCCCTGGAAAAAGCTTTCGATGAGCTGAAATCATATATCGAGCACAAGTCTGCTCAGAAAAAAGATGAAGTGCAATTGCTAAAAATTGGCGGCATTACAAGGCGCCAGGCCTCAATCCTACACATGTTTATAAAAGACGCCAACCTGATAATTACTGCCAAAGATATTGCCGGCCGAATGTTAATTTCACAGCCAACGGCAAAAAAAGACCTTTCAGAGTTAGTTCAATCAGGACTTTTGACTGAAATCAAACTGAATAAGCAAAAAAGCGGATATATCAAAGGCCCCGACTTTGACAGCATAATCGACAATGTCATCTAAAACTATAAAAATCTATCTAATATTTTTATAGTTTGATGAATGTCTTCACAATTGAACCATCTATAAGACCGATACTCACAACCTTTAGTTCGTCAAGGCTTGGCCAAGATAAACTTCGGAATATTGCCGTATTTTAGGCAAACAAAAGACAAGTTTATTCCGAAGCACCTTCGCAACTAACTGCTAATCAATAATGTTTTCCCGGACGAAAAGAAAATAAAAAACGATTGACAAGTTTATTTTACGCTTGCCAATCGCTTGATTATTAGGTTTATTTGCTAAAACTGCGGTTTAGTATTGCGGTCGGTAACTTTCGGCTGCGCCGACTGCGAACCGGCTTTCAGCCGACATTCGCTAAGTTCCGATCCGCGAAATTAACAGAGAAGCTACCTTGCGGAAGCTTCTCTGTTAGTATTCGTCCTCGTGAAAAGAGTCAGAGTAATTGATTATCAGATGTTTATGTCCTATTACCGATTAGTGCACAAACAAACTTTGCTATAAAAGGCGATAAAATGCGTTGGGTGATGGCTTAATGGTACGATAATGTAAGCATATCCTCCATCAGTGCAAGGTCACTGTTGATTTCTCCCTGAAGTAAAAACTCCGAGCGTCGCTTGAGGAGCTTTTCGTAGATTTCGATGGCTTTTGCCTTGTCGTTGTCAATGTAAAGGGCTATCGCGCAAAGTATCCGCTCTTTCGATGACATGACTTTCCGATATGCAGAGATGTAATCTTTCAGGCTCTTGTCAAGCAAAGTGCTTGCTTTCTCGGGCTGCTGCATGGCAAGATGAAGAAACACCATTTCGCAGGCTATCTCTTTAACGTATAGCGGAATGATTTCATCTTTATGAGAATAAAGAGATTCAAAGGCATCTAATGCCTTGGCGTATTCCTGCCTGTTTATGAGCCAAGAAGCTCGCATTGCGAGTAAAGACACTTCAAGCGCATTACTATGGTCGATTTTTCAGTGACGATAAACATCTTCTCCGGCAGTTCACCGGGACGTGTTCCATCCTGAATCAAGGCGTTGGAGCGGAGCTGTGTCAAAAGTCCATGTTTTGCAACACGGTTTTTGCGTAGATGCATAATGTCCTTCGCGTCATTGCCGACTCCGTTCATCTTCATCGGGATGCCGTTTAAGAGGATTGAGAGCACATCGGCAAAAATGAAGATTACAAGAGCTTCTGTTACAAAAGGAGGAAGATTAAGAAACAACAATGGCAAGACGACGATAAAGCAAACGATATTGGCGAGGAGTCCACCGGCGAGGTAAAGTGTGGTCGGAACAGTGTCGGGGTCACCATCCGGCGGACACATCAGACATTGGCCACCTGTTCCGGCAAGGGAATATTTCTTTATCTTCAAATGTCCGTTTTTCCTGATAAATGTCAGATTACCTATTCGAAACGAAACGAACTTATATCCACTGAGCAGTCCGCCGACGAGATGTCCGGCTTCATGCGCGATAATAAGCACGATTTCTGAAACAACAAAAGCACAGATGCCGACAAGTCCTGCAATAATTCCCACACGGAAAGAAGCGGAACTAAGCTTGTCAAGGTATTCCGCAAAAGTTGTGTCGGTAAATATTATAAGCCCCGCTCCTGCAAGAACAAGACCAATTGCGCCACCAATAAGCAGGCCGCCTAATAATTTGAGTATAGTTTTCAGAAATCCCATTGGCATTAATAATGTGACTGTTTGAGTGGCAAAGATAGCGAAATCAACGCTTCTTGCCGCAAATTTTCAAAAGGGACATCTTTAGAAGCATAAAAGAAGCAGACACTGAAAATAATCTTTTCATGCCTCTTTACCAATGTGGTGATCTTACAAACAAGTATTATGTAATATATCGGTAACCCTGTATCTTTTAAAGGACCTTGCGAATCCTTGTATTTATCTTTGGCAAACTCTATTTACTTTATGGGCATACAAAGAACAATTTCATGCATCGTGAAAAGTATTTTACTACCGCATAGTGGAGAAAAAGCCGTGACGAATGGCTCAACATGAAAAGCAACAATTAAAAAGGTATTAGCCAAGTCGTAATATGGCAGGGGGAGACTTCATCACAAGGTCGCGCCGTTGATTTCGTTAAAAATTTCGGCCGTTTCAGGCGACCATAACTGAATTTAGTGATATGTTTTATAAAATATCTTCTATTTGAATATTTTTTTGTATAAACGCACTGTATTTCATCAATAAATCATTAAGTTCGTTTATTATCTCTTTTGTTTCCGAAATTTGGCATTTGATAAATTGGTTGTTTAGTTTAATTTTTTTGATGCAAGTATCAGGAAAAACACTATATTTTAGATAATCATATCTATGTGATAATATATCTATTTGGGGCATATTCAAAATCATTACATTAATCTCAGGTTCATCAGAGAGCTCCATCTGTTTCTTTATTGCTTTCGCATTCTCTGACAATTGTTCAAGAGCACTCTTCAAAAAACGTATATGTTGAAATTTTGCGCCAATAAAGTTTCTTATAGCCCTATATAATTCGGGGTCTTGAGCATGCATCAGATTTTGAATGGTATTATTAGATAACTCACAGCCAATTGTGTCAAAAATTTTGATTATGAGATGTTCAATTTTAGGGATCTCATCTAATGCAAACCTAAAATAATAGACAGTGTTGAACCTGTTTGTATGCTCCAACCAGTTCAAAAAAAGTTCATTACTGTCTTGTATTGATTTTAGAAGATAATATATTGTCATATATAGGCGTTTTAATTCCTTGCACCTGCTTTTAGTTAAGGAATCATTAACGCCCAAGATTAAATCTATTATATCCTTTAAGGATTTGTGTGAAAAATTCATCATAATTCATCGTTTTAATATCCAAACAGAAAATTCATATAATCCGTAAATAGGCAATGTTATCATTATTAATGTCATTATATCTGGAGGAGTTATGATAGCAGCAATTAGCATTATTATGATTAGAGCGTGTTTGCGATATTTTGACATCATAGGAGCGTTTAAGATACCCAGTTTAGCAAGGATAAATGTTATTACGGGCAATTGGAACACAACACCCAGCAGAAGTGTCAGAGATACAAATGTTGAAATGTAGCTGTCCAAAGTAATCATTGTATGGACTTTGTCTGCGACGCTATATGTTCCCAAAAATCTGAATGAAATCGGGAACAGAATATAATAACTCATCAATACTCCAATCATGAAAAGTGAATACACACTTATCATTATCTTCGTAGAGTATCTACGTTCATTCTCCAATAAAGCAGGTGTTATAAATCGGAACAATTCGTACATTATGAATGGAGATGCGCACAATAATCCAAGATATATTGAGGTTGTCAGATGCGTAACAAATTGACTTGATAGGTCAGTCGCAATAAGTTGAACATTGAATGGTTGAAACACAAATGACCTATCAATTCTTTGCATCAGATGCTCTACAATACTATAAGTTATGAAAGATGAATCACTGGGCGCTAATAGAATTTCAAAAGTCTGCGCTTTGAAACAAAAGACAATACATGAAAAGGCTAATGTCACTCCAAGAATACGGAATAACATTTGTCGGAGAACCTCAAGGTGTCCTCCAAAAGATAGTGAGCCGTCGCTCGATGCCACTATTCTTCTTTATTTTCTTGTTTTGCTTCTGTTGTTGTGTCTTCGGTTATATTTGAAACTTCTTTTACGCCCTCTTTGAATTCTCGAACCCCTTTCCCTAAACCTCTCATTAACTCTGGTAGTTTCTTTCCTCCGAATAACAAGAGAGCGAGGGCCGCAATTAAAAGCAGCTCTGTCGTTCCGATAAATGCCAATATCATAATTTCTATTTTATTACGAGAATGATCTCATTTGTTTGGAAGTTTATTTCCCAGCTCCCATTCTCGGCACTTTCCCATTGGTATTTAGTGGACATTTCATCCCACCAATTCTGGAATTTTGTACCTGTCTCTCCGAGGTCTTTTACAAGACGCTCATATAGTTCAACATTGTCTTTTGTGAGAATTTTCGCAAGTTCATTGAGGCCGTTCCGACGCTCAAAGAGTCCTTGAATTGCGTTTTTTCTTCTTCGGTTACGCTACCGACTACCTTTCTATTCATATTTTATCTTTTTATTTCATCAAACGGATCCAAATATGCAATCTCCGGTATTGTCATATCTGTTTTTATTTTGCCTGACTGTATCAAGCGTTCCAAAAGAGCACGAGATGCATTTCTCTCTAAATGTGCTACTACACATTGTTCGTGACCGGGTGTATTCACTTCGCCGGTGGTTTTCTTATTAAGCCACACACATCGTTTGCATTGAAAGGCATCACAAATACGACATATGGGAGAATACTCTAATTTGTATAGTTGTTCATTGGGAATATCCAATCCATTAACCGGATTTCCGACGCATTTTTCTTCACAATAATAAGAAGCCGGACAAATATAGAAATTGCCATCCGGAGCAAGTGTGATACTTTCAACTCCAGCATTACAATTATTCATTGAAGACAAAACGAGCCTATCACTCAATAAATTTATATTAACCTGTTTGTTTGATACTATTTTCTTTTCGACTATTGAAGACAGTTCTGTCAAAACCTTTTTGTATGACTCAAAATCCGTATCATTAAAAGTATCAATATCCGTGATAACTATGTTCAATGATGTTTGTTTTTCAAAAGCCTCTTTCACACCCACTATATTATTGAACAATTCATTTTTAGTGATACGGAGAATGGCGTGAGTAAATACCGATGTCTTTAAGGTCGACAAAGAGTGGACCCCATCAAATATCGAAACATCTGCCTTCATATGGTCATGTGCAATATCAATATGATCGATTGAATCAATCACATCAAGATAGTCTTTCGGAAGTTCATAATCGGGATATACGAACTGTACCATAAGGTTTTCTTTCAAAGCCCATACAACCCCACCTTTTAACACTTCTAATGGAATTAGGCTTTTCTGATGTTTGTTGGGATAATGGCAGAAAGAAGCCGATGTATCATCTAATTGAATTATTAGATATTTCAACATAGCTCTATTGTCTGTTGGGGTTTATTACGTTCAAATTCCTCTCGACGGCCTTCAAGTTCAAGCATTCTGAACAACTTATTCCAATAATAATTATTGGCTCTTACTCTTGCTTTATGCATTTTACATATAGCCGTGGAGCGTTGGTAAATAGTCGGAGTGTCGGCGGCATCATAGTTTTCCCCTTGACACCAAGCACAACCACTGGCAATCTCGCAATCAATACATTTCTGCGGAGATTGAGTGGTACGATCAAGAGAAAGAAATGGCCGTAGCAAATTCGTATTTATACCATCATGGATATTGCCAATAATAATTGGTTTTTTACTTCTTAGGGAGTAGGCGGCGAATCTTGTGCATGGATAAAAATTTCCTGAAGCATCAATGGAAAGCATTTTGCCCGCACCACACCAATTACTATTATCTCTTATGTCAATGGGTTTACCGATATGCTCTGAGAAAAAGGAGCAAGTATTTTTCTCAAACAGACGCCGTTCGATAATATCATCAGCCAACAAAATGAGCTGCTCCTCGAACTTCAAATCATCGCCATCGTGCCATACATTTTCAAAAACGCAGTTAATATTAACCTCATGTATTCCGAGAGCGAATAAATGAAGTACACTCTCCCGAATGTATGGTATATCAGGAGAACTTATCGTAACCTTTGTCGCGGCTCCGGGAAACTGACTAAGCCATAAAGGTATATTACGGACAACATCATCATACGAGCCTCTTTCTGTATGGGAAGAATTCTTCCAAATACGATTTAGGTCATGCTTTCGGCGCGTCCCATCTATCGTTATGCCAATGGAAAGATGCTTTTTATTCTTTTCAATAAAGTCCTGTACTTGCTTACTATCATAGTTTATTCCATTGGTCGAAAAATTAAACCTATATGAATCAAACCATCTGTGCCCACGAAGGAACAATTCAGATTTTATGTAATCACATATTTTGTCAATAAGCTCAATTTCAAGAAAAGGCTCTCCACCTATAAAGTCCCACACTACAGAATCCTCAGGGAATAAATCTGGATTCCCTATTATATAGTCAATGGCAGCCTTTGCTACCTCCCACGACATACGTTCCTTCTCGTTTTTGCCGACAAGGTAACAATATTTACACGCAAGCTGACAATCTTTTGTTACAATAAAGGTTATGCTTTTCGTAACATTAGATTGCCAACTTTTGAACTCAGATTTTATCTCTGCCATAGATTACTTTGTGCGGTATTCACAGGTAATATTGCATGTGTAGAAGCAAGTGCCTTTACAAGTGTTTTCGCATGACCCTTGACAACTGCCATGACAGAAACCTCGATCACAGACATTGGCACAAACTCCGCTGCAAGAGGAACCGCCACATTCTCCGGTACACGATGAAGAACAACTCCTTTCACATCCACCTTTGCAAGTAGAGGAGCATCCTGAACTACATCCACTACCGCACGAGCCGGAACAGCCGGAGCTGCATCCGCTTCCACAGGAACCTGAACAGCCGCCGGAACAGCCGGATCCGCAGGAACCGGAACAACTACTTCCACAAGAGCTGGAACAGCTACTACCACATGAGCCTGAGCAACCAGATGAACAACTTGAAGAACATCCGGAACACCCCGAAGAAGTAGATGACCCATAGCACGAGGAGTAGCATGAACTGCTACAAGAAGAGCCTGTACATCCAGAGGAGCCTCCATTTAAGGCCCGTTCAAGTTCCTCATTGTCATCATCACATGATGCAAGCAGTCCGGGCATTACACCAACTGCAAGAATCGGTAATACTCGCTTTGCCGCTTTTTTGAAGAAATCTCTACGAGAGAGAAGTTCATCTTTTTTATCTTTTTTCATCTCTTGTGTCCGAATTTAGCAAATTTATAGGAAATGGTGCCTAACACTGCAATGTTATTAAGAGTCTGACCACAAGAGGATGACACCTCCGTAAAGTCATACTCTACATTGCATCCAATGGCAAATTGCTTCCACTCTATTTGAAAGCCGCCACCAATTCCGACCTGAAAATCAGAACTCCATCTGTCGTCAAAATCATTTAGAGCAAAGCCTAAGGTCGGACCGGCTTTAACAACCACATTAATCGGGTCTATCGGTATGCGATATCCAAAGGGATAAATCCGTGCGTGGATGTAATTCATCCCATAATTCGCAGCCCCTTTCTTATCGTATCCCAGAGCAAGTTCTGAATACCAATTAGCAGGAATAAAACTTACTTTGTTCTCAAAATATAATTGACCGACAATATCTGCGGAGTAAGACATCGTTCCATTTACTGATCCATCACTCCAGATATAATTAGAATATCCGAAACCACCCTGTATGGCGAGGTAGAGATTGATATTATCACTGAGACTATGCCCAATGGACAAAGGTGTTTCTACTTCATAATCCCCGGCCGATTTTATTTCACGGAATCGTTCATTTACCGGTTCTGATGTGATGACCGTTTTTTCTTCTTTTGGCTTTTCTTTCGTTGGCTCAGGTTTTGGTGGTTCTGGTTTAGGAAGCGGAGAAATATATTTCTCACTAACATAGCCAACTTTACCATTGTACTTAACCTTTGCCCAGCCTTTACTGATAGAAATAACCTCTATTTGCTGTCCACTGTTAAATGTCCCTAAAACAGTGGCAGAGGTTGACGGCGATTTCCTGACATTTAGCCGGGACGAAGATGTTACCTTATAGTTGTTCTCTGCCATTGCAGTAACAACTATAAGTGCCATCATCATTGTTGAAACGATTCTTTTGATGTTCATGATTTCAATTCTTACGGGAGACAATTACCCAACAGCTTCACCTCCGGATATTTTGAAGATAATGATTTTATTCGTCAGTGGGTCATAGACACCATAGATACCAGACCCTCCGTTCGGGAGTGAATATTCAAGTTTTGAAATGCCGTTGACGCTTGTTTCAACAGATTTGGGAAGAACGGCGTTCTTGACCATATCCTCGAATGTAAAGCCGTAGTAGGTATTCTTTCCCTTCTTGTCTTGATATTTTCTGATACGGATAAGTTTAAGTTGCTGTGCTTTTGAGTTATCCATATTAAATTCGGCAGAAATGGATTGGGGGATACTGGATGGTATCGAAATCTTCAGAGAATCGATATCAACAGTTACTATACCCGAAATTTCTTTGGTGGAAATGAGAGTACCAATATTGCGATTAATTGACGCTTCTCCATCAGCAAGTTCGATGTCCGTTACGGGTTTATATGATGGATTTTTTTCTTTACGGTATTCCACAATATCGGCAAGATTTAAGCTCATTGTAGTACCATTGTCTAACTGAATGAGAAGGTAATCATTTGTAATTTCATCACTTTCGGAATAATTGCGCTCAAAAATAACGCCGCGATGTGAACTGCCGTTCTTCATCTGGACAATATCAATAAGATCGGATTGTTCGAGCAATGTCTGATTGGGATTTATCTTAAAGCGATTATCTTTCATCACCTCTTCTGTGTTGAATACCTCAATCACTCCGTTATCACGAAGCAAACTCATGGTCTCGCCGGGGACTTCCTCAACATACTGTCCTTCATATTCCATTCCGGAAGCCAGTTTATATCTACGGTTGATACCTGAAAGAAGAAGCTTGGGGCGTTTCTCTGCCCTCACAACCTCAATGGTATCCCAGCTTAGAGAATATGTGTTTGGCGACAGTTCAAGGTACCGAACTTTAGCTCCTTTTTCAAGGACACGAACACGATTGATAGCCCCCTTATTGGTGATTATATCACTGAGAAGAAGGGTGCGATTGTTCCCGACTCCATCATAGGCATCATTATCTTCGGCCCATTTCTGCCATTCGGGGGACAGCGAAGTAAATTTGACCTCATTGTCAACTATCGACTTTACATCCTTGTTGGGAAGAAGCACAACAGCTTTTGAGGTTGAAAAAGTGAAGTTCTCACCCGGACGCTGACGAGATATGAATCCGGTCAGTTCGGTGCCATCTTTCAGCACGACTGTGAGATTGTCCTGTGCTGAGGCGGTTGCCAGCCCTGCAATCAGTGCAAAGCCGAACAGAAGTGCTTTAATTACTTTCATTATAGTGCTTATTATTAAACTCAGTTACATATGATGGCTCACCTATCGGGGTGAGAGAATTGTCCATTTCAATATTGGGAGAACGAGTTGCAAGATTAGATTGCAATGCTTCTCCCTTAATATGAGCTAATGCTATTTTAAGAAGACGCTCATTTTTATCTCCTATTTCCAATTTGCCTGTCAAATATCCGTCTGCGGCATATATATCTGGTTCAATACCAGTGTCCGGTGTCGAGTATCCGTCGGCATTGTAATATCTCATAGTTATCGGTTGTATAGCATATCGGAAACGCGCGTCAGAAATAGTCCATGAACCGACTCCCTTGCCGACGGTCGTTTCTCCTATTACTGTTACATCCATATATGACCGCAGGCAAATAATCGTTGCCTCACTCGCTGATGCTGTGTGCGATGACGTTATGACATATAGCCGCTTCAAATTCAATGGTGTTAAAATGACTCCCAATTGTTCTCCAAGAGTTTCTCCCGGCACTTCAAAATAGGAATATGTCCTGCTATCACCGGTACTCTGTAAATAATCACGGGATAAAATATTGTTGTAGGAACATTGTTGGAATACCTTATTATATCCAACTGCGGGTACAATACAATTGCTTAAAAATCTACATGTGCTTACATATCCACCGGGATTATATCTGAGGTCAAGAATAAGCTCTGAAATTTCGTTATTAACAAAATTCTTTAATGGCTCTTCTAAATCCTCTTTATCTCCATATTGTAAATAACAAAGATAGCCGATGCTTTTGTTATCTTCATGATATACTGAGTCCAATAAGACTGTGGAAGATTGAAACGGATTCTTGACAGAAAGAGATACCCTCTTGTTCGTACTACTAAAACATCCATTTTCAAAAGATATTTTTTCTAATGAAAAAGAATTGCCGTTGTTGTTAGCAACACGGACAAAATCACCTCTTTTTATACCATACTCCCTTATTTCAGGTGAGGTTATATATAATATTTCCAGAGCTTTGTTGCCTGTCTTGTCCTGCATTTCTTGATATGCAAAACCTAAATTTGTGTATTGGTTTTTTCCTGGATCGTAACTGTCGTTAGTTGTAAAATAAGAAAATCTGTCTTTGGCAGATAATAGACTATTAAAGAATTCTCTGGGAGCCAGATTATAATCACATCTCATCGAATCAGGCAAATCTTCCCGCCAAAGATATTGGCGGTTCATTTGACCATAGATCCACTTATTCATTTCAAGATACACGTTATCTTCTGTAGCCGGTCCATCAGGCAAACTGGGTTCATCTGAGGAACAGCCACAAAAGATAAGTGTAGCTATTGCTATATGATAAGAGAATCTCATTAAAAATGGATTATTCTATCGTTATAGTACCTTCTTCGTAGTTGAATACGGGCTGGGGAACATTCTCTCGCACCAGTTCAACGAAATTATCAGCACTTCGAGTAGAACGGCTTGGTGTCATGTCATACCATTCGGTTTCCTCACTGGTTACATCATATCCGATTAGATAGGAATCGCCAAGTTTGATGTCATCTACAAGATTTGCTCCAAGATAATTAGTAGAACCGCCCGTAGTTTCTGCAAAGAATTTCATTGCGGCATTCTTTATCGGGAATGTGAAGAAATAGGCCATAGCGCCTGTTTGATTAGAATTATAATCAAACTTTACTTTGTAAAAACCATAGTCGCTCTTGCTTTTCAGAGAATATTCAACATCGCCATAATTATTGGTCGTGATGTAGTCGCATGACTGCTTCCCTGCCAATCCGAAAGCTTTGACATTCGTATAGCGGTTCCAATTGATAATCGTGACGCACGCGACAGCACCGGCATTTTTAATGTCGATGTTAAACGTGTTTTCTCCATCCGTAACATAAACTTTCTCGACTGTCAATCCGAGTATTTTTGATTTACCACCAATATAGCCGTTATCAGTAATCTTAAGGGTACTGAGGTTCTCAACGCCTTCAAACCCCCAGAATTCCACTGACGAGGACACATGAGAGATAGCAACAACAGTATACTCGCCATTGCTAAGGTCAAGATTTGAAGTCATTATATGAGTGTAAGCATTGAAACTCTGGTTGTCGCATTCAACCAATGTTCCAGATTCGTCATACACATACAAATCTACATTCAAGGTCGCTCCCGATGACAGAGAAGTTAGATCGCCTGCGTTCATCTCATAGAGATTGTCAACCACGGTTGCAGGATTGAGTTTGAATGTTACAGAACGATTTACCGGGATGTCATCATTGGAACATGATGACAGAATCACAGTGAAAAGCACTGCGAATATTGCAAGATATTTTTTCATCTGTTTCATCGTTTATTTGATTACATTGAACAGCCAGCCTATTCCGAGAGAGATTGTGCTGACCTTTGTTTTGAAGTTGCCGGCCATATCGCTATTCCCCAGATTGTAGCGGAGATCTGCGGTGAAGCCATTTTTTAGTTTGCAGTTTAAGCCGATAGACAACATTACATCATAGGCTTTTACCTTGTCCATCTGATATACAGCGTTGTTGTACTTAAACTCTTTGGGAGAAGCAGAGAAGGCTCCAGTGAAAGTCGGGCCGACTTCAATCGCGAAAGTCGGGACAAAGTACCACTGAAAGAGAACCGGAATTTCAAAGCAGTTCATCGTGATGTCTTCAACATCGCTTTTAAGTGAACGCATTGAGTAAAGAGCTTCAAGTTGCACACCGAATCGCTCTGTACCGAAAGGACGGCCTGCGGGACGACCGAATCGGAGATTTGCAGCGACTCCCGCCGAGAAGCCGACATTACCAGAGATGCCAAGATCCATTCCATCCGGGTCCCCGGCTATGGAATAGTTGGCACCAATCTTTGGCCCAATGGAAAGGGCATAGGGCTTGAGCACCTCCGAGATGACGACCTCTTCATCTGATGTGATGACCTCATCATCTACCGGAACTATGCCTTGAGCCGAAGCTGATACCGCCATTCCGACAGCAACAGCAAGAGTAAGAAATGCTCTTTTAAACATAGATTGAATTTATTTGTTGTTAAAAAAAAGTTTGAAAATTTATGGTTGAATGAGACTTTTCTCCAGAACTTAGCACAAGGCCAATATTTTTAGAGAAATTAGAGGTAACATGAACCGTATCTGATGTAGTTCTGCTACTATGTGCCGGGATTGTAAGTGTTATAGTTTTCCCCGTTGACCAAGTTGCAGTAACAGTTACTTGCTTATTGGAGTCATTGAAAATAGTCGAGCTAAAAGTGGCCATATCGTTTTCATTGGCTCTTATTGTCGATGGACCGGGAGCCGAAACTCTTAATTTAATTGGATAATTAACTGAAAAAGATTTCTCAAATTCAGTTAATTTGATTCCATCGTTTTCAACATAGCCTCTAATAACGCATGATTCAGCATTCTTTGCTATAATGGGTGTTGCCATTACGGTGTTTGTACCTCCATTGTTTGATTGTTTTCCGGTCCAATCTTCATAAGTACCATTCCCTAAATCAAGAAATAGTTTAGATGTCGATGATAAGGATGGCGCATTATAGCTGATAGATACGGGAGATAAATTTCCTTTCCGATCAACCTCTATTTCGTTAACCGAAGAGGATATTATTACATCTCCTTCAGCTATTTTCAAAAGACCGTATTTACCATTGGACACTGTTAGAATGACACCATCATTATATTGTGCCGGGAATGAATCAAATTGAGGGATGAGTATAATATTTTCACCCTCTTTCAAACCACTTCTTCCATTTTGGTTTATAATACCATATAGAGAGACTTCGTTAAAGCCTATGGATGTCGAAACAGAGGCAGCATTGTTCTTTTTGTAAAGTTGCTTGAATTCTGTTTCTTTTAATTTCTTGATTTTTTGCCCATTCTTTCCAATTAGTGCAAAGTCAGTATTATAAGCCACAGCCGCTTTGCCATTAGCAAAACTACTGGCTAATGTCATTTCGCCATAATGGAAATCAACCGTCAAAATACTCTTAGATGGATTTCTATCATAATTCTCTGAGATGTACTTTGTGTAATTACCCTGTTTTACGGGTGCCCATCCTTCTTTGAAAGGAAGGGCATAATCGAATTGGCATTTGATTATTGCACGTCCATCAGGAGAGATGTAACCGTACTTCCCGTTCTTATTTACTACAACCAATTTTCCATCAGATACATATTGATTGCTGGATGGTAAATAATACTTGTCGGTCAGCGTGACGACTGAACCATCCTCATCTATTATATGCTCAAGTAAATAATTATTACTGTCTTTAATGCCTGCGAGAGCGTACCCATTGGTAAATGGAGTTATGAAATCGCATGAGGCTGGTAATATTTCTTTGTTTCCGCTTTTGACAAGTCCCCATTTCCCATTCTTCTGAAAAGCATATATATCATTATAATACCTATTAAGCTTTTCATATTTGGGTAAAATATCCCATGATGCTGTTTTAGCATTCGCCGTCGCAAATGCTAAAACAGTCATTAAGGTTAATGTTATATTCCGTATGAGATTCATTCTCTTACACGGTGTTTATTGTATAGTTCAACTAAATGCTTGATATTGCAGCAATATGTTACCTCGGTGCCCTTAAAGCCACTGCACAAGACTCCTACCAGTCGGTGTGATTTGTCAATTACAGGTGAACCGCTTTGACCTCCGATACCAACTGCCTGAATCTGTATCTGATTATCGTCAGGAGTCTTGCTTAAAGATGCCTTGTGTATTGTAGGACGAAGTTCTTTACCGTCAAAAGTTTCATTCGCGACAGTTTCCCCCATAGGATAGCCTATAATAGTAAGTTCTTCATCTTGCGGTTTCAAAGATCGTTCATCAACTCTGGCGTGCTCAATATCATATATTGCCCCCATTTTGACAATATAATCCGGGGTCTTCCGTGAATTAAGACGGATTAGGGCAACATCCTTCTTTGGATCTCCAGATTCAGCAATAACCTGAGCTTGTTGCAAATCAATCTGATTATTGACCTTAGAGCCAGTCAAACCAATTCCAAAGAATGCGTGTTTACCACTTATTTCTAAAGGCGAGTTTTGATAACGCCGCAGCCAAGCATTTGCATCATCAGCAGACAATGCCCCGGTCATAACATTATATGCGAGTAACTCATAGAGATTACCACTCGTCGCTTGACGGGCTTTCTCCATTTGTTGACGGATATTTTCCTCATCATCCGCATCCCGGTATTCCCAAGGGACAGCGATATGACGGTTGGTGCCCATCTCTCCATCTTTGGATATAAAGAAAGCTGTACCAGTGTACCCTAATGGACTTAATCCGTCAGTAGTGGTATTTACTTGTAATTTACCATTGGGTCCGATACCCATGTACCATTTGTCAGGCCATCCTTTTATGACATTTTTGAATGGATCATCTTTTACGTTAATCTCGTAGTAGTAGCCGCCATAAACACAGGCCGATGCGTTTTCCATAGCCTGAGTTGTAACAGGTGTAATGGAATTATTCCACGGAATATATTTCCAAGCAGCCCATCCTCCTACTACAAGAATTGCAATTGTGGCAGCTATTCCTATTATCTTAGACAGATTATTGCTTGGTATAAATTGTGCCAAGTTCACGGGAACGCCACCACAAACGATAGCATCACCACGTTTTATCTGTCTTGTTTGGCCGGGATTTAATCGCTCACCGTTAATAGTAGAACCATTTTTACTATGGTCTTGCAGGAATGCCTTGCCTTTACGGTCTATTTTGAGCGTTGCGTGGTAGCGGCTTGCCGTATTACCGGCTATCTGAATGTCGTTTCTCATACTTGTGCCAATGCCATATACCGCTTTATAGTTGGATAAATCCTCCGGCATTGGTATCTGATTCCAGATAAGTTCAACATCGCCAAAACGAATGGCATCACCTCGTTTGATTGACACTTGCGTACCCGGTTTGATAGGACGATTCATTACAAATGTCCCGTTGCGACTATTCTTATCTTCAAGAAGAATATCGCCATTATTGAGTATAGTGATTTCGGCGTGTAATGCACTCGCTTTATCGCTGTGAAGAACAATATCACAGTTAGAGTCTCTGCCGACTTTTAGTAGTCTCATAATTTCCTTTTCGTAGTTTAACCGATAGCTCTTTTCTTTGTCTGTGAAGATTTGTCTTTCCCTTTGTTGTCTTTAGACTTGTCTTCACCTTTAGGCTTCTTGGATTCTTTCTTAGGCTGATTCTGTTTCTTTACAGCCTTTATAGAATCCTGTCTAACTTTTTCAGCCGCTTTCTTTATAGAGTCCTGTCTTTCTACATTTTTTATCGAATCCAATCTTGCGGCTTCCTTCTGCTTAATAGCAGTGGAATCGACCTGTTCCGTAGTGTCAGGTGTTAGACCTCCACTGTTGTCGGAATCTGATTTCATGTGTTTAACTCCGAATATGACTCCGAGAACAACAATAACAGCAACGCCGGCGATAATGGCATATTTTACCCATTGATTTGATTTGGGTACTTGATTCCAATCAAGTTTAGCCACATGAGCCAATGACACTATATCCTTGCGCGTTACGGGAACAGGGACATTTTGGGAAATACGGATGCCATTGACATAAGTTCCATTGCTACTTTGGTCAATAATCGTCATTTTCCCTGACGGTGTGATGTTTAGCAACGCATGACGCCTGCTAATAACATCAGTCGAATCATTTATTACGATGTCGCAATTAAGGTCACGACCTATTGAATATGTTTTCATCTTATGCTTTTAGTTACGGCGTTTATTTTTAGTTGATGGTTTGCCTTTACCATCACTCTTGGGTTCTTTAAGTTTGTCTATTTCTTCACGAAGTTTCTTGTTCTCTTCTGTCTTCTTATTGAGTTGACCTTCGAGAGCCGATTTCTCTCGTTTAAGCGACTCTACTTGAGTTGATAAAGTCGAGTTTGCATTGACAGCCGCAGACTGAGCTGTCATTTGCTCATCTGTCATACTCTTAATGATACTGTCTCTCTCAACCACTTGCTGTTTAAGAGAGTCCTGAACCTGAATCAAGGCTGCTTTTTCATTCTCCGATGCTGATGAATTGTTTCGTCCGAGTAACACTCCGTTGAAGGCCAAACTCAACAGACAGATTAACGAAACAGCCCCTAAAAGGAGTTTTGTTTTTTTGTTCATCTTTGATCTGAGTTTTGAATTTGTTTTTGTTTCTATTATTGCAAGAGTCAAATTGTCATGGCCACCACCTTCATTACGACCTTTGCCATCAATGGTTGTGGCTATCTCGTCTGTAACTATGCCGAGGGCGTGCTTCTTGTCAGATGCCATTTCAATTAATTCTGATTCTGAAATAGCTCCATGAATTCCGTCAGTGGTAAGCAAGAACCTATCGCCCGTATCAAATGGTAACTCAATTACATCAACTTCTATATCCGGTTTGATTCCCAGCGCTCGTGTAATAACATTGGATTGAGCCGATAATCTTGCCTGTTCTTCTGTAATTACTTTCTGCTTAACTAAATCAAATACCATCGAATGATCAAACGTGCGGAATATCTTACTCTTTCCACGCAATTGATATACTCGGCTATCTCCTACATGGGCGATAATTGCGGATTCATTACTAATCAAAAGTATTGTACAGGTAGAACCCATACCTTTTAATGCAGGGGTTTCCTTACCAGCTTCAATAATGGCAAGATTTGCTCTTCTGATTGCTTTTATTACAATATTGACCGCAGTATCATCAGGATTGCCGTCTTTTATACCGAGAATGATTTCTTTGACTGCAATGGATGAAGCTGTTTTACCTCCGGGACCTCCACCCATGCCATCACAAACCGTCACAACGAATCCATATGGAGTTTCTGCACTTCCATATGAATCTTGATTCTCGGAACGGCCTCCTATCCGAGATTCAGCAAATCCGACTATAAAATCGGGTGTATTAAGTTGTTGAATCAAATCCATAGTCTTTTGAAGTTAATTTAGTCCGAGCCATTCTTTGAATCGTTGAAAGACGGTCTTTGGCGGTAAAAGAGCTTCTCGAAGGGCATCTCTAAATTCAGCCGCTGTTTGAAACCTTTTAGACTGTTCCTTTTCTGTCGCTTTCGCAATTACATTCATTATCCGATTAGGTACAGCATCATGAGGTGGCAATCCTTCTCTCATTTGCCGTGTGAGAGTATCCACCTCCGTGTCAGCGTCGAATGGATTTGCACCCGTTAAAATCTCATAGAATGTTATTCCAAGAGCATATAGGTCTGTTGCTGCGTTAATCTGGACAGTTCGGGTCTTATCCCTCAGAATTTGTTCAGGAGCTGCATACTGTGGTGTTCCGATGAACCCATATTGAGAGAATTTGTTACCATCATTCATACGCGCAATGCCAAGATCCATAAGTCGAATGTTGGAATCGCTTTCGACCATTATATTGGATGGTTTTATATCCCGATGGATCACACCTCTTGAATGAACATACTCCAATGCATCCAAAACTTGAAATATAGCATTGCAAATCTTTTCTACCCGGTCACTGCCATTAAGGAATTCTTTAGCATACTCATCAATGTTCTTTCCTGACACGTATTTGCTAACAAGAAATATCGGCCCATTATCGGGAGCATATTCACAATATCCTATCATTTCGACAAGGTTGTTATGCCGAAATGCCAAAGATGCCTCTTGTTTGGCTCGTTCACGAATCATTGGATTGTTAGAGTAACTATCCTTTACTCGTTTTACAGCCATTCGTGTTCCGTCCTTTACGCGATAACCCATATAAACAGTACCCATAGCTCCGCTGCCTAATGGTGTGGAAGTCGGGTCGTAACAATACCATTCTCCCATAACAAGGAGATAGATATATGGGTCATCGGGGCGTTGAAATACAGTCTTGCTACTCATCACTTAGCCGGTTTTAAGTTTATCATTCTATTCGCGATTGCTTGCTCATATTCTTTATCGCCGGCTTTCGCTGCTAACTGTCGTGCTTTATTCAAATATATGTAAGCTGAATCTGTATTAAATGTTGCTCCTCGTTTTTTTGATTTATAATCACAGCCCAGTTCAAACAATGACCTATAATCTTCGGAATTAAGAATTACTGCTTTTTTCAGAAGTCTGTGGGCTTCTTTATTCTGTGCTATGATACCAAGGTTGTTTCTAAAACGAGCAATAGAGTCTGAAAAAGCACCAATTCTGACGCTTTCCGGGCTATTAAAGTATAATCGGCTGAGAAGGAATGCTGAATTATAATCCTTTTTATTAGCTAAGGATTCTAACATAGCAAGCCCTTCTTTCGCAGTATCTTTATTTGAAAGGAGATTTACTGCACAGTTATAAGATTCTTGCGGCAAATCATTTGTCTGTCTTTGCTGATTATCCTCGTCTGTTGAGATAGTCTGTGCTATAATATCTTTATTGGCTGAATCAGGAGTATCACTGTTATTCAAAAGGTTTATAACGCCAAATACTATGCCTATCAATGCGACTGCACTACCAATTGAAATGCTAATAGTTTTTATATCTAATGTTTTCGCTGGGTATTGCAGTGGCACAAGTTTGTCAACAGCTACCCTAAACTCTGCTGCGCTTTGATATCTTTGAGAGCGCTTCTTCTGGGCGGCTTTCTTTATAACATCCTTTATCTGTTTTTGCTTGACATTGTGCAACGGAATGTTTTTCGTGAGTTGCATTTCAAGCACTTCAGCCATTTCTCCGTCAAAAGGCACTTTCCCAATTAACAACTGATACAACAGTATCCCGACAGCATACAAATCTGTTGTGGAATTTTGGGAATCAACCAGTCCTCTGACAAGCTCAGGTGCAGCATACTTAGGTTTACCTATAAACTGACCATCAACTGTATAAGAGCTTTCTTTGGTATTATTGCCGTTTATTTTCTTTGCAATACCAAAATCAATTAGTTTAATTTTGCCATTTGATGTTATCATGATATTTGAAGGATCAATATCTCTATGGATATATCCTCCATCATGAAGAGCCATTAGACCGGAGAGAAGATTTCTAACAATAGTCAGAGCAAAACTGTACGAATCGTTAAGATATTTTCCGTATAATTCTTGTGCAAAAGGAATAACATTCCCTTTGTGGTCGCAGACATTACCTTCCAATAATTTGTCTAATGTCACTCCATGCAGATATTCACTGATAACATGATAGCGTATTACGGGTTGCCCAATCTCATCCTTGCCGCTGGTCTCAACAAACCCCAGCATTTCAATAAGATTGTCATTCCGTAGCTGAACAGCGGCTTCGCGTCTGGCTCGTGCAATTACATGAGTAGGTAAATCACTATAAAGAAACTTTATAGCGACTTCCCTTCGCTGGTTAGTGGATTCACTACAGAGCCATCCCCTATATACTTTGCCCATTCCGCCTTCGCCTAATGGTGTATCCGAGGGGTTATACTCGTAATAAATGCCCTTTTGCCTTTCGTTCTCGCCTTGTATTCTTACGGAAGCCATTTGTTTTCAATTAATCCATGCCAACAGTTCCGCCACTTCTGAAACCTCCTGTGGAATCCATGCCGACGGTAGAATCAGAGGGGCGGTTGCCGCCATTATACGGAGAATCCGGGCCATTGAAACGAGGCGGAAAATCCTGTTCGTTTCTTGTAGTATTATCACGAGCTGTTGAGAAACTTCCTCCGGGATTAAAGTTATCCTCTTCTTCTCGCACATCATAGAAGTTCTCGGCAAGATGAAGACCTAATGCCTTTGTGTCTATCAAAAGCAAAAGCAGGTCATAATTCTCTCCGATTGTGATGATGTCTCCATTTACGCACTCCACGGGACGAGCCACAGAAACACTGTTTTCATTCACAAGAGTTCCATTCGTAGAGCCAAGATCTGAGATTGTCGCCTCAGTCTTTTCCGGCTTTTTCATTTTATTGATATGGAGATTTGCGTGTTTCTGTGAAACTGTACCTTCTCCAAGTATTATATCACATTCAGATGAATTGCCAATTATGTTCTGACCAATGTGTAAGGGCCAAAATTCGCCTACGCCTGTTCTTGATATGGAGTATAGGAATCCGACTATGGGTTTACCATTGCCTCTTGTGGGTTGTGCCGGACGGCTGTCTCTCGGAGCCGGTTCTCCTCCGTTATTAGGAGATTCCATCCCCGGATAGACAGTACCTTTATTGCGTCCTTGATTTGAAGGACGGGAATACGGTTGGCTGCCGCTTGAAAATGACTGGTTGGGATTGAAATCACCTTCTTGACCTAATCCCGGAAAAACGGTTTTGTTCTGTGACATGATTGTTATTGTTTTGCTCTAACGGCAAGCCTCTCTTGTTTAGAGAGATGGATGCTCTATATCCTAATTGGAAATCAGATGGTTTAGTGATTCAATTAAGGCCACTTGCTAAACAATGTGAGAAAATCCGATGGCTCGTTAAAAAAATAATGCCGAATATAGTCCCTGTTTCAGAAATATTTCGTAACTTTGCACTTGGTTAAGACTCTCTAAACAAGAGAATTGGATGATTGCTAAACAACGATGCCTCAGAACCGAGTGGTGCTGAGGCAATAGTATTATTAGGAGGATATGGATGTTTAGTAATAGGTTTCAGTGATGGTCGGAAACTATTAGAGGGATTTCAAGATTAGGCTGTTGGCTTTGTCAACGACGGAAGTGTCGAGGCTGGCAAGGTATATTTGGGTGGTTGCCTCACTGTCGTGGCCCATGCCTTCCGAGATTACTGAGAGAGGAATACCTTTCGCTTTGGCGGCTGAAGCCCAGCTATGCCGGGCTACATATAGAGTTAGTGGTATGGTTACTCCAACCATTTCTGCGATTCGTTTCAGGTTATGGTTGATATTGTAGCCGGTATTGCGATAGGTGCATCGCTCGTTGATTCCGGGGTTGCGGATGACCGGAAGCAGATATTCGCTCTTGTTTTCAGGATACTTGTCAAGAATTATCTGCATCTCCTTTGTCCATTCTATTATCAGTTGCTGACCGGTCTTGCGGCGACGATAGGTTATATAACCGTTTTTGAGATCAGCCTTTTTCAGGTAAGCCATGTCGATGAAGCTCATTCCTCTGAGATAAAAGCTCATCAGGAACATATCGCGGGCGTAGTCGAGTGCGGAAGCCAGAGACAAGTCCAGAGCCTTGATCTTCTTGATGACTGCCAACGGCAATGCTCGTTTGACGGTCTTGTCAACACCGGTATAGACATGGCGGAACGGATTGCGGTTCTCGATGATGTCGTCCTCGACCGCACGGTTATAGACTGCACGAAGGATGCGGGTATAGAAGGATATGGTGTTCGGTGCAACTCCTCGATTTTTGTGCCATGCCTCATACGCCTCCATCGTTTCCGAGGTAATGCAATCGAGCATTATGTCCTCGTCCTCTCGGAACTTTTTGAAGCTGTTGAGAGTTGATTTGTAAGTCTCTGAGGTACGGATCTTGCCGTTATGTTTCAGTCTGGCGATAAGACTTTCCATAAAGTTGAACAGGGAGTATTCATGCGCGTAGTGGTTGAACTCGTCAATCACATCATCGGCTGTGTATGTCAGACCGTTGGAATCCAATTTGCGGTCAATCTTCGTCAACCGCTCCACATCCCAGCGGATACGCTCCCGGATTGAGAGAATGAATGTTTTTCGCTCGCTTTTCTGGGTTGTAGTTACCATCGAGCGGCTTTCATCCCACTCTGATGAAAAGACCTTGTAGTCTGTCAGAAGCTGTCGCACCTTCCTTTCATGGATAATCTGATAGTAGATTGCGCCCTCGTGGTCAGCGACAGTCGAGGGTCGGAACTTTACTTTTATCGAAGCCATTGTTTGAAATTTAATTATGGACTAAAATATTTATGGCTAACATTAGTCACAATGGCGATAGACATCAATTCGGAGAAATCAAGTGTTGTAATCATATTTTATTAAAGGTAAAAGCATTATCTTATGCGTCCTGATTTTGACATTTTCCCAATACGGGAGGTGGCTGCGCGGGCGCATCTGCGGGCACGTTCTATCTCGTCCTCGTCCTTACGGTCGCGCCGGTTGTCATCGTTGGACGAACCGCCTCCGCCGCTTTCGGTTGAAACTGTGTCGAGAGCAGTGAGACCAACGAACAATGCAACCGCCATGTCTCCGTTGGCGGTCATTTTGGTTGTCATAGTATTGCGGTTTTAGTATTCTACAATCAGCACCCGATATTCAAATGTCATATCGGGATTGGTTATCTTCCTTTGTTTCAGCCATAGGTGGTGGCTGCCGTAGCCATAGACGAAATATCGGTCAAGGTCGTATTTGTCGGCAAAGTCGGCTACTATCTGCCGTAGCGTTTCCTCGCTATCGGCATAGAGAATGTGATTTACAAACTCTATGATTATTTCGGCTATATCATTGTCAAAGATGATAGTCGGATGCTCAAATGTTACGTTCATAATCAGTGGGGTTATGACCACCGCCATATTTCGGGCGGTGGTCGAGTTAAACATTAGGCGGTCATTCTTTCCTTGATTAGTCGGGCATTAGAGTTTACAAGGTTGATGATGCGGTCGTGGTACTTGGTGTCCTTGTTATATTTGCCGTGGGACTGCACAACTTTGAGGGTCTGCAAGTCAACCTCTACCGTCTCTATTATGGTATCGTCAATCCTTGCCGACAATACCAGCGTGTTCTTTTTAAGGTAGTAGGAAGATGAGAATACGCAGATGTGCTGTGTGTTACCCTCCTGGCAGTATTCCTCTATGCTCTCAAGCACCTTCACCGATATTTCATTGTCGGAGATTACCAGACCGAAGAATTTGGATTTGAGAGCCTTGAACTGTTCCTCCTTCTCTTTCTCTCGGAGCAGTCTTTCCTCGGCTCTCCTGCGCTCGGCGTCCTCACGCTCCCTTCTGCGTCTGTCCTCTATCATTCGGCTCAATCCGTCGTGCGCCTCTATGAAATCTTCGGGGCAGATGTTCTTGGGATTGCGGAGGTCTTTGCCGAGGTTCTTCAGCATCCGCAGATAGTCGCACCACATTCCGATGTTGTTGATATGATAGCGGTGGCGTCCGGCGATAAGATACGATGCCCAGAATTCATACGCATTGCAGGGATTGGCAAGAAAGTATTTCATTTCCTCAATCTTTCCGGCTTTCATCAGCGTTTCCATCCTTGGGTCTGAAAGCAGAGCCTTGAAAAGTCTTACGGGAGATATTCCGTGGAAATCGCCCTTGAATCCGTTGCGTTTGAGCTGGGGTATTACCGTCATTCTCGGATAGACGTCGCTCCATACGACAACATCATCATACAGTGAGTTGTGCGGACGTATCTCCATCTCACTCCAATAAGACCAGCAGTCGCAGTAATGGAAAGTAAATCCTCGGAGCAGAGCCATGTCGGTAACTTTGCCTTTCGGAGAAATCCACCTTTGCACGACCTCCTGACAATAGAGTTGTCTGACCTCTCCCTTACGGCTTTCGCTCGTTATATGCGACACACGGATTACTTGAAAACCCTTGTGTGCTGTTATTACGCTGAAATATGCGGTTTCCTTATGGGTGCGTTTGCGGGTGTCCTTCACTTTCAGTTCAGTTCCGCAGTGAGGGCATTTGCAACCTGCGACAGTGTCGCAAAGATTGCCTTTCTCGCCTTTCCAAACGTGTCCGCAGTCGGAGCAGGTCATTGTTCCGCTATTGGTGCGATAGGCGAAATGCTCAATGCAGTGGCAGTATGCCCAACGCTCTTGTGTCGCGGTTATGGGGTGCAGTGTGGCGGAGAGTGCTGCCACTTGCTTTTGTAATGCTGTCTTGGGTTTCATAGCAGTATTGTTTAGAAGTCGAATAGACTGGGTTGTTCAACTTGTGCGATAGGCAAAATGCTCAAAGCAGTGGCGGTATGCCCATTTCTCTTGTGTCGCGGTTATGGGGCGCAGTGTGGCGGATAGTGATGCCACTTGCTTTTGTAATGCTGTCCTGGGTTTCATAGCCGTAATGTTTTAGAGGTCAAAAAGACTGGGTTGTGCGATTTGGGGATTGTCCTCGGTGTTTTTCTTTTCGGAGGTCTTGGGTCTGCGCATTTTAGCCATTTCCTCATCACGGAGTTTGTTGATGGCGTCCTGCCGTGCCTGTTCCTTTTCTTCCTCGGTGAGTTCTACCGTATGGTTTACTACCACTTGGCAGTTGGTGGCTATATTGCTTACCTCAATTTCCGGCTCATCCCAAAAGTGCATTGCCCAGCCGAAAATTTCATCGTCGGTAAAACCGCAACAACCGCTTTTCTTGACTTCTCCGATGATATAGGCGCAACACTGCTCCATCGTCTTGGAAGGATTTGCCAGCCTGACCGCTACGAGAGGGTCGTTTTCCGCCCTTGTCATAAGATATTGGGCGATTGTGTCTTGGAACGCTTGTGTTCCTTTCATCGTGTCATTTGCCATAGTCGTGTATGTTTTAGAATGTTGCGAGTATGATTTTTTCTATTTTTGTTGTCGGGAGTTCCATACGGAAAAGACAACTTATAAAGAGCTTTCGCCCTGCGGGTTTGAGTTCTCGGTAGAGTTCACGGAATGTTGAGATATTGCCGTTGAGATATGTTTCCACCATATATTCGGCGATGTTGTCAACCTCGTAATACTTTGCTTGCTGTTCCCAAGTCTTTGAATGTCTTTTCGCTGCCATAGTCGTAAATATTTTTAGAGTGTTAAAATCCAATAGATTGCTCCGATTGCGCTAAGGATTGAAATGAGCCAGCCTATTCCCCTCAGTATGGGTCTTGCTATCGCCCACAACGCTATTCCGATAACCGCCCCGATGATAATTGCCACCGCCTTGACCGCCCTTGTGATTATGCGGGAATGATAGGAGGATTGGCGAGCTTGCCTTGACCTAATATCTTTATGTTTTCCTGTGGCTTTCATATCGGTGGGAGCTTTTTTTTCCATGCGTCCAAAGACAGTGTGGTTGTATGAGTTGCTTGACACCTGAAAGGCGTGGGGCGGCAAAAGAGGGATGTTCGGGCCTTGACAGAAAAAATACGAGTGCAAAATGAAGTATTCGCCGGAGCTTGCGCAGGCAAATGACGCAGGAGGTCTGGAGATTTTTTATGCCAAAGCCAGAAGAATATCCCTTCGCCACACGTTAGGTTAAGGCAAGCAACTCGTACTGACCCACTTGTTGATGGTACGCCTTGTTGAGAAGGCTCCCCCGGATGAAAGCCCGTGAAAACATAAATCGTCGCCGACCCGACGGTGGCGGCGATGGATTGAAACACTGAAAGAATAGGAATCGGTGCAGCCCCGATAAAAAAGAAGTGTGCCGCAATGACGTGGATCTGAAAGTCCCGTCATTGCGACACTGTTCTTTTCGTTGGATGCTGTTCAAGCGGTGAGTGAGGGGGCGATCGTAAAAGTCCTTATCCGGCAATGCGCCCCGGAACACGGACGACAGCCATTCAGTCTTATGGTGAAGGCAGCGTCCCCGATGCCATTCCATAAGGCGATGGCTGTTGTCGGTGTTCAGCATTGCCCATAGGCGTGATGCGGTCAACTGGTGTCAGTGGACTTGTCCACCGTCACTTGTTGACGGCATATCGCCGCAGACACGAAAGACCGCCCCCTCTCTCTCCGCTTTCTCTAAAGAGTATTTTAGGATTGAAAGCCCTAATTCAACTTTCAGACTGTGAATTTTGAGAATAATTCTCAAAAATCAAACCCTATATGAAATTTTATTGTTATCTTTGCAGCAGATAAGCTAATAAGATATGTTGGTAAATTTCACATTCAAGAATTACAGGTCATTCAAAAATGAGATGACACTGAGCATGGAGGCCGCTTCGATTCAGGAGTTGTCGGATGCTGTTGTAAAGTCATGTGATGAGGAATTGCTGCCTGTGGCTGTGATGTATGGGGCAAATTCCAGTGGCAAAAGTAATGTCCTGAAAGCCTTGAAAGCCATGCGCGATGTGCTTCTCAACTCTGTCAAGTTGAATCCAAAGGATAGGCTTGAAGCTGAACCATTTTCTCTTGATCTGACATCAGGCGACGAACCTACATCCTTTGAAATCCAATTCACTCTCAATAACTCCAAATTCAGATATGGCTTCGATTATACCGCAGAGGCTATTGTCGCCGAATGGCTATATGAGAAAAGGCCCGGAGAGAGGGAGTTTGAATTGTTCCTACGCAGTGGCAAAGAGTTCAAAATCTCTAAAACACGTTTTGCCGAAGGGCTGGGTAAACAAACCGCTACACCTGATAATCGGTTGTTCGTATCTCTTGTAGCACAGTTGAACGGTAAAGTATCGCAGTCTATTCTTGACTGGTTTTCCAATATTGAATATATGTCGGGAATGGATGGGAACGGTTATGCCGGGAAAACTCTGCGTACAATCTTCTATCAGGAAGACGGCAAAGAAGAAATCATGAACCTACTTTATCAGACTCACTTAGGGTTTAATGGAATTCAGGTAAGCATGAATCTCGGAGAAGAGGACTCGGTAGATTCAAAGACTATTCACGACATCTATGATGCGGACGGAAAGGTTGTGGGTCAAAAAGAGTTCCCGACAGACAAAATGGAATCAGAAGGGACAAAAAAAATGATAGAAATTGCCAGTCCAATTGTAGATGCTATTAAGCTCGGTAAAATTCTGATTGTCGATGAACTTGATGCTAAACTGCATCCGTTCCTGACCCGAAAAATTATCGGGCTGTTTATGAACAAGGAATTCAACAAGACCGGCGCCCAGCTTATTTTTGCGACACACGATACCAACCTGCTTAATATTCAATATCTGCGTCGAGATCAGATTTGGTTCACCGAGAAAGATAAATCCGATTCTACCGACCTTTATTCGCTTGTAGAATTCCGCGACGATTCCGGCAACAAGGTCCGCAACGACCGCAATATCGAAAAGGACTATATCAACGGTCGCTACGGCGCCATTCCATTTATGAGTTAAGTATGGGACAGCTTCCAAAATCTAAAATCGAGCAACTCAAACGGGAAAAGCGCGAAGCCAAAGCTGCAAAAAAACGTAAGGTGGCGACAAGAGATAAAATCGTACGCTTCCTGATTGTATGCGAAGGGGAACGTACCGAACCTAATTATTTCAAGGGGCTTGTCAAGGATAAGTATTCGGAAGTGCGTTCCGAAGATATAGTCGGCGAGGGACGCTCAACTTGTGCTTTGGTCAAGAAAACTGAAGAGATTAAAGAACGGCTCGAATATCAACGCCAGTTGATATTTGACCGTGTCTGGGTAGTTTTCGACAAGGATGATTTCAATGACTTCAACGAGGCTATTGCTCTTGCCGGAAGGAAAGGTTTTATGGCAGGTTGGAGCAACGAGGCGTTTGAACTGTGGTATCTTCTGCACTTCGTATATCTTGATTCAGCAATCTCACGCGCAGACTACATTACAAAACTTGAAAACGAAATACGCAAGGCAGATGGCTACGGGGATTTTTCCTATAAGAAAAACGACCCCGGCATTTATGGGATGCTTCAGAAGATAGGCAATGAGCCTCAGGCAAAACTTTGGGCGGCAAAACTCCGAGCCATGTTTGACAATACACAGGATTACAAAAGTCATAAGCCATGTACCTGCGTTGATCTTTTGGTGGAAGAATTGGAGCATCCCGAAAACCTCTTGAACGGCATTTAATAGACCTTTTAACAATCAGTGTTATTATTATCTAAAACGAACCTTTGGACTTGCGCAGGCGGCAGAAATTGACTAATTTTGCTCATACGATGAGACGCTGAAAAGTCAGGGTCGCGGAGTCAGAATCCGACAAAGAATTATTTGTCACCAAATCGTTTCAAAAGAAATTCGGTTATAGCCAACTATCTGAAATAGGCATATTTGGAGTATCGGGTTCAAGTCCCTCCAGCTCCACACAAGTCCGATGAAAGACAACGAAAAAGAGAGTGCATCAAAATTCAGATGCACTCTCTTGTGATTTTATGTGTGTGCGCAAATTACTTTTTGGCAGAAGTGGATTTGCGCGGTCGGGATTGCTTCTTTCGGCGAAGCACCATTGCACTTCTGCTGGGCAAATAGAGCTTGAGCCATTCTACTCCTATCGGGCTATAAAGGTCATCATGAATGGTGAAATGATGCACGGACTCATCCACATTGCCGTAACCGCCGAAATCAGGATTGTCACTGGAGAGCACAACCTCATATTCGCCGGGAGGCGTTAAAATGCCATAAGAATCAAATGACTTGAACGGATGCCAGTTGAATACAAATATCAAATCCCCACGACTGAAAGCCAAAACCTGATCATCATCCTTTTCCCACAATTTGCCCACGGGCAAACTCTGGAAATTATAAACGCTGCTGATTAAATGAATCATGGCGTTATCAAAGTTATTAAGGAATTCATATTTAAGAAATCCGTTGTCCACAAGGCTCCAGAGGCGTCGTGCATATTTGTAGCTCCAGCCGTTGCCTTCACGCGGGAAATCAATCCATTCGGGATGTCCCCACTCATTGCCCATAAAGTTGAGATAACCACCGTTAATAGTAGCAGCAGTAACGAGACGAATCATCTTGTGCAATGCCATACCTCGTGCCACCACGCCATTGTCATCGTCCTTGTTCATGTGCCAGTACATCTCCTTGTCAATAAGACGGAATATCACCGTTTTGTCGCCAACAAGAGCCTGGTCATGGCTCTCAACATAACTTATAGTTTTTTCATCATCACGCCTGTTGGTCAGTTCCCAGAATATGGATGTCGGATGCCAGTCCTCATCTTTCTTCTCCTTAAGGGTCTTGATCCAATAATCAGGAATACCCATTGCCATGCGATAGTCAAATCCTATGCCACCGTCCTTGAACGGTATGGCGAGACCGGGCATGCCGCTCATTTCCTCGGCTATGGTTATGGCATAAGGATTGAGCGAATGTATAAGCTTATTGGCAAGCGTGAGATAAGTAATGGCATTTGTATCCTGATTGCCGTTGTAATAATCATCATAACTGCCAAACGCCTGTCCCAAACCGTGATTATAATAGAGCATGGATGTTACGCCGTCGAAACGGAATCCGTCAAAGCGGAATTCCTCCATCCAATATTTGCAATTTGACAACAGGAAATGAAGCACCTCATTCTTGCCGTAATCAAAACAAAGCGAATCCCATGCAGGATGCTCGCGACGACCGTCGCCGTAGAAATATTGGTTGTAGCTTCCATCAAGGCGTCCCAACCCTTCAAGCTCATTTTTCACGGCATGTGAATGGACTATATCCATAATCACCGCTATTCCCATAGAATGGGCAGTGTCGATAAGTGATTTGAGATCCTCGGGTGTGCCAAAACGACTTGACGGGGCAAAGAAATTGCTCACATGATAACCGAAAGAGCCATAGTAAGGGTGCTCCTGTATAGCCATTATCTGAATGGCATTATAGCCATCGCGAGCTATGCGGGGAAGAATCAGATCACGAAATTCAGCATACGTGCCGACATCCTCTCGCTCCTGCGCCATGCCTATATGGCACTCATAAATGAGCAGCGGCTTGGTGTCAGGCTTGAACTCGGCAACTTTCCATTCGTATTCATGCTCCGGCTCCCAAACTTGTGCCGAAAACAGATGTGTCGTCGGATCCTGCACCACACGGGTAGCGTAAGCGGGGATTCGCTCTCCCTCACCGCCCTGCCAGCTCACCAGCATTTTATAATAATCGCCATGATGAATAGCGTCAGCAGGCAGATTGATTTCCCACACCCCGTTATCTTTGCGTTCAAGGTCATAACGGGCCAAAGCTTTCCAGTCGGAGAAATCGCCAATCAGCACTATTCGTGTAGCATTTGGAGCCCACTCACGGAAAGTCCAGCTACCGTCGGCATTGCGGTGCATGCCGAAAAATTCATGACCGTTGGCAAGATCTTTCAATGAGCCGCACTCGGATGTGAGCTCTTTTTCCTTGCGCACGGCATCTTCATGACGCCCCGCTATAGCGGCGGCAAACGGCATAAGATAAGGATCGTTTTTCACCAGTGGCAAAAGTTTCTCGGCTTTAGGCTTTTTAGGCGCTTTCTTAGGTATGGGCATAGTTTTATAGTTTTATCTCCTTAGTCACGGAGCTTGGTTATGTTATTGCAAACATAACTATAATTTCCCAAACGCCCAAAAAGTTAGGGAATATTTCATATATTTGCACTCATGAAACAAAAAGTTCTGATTGTAAACAAATTCTATTACCGTCGTGGCGGCGACTGCGTGTGCACTCTCAATCTTGAGGAGCTGCTCAAACGCCAAGGTCACGAAACGGCAATATTTGCCATGCAATATCCCGAGAACTTGCCAAGCCGATGGGATAGCTATTGGCCTGAGGAAGTGGATTTTTCAGGAGGTGCAGGTGCCAAAATCAATGCACTCAAACGCATGCTGGGACTTGGTGACATAAAGCACAAATTTGCTTCACTGCTCAAGGATTTCCAACCCGATGTGGTACATCTCAACAACATACATTCCTATCTGTCACCCGTGCTTGCTTTAATGGCACACAAGACCGGTGCCAAGGTAGTGTGGACACTTCATGATTACAAGCTCATTTGTCCCTCATATTCCTGTCTTAACACCAATGGGAAAGTGTGCGAAAAATGCTTCTCATCCAAGCTGCCCGTACTAACCACAAAGTGTATGAAAGGATCTCTTGCGGCCAGCGCAGTGGCATGGCTGGAAGCAGTGAAATGGAGGCGCAAAGTTCTTGAAGACAATGTGGACTGCTTCATATGTCCGAGTGAGTTCATGAACGCCAAGATGCAGCAGGGAGGATTCAATTCCGACAAACTCGTTACGCTATGCAATTTCGTAGCACCTGAAATGATTGATGCTTACCGCAAATGTGATGCATCACAGGAACGCGATGAATACTATTGTTATGTAGGCAGATTGTCGGAAGAAAAAGGTGTACGCACATTATTATCCACAGCAGCCGCACTACCCTACAAACTCAAAATAGCCGGCAACGGTCCGCTCAGCGAAGAGCTGAGAGCCAAATACTCCGCCTGCCCCAATATTGAATTTCTTGGGCGTCTTAACGGTGATGAGGTGCGTGAATTACTCAGCAAGGCACGGTTCTCGGTAATACCGTCAGAATGGTATGAAAACAATCCACTGAGTGTAATTGAGTCACTTTGTGCCGGGACACCGGTTGTCGGTGCAGCCATTGGGGGTATTCCTGAACTGATAAAAGGCTGCAATGGCACAATATTCACATCCGGCAGCTCCGAGGCTTTGGCCGATGCAATCAAAAAACAATGGCAATCTGCTCCTGACCACGCAGCCATACAGTTGCAGGCCATTGAGTCATTCAGTCCACAGACCCACTATTCCCGATTGCAGACTCTGTATGCCCGTTGATAGCCTGTTTTTAGGCTCATAATGCCGTGAATTTTAATAAATTTGATTATTTTTGCAGAAAATAAAACCCTTTTTCATAGCTATGGCAACTAATATATTGGAACTTAGCGAACAAGAGATTGTGCGCAGAGGTAGTCTTGACGAAATGCGCCGCTTGGGTATTGAACCTTATCCGGCAGCTGAATTTCCTGTAACCGCTTACTCCGACGATATAAAACATGATTTCACTGACGGTGCTCTCGAACAGAATGTGAGCGTGGCCGGGCGCATTATGAGCCGCCGCGTGATGGGTAAAGCCACATTCATTGAATTGCAGGATTCCCGTGGCCGCATACAGATTTACGTGAGCCGTGATGACATCTGTCCGGGCGAAAACAAAGATTTCTACAATTCTGTCATAAAAAAGCTTCTTGACATAGGCGATTTTATTGGGGTGGAAGGTTTTGTGTTCCGCACCCAAACCGGCGAAATCACCATACATGCCCGCTCAATAACGGTGCTGGGCAAATCACTCCGTCCTCTTCCCATAGTGAAGATGAAAGACGGTGTGGTTTACGATTCGTTTGACGACCCTGAACTGCGCTATCGCCGCCGCTATGTGGATCTGGTGGTAAACGATGGCGTAAAAGAAATTTTCATAAAGCGTACCAAGGTTTACAACAGCATGCGCTCTTTCTTCAATCACCACGGCTACATGGAAGTGGAAACTCCCATTCTTCAGTCCATACCCGGTGGAGCCTCCGCGCGTCCGTTCATCACACACCATAACGCACTTGACATTCCGTTGTATCTGCGTATTGCTGATGAACTTTATCTGAAGCGTCTGATAGTAGGTGGATTTGAAGGCGTCTATGAGTTTTCCAAAAACTTCCGCAACGAAGGTATGGACCGCACCCATAATCCGGAATTCACCTGCATGGAAATTTATGTGGCCTACAAGGACTACAACTGGATGATGAACTTCACAGAAAAGATGCTTGAAAAGATATGCATGGATGTGAACGGCACCACCGAGGTGCAGATTGGCGAAAACATCATAAACTTTAAGGCTCCTTATCGCCGCGTCACCATGATTGATGCCATCAAAGAGTTTACCGGAATCGACATAACCGGCATGGGCGAAGATGATTTGCGCGCTGTATGCAAGCAACTTGATATTGAAGTGGATGGATCAATGGGTAAAGGTAAGCTCATTGACGAGATATTCGGAGAGAAATGCGAAGGCAACTACATTCAGCCCACGTTTATCATAGATTACCCGATTGAAATGTCGCCGCTCACCAAGCGTCATCGCAACAATCCGGAACTCACCGAGCGTTTTGAGCTGATGGTAAACGGTAAGGAACTTGCCAATGCATACTCGGAGCTCAACGATCCTATTGACCAGTACGAACGCTTTGTGGAGCAGATGCGTCTGAGCGAAAAAGGTGATGACGAGGCAATGATAATTGACCATGACTTTATTCGCGCTCTTGAATACGGCATGCCGCCCACATCTGGTATGGGTATAGGTATGGACCGTCTTGTAATGCTGATGACCGGTCAGACCACCATACAGGAAGTACTGTTCTTCCCGCAGATGCGTCCTGAAAAAACAGCAAAGCGCGACAATGCACAAGCTTTCGCCACAGTGGGTGTATCGGAGGAATGGGTACCCGTGCTTCATAAGCTTGGCGTACTCACTGTGGAGGCTCTCGGCAGCGTGTCATCAGCCGGCAAACTCCAACAGGATATGTGCGGAATCAACAAGAAATACAAGCTTGAACTCAAAAACCCCACTGCCGACGATGTGAAAGCATGGATTGAGTCAGCCACACCGAAACAGGATGAGGCAAAAGAGTCACAGGCCTGAACTTTGGAGTAACAACTCACGTTATAATAACAATGAATTTCCCTGGCAAAGTGGCAGTAATGGGAGGCGGAAGCTGGGCTACAGCTTTGGCCAAACTTCTGCTTGATAATTGCGAAACCATATTGTGGTATATGCGCCGCGATGACCGCATCGCTGATTTCAAACGATTGCGTCATAACCCCGCATATCTTAGTGATGTGCAGTTTGATATTGAACGCATAGATTTTTCCAGCGACATCAACTATGTGGTGGAGCAGGCCGACACATTGCTTCTTGTAATGCCGTCACCCTACTTCAAGAGCCACATGGAAAAACTCACCACATCTCTTGAAGGCAAATTTGTGGTGTCGGCAGTGAAAGGCATAGTTCCCGATGACAACCTCATCATATCCACTTATATGGAGCGTAAGTATGGCGTGCCGCCCGAACGGATGCTGGTTATAAGCGGACCATGTCATGCTGAAGAGGTGGCATTGGGACGCCAAAGTTATCTCACGGTGGGATGCAATGACATATTCCATGCCGAGCAGTTTGCAAACTGTCTGAGTGGCAAAGCCATGCACACCATAACATCAAGCGATGTGGACGGAATAGAGTATGCGGCAGTACTTAAAAATGTTTACTCCATAGCGTCCGGCATAGTGCACGGACTGAAAAACGGAGACAATTTTCAGGCCATGCTCGTGTCAAACGCCATACGCGAAATGGAGAGGTTTGTGGACACGGTATATCCCCGTCCGCGACAGATATGCGATTCGGTATATCTGGGCGACCTGCTTGTGACATCCTATTCCAAATTCAGCCGCAACCACAACTTCGGCTCCATGATAGGCAGAGGCTATTCGGTCAACGCCGCCCGAATGGAGATGGAACAGACAGCGGAGGGCTATTACGGCACTAAATGCATATATGAAATCAATCGCCATTTTGGGGTCACGATGCCTATTCTTGACGGCGTGTACGATATATTGTATCGCGGAGTAAAGCCGTCAGTAGCCATCAAGACTATGGCAGAAACTTTCATTTGATAATCTCTCATAAAACCAAATATCTCATGACTAAAATCAGCATTGACATCAAAAACGCTTTAGGCACAGTATCCGAGCAACAGATACAGGACCTTATGCCGCAGGGTGTGGACGGTCTCAACAAAGTGGAGCAAGGCACCGGCGCAGGAAATGATTTTCTTGGTTGGGTGGATCTGCCCACACGCACACCGGAAAGCCTTGTAGCTGACATTGAATCCGTGGCTGCCGACCTGCAAAAAGAATGTGAAGTTGTTGTAAGCATTGGTATTGGCGGCTCATACCTCGGAGCCAAAGCTGTTATTGAAGCTCTCAGCGACTCTTTCTCGGCATACAGATGTGACAACAAGGCTCCCAAAATGTTGTTTGCCGGCCAGAACATAGGTGAAGACTATCTGTATGAGCTAATGGATTATCTTAAAGATAAGAAATTCGGTATCATAGTAATATCCAAATCTGGAACAACCACCGAACCTGCCATCGCTTTCCGTCTGCTCAAAGAGATGCTTGAAAACAAGGTAGGCAAAGAAAAGGCATCAAAGCTCATCGTGGCTATCACAGACGCCAAACGCGGTGCGCTGCGCCAGCTTGCCACCACTGAAGGTTACAAGACTTTCGTGATTGAAGACAATGTGGGTGGCCGCTTCTCGGTTCTCACCCCTGTAGGTCTGCTTCCCATTGCCGTGGCCGGATACGACATTCGCGCGTTGCTGCGCGGAGCCGCACAGATGGAAGCCGCAACCCAAGCCACTGACAACACCAACCCGTCATTGGTTTACGCAGTTACCCGCAACGCTCTGTACCGCGCAGGCAAGAAGATAGAAATTATGGTGAACTACAATCCCAAACTTCATTTCTTCGGCGAATGGTGGAAACAGCTTTACGGCGAAAGCGAAGGCAAGGACGGCAAAGGAATATATCCGGCTGCTGTTGACAACTCCACCGATCTGCACTCAATGGGTCAATGGATTCAGGATGGCGAACGCACCATTTTTGAAACCGTAATCAGCGTAGGAGCCACAAAACACGAAGTAGTTATTCCATCGGATCCCGACAACCTTGACGGACTCAACTACATCGCCGGAAAACGCGTGGATCAGGTAAATAAGATGGCAGAACTCGGCACACGTATTGCCCACGTGGACGGTAATGTGCCAAACCTCATTGTTTCTGTTCCCGATCTTAATGAACTATACCTCGGACAGCTAATATATTTCTTTGAAAAAGCATGCGGCATAAGCGGTTATATTCTTGGAGTGAACCCCTTCAACCAGCCCGGCGTGGAAGCTTACAAACGCAACATGTTTGCACTGCTTGAAAAGCCCGGTTACGAGGCTGAAACAGCAGCTATCAAAGCTCGAATCAAATAATTGACAAATAATATCCTACAACAATGGAGCGTTCTTCAGGCGCTCCATTGTTATTTTTTTAATACCTGAGCAAATCAGAACTTAATTTTAAGCGATGCGTACATGCTCACCGCAAGCGCACAAAACATCATCAGTGCACCCATGATTAGTGCATAAGTGCTAAGACACAGCAGCACATAGCATGAAGCATACATCACTGCAAGAATAGCCAGAATGGTGCCGGCCACTTTCTTGGAATGAAGCATCCCCCACATATACAACGATATTAGGCACGCGGTCATGGCGGAGGCAATCGCATATGCCACGCCAAATGTCATATGCTCACACAGCGACAACAACAGCACATAAAACAAAATAAGAGCAAGCCCTATGAGCAAATAATTGAGCACAGGAATGGGATATTTGGTGAGACGCTCGGCAAAAAACACGCTCAGGAACGTGAACAATATTATCAGGAATGCATATTTCAGACTGCGCTCCACTTTCTGGTATCTGTCAACACCCAAAAGAAAAGTCACACTGGCATAGGTGGCTATCGACATGGCGTTGTCATCACACCAAGATGCCGAGAACTGCTCTTTTGTCACACTACGTTTCTCAGGAAGAGGACACGGGTCTGCACCATAATAATCCGGCTTTTCATAGAGAGACTCATCAACTGTGCCAAACGAAGGATTGGCACAATTGCCACTGATGTTGATTTCGTTTTTCAGTCCGCACTGCTTCACAATGATACCTTGTGAACCTTTGACTTTAAGATTAATCTGGAACGGCTCGTCTCCCCCCTCATTTACTTCGGCAACAAACCCATTTTCGGTCTGAGTCCATGCATATTCGCGTCCACCGAGAACCAAAGGGTCTATTGACACCACAGAGGCGGGCGACACACCGAACACAAAACGACTGGCACCACACGAATCGGCAATCGCCTGCATCTTGCCGCTTAAAGATATTTGAGCATTATACACCTGTGCCTCATAGATGCTGCGATGAAGAATCTGTGACTCAACTACAGCAGAACAACGATATGATTCAGGAACAATGGCTGATGACAGGGAGTCGCGCTCCAATTCCACGCCATCTATTTTCACAGTTTCACCCCATGCTTCAGCTATTTCACGTGCAGTAGTTGTGCTTGTGGCCTCACGAGACGAGGTAAAACCCCATACTATGAAGGAGGCGATCATAAGCAGAACGCCAATCAGCGATATCAATGCCAACCTTGTGCCATAACTCATATTAGAGTGATTGCTCTTAATAAAACGCTCCGGCACCGGAGGCGGTGTAGCAATAGGCATGGCTCTTTATTTCAATGTAAGTTCGTTATCAACCATCTTTAGCTTAAGTGTGAAGTACATGGCAAAAGCCAATACCACGAACAGAATGAGGCTGCCTACAAGCAATGCCAAATTGCCCATATACAGCAGCAAAAGTACAGCAGCATACTCCACAAAAAGAATCAACACAATCATGTTTACAGCCTTTCGGGCACGCATCATACCATGCACAAACCATCCGAGAAGGGATATTGTCATGACACATACAATAACATAAGCCCAAATGAATTTAAAAGGCTCGGACAGTGACAACAATAACAGGAAGAAAAGCCCTAACGCGCAGGTAACGAGCCCATACTGAATATAATTTACCGGCTTGCGGAACTTTATTTCCACAAGCATGAGCGACATGAGAGTGAGCAAGGTAACAACAAAGCAGTAACTCGTGGCATCACTGACCAAAGCTGCATTTGACTGGAGCAGCAGGCCACTTGACAAACGCGCACCTGACAAAGAATCAATAGCGGCTGCAATTAAGGCCATAACACATGCAGCCAGCAAAGCAAAAAGAGTGTGCAATCCCAGCCACGACATAGTGTATCGCGGTTTAGGCACCTGAGGATAAGAGCATTCCATAGACAATCAACAGATAAAATTAGTACTTCTGCAAAGATAACTTTTCAGGTCTATAACTCAAAAAATATACCCTTAAAAGTTTATTTTGCATCACATCATAATGCGATAGACAGTACAAATAATACTTCCGCTTGCATTAATTTGATTGACAATTGTCTGTATCCTGATGTCGGGAGTTTCTGCGGATGATGCGCCGGTTACGCATTGCCACTATCCACGCTCCGACAAAGAGGCATAGGAACAATGCAAACGCAATTGCACCGAGAATCAAAGGGACCAAGGGCGAAATTTCATTCATATTTGTTTAGTTCTATTGTCCGGCAAATCAATCTTTACGGCCGTAGCCTGAAGACGCGGAGGAATTCTGCCGTCCATATATTTCTGCCATCCGGCTGTGAGTATTGTCATTACCAAGAATATCCATGAAGCTTACCGTTTCATGGTCCGGATCTCTCATTGTTTAAACTTTTCTATATAACCGCGCAATGTACGTTTCGGTTTCCCAAAAAAACTATTTGAATGTACTGAGCTATAATACGGAAATATTATATCTTTGCAGATTTATCCATCCGCAGATGCAAAACTATGAATTGCTGGCCCTGCAAAATCAACAAAGGGCACATGAGGTTATAAAACGACTTGATCTCCTGACATTTTGGGAGAATCACGGCTGCAGGGCCAACGTGATAGGCTCGTTGGCTATGAAGCTGCTTGTCAAACACCTTGATATTGATATTCACGTATATTCCTCAGGAATAACCGAAGAATCCAGTTTTGCCATAATTGCAGACTTGGCCAAGAATCAGCACATTAAGGAAATACGGTGCATAAACGGACTTCATACCGACGAACATTGCATAGCGTGGCACGCAATCTATGAAGATGCAAAAGGCGATAAATGGCAACTCGATATGATACACATAGAATCCGGAACGCAATATGACGGGTTCTTTGAACTTATGGCGCAGCGTATTAATGCCCGACTGACAGAAAAACAACGGCAAACCATTCTAAGATTGAAATTTGAAACGCCGGACGATGAAGAGATACACGGCGTTGAGTATTATCAGGCCGTAATAGAAGATGGCGTTGCCACGCTTGATGAACTGAGAAACTGGGTTGCAACCCACCGAACCACGGGTGGTATATACTGGATGCCAGATTAGCCTATTGTACATGTCGGTTGCACCGGACCCGTCTTCGTATCTCCATCAAAAGGATACATCCCTCATTATGTATCAACCATTTTAATAAGGCTGCTGCGAATCAACTCTTTCTTTTCATGAGTCTATCTCAAGTTGAAAAACTCATAATTTAGATGGCCTCATGGCGGGCGGCAGGATTACGGGATGATAAGTGTAGTCGTAAAGATTATTACAAACGCGGCGGAGACAGGCTGCGGTTTTGGTGTTTGGATAACGGGTAGCAGCGGTTCTGTGCTTGCCAAGTAATGCGTATGCTTTCGCCGCTCTTTCATCGTCGGTATAAAGAGCGAGAACTTTATCGCGTATCTCTTCTGCCCGAGCAATAACGGCAAGGATACCAGACTGGCGGTGTTGACTATAGAGTGCCCGATAGTATGCTTCACCCCAGTAGTTGTAAGTGGCCACGCTCTGGCTCCGACAGGGTTTTGCATACCATTAGCGTAAGTGAGCATGAGGTCGGCTTTTTGATTAGGATCTTTTTCTTTCTTAATTTGTTTTTCGAGATCAGTCATCTTTTCAGCAAAATGCAACTTATACAGCGGGGCATTCTTGCTTCGGCCTTTGTAGCCGAATGGGTCCCTGTCGAAATATTTCGACACATGGCGTGTCTGCTCGAACCGAGGAGTAACTCTTTTAAGCCAGTCCACAGCCTCGTCATATCTACCCTCGAAGATGAGTTTGGTGCCAATGATGTCGTAAAGATACATGGAGTTGGAAGCCAAAGCACGATAGACTGTTGATTTCCCAATGCCGAGAAATGTCGCACACTGACGCGGAGTCATAAAATCGAGAATAGGATTTTTAATCTCTTCACGTTTTATTCCCGACAACTCATTTTGAAGACGAACATGTTCCTCTCGTCGCTTATCCTTGTAGGCGTGTTCTGCGCATCGCTTACTACAGTAGCGAGTAGAACTTTTGCGGGCGATGAACTCTTTGCCGCATTGCTCGCAAATCTTTTTGATTTCAATTGTACTGCTCATAACTTTGTTAGTTAATTCCGTTAATTCTGTCCCGGCATGTCCCATGCAGTCCCAGTTGGAACCATAATCGTCCTCACCTCGGAAAAATGAGCCGACGTACAAATGAGAAAGCGAAAAAAGATAGACAAACGGCTAAAAAGCCCCTGAAATGCCCAATACGGCGAAAAAAATAACGCCCTGGTTTTGGGCGTTACTTGTCATTATTAGTATTTCAACTACTTTATAGCCAAATAGTTACTTGCCGATGCAATTATAGCATAGATTTGATAGTGAGGTAGTTGCGCTTTTAGCATACAAAACCTTATTTTGAGGGGTTCGCACCTCCAATTTTAACAGTTTCAGCTCTCTCAAAGCGTCCATCTTTACTAACTGCAAAGTTAGTGATTTCCGGTAGATTACACAAGTATAAGTGATGAAATTGGGGATTATTGCCGAAATGGGCTAAACTAAATTGGGGATAATTGGCACTCAGAGTGTATTTTTAGACTTGAAACTTTAAAAATAGGGGGAGGATTGACAGAGACGGTTCATAAAATTTGGGGATAAGTGACACTTTCAACTAAATAAATATGGGGATAATTGACGATTTGCGATTGAAATATTTGGGGATTATTGCCAAAGTCGCTATCTTTGCACTCGAATTACATTCCGACATTATGATATTCAAGCGTAAACTATACACAGAGATGCTTCAATGGAGGCAGGATAGTAATGGAGCATCGGTTCTTCTGATTAAGGGGGCAAGGCGTGTCGGCAAATCCACTCTTGCGAAGGAGTTTGCCAAACATGAGTATGACAGTTTCATTGCCATAGATTTCGCCAAATGCAGTAAAGAGGTCAGGGATTTGTTTGATGACATTTCTGACCTTGACTATATCTTCATGCGCCTACAGATGATGTATAAGGTAACGCTTAAGCCCCGCGCGTCTGTAATCATATTTGATGAAGTCCAGAAATGTCCAAACGCTCGTCAGGCTATTAAGTATCTTGTTGAAGACGGGAGATACGACTATATAGAAACCGGGTCATTGCTATCAATCAAACAGAATGTAAAAGACATCATTATACCGAGTGAGGAGGATGAGCTTATATTGAACCCGCTTGATTATGAAGAATTCAAATGGGCACTCGGTGACGAAGTCTCAATCCCCATGTTGCGCCAATTCTTTGAGAAACGCAAGAGTATGGGTGACGAGGCAAATAGGAATCTTATGAGAGATTTCCGTCTATATATGCTTGTGGGCGGTATGCCTCAGGCGGTTAAGACATATCTTGAAACTAAAAACATGGGGAGAGTCGATCAGGCAAAGAGACGCATTATCCGGCTCTATGAAAAGGATTTTATGAAAATCGACCCTTCCGGTATGGCTTCCAAGCTGTTTATGGCTATTCCGTCGGAATTGACACGAAACGCCTCACGTTATACTGTCAATGCCCCGACCGATGGAGATGGAAGACACGACCGTTTGATGGAAGTTATTTTCGATATGCAAGACTCTATGGTCGTTAATATGGCTTACCATGCCAACGATCCAAATGTTGGTATGGCTTTGCATAAGGACACCAATAGATATAAGATGTTTATGGCTGACACAGGTCTTTTTATCACCCTTGCGTTCTGGGACAAGAAGTTCACCGAGAACATAATTTATGAAAAATTACTCTCGGACAAACTAAGTGCAGACCTCGGATATGTATATGAGAATATAGTTGCCCAGATGCTGAAAGCAAATGGGCACGAGCTATACTACTATACGTGGCCTTCAGAGACGAGCAACCATCTTTACGAAGTTGATTTTCTTCTATCAAACGGTACAAAGATAGATCCTATAGAAGTAAAGTCGTCCGGCTATAAGACCCATAAATCACTGGACCTGTTCTGCGATAAATTCTCATCGCGAGTAAATAAGCGTTACCTTGTCTATACAAAAGATTTACGCAAAGAGGAAAGTATAACGTATCTTCCGGTATATATGACACTTTTCCTGTAATTTTTTCAAATTTATCCCACAATAGATATTTATGGAACATAACGAAGAACTCTACACAATCACACTCACAAAGAAGCAGATGCTTCTTATCGCCAATTGCGTTGAAGACTGTTCAAGGTTTCTTGCCGGACAATGTGAACTTGGTTTTACCACATGTGGTCTTGAGAAACAGCAGGAAATTCAGAAGAGGCTCAGCGAGCTGCACGACCTTGTGGCAACCGACTTAGCTCATCAGCCCTATGCATCTTACGGATGGTCAGGGGGAGGTTGTTCTAACGATTACCAGCGCGACAAAATTATTCAGCTATATCCTCTATATCGTGAAATTCTCCATTTCATAGCAAAGGAAGAAGGTCATAATAGCGTGTACGCCGGAAGTACCCCAACGTGCGATGAACAAGATCCGTTCATCAAAATCAATAAAGTTTGAGAATATCCGATCATCTATAATATCACGGTGATTTCATATCATGTATATTAAAACGGTGAATATTCAACAATTACTAAATTCATTGCATTTTCTGCATTATCCGCATTTTTATGGGGATGTGAGAATTGATTTATTGATATGACGCGCAATATACCGGTTCATTATCTGAAAGAGGATTCCGTTTTTGATGCGGAGGTTTCTCATCTCATGCCGTCGAGTGAGAGATGGGACCGGCTTAACGACTATGATGCCCACATTGATGATTGCTTCACAGTCATTCTCGTATCAAAGGGAAGCGGAACTACCGATATTGATTTCCGCACGGTGGAACTGTCGGAGGGACAACTTGGAATTATCGCGCCCGGTCAGGTTCATTCCAATATCTGTGTCAAGGAATGTGAGGCATGGATGTTGAGAATCTCTCCGGATATGATGGATAATGACTACCGTCATCTGATAGATGAATATTCCATGACGGGAGAAGCCGTCACACTTGCAGATGGCACCTTGATGATGCTGTATAATGCAATGGAACTTCTTTCAGTGCTCATTGCCTCGATGAGTGATGCGCAGACAATGAAATGCGTGGTATTCAATATGCTGAATGTGATTCTCGGTATTATAACTCCATTTTTGCTTACAGGTCAATCCAAGCCACTTCTTCGTTCCACTGAAATATCGGCAAGATTCAAACGTATACTTCCACAATTCGTCAAGCGACAGAAAAGACCATCGTTTTATGCAAACGAACTCTGCATATCGGAAGGATATCTGAATGAGGCAGTGAAGAAAAGCACCGGGATGACCCCGTCGGAATGGATTACTGCCGCTATTATACTGGAAGCTAAGCGATTGCTTCGTGCTACAAACTCGACTGTAAAAGTGGTGGCACATGAATTGGGTTATGAAGACCATGCCTATTTTTCAAGATT
>HF985660.1:49555-108120 GCA_000431155.1 Bacteroides sp. CAG:927
AGTTCAGAAGGACAATCCTTAAATAGTCCAATCATTGCCGACAACCGTCCATTTACGCCGGACATTTTCCATAGTAATTTTGCACCCAGTAAAATATACAATGGAAAATGAACAGACAAACAGCATTATTGTTTCTATGCCTTCTGCTGGCAGCGGCACAGGGCGTCTGCCAGAATCCTGCGCAGAACATCATCGGTCGCGTGATTGACGCGTCAACAGAAGAGGGCATGCCGTTCGCTACTGTAAAGATCTCATATGAAGGACGCGGTGCGGCTACTGACAGTCTCGGATACTTCACGTTTAAGGATATCCCCGTCGGACGCTATGATGTTGAAGCGTCCTATATGGGGTATGCCCCTGTTGTGATAAAGGATGTGATAGTCACTTCGTCCAAAGAGACAAGGATTGAAATACCCCTTCAGGAACTTGCTTCGGAATTGGCCGAAGTGGTGGTGACCCCAAAAGTGATAAAGTATATGCCGCTCAACAACATGAACCTGTCAAGCGGCAGGATGTTGAGCGTTGAGGAAGCCGGACGCTTTGCCGGAGGTCTTGATGATCCGGCGAGACTGGCGGGCGCATTTGCCGGGGTCACCACCAATATAGGAGATAACGGCATAACCGTCCGTGGCAATGCCCCTAAACTGATGCAGTGGAAACTTGAGGGGATAGAGATACCCAATCCTAATCATTTCGGAGAAGTAGGCGGATTCGGTGGCGGAGGCCTTACGGCTTTGAGCAGCCTTGTCCTCGGAAATTCCGATTTTCTGACCGGTGCCTTCCCGGCTGAGTATGGCAACGCCCTTGCCGGTGTGTTTGACCTGAAACTCCGGACAGGCAATAACAACCGATGGGAACATACGGCTTCTCTCGGCACGATGGGCATCGACCTTTCATCGGAAGGGCCGTTCAAAAAGGGAGGCAAAGCGTCATATCTTTTCAATTACAGATACTCGACCCTGTGGATGATTTCAAGTTTTCTTCCTGACGGAGCCGGTCAGGGCATGAAATATCAGGACTTGTCGCTTAAATTGAATTTCCCCACCAAAAAGGCCGGTACATTCTCAGTATGGGGCCTTGGACTAATTGACGGAAACAAGGAAAAGCCCAAGACCAACAAGGATGAATGGCAATATGAATCGGACCGCAATTTCTTCAATACCTCGATATGGATGGGGGCGATTGGCGTGAATCATAAGTACCGTCTCAATGAAACCACGCAATTCAACACGACCATTGCAGGAACTTATAATGGTATAGATTCCCATCAGCAGGCACTTGACGACAACCTTGTGGAACATCCCGACAATATCATCAAGAAAAACAATTATAACCTTGTCCTCAACGCCTTCATTAATAAAAAAATAGGTCATATAGGCAACAACCGCACAGGCGTGGTCATAACCGGCATGTTCTACGATATGCTTTTGAAAAACGCCGACGGAATTGGCGGTGATGTGAAAACCGTAGCCAATGAAACGGGCAACAGCGCATTGCTGGAGGCATATACAGAATTTTCGTTGTCCCCTTCATGGCGTTGGCAGATAAATCCCGGCGCCCATCTGCAATATTTCGCGCTCAACAGTCATTACTCAATAGAGCCGAGACTTGCCGTAAAGTTCAACATCAATCAGAAACAGTCGCTGACATTCTCCTACGGCAGCCACAGCCGTACTGAATTGCTCAACTATTACTTTACCCGCAATGACAAGGGCGAGCTGATAAACAAGGATATGGATTTCACACGCGGACATCATTTCGTGCTGACATATGACTGGAATATCGGTAACGATTTTCACCTCCGTGTCGAACCGTATATTCAGCTGCTGTATAAAGTGCCGGTAGTGGCGGGAAGTTCCAATTCGTTGCTCAACAACAAGGATGATTGGTTTATAACAGATAAATTCGAGAGTACGGGGAGAGGGCTTAACTATGGTCTGGAAGTTACGTTTGAGAAATATATGTCCAATGGATATTATTTCATGTTCACCGGGTCGGTGTTCAGTTCCCGCTATAAAGGAGGTGACGGAATCTGGCGCAATACACGCTACAACAGGAATTATCTTTTCAATCTGCTCGGAGGAAAGGAATGGATGGTGGGTAAAAGCCGCAGAAACGTGTTAGGTGCCAATGCTCGTATAACTTTCCGTGGTGGCGACAGATATTCCCCGATTCTCGTGGATGAATCCATTACGGCGCAGGAGGTGATTTTTGATGAGCGACTGGCCTACAGCCAACAACTCAAACCGGTATTGTGGGCCGACTTTTCGGTATATTTCCGGATTAACCGCCGCAAGGTATCGCATGAATTCGGATTGAAATGGCTCAATGCTACATTCCATGATGAATATCTCGGTCATGAATATAATTTCAAGACCGGGCGCGTCGAAGAATACCGCGACGGCATCTGTATGCCTAATCTGTATTACAAGATCAGTTTCTGAAAAACTGTTGTTAGATAAGACCGCAAAATATATAGCATCCCGACAAGAAAGAAAACCGTCTTGCCGGGATGCTGCATAGTTATTCGTAGCCTTCGGGGAGTTCGGGCTTGGCGTCCTCCGGGATATTGGGGCTGGCTCTCATGTCCTTTATGGCCTGAATTTCACCCGGCGTCAGCCGTCTTTCACGTTGATGCGGCAGCGAGATTCTTTCGATTTCCTCATCCTTAGGGGTTGAGTCGTCAATCTTCGGAGTAAGTTCTTCGACCACTTTCCGGGCAGTCTCACCCGCTGTTTTCTCGGCAGCCTTATGCACGATTGCATCGACATTTGGCCGGGGCATTGCCGAAAACGCCTTCTGCATTTCCGCCAGACTTTTCATTACCAATGACACCGTGCCGTTGAGGGTCTGAACCATCCCTGACAGGGCGCGGATGTCATCGCGTGTGGCGATGTTGTCGGGCAGTGAAACTTCTATGGGTTGCGGCTGCTGCGGCTCCGCAGGAGTCGGAAACGCAGGAGCCGGCACTTGAATGTTCTCAATCCGGTCATTGACTTCGGTGAATTTGTCGGTGAACATTTTTTCAAGACGCGCCAACTGGCGGCGCATAATCTCTAAGTCGGCGTTCTCACACTGTACGCCTTGGATTTCATCTTTCTTTGCCATAATCATTATCTTTTGATTCCACGTTTAGGTTTCTTCTTTGGATGTGAGAGTTCCCATGCCAGACGAGCCTCCTCAGGGTCATAAGCAGGGCCCGGCTGGAACAGTCCGCCTATGAATTGCCCCACGCCCTCGCCGATGTCAGCCGCAAGATTAGCGGCAGTGTCGGCGGTGGCTTTTACTGCCCTTAGAGCCTCGTCAGAGATTGACGATGTGCCGGATTTTTGAGCGGTGGTATGGGTGGCTGTGGTTTTTCTCGGCTCCGATTGACGGTTGGACTGCGAGAAATAGCGGTCGAGATTCCTGAACTTGAACGCCTCGCCGACATCCGAACCCTTGACCTTGTAATCGCCCAACTGGAACGAAACGCCCTGCATTTCCTGTGTGCCACGGCGGTATTTCGGACTGATGCGAATGTTCTTTTGAGCAAGCAGAGCGGAGAAAGTGTGCCAGTCGCGGGAGTTGCGCAGAGCCCCGGTAGCGGCAATCTTAATCTCCGCTTTCGCCCGTTCAAGACCGTGGAGTTTCTCCAAGTCGGGAGCCTCCTGCTTTGGCAGCGCGAGACGGTAAAGCTTCGTCAAAGCCTCACAGACTTTCTTATTCCGATAGCGGTTGCGCCCCGATTCCATACGTTTGCCGTTGTCGCCGACCATATTGAACACGATATGGCAGTGAGGCTTGTCGGTTTCGTAATGGCGCACAATGAGAAACTGCGTCTTGTCCAGTCCCATCATCTTTATGTAGTCAAGAGCTATTTTAAGCATCTTTTCGTCGCTGAGTTTCGGCTTGTCATCGGCGGAAAAAGACAGTGTTATGTGTCCGGCGGGGTTGCCTATTCTCCGGTTCTGCATAGCCTGAGCCTCGAAGCTTGCTATGATCTGATTGCGTTTTTCGCCCATCAGTCCACGGCTTCCGAGTATCTTCCAAGTGTCGGCGGTGTAGATTTTCTTGTCGTGTTTCTCGCGGGTAACGTAGTCAACCTTCGAGCCAAACGACCCTCCTTTGAGTATTTTTCCTATCATGTTTTTACACGGTTTTTGAGTTTAAGAATGAATCCGGCGATGCGGTCAACGATGTTTTCAGCTTTGTCCGCAACACTGTGGAACCCCACGGCATTGGCGTGATGTGCTATCTGATTGAGATTCGGGCCGAGTTTTTTAAGCTCGTGAAGAAGCATCTTTTCCTCGTCGGAAAGCACCCCGGTGACGGTGGCGCTCAACGCCCCCTCCCGGATGTATTCCGATCTGCTCATGCCGGCGCGGGATGACTTGATGTCTATGATGTCGAACTGGGCATCGTTGAAACGAACCATTACGGCGTTGCCCTTTTTCGCCTGTCCGAGAGGCGGCCTTCCTGTGGATTTCTTCATTCGTAAATTCATTAAATCAGTGTAACCATTGCACCGGATCAGCGACCATCGGGAGGCAGGCTGCAACCGCCCGGTCGGGCAGGTTGCGCCCCTTTTGAGAAACTCAAAAGGTATCTTGCCCTCCCACAACTTTTTTATGATTGCGATAGTTGGCGAAGCTATGCCTTCGGTCGTTGAGTCCTCTCGATTAAGCCGCTAATCCGATGCTGATTTATCTCAGAGCTTGCGCCAGATTTCGATGTCGTCGGCATATTGCTTCAGATGCTCGGCGATGATGGCGCAGGCGTAACTGCTGACTGTTGTGCCACGGTCGCCGAGGATTCTTGAAACGCGCTCAAGCTGGTCCCACAGGTCGCCCTCGATGTTCAGGGCATGACGGTTCACCAACTTTGCCGGAGCAAGGAATGTGGCCTTGAACTCGGCGAAGTCTGATTTGCGCTGTTGCTTGCCGATGCGCTGTTGCTTCGGCGGCTCGGTTGTGGCGGTCACAGATGTTGCCTCGGATGCTGTCTGTTCGTTGTCAAACAGATTGTCGGCGTTGGCAGAAGTGGTGCTGTCAACGGCGTTATCACTGTTGATTGTGGTAGTCGCGTTGATAGCGATGGTGGAGTTGATAGAGTTATCTGATTTCATAATAAAATCGGGATTAAGGGTTGATACTTTGGATTTGGTTGCATCGGTCAACTTGGCTGACTTCGATGCGGGTGTTGACGGAGTTTTCTTCGCAGTCATTGTTTTTCAGTTTTTGAGTGTTTGAGAATTGCATCAGTGTCCGGATTATACCGTTCAACTGACACGAGAGTGAGTTGCAGGTCATCAATGAGTTTCTGTAACATCGGATTACGGCGTATCATGGCTTGCAGCACAGCTTGGTCAGGCTCGATTTGCAGGAGATAGTCTGCAATGTCAAGTCCTGCCGTTCGCTCGGTGTCAGTAGCAATTTCTTCAAGGTAGTTGAAGATGCTTGCCTCGATGCCGAGATTGCGGAACAAACTCAGTTTCTGCCGCCATTGGTCAGTCGCGCCGATGTCGGGATACAGAATAACTTGATGACCTTTGAGAACACGGAGTGCATCGCTTGTGAAGCAACCATTTTTACCGCCGGAAGCGAGCCACACATATTCGGGCAGATAGTAAGCTGCCACAAGTGCAGTCTTTTCGCTCTCGACAATCGCAACCGGCTTGCCTCTGTTCATCGGCAAGAGATGCTCTCCGAAAAAGCACTGACGCAGATTGAAGTCGGGCAACCGGAGCAACGAGTGAACCCACGTAACATGGTTGAAAGGCTCCTTCACGCGCTTACCTGTCTCGGCGTGGTAGAGCATTACCTTTCCGGTGCGGACGCTGCCGTTGATGTCGGTCTGCCAGAATACGCATGACCTCGGCCAGTGCTTTGATGTGCCGACACGGTAATCATTCATCAGTCTGAGAGCATCCTCGGCTCCGAACCTGGAGCGGAGGAACAGATAGAGATTGTTCTTCTCATATCCGTGCAGAGTATGTGCAACAATATCTGCCGCGATGAAAGATGGTGGTTTTCGCTGCTCGGTCGGCTTGGCAAGCCATGCTGACGGAGTGGCGAAATCGCGGTGCTGTGGCTTTAATTGCGGATTGCGCTCAAAATATTCCTTTGGCGTAAGATGGTAGCCGCAACTCTGCTCATGGTTGCATCTGCCGACATCATCAGGAAACGAGATTTGTTTCTCAGTGTCGATATAGCGACTAAAACAGCGTTTCTTGTGGCAGGCAGGGCAAGTGTGCCGTGTCGCCACTCCCTTATAAGGTTGGAGAATGAATCTGTGTGCGTTCATAGTTTCTCAGAGATTTTGCTTGCATTTTCTGCGTAACCCGTATTTTGGAGATAGAAAATGCGGAAAATGCAGAAAGCGCAGGTGTCAGAGTTTGGAATAATGCCCATGTTTCTCACGCTGGAAATATGTGCCTAACGAGACCGACCGTTTGAGAAAGTCCTGAAACGTGCGCCCCGGCATACCGTTCTCTTTTGCCACGGCTATACCTTCTTCTGTCGTGAAACAGTCTGGAAGAGCGGCGATGATGGCTCTCTGTTGCTCGGTCAGCGACATTTCGCTGATGATGCCATGTACTTTTCTGGCGGTAGACTTGAAATAATCCACGAGGGATATAGCATTTTCGACTGATAAAAGATCTATCTCCGTTCTGTCAGCCTCCCCGCAGGCCCATCTTGCCATCTGCAATATCAGACAGAACCGTATGGCATGGAAGTCGAACTTGTTGTAAACGCCTTTAAGGGCATCACATTCCTCCCGGTTACATTCCTCTGTGTTCCGACGCTGCCATTCGTAAAGTCTCGCTTTCGCATCCGGCGCAAACGGCAGGATATTGGGTACAATATTCCCGTCTGAATCGGTCTCATAAGGGAGATTCACAAGTTTCCCGACAATAGCTGCCCATGCCGCTTCTATGTCGAAAGCCGGCTCTTTGTCGCTCCACGGCTGTTTGTCCTGATTGTGGGGCATAACGAACAGCAAGCGGTCGATAAAACCGTTTGATGTGCGGCTTCCCTGCGCAAGCTCGTTGAGAACACCGTTCTGGATAGTCCCCACCACGGAGATGAAAGGACGGCTGATATAGACCGAGTTCTTCACTCCCTTGCGGTCGGAGAACGAAGGATTTGCGTTAAACAGCTTTAGCCAGTATTCTTCATCGGACCCCTTGTTGTAGCGGTTGAAGTTCTTGAACCAGCCCGCAAGTTCGTCATTCCACATACAGATACCGCGCAGATTCTGCGAGTGAATAAGCAGCATGGCTTCGGGTGTCGCATCGGAAATCAGGAACCGTTTGCATACCGGGGCTACGGGATGTGGCTCTGAGCGTTCCTTTATCGGCAATTCACGCTGACGCTCGTATTCCTCACACGCCTTTACATAGGCGCGTGTTGCCACACCATCCAGCTCGGTGAACGGTCGGATTGCAAAATTCAGCGGATGCGACTTGCAGGCTCCGGGTCTTCCGACAAGAGCCATGAACAGTATGGCGCTCTCGTCCCATTTTCCTTTGAGCCTTGCGAAATGGGTGTTGCCTATGCCAAGACCGACGGCCACAAGCATAGCTCCGGCAAGATAATCCACCGGATAGCCGTAACAATCATGCGCTTCCCTGACGATTCTCTGAATCTTCAACGGCAACGCGCCCAGAGGAAAATCCCCGCCCCGGATACTTACACTCATATCGACGGCTTTGCCGAGTACGAGCATGGGGTCAACAGACTTCTCCATAGGCTATCGGCGATAAGATGATTTGGTGCGTGTGCCGCGACTGATCTCAGCTTCCATCTCTGCGAAAGAAAGGATAGACGACTGCCGCTTGTTCTCCTTTACATGGGCTACAAGCTCACTCTCTATAAATCGCCATTCCTTTTCGCCCGGCACTTTATAAGCCGGCACCTTACCCTCATTGGCGAGGCGATAGACCGTGGATTTGGCTTTGCCCAGAATCTCACAGGCTTCAGGGATACCGATAAATCTGGAGTTGGACTTCGCGTTACTTCTCTCGGAAGTGAGTTGAGCGCGAAGCTCCCTCACCTCATTGGCCAATTCTCTTACGAGATTGACCAGCGATGACACTGCACCCGGCAGCTCATCGAATGTAATAGATGTGTTTAACATTTATGCTGGCGAACCCACTTTTATGTGAATTCGCCAGCAAAGTACGGAAGTGTTTAAATGGTGGAATTAAGCACCGGGATAAGAGGCATTTCCACCGTCAGTCCACCATATCACCACCCGGTATCATATCTATATCCGTCTGAGTCTTCAAACACCTCATTACCAAAACCATCAGGGTCAAGACCCATATCCATCATGGCAGCTTCCATCGCGCTCATCGCTCTTTTGGGCTTTTGGACAGGTTTAGCTGCCTTTTTAGGCTTTGACGGCTTCTTTTCAGAGACAGTTTTCACGGGTGCATTGTCGGTGGGCGTTTCCACCTCAGCGTTTTCATCCGGGATTTTGAAGCTGCCAACATTTTTATCAATTTTTATTCTGCCTTGCGTCCCGTTGCAGGTCAGCTTTCTCTCGATGGTGCAGACTTCAACATCTTTGAAAGTATAAGGGAACGCCTGTTTAAGAAAATGTGCCGTGTGCAGATTATATTTATTGAACGGCTTGGCTATGTTCCAGCCAAAGTGCATCATGTCGGATGTGGTGAGTTCTGCAGGAAGTCTGATTGCCATGTCCACTGAGAATTCTGGTACTCCGGAGGTATGGATAAACTCAGTCACGATATTGATAATTTTCTCCACGACATCCTTGTCAACGAATGGGGACATTGTATAACCTACATAGAGAATTACATTTGCCTCTTTTTCATAGGCTCTGTCCTCTTGTCGTTTCTTTGCTTCCTCGCGTCTGCCTTCGTAGTCTATGACGATTTTCTTTGGTGTCGGAGTCTCAATCTTGACTATACCGTTCTGTGGTGCCGTCTCGGTTGTGATAGCCGATTGCGGCTGTTGGATTGGCACTGATGCCGGAGGCGTTTCAGTGATTTCTTCAGGCTTGGATACAGGTTCAATATTTTCCGGCTCACGTTGTTTGAAGCCGAGCCATTTGAACAGCTTTTCAAAACATTTTACTAATGCCGTGCCAAGAGTACGGGAAATAAACTCTTGGAAAGCGAGATACAGCAGAGCGAATACAACAAAAACACCGAGGAAGATAAGGTTGGCGTTAAAGCCACTCATTCCTCTGATGTCGATTGCATATTGTCGGGCAACTGCGGCGAGAATCAGGGCAGCTATGCCTATCCAAAGCCATATCTGCCAGTGGTCGGGGAGGTGTCCGTTTTTCATTCAGGGTTTAATTATTGTAAAAATTTCATCAGTTTGTATAACGAACACAGCCCCCATGATGTTCACCGGAAAAATCAAGTGCCACTCCAAATCAATGGAATGGCACTCTATGACTGCATCGGTATTGTTCAGATACCAAGCATGGCGGCGGGTGCGATGCCGAGAATAATGCAGATAGCACGGGCTATTCGCAATGTAGGCTCGGCACGACCGGAAATGTAGTCGCTTACTCTTGACGGACTCACGCCCAACTCTTTTGCAAGCTGTTTCTGGGTCATGCCTTTTTCCTCTATTGAGAGGCTGATAAGCTCACCGATGGTCGGTTTTGCTATCGGGAAGTGGATCTTCTCGTATGCTTCAACTACATCTGAAACAATGGTCAGTTCAACGGCGTTTTTGTCGCTTGCCGGAGTTTCGTCTGTAACAAGCGGCAATAGTTCCTCAATGCGGTTGAGCGCATACTCATATTGCTGTTTTGAAATTTCCATATCGTTATACTTAGATGGTTGAACAATCAATTTTATCATACTCGCTGTGAGTCCCGACGAAACGGATGAAGATTCTACCTATTGTGAATTTTATCACTACCACCAATCGGTAATTATTGCCTTTAATGTTAAAGACATAGTGCTGATTGCCGACATAGTCAGTTGCCGGAAAGTCCTCACGTATCTCCGACAGATTGTGCCACTGGGCTTGTTGGGCGATGTCATACCACCGTTCCAACGCTATTCTTGAATCTCCGTATCCGGCCAATTCATAGAACTCTTTGATTTTTCTATGTGAGATTATGTGCATAACCTTTCTGTTTGCAAAGTTAATAACAAATTTTGACATACAAAAGATTTAACTCTAATTATTTTGTATCTCAAAACTATTTCAGCGAAATGACCTGAGATGCCTCTCGCGCACGCTCATCTACGACTTTTGCGTAGATTTGGGTGTTCTTGACGCTCTTATGGGTCAACATTCGGCTGATAGTCAGAATGTCAACACCGTTGGCTGCAAGGAGCGTGGCAAAGCTGTGGCGCATCGTATGGAAAGTAATGCGTCGGGTTAATCCGGCAGACTTTATCCACTCTTTCAGAGGATGGTTGACCATGTGGCGTTTCAGTCCCTTAAAGACAAGACCCTCTGAACGCTCTCCGCACAGAGCCAGTGTTTCATCACTGATTGGAAGATTCGTTTCTTCTTCCGTTTTCTCGGTACATAGACGAATTAGATAGCCTCCGTCCTGACCCATTTGGATATGCTCCCATGAGAGTTGCAGGATGTCGCTGATTCGTAGCCCTGTCATACAACTGAACAATACGGCTTGTTTGAGAACGGGTATCTTGCAGGGTGTGGCGACAAGTTGCTTGACTTCGGCGAGGGTAAGAAACTCCTTCTTGACCTCCTTCCACTCAATCTTTTCCAGAAAGTCATTGAGATTTTCGCGGATATATTTCTCCTGATAGGTGATTTTCAGCAGAGCGCGGAAGGTTGACCAGTAGCCCGCTGCCGAATTGTGGGATATTGGTCCTTTGCCGTTGTTGCGCTGACGCTGGGCCGTGAGAAGATAATTGCGGAACCCCTTGCAGAAATCCACAGTCAAATCGCCGAAAGTGCATTTGCCCTTGCAATAGATAGTGAAATGGCGCAGAACGCAATCCCATTTCTGGTATTTCTGACGGCACTTCTGCTTGAAGTAGGCGAGGAAGTCCATGCGCAGCTTCTCCTTATCGAGAAAGTCAAACTGCTCGTTGAGAAGTTGCTCGAAGCGGCGGCAACGGATTGCCTCCGCTTTTTCCTCCATAGAGGCGTTGAACTGTTTTTCGCGCTCGTTCTTGGGTGAGGCGTAGATATAGATGCCGAGGGTTTCACGGCGGCTCATCCGGTTGGTATGGGGATTACGGATGGCAGGATAGAAATCGAGATAGAGCGAGATGCGTCCACCCGATATAGCCTTCTTGCGAAGGAAAACTTTGGTGCATGTATTCATGTGCGTTGTGAATTAAAAGATTTGATGCGAAGGTAGGAAGTGTTCAAACAGTGGACTCAGGCACCCGGTATCGGGGTATTTCCACCGATAGTCCACCACAAATCCACCGCATCATATCGTGGGTGGAGCAAACAGATTATCAAGCTCTTGCTTGGATATTTTTATGATTCTGCCAACCTTAACCTTACTTATGCAGTAGGTCTTGATATAATGGTAAAGTTGGTCGCGGGTCATACTGTATTTTGCCATTGCCTCCTGCATGGTGTAGGTGTCCGGTTCATCGACGGCAACACCTTTGGCTTTGTCAAAATGCCATTTTGAGTATCTTGCCTCGCATCCGACTTTCTTCTTCGGAATATTCTCTTTCGACACAAGATTATAGATTGCCGAGAGCGTCATACCATAACGCTCCTGTATCTCTGCCGCCGTGTACCATTCGGTAATTTCTTCTTTCGGGGCTGACTTGGTAAAGAATCGGTCGATGTGCGGTTTACTCCAGAGTGTTTTGCCTCGTTGGGTAATTTTCGGAAAGTTGTTTTCTTTCGCTGCCTTGAACAGCCATGAATTGCTGATACCGAATTTCTCAAGCACTTCTTTCGTGGTATAGAACTCCGTTATTGGCTGTTTCTCTTTTGTCGGTCTCAACTGATAGTGATGAGAACCGTCAAAGAGGGCATTAAGGCTCTCTCTGCTGATAAGGGTTTTCCCCTTGAACTGATAACAGGGGATAGAGTTTGCGGCGAGATAATTGTAGATTGAGGCACGGCATACTCCGAGAAGTCTGGCGCATTGGGTCGGAGTTATGAATAGGCATCTGTCATCGCTTATACGTGGCGATGATGCCTTTGCTTGTTCCCGCTCGACATGCTCCTTGCGCTTCCCATCCTTATAGGCGTGTTCGGCGCATCTTTTACAGCAATAGCGGGTCGTGCATTTTCTCGCTGTGAACGTGCTGCCACACCATTCACAGGTTTTTGTAATTTCGATTGTGCTGCTCATTTTACGCTGTTATTTCTGTTAATATTCTGTTAAAAGTGTCTAACCGCGTCTATTGGTGTCTAAAGGTGTCTAAATCCTCCACAACCTCTCTGACAGGTTAGCCCCGATTGGGTCGCGAGATACAATCGGGATACAAAAATGGGCGTAAAATAGAGCAGAAACGGTTAAAACCGAGTAATGCGACAACAAAAATGGCACCCCGTAAAGAGTGCCATACTAACAGATTATGCTAAATTGTAATCGTTTCTAACTATATAGTCATTTCCCGATGCAAAAGCGAGAGAAAATGGTGGAGAGTATGTCGGTGGTGGTGATGGTGCCGGTTATGGCTCCGAGGTGGTGGATGGTTTCACGTACATCCTGGGCTATGAAGTCGCCGCTTATGCCGCTGGCGAGGCCGTCTATTATTCGGGCGGTACTCTGCACAGCACTTTCAAGTATCTGCGCATGTCGTGCATTTGTCACGAGCGCATCGGCCGTGGCGTTCTCACTGATAGCCCTGGCTGTGTCGGCAAGCTTTTGCCGTAATTCTTCTACTCCCTGCATGGTGCGGCATGATACCGACATTTGCGCCACGTTGTCGGCCACAAAGGTCAATTTGCCGTCAGACGGATGAAGGTCGGATTTGTTTGACACCACCAACAGCATAGCTTCCGGCTGACTCAGTTCCTCCATTACTTTTTGATAAGTTTGGGGAGCGGTATCGTCAACAGGATCAATCACCAGCAAGACGATAGTGGCTTTGGTGATAGCACGCAATGAACGTGATATGCCAATCTGCTCTATGGCATCGGTTGTTTCACGAAGTCCGGCTGTGTCCATAAATCTGAACAGATAATCGCCAATCTCAATGGTATCTTCCACCACATCGCGTGTGGTACCATGAATATTGCTGACAATAGCACGGTCGTCTCCCAGAAGTGCATTGAGCAATGAGGATTTTCCGGCATTTGTTGCCCCGACTATTGCCACCGGAATGCCCTGTTTTATAGCCGTTCCCTGCGCAAACGAGCCATGCAGTCTGCTTACTTCATCGTGAATGGCATGTGCCAGTTCCGACAAATGCTGACGCGAGGCAAACTCCACCTCCTCTTCCGAGAAATCAAGTTCAAGCTCAAGCAGCGATGCAAGCTCAAGCAATTTATCGCGCAAAAGGGCGAGACGCCGTGAATATCCTCCCCGCATTTGGTTCATAGCTATGCGATGCGCCGCGCGGGAATTAGATGCTATGACATCGGCCACGGCCTCAGCCTGTGTCAGATCAAGCTTCCCTGAGGTAAAAGCTCTGCGGGTAAATTCTCCGGCCTCTGCAAGTCTCGCGCCGGCTTTCATAAGCGCATTCAGGAGTTCTCGCTGCACAAATACCGACCCGTGCACACTGAGTTCCACAACATCTTCACCTGTAAATGATGCGGGGGCAAGAAACACGGTTGCAACAGCCTGATCCAAGGTATTACCCTGTGAATCAATCAATGTGCCAAGATGAGCAGTATGCGACTGCATTTCCGATATCGGCTTCCCTTTCCATATCTTCTGCACCACACCTGTGGCATTCTTACCACTCACTCGCGCAACGGCTATGCCCCCTACCCCGGGAGGAGTAGAAATGGCACAAATCGTATCATCAGTTGTATGTATATGACTGTCTGTCATCGTTTCACATTCCATTTATGAAAATCACACTGGCTCTCCACATCTGCCTCGATGTCATCATCCAATGTGTAGAAAAAATCATATCCCGTCACAGCCTCAACGCTGTCAATACTCATAGCTGCGGCCTGCATGCCTCCCTCCACGCGGTCATTGGGCATTATGAATCCTATTCCACGCATGGGATGAGCAAACGGAGCGAAAATCACCTTGAAAAACCGTTTGGGCACCGCTACCCTATTGTCCCCTATATACTCATCTATTTTGTCACTGATCACCGGTCCACATATTATCACAAGTGCGCTGTCGCGTTGCGCCCATTTGCGACAATTGCTTTCCAAACGGTTCCACGCGCCGGTGTTAAGAGCCTTAGCCTGCGGACATATGTTGGTCATATAAAATGTCTGCCTCATGGCCTCTCCACTCCACTTCATGTCACCGGCCGGAGCCATGTGGCCACGGTCGTATCCCGAATAATTGTAATCCCAAGTGTCAGGGCATCCCTCCACATCAGCATCGCACATAAATTTGTTGTAACGTGGATTGTCGCCATGAGTCTCATCGCTTGTGAGTTCCCATGCCACATAATTTGGCAAATGCAAAACCTTGTTGAAATTCACATTCATGCCCTCATATTTTACCATCTGCTGAGGCACATCATCTGGCACTACTACACTCAGCAGTTGCGATGCCTGAGGTATCTGCCGGGGCATTTCGCGAGGTGATTCGCCGGAATGCCCATACACATACACCGCCACGAGAACCAACGCAACCACACCCATGAATGCGCCAAGGCCCATAAAAGGTTTCTTTCGTTGCACTTTAATACTCATTTGCCAAATCTATTGATTATTTCTGCTATTTCGCTTACCCGTTCTGCACTTAGATATTGTCCGATAGGCAAACTCAGCACCTCGTCAGCAAGCCTCTCCGCCACCGGCAATTCTCCGTGAGCCAAATCCTTGTAACAAGGCTGTCTGTGTGGAGGACATGGATAATGAACATCTGTTCCCACGCCACAATCAAGCAAATAACGCTTTAGCTCATCCCTGTGTCCGGGCACCTTAATCACATATTGATGCCACACACATTCCTTCTCTTTACCGCTAATCGGCTTGGCAACAAATGGCGAATCAATCGCGGATTCATAAACAGAAGCAAGTTCATTGCGTTTGCGGTTCACTTCGTCAATATAACGTAGCTTCACCCTCAACATAGCCGCTTGGATAGGATCAAGGCGTGAATTAATCCCCACATATTCATTTTGGTATCGTTTGAAGCTACCGTAGTTTGCAAGTGCTCGCACTGTAGCGGCAAGTTCCTCACTATGAGTCACCACAATGCCACCATCGCCAAGGGCCCCGAGATTCTTGGTAGGATAAAAACTTATTCCCGCAGCATCACCGATACCGCCGGCAGCCAAAGATCCATGCAATCCGGCAATACCACTTTTTGCACCCAATGCCTGCGCACAATCTTCCACCACAATCATATTCCTGTCAGCAACCAGATTAGCCATATCCTCGTCCCATGCCACACGGCCATAAAGATGCACCGGCATAATTGCCTTGCATTTTGGTAACAGGAACCTCCGTACTCCACTTCCCGTTATGTTCATGGTCGTATAGTCCGGATCCACAGGCACAGGAACGAGACCTGCCTGCGAAATGGCAAGAAATGATGCGATATATGTATTCGCCGGCACCAGCACCTCATCTCCGCGCTTAAGACGCCCCATCTCCATGTACCCCATCAAAATGAGCCGTAGGGCATCAAGACCGTTTGCCACCCCTACAGCAAAAGGAGCCTCACAAAGACGGGCAATCTCATTTTCCAACGACGACACCTCATCGCCGCCTATATAGCGACCGGATGAAATGACACGCCATGCCGCCTCCTTTAGCTCCTCAAAATATGGCTCATTGACTTTTTCAAGGCTTAAATGAGGGCAATTCATAGCTTGCACTTTGTCAGTTCCTTGAACAGTTCAATATCGCGCACATAATCAGCTTCATCAAATGTCTCCGGACAAAATGACAAGCATACGCTTCCCGAAGAAAAATCCTCAAGCGAACGCCATATCCCCGCCGGCACATACAATGCCTGATAGGGGCGATTCAGGGTCACATGTTTCCATTCCACGCCATCAAACATTTTCACCATGAAACTTCCGGTCACAGCCACAATCAGCTCTTCGGTGTGATAATGGGAATGACCCCCGCGCATGGCATCCGACGGAATATCGTAAATAAAGAATGTGCGTTTTATGGCAAACGGCAGCAATGATGAATTCTGCGCCACCGCTATGGTACCGTTTTCGTGAGCGTGGCGCGGCAGCTCGATAATACGGCACTGTGCCACGCGTGATGTTTCGTGACTATTTGATGTCATGGCTTATAATATCGTGGTAAACATCTATATCGCGGATGTAGTCAGTTTCATCGTACAATGCCGATGAAAGCACCAGCGCCACTGAATTAGTGGAAAAATTTTCTATCTCACGCCATGTGAGCGGTGGCAGATACAATGCCTGATAAGCACGGTTGAGTTCAAACCGCTGCGGGCCGTCAGCCCCTTCGGTCACCACATCAAAACTGCCGCTCAACGCCACTATCACCTCACTTTGTGAATAATAGGCATGCCCGTATCTTACCATGCCGCTCGGCACATCATATATCCAATAGGCACGCATCGGCTCAAAAGGCATAGTGCTCGGATACTGCAGCACCGACAGGTTTCCTCTGGGGTCACGTATGCACGGAAGCGAGAATATTTCGGGTTTAGTCAATTCCATTTTCGGCAAGAGTTAACAAATATTGTCCATAGGCATTGTTACGCATCGGCATAGCCAACTCTCGCAGAGCGGCTGCGTCTATCCAGCCCTTTCTGAATGCAATTTCCTCAAGGGCAGCGACCTGAAATCCCTGACGTTTTTCAATTGACGCTATGAAATTGGATGCTTCCATGAGTGAATCGGTGGTACCGGTGTCGAGCCATGCAAATCCACGGCCCAATGGCTGAACCTTAAGTTTGTGTGCCCGCAGATAAGCTTCATTCACCGAAGTGATTTCAAGCTCGCCGCGAGCCGAAGGTTTCACCTCAGAAGCCACCTTCACCACACTGTTGGGATAAAAATAGAGGCCCACTACCGCAAGGTTGGATGCCGGATTTTCAGGCTTCTCCACAATTGACAGCGCATTCCATTCATCATCCACCTCCACCACGCCAAAACGCTGTGGGTCTTTAACTGGATAGGCAAATATAGTAGCACAATCACCGGTGGCGGTAGCCGCTGCTTTTTTGAGCATACCGGTAAAACCCTGACCGTAGAAAATATTGTCACCGAGCACAAGGCATACATCATCGTCACCGATAAAGTCAGCCCCTATTATAAACGCCTGCGCAAGGCCCTCCGGCCGCGGTTGCTCCGCATATTGAAATCTCACACCCATCTCTTCACCCGATCCAAGCAAACGCCTGAACATGGGCAAATCCGTAGGGGTTGAGATAATCAGAATATCCCTGATGCCTGCAAGCATAAGCACCGATATCGGATAATATACCATTGGTTTGTCATACACCGGTATGAGCTGCTTGCTTATACCCTTGGTTACGGGATACATGCGGGTACCGGATCCTCCCGCCAATACTATGCCTTTCATAAATTCTGCAACATATCTTTGCGATGTTCATACATCGTGTCGTAATACTTATGGTACTCGCCCGATGTCACACTTTCCACCCATTCCTGATTGTCAAGATACCATCGCACAGTTTTCTCTATACCCTCGCTGAATGGAGTCTCGGGATACCAGCCCAGCTCAGTGGCAATCTTGGTGGGGTCAATGGCATAACGCATGTCATGTCCGGGACGATCAGCCACATATGTTATGAGACTCTCATTTATCTCCTCAGGCTTGATGCTCAGCAAAGACTGATATTTAGGCTCGGAAAGCATGATGTCATGTATCTTGTCAAGGACAGTACGCACTATGTCAATATTCTGCTCTTCATTGAAGCCGCCTATATTGTAGGCCTCACCTATTCTGCCATTGCGAAGCACCATATCTATAGCTTTGGCGTGGTCAGCCACATACAGCCAGTCACGCACATTTTCTCCCTTTCCATAAACCGGAAGCTTCTTCCCTTCAAGTATATTCTTGATGATTAGTGGAATCAATTTTTCAGGAAAATGATAAGGACCGTAATTATTGGAGCAGCGTGTCACCAGCACCGGCATATTGTAAGTATGGTAATAAGCCATAGTGAGCATATCGGCTGCGGTTTTGGAGGTGGAATACGGCGAGCGCGGACTCAAAGCTGTTTGCTCGGTAAAGAAACACTTGCCAAATGTCTTCAGGTCTTTGCGTCCCTCTATCACACGCTTTACCTCATCACTTACTTCAAGCGGCATGGCATGATCAAAATCCTTGCTCAGAGAACCATACACCTCGTCAGTACTGATCTGTAAGAATCGTTTGCCCTCTTTGTATTTCGGAGTTCCGTGCTCATCATTACCCTCAAACCATGCATGGCGGGCGCAATCAAGCATATTCTGAGTGCCGAGAATATTTGTTTCCAGAAACAGGCGCGGATTGGTAATGCTACGGTCCACATGGCTTTCAGCAGCGAAATTCACCACATAATCGGGTTGAAATTCCGCAAACAGCTTTTTCACAAGCTCAGTATCGCCTATATCACCACGCACGAATTTCACATTCGGCCGTTCAACCTCTTTTTTTATCGTAAGCGGATTGCCTGCATAAGTAAGCGAGTCAAGAATAAGTATCTCGGCTGCATCGCCCCATTTGTCAAGGATATATTTCACAAAGTTGGCCCCGATGAAGCCGGCACCTCCGGTCACAAGATATTTCTTCATTGCATTCATTTTTTTGATGGGCATGTTTTTTTGTTGTCGCAATGCTTCTTTTTGCCGTCACATGCTGTCTTTCCATTACACCCGCCATGGTGCGTGCAATTTTCTTTAACTGCGCTGGCGCATTGTTGTTTCTCAGCGCATACGGTCCTGCCATCGCAATTACGCACTGTGGCAACATATCCTATTTTCTTGAATGCCTTCGCTATTTTTTCAGGATTGGTCTTTGCGGCATCATATTTTATGGTTACAAGCTGATTGGCAAGAGAGGTCTCAATCTGCTTCACACCTTTTTCATAGCGTATGTTTGATTTGATTTTATTTTCGCAGTTCTGACAAGTCATCCGCGGACTTACTGAAAAATTCACGGTTACATAATCGGCAGCCATCATGGCAACTGTTATCATCATTGCTGCAAACATGCATAGAATACGTTTCATATCAAATTATTTTTTATTATTGTTAGTTATGGCACAAAGTTAACATCTATTCGCCATAAAATGAAATCTATGTCTGATTTTTAATCCGCATTGCTTTTTAGTACACAAAACACTGCTTCTGTTACCAATATCACCTGTTCTTGCAATATCATTCATTTTTATGATTATATTTGTGCCATCATTAAAATATATTGTGCCATGCCTCAGACGCCCGTGTTAATAGACTCCATTTCGCAATATAACCAACTCCTTGGAGTTGAAACCACACATCCGTTGGTAAGCGTTATTGATCTCAGCAAAGCAAATCGATTGCGTCATCAGCGCCATGTGTTCAATTTCTACACTATTTTTCTAAAAGAGGTGAAATGTGGTGACATCATTTATGGGCGCCAGAGATATGATTATCAGGAGGGCACGGTAGTTTGCCTCGCCCCCGGACAGGTTATAGGAATAGAGGACAATGGCAAAACCTTTCAGCCCCAAGGATGGGCATTATGCTTTGACCCTGAAATCATACGCGGCACTCACCTGTTTAGCACCATGCACGAATATACCTATTTCTCCTATGATGTGCATGAGGCCCTTCACCTCTCGCTTGAGGAGCGAAAACTTTTTGTTGACTGTCTGCTCAAAATTTACACCGAGCTGCGTCACGGCATTGATCGGTTGAGTAAAAGACTTATAGCAAACAATATTGAGCTTTTGCTGAATTATTGCCTCAGATTCTACGAGCGGCAGTTTATAACACGACAGCATGCCACCGAAAGTCAGGTCTTGGGCAATTTTGAGTCCTTGCTCAGCGAGTATTTTCGTTCCGACAAGCTACGCGAAAACGGTCTTCCGTCAGTGCGTTGGTGTGCTTCACAGCTATGCCTCTCGCCCAACTATTTCGGAGATCTCGTAAAAAAAGAAACGGGGCGCACTCCGCAGGACTTCATCCACGCTTTAGCAATCAGCAAAGCCAAGCACAATCTGCATCACACAAACAAAACAATCAGTGAAATAGCCTATGATCTCGGATTCGGCTATCCGCAGCATTTCTCCCGCCTGTTCAAAGCCATGACAGGGCTGACCCCAAATCAATATCGCACATCCATAAACAACTGATGGCCGGGAGACATCAATAAAAGTATCAATACCGGTTCCATGTATATCTGAAACCGATGTAGGCATTTGCCCCATGCAGCGGGCCATAGACCATTGTGGCATCAAAGCCTGTGCCCCATGGATTCTCACCCCCTATCACCGGGCGTTGCTGCCGATAATTCGTGAGGTTTTCACCTCCGATATATATTGCCCAATGCCGGAAATTACGGGTTATCTGGGCACTCAGCTGGGGATATGCCCTGTAAGTAGGACTCCACGACAACTCACCATCGCCCATAGTATATGGTGTGGGCATCCGTCCCCCTCCTGTCACGGAACAGGTCACATCAAATTGCCACAAGCCCATCATCGGGGCATACCCTATAGTCAGCAAGCCCTTGTGACGCGAAGTAAGCGGCTTCTGCATCAGTCCTTGACCATAATCCACCTTCACATCCGTATAACGGTAAGCGGCAGTCACATTCATGTCTTGTATGAGAGGATAAGTAACCTCCAACTGCACTGTATGCGAATATGAGCGGCCCGACAAATCCCTGAAATACACCTTATGGGGATCAGTGTCCATATCCACCACCAACTGATGAGTGAAATGGGTGTAGTAATACTCTCCGTCAAACCGCAACGGCTTATTAGCCAGATACACCGTATATCCCACACCGGTCCCGAAATTCCATGCTTCTTCCTGCGATATGTTCGGTTCAAAAATCAATGAGCGCGATGATGCCAGCAGAAATGCATTCTCAGCCATTATATGCGGGGCACGATACCCCCTGCCGGCCGAAAGGTGCCATGTTAGCTGATCCGACAGATTCCATCGCACATGCAGTCGCGGGGTGAACATTGATCCATACACCGTGGAATAATCATACCTCACGCCGCCCATAGCCAGAAGTTTGCTGTCGGCATTGAATGTATATTGGGCATAAGCGCCTGTCACAGTCTCATGCTGTAACCAGTCAAACGGATTCTCGCCCGCATCATGATTCAGCCGCAGACTTTGACTGTATCGGTCATAATTGCAGCTCAAGCTCACGCTCAACTCATGGCGTTTGGTGAATGTGCGCTCCAGCATCAGCTGGCCATAAAAATTGCCCTGCGCCACATGATACAGCTTGCCGCCATAGTGCGAATGCTGATTGTTGTTGCTCCCTGACAAAATCAAAGCCACATTGCCATTATTGGCATGGTCAAATATATATGCGTTTTTAGCAAATGCCTCCCATCTTACCGTGGAAATACCTATTTCGTACAGTGGCATCTCCCCTCCCTCGGGCATGTGATGAGCACTTTGGCCGCTCTCGCGCTTCTCGGCAAGAAATTTCACACCCGCCTGACCTATATAATTCCGGCTCACGTAAGCCCATCGGTTCATGGCAGCCACCTGATCCACACGCGGCATATCCATAAATGTGTCGTGATTGCTGTCATGATCTGTTGTTGACTTCTCCCCATGGACCAAAAGGCCGGTGCTCAACTCCTTGGTAAGCCATTGATTGGCATTAGCATTTACCTCAAGCTTCCCGTTCAAATCCGCATAGGCATTTGCCATCACCTCTTGGGTTGCCTGTGGCTTCTTGATTTCTATATTTATTTGACCTGATATCGATTCATACCCGTTTTTCACAGAGCTTGCGCCTTTGCTCACCTGTATTGACTGGATCCACGGCCCTGCTATGTACCCCAGCCCATAAGGAAGTGCTGAACCCCTGAAGTTAGGAATATTCTCGGTAAGCATCTGCACATAAGTGCCTGCGAGTCCCAGCAATTTTATCTGGCGGGCACCGGTAGCGGCATCATTATAACTGACATCAACAGAAGGATTGGTTGTGAAACTTTCCCCGAGATTGCAGCACGCCGCACGAAACAATTCTGTGCCGGTGATTATCTCAGTATTCACCGGATCCACCATTGACCGACGCCTGCCGTCAACTTTTTTAGTCACTACCACCTCATTCAAATCAAGCTCACGGTCAGCAGTATCCACAGGCTCGTATGCAAATGACGTGGTGCTGCACAGCGAAAGCAACAAAAACAGAAACTTCTTCATAACTGTTGCAAAATTACAACATTCCGACCGATTGACCAACCACGATGCCCATTTCGCACATAATGTGCATATCTACTCCTTAGTATAATATAGCGGTCATTTCCCCGGGATAAAAAAAAGTTAATCAAGCTAAACATTTGACATGACCGGATGTTTTAATCATAAAACATAAATAATTTGCATTAATGATTTAAGTTTTTATGTAATTAATCGTTAAATTAAATAAAACTTATTATCTTTGTGCCGAATTTATCAACACAAAATCAACTTCAGATGAAAAAAATGTTTCTTATTGCTGTTGCTGCTGCAAGCATGATGACAGCTCAAGCTCAACAAGCATTGGAAGCCACAAACTTTGGCTCCAATTGGTCTGTAGGTATTGATGGTGGTGCCACAACTCCCCTCAAAGGACATGCTTTCTTCGGTAGCATGCGTGGTGCTTTCGGTATCCACTTTGAGAAGCAGATTTCTCCTGCATTCGCTTTGGGTGCAGAAGGCTTAGCCGGAATCAACACCTCTTCTTGGTACAGCGACATTCACAGCAAAACTGCTATTGACAACACCTATGTTGGTGCATACGGTAGCGTTAATCTCTTCAACCTTTTCGGTGGTTACAAATGCGACGGCCGTTTCTTTGACATTGCTGCCGTAGCCGGTGCAGGTTGGGGACGTTACTACTATTCTGGCGCTGCTGACCACAGCTTCTTCGCAACTCGCGTAGGTCTTGACTTCAATTTCAACATCACCAAGAGCCTTACTATCGCCCTCAAACCCCAGATCACTTGGGACATGAGCGATGTTGATGTAGCTCAGACCACCGCTGCTTACGATGTTCACAACGCTACTTTCAACATTCTTGCCGGCGTTACTTACCACTTTGGCACCTTCAAATGCGTTGAGCCCCTCAACCGCGCTGAAATCGATGCCCTCAATGCTAAGGTTAACGAACTCCGTGGCGAACTTGACGCTGCTACTGCCGCTACAGCTGCTGCTGAAGCTAAAGCCAACGCTCTCGCCGCTGAACTCACCGCTTGCCAGAACCGCAAACCCGAAATCGTAAAAGAAGTAAGCAACAATCTCCAGAGCGTTCGCTACATCTTCTATCGCATTGGTAGCTCCAAGATTACTGCCGACCAGCAGCCCAATGTGGAAATGGTAGCTTCTTACCTCAAGAACCACAAGGATGCAAAAGTAGTAGTTAAGGGTTATGCTTCTCCCGATGGCAACCTCGAATTCAACAAGAAACTCGCTGCTGCTCGTGCTGAGTCTGTTAAGACTATGCTCGTGAAGAAATATGGCATCGCTGCTGACCGCATCTCTGCTGAAGGCGAAGGCATCGGTGAAATGTTCAAAGAAAACAGCTGGAACCGAGTTGCTATCTGCACTCTTGAAAACTAATCTCAGGATTTAGAATTTATAATTCAGCATACCAAAGCGCCTGCATGAGCAGGCGCTTTCTTTTTGTCCTATTACCATGCCCTGTCGCACTTTTTTCACTGAAATATATGTTGTTAACAAAACTTTTATTATTTTTGCAACATAATAATAACCATGATAAATTCAAATCTTTCACACATTCCCCTTATGAAGAAATTTTTAATAGCAGCAGTAGCTTTAGCTTGCATGATACCTGCAACGGCACAGAAAGCTTATGAAAACTACGGCTTCCGTTCCAATTGGTCTCTTGGACTGGACGGTGGCGTTAGCACCCCCATTCGCGGTCACTCATTCTTCACCAACATGCGCAGCATCGTCGGCCTCCATCTCCAAAAAGGCATTTCACCCGCTTTTGCAATTGGCGTAGAAGGTCATGTGGGCATTAACACCAGCTCATGGCAGCAGTTGTATTATACCAACCAGTTTGGTTATCAGCAGGTAGCCACCGGCAAAAGCACTACCGCATTCGACAACATGTATGTTGGCGCTTATGGCGCATTGAACCTCTTCAACCTTTTTGGAGGCCTCAAATGCGATGGTGTGCGTCTCTTTGACATGGACCTCGTGGCTGGCATCGGTTGGGGACATAACTTCAACAGCCCCCGAGCTTTTGCTCCTCATGCTTATGGCGTTCGCGACCAGAACTATATGATGACAAAAGCCGGCCTCAACTTCAATTTCAATCTCAGCCGCGTGTTCACCCTCTCGCTCAAACCCTCAGTGTCATGGAACATGACCGGTACCAAATATGCACCCCTTGAGGTTGAATACACTTCTGCCGCTTACACATCACGCAAAGCCTACTTCAATTGCATGGTTGGCGTTTCGTTCCGCCTCGGTTCACAATTTGAATGTGTAACACCTAAGGATCCCGCCATGATTGATGAGCTCAACAACCAGATCAACGATCTGCGCGGTCGTGTAGATGCTGCCAAGGCTGCTGCTGTTGCCGCAGAAAATCGCTCCGTAGCACTCGCTGAGCAGCTCACCGCTTGCCAGAGCAAGAAACCGGAAGTGATAAAAGAAGCCGACAATTCACTTCAGAGCGTTCGCTACATCTTCTATCGCAACGGTTCCTCAAAAATCACAGCCGACCAGCAGCCTAACGTGGAAATGGTGGCCGCTTACCTCAAAGATCAGCCCAAATCCAAAGTCGTAATCAAGGGTTATGCTTCTCCCGATGGCAATCTTGAGTTCAACAAGAAACTCGCTGCCGCTCGTGCTGAGTCTGTCAAGACCATGCTCATCAACAAATATCATATCGCCGCAGACCGCATCACAGCCCAAGGTGAAGGCGTTGGCGAAATGTTCTCCGAAAACAACTGGAACCGAGTTTCCATCTGCACTCTCGAAGAGTAATATCCTTACATATTTATTAAAAACGCTCGTCAAAATTGACGAGCGTTTTTTTGTATATCAGCACCGGATATGCTATAAAGCAGATATTAAAAATATACGGTTTGAGGTATAAATTTGTATATTTGCATTGTTGTAACCAAAATCTGAATGAAGTACGTAACACTGCCTGACTCAGTCTCCCGCAAACTTCCTTTCTATCTCACTATGGAGGAATATGTGGCTACTCATTATGTAGAACAGCATGGCGATCTATTCTTCATGTGGCAGGTAGAGCCCACTGTGATTTTCGGTCGCAATCAGCTGATTGACCGCGAGGTAAATTTGGACTACTGCCGTCTGCACGGCATTGAGACATATCGGCGCCGTAGCGGAGGGGGATGCGTATTCGCTGACCGCAGCAACATCATGTTCTCCTATATCACTGCATCAGGGTCAGATGTCGCAACAACTTTTGAACGCTACACCTCAATGGTGGCAGAAATGTTATGTTCTTTAGGGTTGGATGCATCTTATACAGGGCGTAATGACATACTTATTGAATCGCGCAAAGTGAGCGGGAATGCGTTCTATCACCTTCCCGGGCGCAGCATAGTCCACGGCACTATGCTCTATGACACTGACATGACCCACATGCTCAATGCCATCACGCCATCCAGAAGCAAGCTTGATGCCAAAGGAGTGGCATCAGTAAAAAGCCATATAACCACCCTCCACGAACATATAGACATGGACATAGAGCAATTCAAAACCTATGCCCGTAAATATTTGTGCGGTGATAATGCCCTGCCGCTCCAACGCAGCGACGTGGAGCGTATCACAGAATTATCCAAGCCCTATTATTCCCAACGATGGATCATGAGACATTCTCATCAGGGAGAAAAAACTATGCACCGCCGAATAGAGGGTGTAGGAGAATTTGAAGTGACTCTTGATGTTGAATCCGGAATTATCCGATCGGTCAATATCGGAGGCGACTTCTTTCTTTTGTCTGATATTGACTCCCGACTTCTTACCCTCCTTGAAGGGATTCCATACAATCGCAAAAATATTGAACAAGCTATTGCCAATGTGGATGTATGCAAAATCATACACGGGCTAAACACAACCGATTTCATAAACCTACTGTTCTAAAAAATATCATGGAAGAAACAAAAAAAACTTGTCTGCACGACAAACACGTGGCTCTCGGAGCTTTAATGAGTCCGTTTGGCGGATTTGACATGCCCATTCAGTATGCGGGCATTACCGAAGAGCACAATGCCGTCCGTCAGCACTGCGGCGTGTTTGATGTGTCTCACATGGGTGAAGTAAACATTTCCGGCCCTGATGCCGAGAAATATGTCAATCACATTTTCACCAACGATATATCAGATGCTCCGAATGGCAAAATCTTCTACGGAATGATGTGCCGTGAGGATGGAGGCACTGTTGACGACCTTCTTGTGTACAAACGCGGCGAAAACAATTTTCTGCTGGTTATCAATGCCGCAAATATTGACAAGGATATTGCATGGATCAAAGAGCAAGCCAAAGGATTTGACATTGAGATAGATGATCTTTGCGATGAGTTGGGTGAACTTGCCGTGCAGGGACCCGAAGCCGAAAATGTCATGGAGCAGGTGCTCGGAATCAACTGCCGTGACTTGGTTTTCTATACATTTGAAGAAATGCTGCTTGACGGTGAGCACATTCTCGTGAGCCGCACAGGCTATACAGGCGAAGACGGATTTGAAATCTATGCGTCTCATGAAGTAATACGCCATCTCTGGGACCAGCTCATGGAGAGCGGCCAATGCGCCCCTTGCGGCCTTGGATGCCGTGACACACTTCGTTTTGAGGTTGGATTGCCACTCTATGGCGATGAACTGGCCGATGACATTACACCCATAATGGCCGGACTGGGAATCTTTGTGAAGCTTGACAAACCGGAATTTATTGGCCGCGAAGCTCTCGCCTTACAGAAAGAACAAGGCCCGGCACGCAAACTCGTTGGGATTGAACTGCTTGACAGGGCCATTCCACGCCACGGATACGAAGTTCTTGCCCCGGATGGCAGCGTAATAGGACACATAACTACCGGCTACCGAGGCATAAGCGTTGACAAATCCATTGCCATGGCGCTTATAGATGCCGCTTATGCCAAACAAGGCACGGAACTCAGTGTCAAAATACGGCGCAAAATTTTCCCCGCTATCGTTATACCCAAGAAATTTTACAAAAAAAGCTATAAAAAATAACCCTTAAACACTTCATAATCATGAGTAAGATTCTTTATTCCGAAACCCACGAATATGCCCGTATTGACGGCAATGTTGCCTACATTGGTATCTCTGACTATGCTCAGCACGCTCTGGGCAATGTGGTATATGTTGACATGCCCGAAACAGGTGATGATGTTACCGCCGGTGAAGATTTTGGCGCAGTTGAGAGCGTTAAGGCGGCTTCCGACCTCATAGCTCCCGTCAGCGGTGCCGTTGTTGAAATCAACGAAGAACTTATTGACAACCCGCGTCTCATAAATGAAGATGCCCTCGCTCATTGGATTATCAAAGTGGAGATAAACAATCCCGCCGAGCTTGATAACCTCATGGACGAAGCAGCCTATAAAGAATTCTGCGAAAAGGAAAGTCACTAACACTCTATCCCGTTATGCACAGATATTTTCCGCATACTCCGCACGACATTAAGCTTATGCTTGAAAAATGTGGTGTGGACAAACTTGATGACCTGTATGCCGATGTGCCGCAGGAACTTCGGCTGAAGCATCCGTACAATCTTCCGGAGGAAATGAGCGAGATGCAGGTACGCAGATTTTTTGACAATCTCGGTGCCGACAATGAGCAGCTTATTTGTTTTGCCGGAGCCGGATACTACGACCATTACACTCCGGCTGTCATTCCTCAAATGATTGAGCGAGGTGAATTTCTCACCGCATACACACCTTATCAGCCTGAGATTTCGCAAGGCACTCTTCACTACATCTTTGAGTATCAAAGCATGATGGCCAACCTTACAGGCATGGATGTGAGCAATGCTTCTATGTACGATGGCACTACTGCCACTGCCGAAGCTATGCTTATGGCCGTGGCACATGCCCGCAAACGCAACACTGTGCTGATCAGCAGCACTGTGGCTCCGGCCGTGCGAAAAGTGTGCGCCACATATGCCCGCTACCATGGAGTTGACCTTGTGGAGATTCCTGCCACTGACAATGGTGTTACTGACCGGGCTTTTGTAGAATCCCGTCTGGAAGCCAACGATGTGGCCGGCGTAATCGTTGCCACCCCCAATTTCTATGGAATACTTGAGGACTACACCGGATGGGCAGATATGTGTCACCAGCATAAAACCCTCCTGATATTCCATGCCGTTGCTTCCGATCTGGCCTGCATAAAAACGCCGGGAGAATGGGGTGCCGACATAGCTGCCGGTGATGCCCAGAGCCTTGGCATGCCATTGAGTTACGGCGGACCCTATCTTGGCTTCCTGTGCTGCACCAAAGCCCTGATTCGCAAACTTCCGGGACGCATTGTCGGAGCCACCACCGATGCCAATGGCAAACGGGTGTTTGTGCTCACGCTACAGGCACGAGAGCAACACATTCGCCGCGACAAAGCCACTTCCAATATTTGCTCCAATCAGGGACTGATGTCGCTTTTCACAGCCATGTATCTTTCGGTTACAGGACCTGACGGACTGCGCGAAATCGGCATGGAAGGTTACAACGGCGCTCATTATCTTGCCAATAAGCTCATAGAGACCGGCAAATTCGCCATGACATATCCCGACAGCGAGTTTTTCAATGAATTTTGCCTCACTGCCACTTCCATCAATCTTGATGAATTTATGGATCTTTGCGTGGCAAGCGGCATACTTCCCGGCGTGAAAATTGATTCTGACAAACTGCTTGTTGCAGTAACAGAAACAAGAACACGCGCCGAAATGGATCTCCTTGTTGAGCTAACCCAAAGAGTCTGACACCATCTTCAATACTCAAATCGTAAAAACAGATTATGAACAGAGATTTATACGGCAAGCTGGTGTTTGAGCTTTCACATCCCGGACGCCGCGCCCTGAGAATTGACAGTAACAATTGCCCTGCCGCAGCTCCGCTCCCGGCATCATTGCTACGCGACAAACCGCTTGAACTGCCTCAGGTGGATGAGCCTACGCTTGTGCGTCACTACCATAACATGAGCACCAACAATTTCGGCGTTGACACCGGATTTTACCCACTCGGCTCATGCACAATGAAATACAACCCCCGCATCAACGAGGAGATGGCTGCACATCGTCTCTTTGCCGGCTTACACCCCTATCAGCCCGAAAGCACAGTACAGGGAGCTTTGGAAGCTTATTACACCCTGCAGTGCGCTCTAAGCGAAATCGGCGGCATGAGTGAATTCACTCTTAATCCGTTTGCCGGAGCACACGGCGAATTGACCGGCTTGATGGTGATTCGTGCCTATCATGACAGCCGTAATGACAAAAAACGCACCAAAGTTATCGTTCCCGACTCGGCACACGGCACCAATCCGGCCAGTGCAGCCGTAGCCGGACTGAAAGTTGTAGAGGTCAAAAGCCGTCCTGACGGTACAGTGGATGTGGATGATCTTCGTCCCCTGCTTGACGATACCGTGGCTGCCGTAATAATGACCAATCCCAACACTCTCGGCATATTTGAACGCAACATCCCCGAAATTGCACGGCTCGCTCATGAAGCCGGGGCCCTCATGTACTATGACGGCGCCAACCTCAATCCTATGCTTGGCATTGCGCGTCCCGGCGACATGGGATTTGATGTAATGCATATCAATCTTCATAAAACCTTCTCCACGCCGCACGGTGGAGGCGGCCCCGGTGCAGGTCCCGTAGGTGTGCGCAAAGGGTTGGAACAGTTCCTGCCCGATCCTAGAGTAGTGCGCAACGATGACGGCTCATTCAGTGTCACCGGCAGCAAAGAAGCTCTCGGGGCTATATCGGCCACACTTGGCAACTATGGAGTGTTGCTTAGAGCTTTGAGCTACATTCTCTCGCTCGGCAGGAACGGTCTCATGGAAGCAGGCGCTCTCGCAACACTCAATGCCAATTACGTTAAGGAATGTTTGCGCAACAGCTATCTTCTTCCTATTGACACCGTATGCAAACACGAATTCGTATTTGACGGTCTTAAGGACAAATCCACCGGCGTCACCACTCTTGATGTGGCAAAGAGGCTTCTTGATTATGGTTATCATGCGCCCACCATCTACTTCCCTCTGCTATTCCACGAGTCACTGATGATTGAGCCTACCGAAACAGAAAGCCTTGACACCCTGAATGAATTTGTTGAAGTCATGCAGCGCATTGCACAGGAAGCTATAACCGATCCCGATACAGTCAAAACAGCCCCCCACCGCACTCCGGTTGCTCGGCCCGACGACACTGCTGCAGCTCTTAATCCTGTGGTTACATACTCACAGCTCATCGGCAATGAATAATTTTGACCTCATAGTTGTTGGCAGCGGCCCCGGCGGATACTCTACCGCCGCTACCGCTGCCTCAATGGGCCTCAGCGTGGCGATAATAGAGCGCGGTGAACTTGGCGGCACATGCCTTAACAGAGGTTGTATCCCCACCAAAGATCTTTGCCGCTGTGCTGAAGTGGCATTGACGGTAAAGAATGCGAGCGAATTCGGTGTGAAAACCGACAATTGCGAGATTGATTATCCTGCAATGATTGAGCGCAAGAACCGCATTGTTGACCAGCTGCGCCAAGGGGTGAAGCAGCTTCTTGACAATGTTACAATAGTATCGGGCGAAGCTCGTTTTGAAGATACGGACGTAATCAGCGTAAATGGAGACCTTTACACGGCTCCGCGCATAATTATTGCCACAGGCTCGGCACCAGCTGTTCTGCCTGTGCCCGGAGCAGAGCTGGCCGTCAACAGCGATTACATGTTATCCGCACCTGCATTGGCGCCCTCTCTTGCCATTATCGGAGGAGGCGTAATAGGTATGGAATTCGCATCGATTTACTCCGCATTGGGTGTGGATGTAACAGTGATAGAATACTGCAAAGAGATTCTGCCGCCATTTGACTCCGATATAGCCAAACGGTTGCGCATGACAATGAAGCGCCGGGGAGTAAAATTCATTACTTCAGCTCAGGTAACATCGTTGAGCAAAAACGATGATGGGATAAACATCCATTACATGACCAAAGGCAAAGAAGGGGTACACACCGCAGCTGTGGTGCTTATGGCCGTAGGCCGTAAACCGGTGCTTCCCGACGGCCTGACCCGCCTTGGAATAAAGCTCCGCCGCAATGCCATAGAAGTGGACGAGAATATGCAAACCTCAATTCCGGGTTTATATGCCATTGGCGATGTCAACGGCTTATGCATGCTTGCCCATGCAGCCGAGGTTCAGGGACGGGTGGCTTTGGGCATCGAGAAAATGCCGGATATTATTCCGTCAGCCGTATTTACTGTGCCCGAATGTGCCATGGCCGGTATCACAGAGCAGCAATGCATTGACCGCGCAATCCCTTACGCCACTGCTCAAAGCACTTTCCACGCCAACGGCAAAGCTCTTGCCATGGGCGAGACTGACGGCATGGTAAAGGTGATTGTCAATTCCGAGACCAAAGCCATTATAGGAGTACATATCTGCGGAGCACATGCCGCCGATCTCATTCAGGAAGCAGTTATGGCCATGGCTGCCGGATTTACAGCCGCACAAGCCGGAGAAGCAGTACACGGACATCCCACACTGAGCGAAGCTCTGTTGAGCGCATACCGCCGGTTCTGATTCCGGATTTAATAATATATTGGCACGCACCGCTCCAAGTAGGTGCGTGCTTTTTTCCATTCTACATAGAGCGATTGGTCGTTAGGAATGAGATGCACAGGCTTTTCATTCAAGTCGCATCTCACGTAAATCTTGCCCGATTTGCTCCGGAACAGTATCAGCTGCAAATTAGCCGCCATAGGCACAATGTCAAAGTTCTTCCAGTGCAGCCCTACCGTATCGTAATAATTGGTCAGGTAATAGCAGCCCTGCAAGCGCATCAGCGACAACAGCGGCATCAATGTCTCAGCATGGCCGAACCGCAATTGTACGGGAGCCACGGATGTACTGTCAGCCAAAAACTTATCGGTAGTGTTTATCAAATCCAGCAATAGCGGCGAGGCTATATCGGCCGGCACACTGCTCACAGTGCTGGCAGTACGCTGGATATACTGACGGAAATTGGAGATGCCCCACAGCACATTAAACTCCTCTTTTGTAAAATATTTAGTAATGTCAATCTGAAGATTCATTGCCCCAACCCCGGCAAGCACCGAATACTCAGCCATAGCCAAATCTGCTGAATCAGCCGGCAGCACGTACTTTTTCCCAAGAGCCCTTCTCAGAGGAGCCATAGTGATATTGGCATCTGTAAACTCTTTGATAGGATCCGACAGCTGAGTGCCTTCGCACAACTCCTTGTAGTCATTCGACAGATCAAAGAAACGCATTAGTTGCGAATTCTGTCTGCCGGACGAAGTAAATATCTCCACCTTGTTGTTCATCCTTGAAATCTGATGCGTAAACTCATACATGCTCATGATGCAACGCGGCGAATAGCTGCTCAGCGCTTCCACTGTATGCTTGTTTATCAGCATGGGATAACGCCTGCACATTCTTGATGCTATGCCTCTCTGTTCTGCCATGCCAAGAGAGTCAAGTGCGCCCCATCTGCCGGCCGTTATCTTCACCACACCTTCGGTAAGCGCCAATAAATCTTTGCCGCATGCGGTGAGAGTACCTTTGTCACGTGCGTCGCGGAGCGCGGCCAGCAATACCGTAGTGTGTTTGGATGATGCCGCAAATCTTGCTCCGTGGCGGCCCACATGATTTATCATTATTGGTGTGAGGGAGTCCGGATAAGCAACCACTTCTTTGGGTGCAGGATAAGGACGCGCTGAGCCTTGACATTCATCCCAGCTGTAATTTGTAGCAGTGGGATCGGCAGCGTATGAAACCATCATACCTGTCAATACCAGTGCCAATAAAATTATGCGGCGCATAGAGTCTTTTTTTGAAAGAGTTTATTATCTTTGTAACGGACATCCGTTATCGGATGTTGCTCAAAAGTACAAACTTTTATGCATACGCTCCAATTTATTGACCTGCAAATATCCCAAAACAAGCTCACAGAAGCTCTTGACATGCTTGATGAATACATCGTGGAGCACCCCACTTGTGCGGATGCATTCTTTATGAGGGGCAAAGTCTATTGGAAGCTCGGAAATCGTTCCGCTGCAACCGGCAACTATGCAACTGCAGCTGAGCTTGCTCCCGGCGGTCCCGCAGAGGCAGCATTGGAACAGGCCCGCAACATTGAGGCATTCTTCAATCCTGATTTACTGAATCCCTGATTCGTTTGTTCACTATCATCACCCTTGATGCTCGGTGTGATTGCATAGAATTTTTGCGGCTTCCATAAAATTTTTTCCATAAGGTGCACAAAAATGTCAATAAAGTTAAAGAATATATAAAATAATGGTTATATTTGCCCCAACTATACAAATCCGATTTATTCTAACATAACTACTAAAATATCTGAAATGAAAAAAGTGATTCTATTGGCTCTTGCTACCGTAGGGATTATGACGGCACAGGCACAAAAAGCCTACATGGCTCCGGGATTTGACGACAACTGGTCGTTAGGTCTTGACGGAGGCGTCACCACAACCGTGAAAGGACACGCTTTCTTCCCCAACATGCGCGGTGCTGTTGGTGCTCATCTGCAGAAACAGCTCAGCCCCTCATTTGCACTTGGCGCTGAAGGTATCTGGGGTGTCAACACATCTTCATGGTACGATTACAAACGCTCCACCGCATTTGACAACTCCTATATAGGCGTGTACGGTGCAGTTAATCTTTTCAACCTTTTTGGCGGATATAAGTGCGACGGCCGCTTCTTTGACATAGAAGTTGTTGCCGGTGCAGGATGGGGACATGAATATGCCAACGACGGTCCCAACGAAGACGGCGAAAAGGACTTCAACTATTTCGCTACACGCGCCGGTCTTAACTTTAATTTCAATGTAAGCCGCTATGTGACATTAGCTCTCAAGCCTTACATCCTCTACAACATGACCGGTTCAAAATACAATCCTCTTGATGTAGAGCGCGCTTCTGCCGCTTACGATGCTCGTCAGGCAAACATCAATATTCTTGCCAGCGTAAGCTATCATTTTGGCGGTCGTGATTTCGAATGTGTAACTCCGCGCAATCAGGCCGAACTTGACGCTCTCAACGCCAGCATCAACGACCTTCGTGCCGCTATCGATGCCACCGCTGCCAAAGGTGCAGCTGCCACCGCTCGTGCTAACGCTCTTGCCGATGAGCTCGCAGCTTGCCAGGCAAGCAAGAAAAATGTGGCTCAGACCGTAAGCGAAGCTGCCGGAAATGTACGCTATGTAATGTACGGCTTCAGCTCATCCAGAATTCCTGCAAGCCAGCTCCCGGTTGTAGAAATGACCGCACAGAGCCTTAAGGAAAATCCCAAAGCACGCTGCATAATTGATGGTTACGCTTCACCCGAAGGCAACCTCAAATTCAATGAGCGTCTCGCCGCTGCCCGTGCCGAATCTGTCAAGAAGATGCTTGTCAACAAATATGGTATCTCCGCTGACCGCATCACCGCTCAGGGCAAAGGACTTTCTGAAATGTTTGAAAAACGTGCTTGGAACCGTGTTGCCATCTGCACAGTTGAAGATTAAGAATTTTCACATTCCGAATTAATTATAGCGCGGAAGTACCGGAAGGCACTTCCGCGTTCTTTTTGGGAACTCTTGACAATCCACGATTGTTATAGTTCTGTTCATCATATTATGCAAAGCTATGTTCAATTTACGTATTTCATTATTTTGCATTCTTTCTGCCTGTTTCATCAATTGCAGTGCGTCTTCCGGAGCCACAATCCCGGCAATTATTGACTCGCTTACCATGCACCAATGCGTTAATGCCGATATTAATTTCTCCGTAACCATGCCTCAACTCAATGATGATGTGGTCTATAATATCTCTATATCGCAAACTCCGGCCTCGGGCAACCCCGCATTACTACCCTACGACTACCTTATTTACTGGGAACTGACAGGACGGGAAAATCCCGTAAAGGGATTCAGTGCATATTTCAACGGCCACCATTACCGTTTTGCCAATGAACGGCTGCAGGAATATCACACCCAATGGGACTCAATTCCTTTCATGTCCATCAACGGCAGTGGCGGTGTGCAACGGCAGGCACAGTTTGCCAACCTGTTGCCCGCTGCCATAGGCAACGAATTGCGCCGCATGATGTCCGACAACCGATATACACTCACCATTCACACCGACACCGTAATCAGCGGCATCCCGCGCACAGTCGTAAACTCGGTAATGAATATTCATGGCTCCGTTGCCATGGAGGGCGAATATATCCTGTCAAGCGAAACCTTTATGCCCGTATGCATGATTCTTGAAAACAACCCCGGAGCATTGAGCGAACAGACCGTCACAGTCAAGTATTCTCAGGTTTCCACATCGGCGCAGTGCGATCCAATAACAGAACAGACCCTTATGGACAAATACCCCGAAGTATTTGAAAAATTCCGCGAAAGCAATTTCCGGATAGAGAATCTGCCCGGAACACGGTTACCCGGATTTGCATTGCCCACATCTACGGGTGAACGGTATTCGCGTCACTCTTCCGACAAATTCCGCACTCCCACTATCATAGCCCTGATGGATGCTACCACCGGTTTTTCTTCCGAGCTGGTAAAGGATGTTCGGTCAGCCATATCTTCCCTGCCCTACAGCGCAGATGTGATATGGGCTTTCGTAAACAACGATATTGACAGTATTGAAGCCATTGTACCGTCAATATTGCCGGGAGAGCATCTGCTCACATCTGCCCGTTCTCTCGTGCGCGACTGCGGGGCTGCATCTCTTCCGGTATTGATTTTTGTAAACACCGATGGTTCTGTCGCCGATGTGCTTTTGGGCTACAACAATGATGTGTCTGAAATTGTTATACAGAAAATGGCTCTTATACAGCCCTGACAAAATAATAATACTTACACAAAACATAATTTATGGAAACTATTTATTTCAACGGCACGCCTTGCCACACATACGGCACAGTTCCGGCTGCAGGAAGTGATGCTCCTTGTTTTCATCTCACAGGCATGAATTTAGGCCGCGTGCAGTGCTCCGATTTCAAAGACAAACGAGTCGTGTTAAACATTTTCCCAAGCCTTGACACCGAAGTTTGCGCACGCAGCGTGCGTAAATTCAATGATGAAGCGGCCTCACTTTCCGACACTGTAGTAATATGCGTGTCCATGGACCTTCCCTTTGCCATGCAGCGTTTTTGCACTGCGAACGGCATTGAGAATGTAATCACAGCATCGGCATTCCGCTCACCTTTATTCGGTCAGAAATTTGGGGTTCAGCTGGTAGATGGTCCCCTTGCAGGATTGTTGGCACGCGCTGTCATCATTATTGATCGCGACCGCAAGATTGCTTATCGCGAACTTGTGCAGGAAATCACCAACGAGCCAGACTACAAAGCCGCACTGTCCGTCCTCAAGTAACTTCACTCTTATTCATAAAAAAAGGCGTGTACCCGGAATTTCCGGATGCACGCCTTTGTGCTGTTGGCAGTAAAATAGCAAGTACGCTATTCCTCCTTGCTGCGATTCTTGGCTTTGTTTTTGTTTTTTGTGGCCGAGGAGTCCATATCTTTCTCCTCTTTCAAATCTATTTCCTGACGGTTTTTGTCCACAACCTTATATTGCAGATAAGCAAGCGACTGATCAGGAAGTATCTTAAATTTGCCTCCGAGTTCCAATCGCCATTTGCGATAGGTTGATATAAGCCCTTTCTTAATATAAGCGTCAACAAAAGGATGCACATACATTATGAAATCACTCTGCTTGAGATCATTCACAAGATAATCAAGTTTTTCTTTGAGCGTATCGGTAAACAGCAGCGATGGCTGCACCACACCTTTGCCGAAACATGACGGGCATGCCTCGGATGTGGTGATGTCCATAACCGGACGCACCCTTTGGCGGGTAATCTGCATAAGCCCGAACTTACTGAGCGGCAAAATATTGTGGCGCGCACGGTCATTAGCCATTACCTCGCGCATATGCTCATAAAGTTTTTGCCTGTGCTCCGCCTTGCTCATGTCAATGAAGTCAATCACTATTATACCGCCCATGTCACGCAAACGCAGCTGGCGTGCTATCTCATCAGCGGCACGCATATTCACCTCCAAGGCATTGCTTTCCTGATCGCTGGCAGCTTTGGAGCGGTTACCCGAGTTCACATCCACAACATGTAGGGCCTCGGTATGCTCGATAATAAGGTAGGCACCGTTTTTAAACGACACCGTTTTGCCAAACGATGACTTGATTTGACGGGTGATGTTGAAGTGATCAAAAATTGGCTCAGGCTTGGTATAAAGTTTTACTATATCCTTGCGCTCCGGAGCTATAAGATTCACATATTTTTGAATCTGCTCAAATGTTTCAGCATCATTCACATATATGCTCTCGAAATTAGGGCTGAAAATATCTCGGAGCACACCTTCAATGCGACTTTTTTCTTCAAACACCAATGCCGGAGGTGTGGCTTTCTGCGCCTTTGCAAGAGCATCGTCCCAATATTTCAGCAGAGTTTTCATTTCATGATTAAGCTCTGCCACTCGTTTGCCTTCGGCTGAAGTGCGGATTATCACGCCAAAATTCTGCGGGCGGATACTCTCTATCAACTGACGGAGACGGAGTTTTTCTTCGGTGGTTTTGATTTTCTGAGATATTGACACCTTGTCGCAAAAAGGTATAAGCACCATATAACGGCCGGTGAGAGTGATTTCCGTACTGAGCCTCGGACCCTTGGACGATATGGGTTCCTTTACTATCTGCACCAGTAGCTGCTGACCTACCTCAAGGGTGTCAGATACCGTGCCATGCTTGTCAATATCAGGCAGGAGCTTCATTTTTTGAAGCTGGGGCACGCGCTTCTTGTCCTCAAACAAGTTTTTGAGAAGCGCGGAATAAGAGGAGAATTGAGAGCCAAGATCTAAGTAATGAAGAAAAGCGTCCTTTTCATAGCCCACGTTTACAAACGCGGCATTGAGGCCCGGCATCAGTTTTTTCACCTTAGCCAGATAGATGTCGCCGACAGCATACGCCACATTGCGCGCCTCCTTCTGGAGCGACACAAGGCGCGAGTCCTCAAGAAGTGCTATTGACACCTCATTGGGCTGAACGTCAACAATTAGTTCGCTTTGCATTTGCTTAGAATAAATGTTTATTATTTACATGGAGCCTGCTGAATCCAACAAGCTCATAGAACACAAAGAACAAACTTTCACGGGACACTCGTGGGGTTCACGTAAGCTCCTGCGCTGAAGTTTGCTCTTCGTATATCACGTCTGACTTTTCCGGTCAGACTACGTCGGGAAGATATCAGCCCCAACAAGGCTTATTTCTTCTTATGACGATTCTTTCTCAGACGCTTTTTACGCTTGTGAGTAGCCATCTTGTGGCCTTTACGTTTTTTTCCGCTGGGCATTTTGTTGGTTATTTAATTGGTTGGTAATATGTGCTTTTTGTCTCTGTCGAGATTACTTAACCTCGTCCATGAACACTTTTGCAGGCTTGAATGCGGGTATTTTGTGTTCGGGGATGATTATGGTAGTGTTCTTGGAAATGTTGCGGGCTGTCTTTTCAGAACGGGTTTTAACAATGAAAGAACCGAAACCACGGAAATATACGTTTTCACCGTGTGCCAAAGAATCCTTGACAACTTCCATGAACTTTTCAACAGTAGCAAGAACAGCAGCTTTTTCAATGCCGGTGGTCTTGGAAATCTCGTTTACGACGTCAGCTTTAGTCATTTTATTAAGCTTTTAATATTATGATTAGATGTTTAATTACACAAACTTAACTCGCATGAAACACGCCTGCGAATTTTGCAAGTGCAAATATCGTACTTTTTTTGCAATTAGCGGCTACCTTACATCAAAAATTTCGCAATAAATCTCACTTTAGCACTATTTTAACGCAATCATGGCGTTATCATGGCTGCAATTTCAAGCAAATCTTTCCTAACCGTGCATCCTTGGGCCGGAAGCACTCCCCCACACATAGCCCTTGCCGGAAGATAGTGCACCGCATGCCACCCCGCATTAAGAGCACCCGCAATATCCGTGTCGGGATTATCGCCTATGAGGAGATGCAGGGACGGATTATTTTCACCGGCGCAGTCCATTGCATGCCGGAATATGCGCTCATCGGGCTTGTTCACGCCTATATCATCGCTGAGCACCGTCACATCTATCCAAGGGGTCACACCGGCGCTATCCATCTTGCGGTACTGCACTTCCTTAAATCCGTTGCTGATTATCCCTATCTTGGCTCCGCATCGGCGCAAATGTTGCAGCAGCTCCATGGCTCCGGGCATAAGATTCTTTTCTTGGGCCAGATAATCCAGATACAAACCATCAAATTTTCGGGACATCTGCTCTGCTTCAGCTCGCGCCACACCAGCATCAGTAAGAGGCAACGCAAAACGCTCCATACGGAGATATTCACGCGACACCTCTCCTATATTGTATCTTGCCCATAGAGCATGATTGTGCGATTCATAAGCCTCCGCCCACAGTTCCGGTGCCGACCACCAGCGGTTGAGATGTTCAGTGTCATACAGGCGCACGAGTGCCGATCTGGCATTGGTCGTAAAATCAATAATCGTATCATCCAAATCCACCCACACCACCGATATGGGATATTTATTATTGAAAATCATAAAATTTCCACCATTTGTTAATTGAAGTTGCAGGTTCGGGCAACGCATCACCCTCATGATTCCTCAACCAGTTGACAATCCTCAGAGTAACTGGAAGTATCAGGATTTCATATAATGTTTTTAGCACCGCTTGGATTACTATAAGAGCACCTATCTCACCCCACTCAAGGACTCCGGCAAACGCTATCGGGAAAAACACTGCCGAATCCACGCTCTCGCCCCATAGCGTACTGACCACAGCACGGAGAGAGAAACTTCCGCCGCCTCCTGCCGTGCGTTTCATTCGGCTCATGACATACGCATTGACCATTGATCCGCACAAGAATGCCGTGAAACTGGCAACGAAAATACGCGGTGCTGCCCCAAACACCAGAGCCATCGCATCCTGTCCCTTCCATTCAGGCGAGCCCGGAAGCCACACAGCTATCTGCAACAGAAGCGATGCAAGCAGATTCATGGCAAATCCGAGCCATATCACAAGGCGCGCCCGCGCAAAACCATATATCTCCACTATACAGTCATTGAGTATGTAAGAAATCGGGAATACCATAAATCCGGCGGTAATAGTCACAAAACCGAGACTTACAGTCTTAATTTCCATAAGGTTGGATACTATCAGGCACACACAGAACAGCACTGTGAGCAGCAAAAAAGTGAGCGAGAATTTCGCTCTGTTGTCACGTTTTATATTATTCATGTTTCTTGTTTTTAACGAGGTAGCAAGCACTCGGTTGTTTTCAAGTTAAAACGCGCCGGTAAACCTCCACGGTTTGCCGGGCAATATTGTCCCAATCGTAATTTGACAAATCATATTTTCTTGGAGTGGCTCCTGCCTTAAGCTTACGCCCAAGAAGCGAGGCCAGAGCCTCAACATTTCCCACAGGGTAATAGTCATCGGGCGACAGCACCGGCAATCTGTTGGCGGGTATGTCGCTCACAGCCACATCGCGCGCATAGCTCATGGCTTCCAAAAGCACTATCGGCAGCCCCTCATGATAGCTTGGCAAACAGAACAATGACGCATTGTTCATAAGCTGGCGCATCTTTTCACCACGGATAAAACCTGTGAGCACCACCCCATACTCCGCAGCGAGCTGCTTCAACGACCGGGAATAACCGTCCTCATGATCCGCATCGCCGGCTATGGCAAGCTTATACCCCTCTGGGGCAAGCGACGCAAATGCGCGTATGAGGTCATGAAAGCCCTTCTCTTCCACAAATCGTCCCACAGCCACCACATAGCGGTTGGGCTTCAACCCGAGACGCTCAATATAATCAGTATCCGTGCTGAGATTCGGAATCTCTACGCCATTGTATATAAGCTCTGTGTCCTTACGCCCGTATTTGGTACTGAGAATATCCGCAATCACCTGCGATATCACTATCACCTTGTTACTTCCCTTTGCGCTCAGCCTCTCGCCGGTTTTAAGCACGAATTTTGCCAGCCGTCCCCATTTTTGACGGTCATAATCGGGTCCGTGATTGGTTGACACCACTTTCATGCCGAGCAGACGGGCAAATGGCACCAACAGACCGGGACCTATGGCATGCACATGCAGCACATCGGGGTTGAGGCTTCGGGCTTTCAGCATTGCCAAGGTGGTGTGTACAATCGCCTCTATACTTTTCTTTCGCGGAGCATATACATCTACGAGATGAACGCCCTTAAACTCTTTCATCCCCTTTGACGCACCCACATATGGCGTGCGTCGGACAATGGTGACATCATGACCCATGGCTGCAATGCGCGGATACAACTGCTGGCAGTGTGTTTCCACTCCGCCCTGTATCTCGGGAATACCCCGGGTACCGATCACCACTATCTTCATGGCTCTGAAAAAATTTATTTGTTATTATCAGGATTCAGATTGCCCTGACAGGGATCCTGACCCACATCACACCATTTTTTGTCAAGACATGCCGGCTTGCCAAGAAGCGAGCGCATCTTGTTTTTCAAAGCCCATACAGCCGGATATTTGACATATTTATGCATTACAGGCGACGCCGTGCCCACCATCCAGCAGTTTTTAGGACACTTGCGCACCATTTCCCGCACATGCTGAGCCTGTTCACTGTTCCATATTGTCATGAAATCAGCCTCATGAATATTGCCCATGGACTCTTTCCAAAACTTCTCCTCCATACCGTTGCAAGGATAAACCTCACCCCACGGATCTATAAAGAAGTTGGCGGTACCGGCCTCGCACGGCAGCATGCGTCTATTGCCCTCAATATAGTTTATCAGTCCCATATTGAAATAGGCTCGGAACCATGATTTGGGATGTGTTTCCGAAAGTTGCCACTTGATAAGTGTCTCAAAATCCGAGCATACCTTATCACGGTTGGTAATCACATTGTCATCCTTGTGGAAATAATAGGAATTATGGAATGCGGCAGTAGCGAACTCCATACCCAATTTGCGGCTCAACTGATACAGTTCAAGCATATCAGAGGAGTTATTGTTTGACACCGTGCATCCGAAACCTATATCCTTAAGTCCCATTTCCTGAAGCTTGAGCAGGGTACGATACCCTTTCTCAAATCCTCCCTCGCGACCGCGAAGCTCATCGTTCTTATCTTTGAGACCCTCGATAGAGATACGAATTCCGATTTGGGGAAAGCGTTTGGCCAACTCTATGACCCTGTCATCAAACCATCCGGAAGTGGATATGACAATTCTTGAAGTATGTTTATAGCATTCCTCAACTATATCAGCCAGATCTTCACGGATAAAAGGTTCGCCCCCGGTAAGATTGATAAATTTGAGTTGGGGCAATGATTTAAGGTCTTCAGCCTTGATTTCCTCCTTTTTATCGGTGGGATTTTTCCAGATGTTGCACATCTTGCAGCGCATTGGACATCTGTAGGTTAATATAATGGATGCATCAGTAGGCAGTTGTGGTTTCATATCAAATGTTGGTAACATCACATGTATAACGGTTGTGCAACATAATATATTGCACACCCCGTTAACATTTATTTCGGTTTGTTACTGATTCATTTTATAATGCACACTCTCACCTTGTCTGCAGGCATACCCTTAAGCACGGTTTTGAGCAATGCGGCATTGACCTTTCCGGAGCCTACGCACACCAGCAACTGGCAATCGGTAGTGTCAACCATGTGTGCCAGCTCGGGAAGGCGGTCAGGATTAGGCACAGACATAATGACATAGTCACTCAATGCCAATGCTGCATCGCGCTCCGTGATCCATTGTGAGCCAAACAGTGCATCATTGTCCGATTCCGATGGCAGCATTGCAACCTTTTTATCTATGGCAGTGAGAGATTCCGAAAGCGAGGCTTTAACCATTTGGCCATTGCAGTCATACCCGGCCATATATATCATTTTCAGTTTAGGATGCTCGGTGATAAGTGCACGCAGACTGTTTGTTTGCACCTTGGTGCCGTCAAATATCACGCTCTGACTCTCAATGCCAAGTTTGGCAAGGTCCATAAGATCGGTTATCTTTTTATGTCTGAGCATAAATAATACTGCCAGACATGTCGGGCAAACCAAACCAAGCATAAGTAATACAATCACAATGATATATTTCTTGGTATTGTTTGGCTTCAAGTCGCAATATGCTTCCTCAAACACAAATCCCAAAGAAGTGGTGCTGTAAAGCTGAAGCATTGATTGCTCGCGGCTCTGACGAAGAAAAGAATACAGAGCATTTTTCAATGTCTTATCACGAGCCAACGATTCATATTCTATTTTTTTCTGAGGCACCCCGACCAGTTGTGATGTGGCAGAAGCCGTAACATTACCAAGCGCCTGTAGCTCGTTCTTTGCCTTGTCTATACTTTTTTTCGAGGACTCTATCATAACTTTTCGCAACATACTGATGCGATCGTTCAATCGTTGGAGTGCGGCATTGTTCTCTGTTGCAGATTTCAGAAGATCACGTTTATAGAATATTGCTTCATTGTAAGTCTTGACATTCTCATCTGTTATTCCGTCCACAACCGGCACAAATTCCTCGCCCTTGGTATCGGCATCAATGGCATCAAGCACTTTTTCATAATACTTTATTGTTTGACGTGCCTGTATATCATCCATCTTGTTGCTCATTGCAGTCCCGGCAAGAATCGTAGCGGTTTCCTGATTGGCAAACAAGCCTTCACCGGACAGGAATTTCACCTCTTTTTTCTCTACATCGCCCAATTCCACCATAAGTTTGGCAATAGCCTCATCATAATAAGCCACTTCTTCAGCTGCGCGAGAATGTGTTCGGTCCAGTCGCTTGGCATTATATTCACCCATGATGGCATTGACTACATCCATACCCATCTGGCGATTTGGCGCATCATATTCCACCAATATCGCATCGCCGAGTTTGGACGCAACATCTATAAACCACACCTTCATCAGCTGCTTGCATGCAGCCTCATAACTGCACACCGACACTTTCACTGTTGTGTAAGGCGTTTTGTCATACTCAGGGGTCTTAAACACTTGCAGATTGCCGAATTTTGTTTTTACAGTAGCCGGCAATGTCACGTTCTCAGCTTCACCCACAGTTCTGCCAAGCAGTCCTTTGGTCACTTTTATATCTGCATTACCATTGTCAAGAATATCAACCACCACTTTCAGTGCCACCGACAGCGTGTCAAAATAGCCCGGGGCTGCCTCAACTGATATAGGCGAATTGCCCCACAGCACTTCTTTTTCTCCATCAATACGCGCTGTATAGGTGCGGTTAAGCTCAAGATTCTTCACAACTTTCATCGCCACATCATGGCTGTTCATTATGAGCATTTCGTTGTCCACTGCCGCGCCGCCGAAACCGCCTATTGAGAATGTCTTCATCATCTGACCCATATCACCGGCACCGGCACTCATATCAGAATCTTCTACAAGCAACATGCCGGAAGCTTTATATTGCGGAAGAGCCACTAACCAGTATGCCACGGCCAGAGTTATGAATCCGGCCATAGAAATCACGTAAACCCATCGTAGTTGCCTGATGGCACGCCACAAACGACGCAAATCCAGTATGTTATCTGTCTTACTCATATTTAGATATATCTTTTTGTTTTCAATTGCAACATCCCTTTAGATTGGTCTTTTTTCACATTTTTTCCTATGGCACACACATACCCCAAAAGCATCATTGATGCTACGCCTGGGCCTTGAGCCAATGTATTGCCGCCAATCGACTCAATCAAGAGAAATATAATTATAGATGTCCCTACGACATATTCATATCTATATTTATTGGGATTATTCCTTATCAAAGCCCTAAGAAAAGAATATGCGTAAACCCATAGGTATATAAACAAAACCAGCCCGACTATTCCGAATTGCGCAAGCACGGGGTAATATGCATCACATATAAAGTCCGGCATAGCCTCACTCAAGCCATATACTTTATCTATCCCATATTCATGATACACACCCGAATACGGGCTAATTGAAGCATTTGTGGCGAACGATGCCAAACCGGACCCAAATGGTATATATTCAACCATGATTAGTCCGCCCGTGAGATATAATACAGGACGAGCAAATGATTCCACCACATCAGGATCAAATCTCGTGGCATCTACATTGCCGGAAATAAAATAATAATCAAATTTCTGCCAGGAAACTGCAAGCACAAGTAAAAGCACCATCGCAATAACGGTCATATGCCCGACAGTAAGAGTCTTAAGAAATCCGGGTTTATAAACAAGTAGGAAATACAACGCAACAACTGTTTCTCCGAAATATTTTGAACGGCCACATATAAGGCCGCATGCAAACATTATAACAACAACAGCCATATCTTTTCTTGACAGATTACCTTCGCCATCTGTCATTACCAGCACATAAACCATAGCGCTGATAAAAATAGTAGTTCCGCCAATGTAAGGATGTTGCATCACCAGGCTTATCACCTCATTCCCAGCGAGCATCACTACTGTAGCAACAACCACATTAGCAATAGCGACCCATTTCAATATAAATTTTTCAGATGAAGTAAAACGTGGAGCCGCAGCAAATATCACTGCAAACGAAACAAACGATTTCATCTCTATTACAGCATCTGACAATATTGCTCCGAACGAATTAAACCGGACAAATGTGAGCGAATATATCGCATAAAAGACCATTGCGCCGATTATAATCCACATCAATCTATATTCCCTCCATTTATTGTTGACCACACAATCTATGATTCCCAACATTAGAAGAAACAGATAGCACAACTCATCCGAATAAACTACATAAGATTTGTTCGGAATCAAACAGATGAATCCGAAAATAAATATCCATACAATTATTCGGTCTATCTTAACCACAAGTTGTTATCGGGTAAGTGCTATGACCAAAGATGCTATTACAGACGCAGAACTTACAACCGTGGATATTACCGAAAGTTTATATCCGTTGTGTTGATTATACTTGGAGTTATCCTGCTTCACATTATTTGATGAAACCACCACAACATCTTCATTTTTAAGCCAATAATATGGGTCTTCCATTACTTTTGCATCATGAAGATTAAGTTTGCGATATTCTATGGTATTATCATCTTTGCGGCGCATAATAAGTATATTGTCGCGCAGAGCATAGTCGCTCAACCCGCCACAAGCGGCTATTGCATCTAAAACGCCATAATGGTCTTGGGAAGAATAAATTACCTGAGGTGCAGCCACTTCTCCGACCACTATTATCCTATACCCTTGTATTGACACAGTCACTCTGGGATCTTTAACATACTCGCCTATACGCTTTGTGAGATAATCTTTAAGTTCCATCTGTGTCATTCCGGCCACATGAATTATGCCAAGACGAGGAAAGTCAATATTACCCTCTCTATCCACCTCATAAGGCTTCATAGTAGGAGTACCGGTAACTGCTGCTGATCCGGGAGTTGCAGGATTTGAATATGGCGGATTAAATTCAGCTGATGCACTTTGAACCTCACTTTGTACCGTAATAATCAGAGTCATTTCAGGCTCTATCTTGACTACAGTATTTGGCACCGTGATGGTTCCGCTGTCACCCGGCAGATTCTCAAAAAGATTCAGGTCATGCTTGACTGAACTACACGACATGAATACTATTGAAATAAAAGAAATTATTAAGTATTTAGCGAATTTCATGATGATATCCAATTGGTTTACGGCACAAAGATACAATAATTTTGCTATTTGGTGCTTAACACTTCATCATAAATATGTTTTCTCTGATCAATTGAATGTTGAAGTGAAAACTTATTTACAATATTAAGACATGAGGACTTCATTTCATCTCTCACAGCCTTATCTGAAAGGAACAATATGGCTTCTGCAAACTCACGTGCATCATAGGGGTTTTTAACCGTAACACCGGTTTCACCATTCTTCACATATTCTTTTATTCCCTGTACTGCGGTGCCTATCACCGGAACACCGGCACACAACTGCTGAATACCGGCCATACCAAGTCCCTCTCTTAATGAAGGTATTACTCCGATATCAGCCACATGACATAATTCATTAACATCCTTGCGAAATCCCAACAACCGCACATTGACTCCATTCTCTTTAGCAAATGACATTATGCCCTCAGAAATAGATGAGCCTCCATGTTCTCGGCCACATATTACATACACATATCTGTCTTTATTTTCAAGCAAAGCCAATGCCTCTGCCACAATCCTATGATTTTTTCTTACAGATATTTCGCCCACAGCGAGTATTAGAATCTTGTCTGTAGGCACACCAATTTCTTTCCTCTTTTTATCTCCATTCACAACCACATCTCGATACTTGGCTATATCGCACCCTACACCATCAATTTGAAACACATTTGGGCAATGCAATTTTTCAGCCTCAGCCTTATCGTCTTTATTTATTGTAATAATTGCATCACACAGTCTGCTGCCAAAATCCTCTATCAATCTGTATTTTGTACGTGTCTTGGCGTCAGACAGCGATGTCCAAGCCAATCCATGCGACACATAAATAATCTTGCATCCCTTTTTGCGCAACCCCAACGATGCCAATCTTAGCAAGAAACCCACAATCGGTGTATGGCAAATAATCAGATTATACTTTTGATCTTTTAATAGCCTTCTATACTTCCGGTAGCCATTAAAATTTTCACGAGTAAAAGGGGACTTGGAATCACAGCGAACTTCAATAAATCGCGCACCACGGCGTTCTAACTCTTTTAGGGTATGAGACTCGCCAAATCTATTGTCAGCCACAACATCAACCTCATATCCCATGGATCGTAGAATATCTATATCATCCATCAGAAACCACATAAAACCCGACAGATTGACTGCGATAAGAGCTTTTTTGTCAGACTGCATCTATAAGCTATTTTATTATATCACTAATTGATAAACTCTTTTTAGGGCTCTTTATTATGCGCCATAGGGTTAACGCCTGATAAAAAATGCCATTATAACGCATTTAATACGGCCTCCGGATTCTTGTCCTCTTAATCCGATGTTAATATTTTTTCAAGTACATCCCTGCTCCTTTTCCTCTCGGCATCAAGCAATTCATTGACCCTATCATAATCCACCCTCTCTTCGGCTACAGCAATATCATCCAATGTATTTACAATCCTGTTTGACAAGCCAAACATTTCCAGCAGATTCTTATTGCGTATTGAAGTATCACCTGCCGGAAGTACCTCTACAAACTGTGTATTAAATACTATAGCAAAACAGGTGCCATGAAAGGAGTCGGTGATTAGTATCTCTGCATCCTTTATGAGTTCAAGAAATTCTGTGGCATCAGGACACAGCACAAATTCCCCACCTCGTGTAATTTGGTGAAGAAACGGATTGACTCTTATCAGCTTTATATTCCTTTGGGTTGCAACATTCTTGGCATAATCACTCAACAGCGTATTATTGCCAAGCTGATATACCAAAGCGTATGGCTCTTTAACTTTATGTTTATGCGTAGAAACCTGTATCAATTCTTCCCATTGTGCTCCTGACAATAACAGAGTTGGGTCCAAAACTCTTCCAAGACAATTTTGCAGTTGCCATGACTCAATCAGCTCAACGGCATTATTTTCTCTGACAGCAATCTTGTGATATGTTGACAGTAACTGCCTGTACGCCTTTTGTGTGGCATCATCAAATTTAGTGCGCCCAAAGCTGGCGGAATATGCTGCTTTTACCCCTCTATCCACAAACGACAAGAAATAAGCCGGATCATAAATCCCGTTTACCATCGGCCCCCACACCTGATCGCTGCCGGTCAGATATATGTCGGCCACAAGTTTCTTCAAATCATCATGTGTTCGGCACAGTGAGGTCATGTCAAGATAACGGGAGCGCATTTTGTCAAAACGTATTTCTGCATACCGCTCAATCGGATAGCGGATAATCTGATATGCCAATTGCTTCAAAGCGTTGGCATACTTGCGTTTCGCTTCCGTTTTTACCTTTTCAAAACTCCTTTCATCAGGACGCTGATAATTGATTATCTGCGCTCTGACACCCATTCCCGACAGCACCTTCAATGTCGCCAAACTTTGAAGCAGCGATCCATAGTTGCTTGGCGCATGGCGGGTGATAACCTTGACTTGTTTTTTATCACTGAAATCCGGAACTGGACTTAATATCTTGTCTCTGCTTTTGGGCTCTATCTTATTAAGCAGGCGATAAAACAGAAGTGGCATTCTGGGCAATCGCTCTACAATCCCCGTCAACATTTCCCTTTGATATTTTTCGGTCTTGACCGCCGTCTTGATTTTTTCATCACACTGCTCGCCCTTGAATGCAGGCACACATATGCGTTTTCTCCACACGTCATCCAAGCCCAAAGCCGGCAGAACATCCGAATATGATTGCTCATCAGATACCAATCCGTCAATTTGAGCTATAAGCTCAAGGCCATTGCGAGTATGCACCGTAACGAGCGAATCGCCAAGGTTGTTGGGTTTATGGATTGACCATGGGTCCATAACCGATATGTCCGCACCGACTTCCATGCCAAACGGGTCACCGCAAATATTGCATCCCGGCACCGTCCACAATCTGCGTCCGAACGGAAGAGCAGCTACACGTTCCCATAATAACCCCTTCCCGTTTATGCGCACAACCCCCGGCCATCCGTTCCCTCGGTAAGCAAATTTAAAATTTCTGTCCGATGGTATTTCGGCACCCTGCATTTTGGCGATAAACCGTGTGGAATCAAGTGTTTTTTGCTGTTTGCAGAAAATACACACTTTTATAAGTTTCTCATATTTCCCGACAAGAGCACGCTCCATTGCATACAATTGGCATGAAGTACCCACAATCATAAGTGTCTTCACCTTATGAACATCCTTAATTTCTGTACATGCCATCACCGAATGATATATCGAGTTCGGCATATCACCAAAATCAGGAACATTATCCGGAGTGTAAAACATTCCTTTTGCAAAAGGATAGGCCTCGGTTTTGCAGAGAGAATATACGCCATCAACCAAATGTTGCTTAAGGCCATTAATTACAATGGTTTTTACAGCCCCTCCGCTTGAACAGTTTCGTCGGATAATGTCATTATTGTTGTGCGACAAGAAAAAACACTTGTTCGTGAGTGATGATACATAATCATCCGCTTCCGTTGTTATATGCCGGTTGCTCGGGCATACTGCGACACATCGCTTGCACCTTATGCAGCGTTCATGGTCCACTTCTATCTTTTTCAACCCATTCGGCAGCTCTACAAACGATATCGCTTCCTTAGGACACACAGCGCCGCAAGCTCCGCACTGCTGGCAAAACTCATATTTATATATGATTTTATTGTCCTTTAATGTAAGCATAAATACGACCTGTTTTGTGCAAAGATAGCCATTTTTACCTGAATTTTATAGTTACACATATAATATTTTTAACAGACTTCATGTTATATAGATAGATATGGCAGAATCCTTAGCAAAAAAAGCCGTCACAGGTACCATCTGGTCAGCAATTGACAAATTTGGAGTCATGGCTCTCCAATTCATTATCTATGTTGTACTCGCCAGAGTGTTGTCTCCGGCAGACTTTGGTGCACTTAACATGATAATGATTTTCATTTTTGTTTCTATGGCTTGTGTTGACGGTGGATTCAGTTCTGCCTTGGTTCAGAAAAAACATTCCACACAAACTGATTACTCCACTATCTTCTTTTGGGGAATGGGAATAGGTCTCATTTTCTACCTTATTATTTTTGCCGCTTCCGGCCCGATTGCTTCTTTCTATAATATGCCGATTTTGAAACCCGTATTACAGGTAATCGGGATAACACTGATATTCAGCGGAATGGCAAGCACTCAAACCGCCCGGCTACAAAAGCACCTCCAGTTTCGTGAACTTGCTTTAGTCAATGTAGGCACATACATATTGGCAGGAACAGTAGCCATTATCATGGCATTCAATGGTTTTGGAGTCTGGTCACTCGTTGTTATGACCATGGCTCAAACCATCGGCAAAGTGCTGATCCTGTATTTGGTTACAAGATGGCTGCCGAGCCTCATTTTCTCCGTCAAGTCATTCAAACGCCTGTTCTCATTCAGCGGATTCCTTTTTCTTAACACTGTAATGGAAACAATCAGCAATAATATTCAGGGAATAGTCATAGGCAAAAAATTCAATGCCACTCAGTTAGGATATTACTCACAGGCATCACGGCTTGAATACATAACAGGGACTTCCATACCTCAGATTATTGCAGTCGTCATGTACCCCATTTTTTCACAATTTCAGGACGACAAGCCAAAGCTTCGCAGCATTATCACTCTTGACCACAGAGTAGTGTCCTTCATAATCTATCCTCTCCTGACTGTTTTAATGATTTTTGCCCCGAATGTAATATCACTGATATATGGAGACAAATGGTTACCGGCTGTGCCATATTACAGAATCCTCATGTGCGGAGCTTTCTTTATCTGTCTAAAAAATATAAACTCCTATGCAGTAGCCGCTTGCGGCAAATCAAAATCCCTGTTTTATGCCAGCATCTATCAATGGAGCGTGCTCGCTGTGCTGCTTCTGGTTGGAAGCATGTATGGCATGATTGGAATTGTATGGGCATTCTCTATCAACATGTTTAACGTGTTCCTATCCTACGCTACATTATCAAAAATACATACAGGACAGCCATACTCTGCATTGATAAAGGCACTCGCACCTTCCATGGCCCTTTGCATTTTAACTGGCACGCTGACTGTCATTCTCAATGTTTACACCTCTATTTGGTGGCCTATCAATATACTGTTTTTCGCTATCTTATATATTGTTCTTGCAAAGATTTTTCGGGTAAGGGCTCTGAATGAGTCCGTCCAGCTTATAAACAAAGTCATGGTCAAGCAGAAATAATGTTGATAACATTCAATAGTGCGGCCGGGCAACTTGCACGTTAATTTCGTAACTTTGCAGCACTATGATTGACCCGATTTATTACTCCTGGAATTTATCTCCCGTAACATGGACTCTCACCGGTATTTCGGTGGCATCAGTCCTGTTGCTGATTTTTATATGGGCGTGGCGCGCCCGGCGAATATGGCGCCGCGCAGCTGCCGACAATTCGGCTCCTATGCCCGCTGACGAAGCTTTCCCTGCCGTGAGTGTGGTCGTGCTTGCCAGAGGCGACAGCCGCAACCTCGCAACTCTGCTCCCCGACATCCTGCATCAGGATTATCCGGCCTCTTTTGAAGTCATAGTGGTCAACAACGAAGAATCAGCCTCCACGGCCGATGTGGTGGGTTCGCTACAGCTTTCCCATTCCAATCTCTACATGACCTACGTGCCCGAGCATGCCCGCAGCCTGTCGCGCCGCAAACTAAGCATCACTCTCGGCATCAAGGCTGCACGACATCCGTTTGTAGCGCTCACAGAAGGGTCGGCCCACATACAGTCCCCACTTTGGCTCAAAAGTATGATGCGCCATACCGTAATGGGCAAGGAACTTGTGATAGGGTTTGCCACCGATGTGGACCAGCCCGATCCGGAGCAGCCGAAACAAATGCGCGGGGCAAGGCTCAGAAATTTTGACCGGCTGTGGAATGCCGTACGCTGGCTCCCGCGAGCCATATCGCACCGCCCCTATCGCGGCACCGGTGCAAACCTCGTTTACAGCCGTGAGCTTTTCTTCAATCACAAGGGTTTCTCATCCACGCTCAACATGGTATATGGCGATGATGACCTGTTCGTGCGCGAGATAGCCACACGCTCCAATTGCGCCGTAGAGCTGAGCAATGATTCGCGTGTCATCATGCCTCGCACACTTCCCCGCTACATGCACGGCATCGAGCGCCAGATAAGGGCATTCACCCGGCATGATCTTCCGGCCGCTCCATGGCTGCTGATGGGGTTATGCTCCCTCCTATGGTGGCTATGGCTGTTCACCACCATAGGTGCCGCCGTAACCGGCCTGCCGAGCTATCTGCCGTTGGCCTCCGTAATAGTAGCTGCTGTGCCGTTATGGATATGTTCCTGCCGCCAATGGAGCCGCGCAGCCAAGGCACTGGGGTTGCGGCCCATGCTGCTCATGGTACCGCTTATGGCCCTGTGGCATCCTTTCTATAACATCCGCTACCGCATTGCGGCACGACGCAACCGTAAAAACAAGTTTACAAATCGGGCCTAAAACCTGAGGGTCACACTCACATTATCCACCTGTGCGCCTACCGGGGCATTGGGCTTGCTTACACGCACATACCCCCCGCTTATTCCGCCCCAGCGTTCAATAAGGGCAGCGCGGATACGGGCTGCCACATGCTCCAGCAGCTGCGACGGACACTGCATCTCTTTCCGCACTATATCTATTGCCTCGGCATAATTTATGGTGCCTTCCAGACTGTCATCCATTACTGCGCTCTGCGCCTGATACTCCAGCCGTAAATCCACCACAAACTCATTTCCCACCGTACGTTCCTGAGGCATAACGCCATGACGGGCATACACATGTATGCCCGTCACATCTATAATTATGTTATTATTCATCATTACTTGCGGTGGCTGCGGGTTTTCTCTTTTGAGCGTTTCTGCTTGCCTCCTTTGCTTAATGCTTGACGGGCGGAAACAGTTTTACCCATTTCATCCTCACCGGGACGGCGCCCGCGGTCATCCACGAGCACAAAATCAAGCTGTTTGCGCTCAAGACTCGTGCGCGCCACACGCACCTTCACATCATCGCCAAGACGGTAGCGCACATTGTTGCGTCGCCCTATGAGACAATAATTTTTCTCATCAAAATCGTAATAGTCATCGGCAAGGTCCCTTACCGGCACAAGCCCTTCACATAGATTTTCATTCAGTTCCACATAAAGGCCCCACTCGGTCACACCTGAAATCACGCCGTCAAATGTCTCGCCGAGGTGATCTGCCATATATTCCACCTGCTTATACTTGATTGATGCCCTCTCAGCATTTGAGGCAAGCTGCTCCATTTCACTGGAATGTTTGCATTGGTCCTCAAGCTTGGCCACGTTCACACTGCGGCCATCTGCCATATACCGGTCAAGCAGGCGGTGCACCATCATATCGGGGTAGCGGCGGATAGGTGAAGTGAAATGAGTATAAAAATCAAATCCGAGTCCGTAGTGACCTATATTCTGGGTTGTGTATATGGCCTTGGCCATGGAGCGTATGGCAAGAGTTGACAGGAAATTTTCTTCACCTTTGCCCTTGACTTCAGCCAGCATGCGGTTGATTGAGCGGTTTACCTCACGGGCCGAGCCGCTTTCTTTGACCTTGTAGCCGAATGCGCGCGCTATCTTGCTCAGATCGGTCAGTTTTCCGGGATCGGGCATGTCATGCACACGATACACAAATGCTTTGGCCTTTTTGTGGCCCTGCGGCTTGCCGATGAACGCTGCCACAGTCTTATTGGCTAAAAGCATGAACTCCTCAATAAGCTTGTTGGCATCCTTTGATTCCTTGAAATAAGTGCGTATGGGATGACCCGTCTCATCAATCTCAAATCTCACTTCTGCACGGTCAAACTCCACAGACCCGTTTTCAAATCGTTCGCGGCGCAATATCTTTGCCATGGCATCAAGAGTAAGAACCTCCTTTGCATAGTCACCCTTGCCGGTCTCTATTATATTCTGCGCTTCATCATAAGTAAACCGGCGATTTGAGCGGGTCACCGTGCGCGCTATACGCGATGAATACACCTTTGCAGCGGCATCCATCTCAAAAATGCATGAAAACGTGAGTTTGTCCTCATCCGGACGCAGCGAGCATATTCCGTTGCTCAAATGCTCGGGAAGCATGGGAACCACCCTGTCCACCAAATACACCGAAGTGGCTCGCGAACGAGCCTCCTTGTCAAGAATTGTGTCGGGTTGCACATAATAAGTCACATCGGCTATATGCACTCCCACTTCGTAATGGCCGTTGGGAAGTTCCCTGAACGACAACGCATCATCAAAATCCTTGGCATCGGTGGGGTCTATAGTAAATGTAGTTACATCTCGCATATCCACACGGCTTGCCACCACATCATCCGTTATGCCTGCATCTATTTTGGCCGCAGCATCCTCCACAGCCTTGGGATAACGGTACGGAAGACCGAATTCTGCAAGAATGGCATGCATCTCGGTGGTATTCTCGCCAGTCTTGCCGAGAATATCTATAATATCCCCTATGGGATTTTTGGCATCGTCAGGCCATGATGTGATACGCACTATAGCTTTGTCGCCCGTAACACCGCCCTTCAAACGATTTTTTGGAATTAAAATATCAGTGGCAAGGAACTTGCTGTCGGTCTGAAGAAAAGCATATTGCTTTTCCACCTTTAGCGTACCGATAAATGTCTGCTCCTTAGGCTCTATAATCTCCATCACCTCTGCCTCGGGTTCTACTCCGCGACGGCGTGCAGCCACTATCACACGCACCTTGTCGCCGTTTAGGGCATGCATGGAATTGCGTTCGGCCACAAATATGCTTTCGCCGTCCTCATCGGTAATAACAGAGTTCTTGCCGTTGGAGCGGCGCACGAAAACACCTGTAGTCACATTGCTGCGGGCCGGAGCCTTGTATTTGCCCGGAGAGGTCTCAATCAAATCGCCGTCAAACGCCATCCCGGCCAGCAACATGGCCACTGAACGATGTGCGGCGGGAGTATCTGCGTCAATGGCATACGCCACCTGTTTGTAATTGAAAGTACCTGATGAGTGCTCGCTGATATATTTCATCACCGCCTGACGCATATCACTGGCGGTTAATTTCTTTGAATTTGACTTTTTAGGAGCCATAACTTGGGAATTCTATTTTGGTTATAATTTAAAAACACACAAACAGCACTGATTGTTAAACTTGGAGCGTGCCTCCCACCCTCCTTGCTGATCAAGGCTGTGGATGCAGGCACGCTCCCGTGATGCGTTGTATATGTGGAATCAGCAATAAGCTTATGCGTCGATATTGGCGTAATTGGCATTGGACTCGATAAAGTCGCGTCGCGGTTCCACATCCTCGCCCATGAGCATAGAGAATATGCGGTCGGCCTCTGCTGCATCGCTTATATGCACTTGCTTCAGCAATCGCTTTTCAGGCGACATGGTCGTGTCTCGAAGCTCTTCGGCACTCATCTCACCAAGACCCTTATAGCGCTGCACCTTGGTCTTATCACCATATTTGGCAATAAACTGCTGCACTTGTGCATCAGTCCAGCAATACTCCTCATTCTTGCCTCGCATACATTTGTACAACGGCGGCGTTGCAAGATAAAGATAACCGTTTTCAATGATGGGACGCATACGGCGGAAGAAGAATGTCATCAGCAGAGTGGCAATATGCGCTCCGTCCACATCGGCATCAGTCATGATGATAATCTTGTGATAAGCCAGTTTGCTGATATTCACTTCTTTCTGATCCTCCTCAGTGCCCACGGTTACGCGCATAGCCTTGAACAGATTGGTAATCTCCTGATTATCAAATATTCTGTGCTCCATAGCTTTCTCCACATTGAGGATTTTGCCTCGCAGCGGAAGTATAGCTTGGAAGGTACGGTCACGACCCTGCTTTGCTGTACCGCCTGCGGAGTCTCCCTCCACGAGAAATAGCTCACAATCCTCAGCATGACGGCTTGAGCAGTCTGCAAGTTTGCCGGGCAGTCCGCCGCCGCTCAACGGCGATTTGCGGAGCACCTTGTCACGTGCATTACGTGCTGCATGGCGCGCCTTCGCTGCCACTATAACCTTGCTTACAATAGCCTTCGCCTCACGGGGATGCTCTTCAAGATAATTTCCCAGTGCCTCACTCACTGCGGTCTGCACGGCTCCTATGGCCTCGTTGTTGCCGAGCTTGGTTTTGGTCTGGCCCTCAAACTGCGGCTCAAGAACTTTCACCGACACTACCGCCGTCAATCCTTCGCGGAAATCCGAAGCATCCACCGTCACCTTCTCCTTTTCAAACATTTTATTGTCGTCGCCGTACTTCTTTAGCGTAAGAGTAAGGCCGCGACGAAAACCGGTCAGGTGAGTGCCGCCTTCTATAGTATTGATATTGTTGACAAACGAATATACATTCTCGTTATACGTGTTGTTATATGTCAGAGCCACCTCCACAGGTATGCCGCCACGCTCCGTATTGAGATGTATCACATCGTCTATCAGAGACTCTTTGTTGCTGTCGATATACTCTACAAATTCTCTCAATCCGTTCTGACTGTAGAAAGTCTCGCTGCGGGGCTCGCCCTTTTCATTCACCTCACGCATATCTGTGAGACGGAGTGTGATTCCGGCATTCAGAAATGCGAGGTCACGCAAACGGTTGGCAAGAATGTTATAGTCGTAAACCGTAACAGTGAATATCGAACTGTCAGGAAGGAAAGTTATGCTCGTGCCAGTGGTGTCGCTCTCACCTATCACCTTCAGCTCCGATGTGGCCTTACCGCATGAATACTCCTGCATATACACCTTGCCGTCACGACGCACCTCCGCGCGAAGATATGTGCTGAGCGCATTCACGCACGACACACCCACACCATGCAAACCGCCACTCACCTTGTAGCTGCCTTTATCAAACTTACCTCCGGCATGAAGCACCGTCAGCACCACTTCAAGTGCACTTTTGTGCTCCTTTTCATGCATGTCCACAGGTATGCCGCGACCGTCGTCAACCACCGTTACCGAGTTATCTGCATTTATGGTAACCTCTATATCTTTGGCAAAGCCGGCAAGCGCCTCGTCAATGGAGTTGTCAACCACCTCATAAACCAGATGATGCAACCCCTTTTCTGATATATCGCCTATATACATGGCCGGGCGTTTACGCACCGCCTCCAAACCTTCAAGCACGGTAATGTTACTCGCGCTATACTCTTCTTCTTTCTCTGCCATTATTGATTTTGGTTTATTTCATTGTACTGTTTGAAGCAGCTGACACCGCTTCTGCCCTATTGGATTTTGAGCAAACAAAATTACAAAATTTATCCCGACTCACCAAAAATTTACCTTAATAATATGCGGCTCTGTTTTTGCAAAACAGAAATGGCATCCCCACCCGCTTCCACGTATGTTTCAACGCAGCAAAACAAATGTGAAATAATGTGAAAAATAACCCCGGACTATTGCACGATTCAGAAAGTCGGCTTACCTTTGCAGCGCTTTT
>HF985660.1:108254-198356 GCA_000431155.1 Bacteroides sp. CAG:927
AATGATTGTCAGCACTTTTCTGTTTTTGCGCGGCAGCATCGTTCTCACCCGCCAATTTCGGAGATGCCGGCCACTTGGTGCCAAGAAGGAGAAAAGAAACAAAACCGTTCCGGCGTATAAGGCGAATAACGCACACACATACCGCCATCACGGCTAACGCCACTAACGGCGATATCACAAAATCAAAAAGCGAATCGGGCACCCCATCAAATTTCACAAAGTGAGCAAGAGCCGTCTCAAGCACCCACGCCTGGATAACATAGATACCGAGAGTCATCTTCCCCCATTCAGCAGACACAGATATCATGCGCCCGCTTTTTGGCTTGGCGAATATGACCTCAAATAGCGCCATGAAGGCAACCGCGCCACAAAGACCCATCACATACTTATAGAGCCGCCACGCAACCTTCAGACCCACAGACTGCGGAATTTGCTGGGGCCCTGGCACCATGGAACGATAAGCCTCGCCGTCAAGAAACACATTGCACACTATCCACACGAAACCGCAAACAGGTATGATCCAGCGGGCACTGTACTGGAACCGGTCATGGTAAATATATATGAGACCTCCGACAAGAAATGCGGGATACATAAACGGAAGATTTATTACCGGAATCACGGCAAGCAGCTGACTCAGCAAAAGAGTGACAACACAGGCTGCTCCGAAATGCCTGCGCCGGAAAAACAGGAATGGAACCAGCCCCAGCATGCTGCATGCAAAAGCACTTTTAAGGAACCACAAACTCTGCATCATGCCGTATCTGATGGAGTCAAACGACAGATTTTGCCGAGTGAAAACAATGGCTATAACAATGAATATGACCGACCAACACACTGCCGGGAGGAGCAATTGCCGGGCTTTCCCTATGATGTTTTCCATCACTTTTGGCTTAACCGTCATTGCAAAGAAGAAGCCCGAAATCATCATAAAGAGAGGCATGTGAAAGGAGTAGATATGGCGATATACCATCCTGTCGGAATAGTCGCCCGAAAGCAGATACTGCTCTGCATGCCCCCACAACACGAAAAATATGGCCACGAACTTAAGAACATCCATTGACTGCATACGCTGACGCGGCACCGAAGCCGAATGTATCGGCCCATGCACCCCCACGCGGAAAGCATTCTCAAAACAAGCGTGCCCTTTAGTCTCGTCCATGCTATCAGCAAAGTGATTAAAGTGCGAATTTACTAATAATTCAGCAAACGGCAAAAAGCATCTCCTTACACAAAACAACTGCACCCCGACAAATCATTTCTGACTTCGGAATGCAGTTTATTTTGTTTACATCATTTCATTTTACTCGCCACAGTGGCAGCCGGACTCGCCGCAGCCGCCTTCTGACGAACAACCGCAGTCATCGCCACAGCTGTCGCAACCGCAGCCACAGCCACCGTGCTGCATCTTGATTTCGTCCTCTGTAGCTTCGCGAACAGCAAGGATACTGCCTTTGAAACGCACATCCTTGCCTGCCAAGGGATGGTTGAAATCCATCTTCACATCATTTTCAGTCACTTCATTCACAAGACCGGTGATACGGAAACCGTCGGAGGTCATCATCGGCAGATGAGCGCCGGGGCGCACAGCCTCAGTATCAAATTTGCCGTCCACCTCAAATACCTCCTTGGGCAAAGTAGCCACCTGTTCAGGGTCATAAGGGCCGAATGCCTTGTCAGCTTCAACCTTCACATCAAACTTGCCGCCAACCTCAAGGCCGTCTATGGCATGTTCCAGCGGCTCTATAACACCGCGTGTCACGCCAAATATTATACGCTCGGGATCATCGGGCGATGTCTGATGCACAAGAGTCTCGGTGCCATCCTCATTTATCTGATAAAGATCGTAACCGAGCTCAACATATTTTCCGGGTTCAATTTTTTCCATAATTCTTTTCGTTTTATTAGTTATTTACTTCCGTTACAACAAACATTGTGCCAATGAAGTTGCAACCTCGCCAACTCATATTTTAAACGCAAGTCACACTTGTTTTATTGCCCGATGCAAACATCTATAAATCAAATAAATACCATCTAAAGCAAATAATTACGGAAATTTTTCCTCAATTATTTTTGTCATTATAAATGTTCTTTGTAATTTCGCCGAAGAATTTCAAAGGTTATACACATAATACTAAAGGTGATATGAAATACGATATTGTGGGAAGTTTTCTGGCTCCCGATGAATTTCTTGCCGTAAAATCACAGTTTGAAGCTAACGCCATACCTCAGGCTGCGCTCACTGCTGCCGAAGATGCCACCGTGCGTCAAATAGTTGACCGACAGCTTGAAGCCGGACTCTCCGAAGTGACATCCGGCGAAGTACGACGCAAATACTGGGACAAAGACTTCTATTTCCATCTGCTTGGCGCCACATGCGAGCGCGTAGAGAGCGGAAGCATCTATCAGGAAGAAGAAGCATTCACCGACACCATTCGGTTTACCGACCGCATAGCCTACAACGCTCTCCACCCGGTTTTTGACGACTTCAAACAGCTCATGGACTACACCAATGGCCGCGCGGCATGTCGCCAAACCCTCCCCTCTCCCACCAATCTCTATCTTGACATACTCAATCTCAGCGACGGACATCCCGAACGCATTTACCCCTCGCCCGATACACTCCTTGACGACCTCGCCTCGGCTTACAGACTCACCATACTCCATCTGTACGAACTGGGATGTCGCCACGTGCAGCTCGACGATGCCGACTGCGGGCACCTCAGCAACCCCGAATTTGAAAACCGTCTCGTGCTGGGCGGCATAGACCTCAACACGCTCCACATGCAGGTCATCAAGCTCATCAACGACACATTCGCCGACCTTCCAGCCGACATGAAGCGTTCGATATATGTGTCGTCAGGCTCTACAATCATCCCCAACTGGGAAGCCCACGACACCCCCGACAATTTCATGCCGAAACTTCTGGCCGGAATCAATGTGGACCGTTACTATCTCCCCTTCCGCAACGACAAAACCGAAACCCTTGCCATACTCCGCTACATCCCCAAGGGCAAGGAAGTTGTATTGGGGCTCATGGACGCCCACTCCCCCATACCGGATGACACCCGGGCAATAACCAATACCGTGCGTGCGGCTGAAAAATACATCGCCCCCAACCTGATTTCCATCAGTCCGCGCACAGGCTTCAAGCTTTCGGAGTTTGCCTTACGCGGTCTCACCTACGATGACCAATGGCTAAAGCTACAGCGCCTGGCCGAAATCGCACGCTCCCTGTAACGATTATTTGAGCAACGGCGCTATAGTGTCGTAAAGATTAAGCGTGGCATCCTGAAGCATGTCAAGCACCAGCTCAAACCCCTCCGCCCCGTCATAGTACGGATCAGGCACACAGTCGTAGCGCGAGTAATCGCCAAACCATTCAGCCATCCCCATGATTTTCGCCTGCGCCTCCGGCGTGGGCGCAATTTCATGCAGCCGGTCAAGATTGGCTGCATCCATCCCTATCACCAGATCAAAATTGTCAAAATCGCTCTCACGCACCTGACGGCATATGTGATCAAGCACAAGGCCACGGCGACGGGCATGCGCTCTCATACGGCTGTCTGGCAGATCGCCCACATGCCAGCCGCCGATCCCTGCAGAGTCAATTTCCCAACGGGCATCGTCACCGCGTTCCCTTACCAGCTCACGGAGCACACCCTCGGCTGCAGGGCTTCTGCAGATGTTGCCTAAGCACACCATCAGCACCCTCACCTTCTCCTTTCCGCGCAGAGAGTTGATTATATCACAAAATCTTTTATCGTTTTTCTTGATAACCATAGTCGTAATTATTTCGCAAATTTAAACAAAAACCTTGATATTTTGTCGTAAATTTGTGCAAGCTATGAGCGGATGCATTACCATATCTCCCATGGGCGGCCTTGCCAACAGAATGAGGGCAATCCTCTCGGCACGCGCCCTCGCCAAAGATGCCGGAGCACAACTGCGCGTGCTGTGGAACGTGAGCCACGAATTGGGCTGCGAGCCGCATTGGTTGTTTCATACCGAAAACTGGGACTTTGACTGGCGCACTACCACAGCCAACACACACCACTGGTTGTGGAAACCCGCCGGAAAATCCAACCTTTTCATCCCGGCTGTATGGCAGCGGCTCAAATTCACACAGCACATCCACGACCGTACGCATCTTCTCAACAAAAGCATCTCCACTCAGCAGTTACTGACTGCTGCACAAACCAATCTATACATCACATCCGGTTTGGAATTTTACCCCTACAACCATGCCGACACGGCAAAAATTTTCGCGCCCACCGAGCAGATAGAAGTAATGGTGGAGGAAAAACTTGAGCAAATGCTCGATTGCAAAAAAATCGGCATTCACATACGCCGCACCGACAATCAGCAATCCATACTCCACAGCCCCGACCGGCTGTTTTCCGATATGATGCGGCAACAGATTCAGTGCAACAGAAACGCGATGTTCTACCTTGCCACCGACAGCAGCGAGGTCAAGCAAAAACTCACACATGAATTTGCAGCCCGCATTGTCACCAGTCCCGACGACGCTTGCCGCTCATCACGGCATGGAATCATGGAGGCATGGGCCGAAATGCTTGCACTCAGCCACATGGACCTTATTATTGGCTCCTACTACAGCTCTTTTTCAGAAATGGCCGCTCAGATAGGCAACGTGCCTTTAGTCATGGCCAAGAAGTGATCCGCACAAAATCCTCGCAGCATTGTCCGCCGCATGTTCCGTGCCAAGTTTCTCACGCACAATCTCATATCCATGCAGCTGCTGCGCGCGCCCCTCTTTCCCGGGCAATAATTTCTCAAGCTCGGCATTCACATTTTCCACCGTACACTGGTGAACGAGCATCTCGGGAATCACCTTTTGGTCCGCAATCAAGTTGGGCAATGTCACATAATCAAGCTTGATAATCCTCCGCATGATATTGTAACTTAGCTTTTTGCCATTCGCCCTGTAGCAAGCAACCTGAGGCGTTCCGGCAAGAGCGCACTCCAATGTTGCAGTACCCGAAGTCACAAGCGCAACCTCGGCAGCATGCATCAGCTCCAGTGTGGAGCTATTGATTACCGGTAGCGAGGTATAGCCCGAATAAAAATCCGCATCTATGCCCGGAGCAGCAGCCACCACTGCCTGCAATTCCGGATGAAGCCGCGCCACACCCTCCATCACAGGCAGGTTATTGCGTATCTCTCCTTTGCGGCTCCCCGGCACAATGGCAAGAATCGGACGGTCATCCAAATTATGACGGGTTCGGAAAACAGTCAACGGTTCCATCAGGCTCAGCCGCGAATCCACTTCCTCCACACTCGGATTGCCAACATACTCCACATCCACGTTATGCCACCGGAAATACGCCACCTCAAACGGAAGGATGCTCAGTAGTTTCTTAACATTGCGCCGCAACGCTTTCACGCGCCACTCCTTCCATGCCCAGACCTTGGGCACAATAAAATAATACACCGCAATATTATGTTTGCGGGCATATTCCGCCAACTTTAGGTTGAAACTCGGGTAATCCACAAGCACAAGTGCGTCAGGATTAAAACGGGTCAATGCTCTTTTGGCCGTACCGAAATTGCCAAGGATTTCGCGCAAATGCCTCAACACTTCGCTAAAGCCCATATACGCCATATGCCTGTAATGAATCACAGGCTCCTTGCCGGCAGCCGATGCCATCAGGTCACCGCCGAGAAACTCAAACTCAGCCTCCTTGTCATGCCGCTTTATGGCCGCTATGAGATGGGAAGCATGCACGTCTCCCGATGCCTCTCCGGCCGACAGAAAATATCGCATCTTGTCTCTTTATGTTGTTACGGAAGCCCAAAGGTAGCAAAATTTGAATAAATATTGCTACCTTTGCACCCGATTCATTTTATAATCTGATTTTCATGAAAGAACTCTGGATATTGATGCGGCGCTTCGTGCCACCGTATAAAAAATACCTTATACTTAATATCATTTGTAATCTTCTAAGCTCTTTTCTCACCCTATTCTCTTTTGCCGTTGTAATACCCATCCTTGAAATACTCTTCAAGGTGCGTGAAGGCACATACTCTTATATGTCCATGGACGGTGGGGAAAGCTTCAAAGATGTAGTCATCAACAACTTCTATTACTATACTCAGGAGGCCATAAACAACTGGGGCCCGATAAACACCCTTGGTGTCCTCGCCGCACTGCTCGTGGTCATGACCTTACTCAAAACCGGCACATCTTACCTCAGTTCGTTTTTTGTAATCCCTATGCGCACAGGCATAGTACGCGACATTCGCAACTTTGTTTACGACAAAGTCGTCAGTCTCCCCATATCGTTCTTCACCAACGAGCACAAAGGCGATGTTATGGCGCGCATGACCGGCGATGTTGCCGAAATTGAGAATTCCATCATGACATCACTTGACATGATATTCAAAAATCCTGTGATGATTCTCGTATATCTGTGCATGATGATAGCCATAAGCTGGCAGCTCACCATATTTGTGCTGCTTCTTCTCCCGATTGCCGGATATATAATGGGCACTGTGGGCAAACGGCTCAAACGGCAGAGCCTTGAGCTCCAGCAGATGTGGGGCGGTCTTATGAGCAACATTGAGGAAACTCTTGGGGGTCTGCGCATCATCAAGGCATTTAATGCTGAAGGAAAAGTGCGTTCACGTTTCCACGATGCCACCTACCAGTTCTTGCGTCAGAGCAACCGCGTATCACGCCGCCAGTGCCTTGCGCACCCCATGAGCGAATTTCTCGGCACATGCACCATCGCCATTGTGCTTTGGTTTGGTGGCTCGCTCATTTTGTCGGGTGACACAACTCTTGATGCTGCAGGATTCATTTACTATCTGGTGATATTCTATTCAATGATCAATCCCGCCAAGGAACTCTCTAAAGCCGCTTATTCCATTCAGCGCGGATTGGCTTCCATGCAGCGTGTTGACAAAATTCTCAATACCCCCAACAACATCTCCGATCCTAAGAACCCCAAACGCATATCCCACCTCAAAGGCGAGGTTCGCTATAACAATGTGTCCTTCAGCTACAACAAATCTGTACCCGTGGTCATTGATGCGAGCATCACCATCAACGCAGGTGAGACTGTTGCCCTCGTAGGACAAAGCGGCAGCGGCAAATCCACAATGGCCGATCTCTTGCCACGTTTCTACGATGTGGACAAAGGCTCGATTACAGTGGACGGCATCGATGTGCGCGACATGACCGTACACGACCTTCGCTCATTCATGGGCAATGTGAATCAGGAAGCAATTCTCTTCAACGACACGTTCTACAACAATATAACTTTCGGCGTTAAATCAGCCACTATGGAGCAAGTGATCGAGGCTGCGAAAGTGGCAAACGCTCATGAATTTATAATGGCGAGTGAAAACGGGTACGACACCAATATCGGCGACCGTGGATGCCGTCTGTCAGGCGGACAACGCCAGCGCGTGTCTATAGCACGTGCCATACTTAAAAATCCGCCCATCCTGATTCTTGATGAGGCCACTTCCGCTCTGGACAGCGAAAGCGAGCATCAGGTTCAGGAAGCCCTTGACCGTCTGATGAAGGACCGTACCACCCTTGTCATAGCACACAGGCTCTCCACCATTCGCAATGCCACACAGATATGCGTCATGCATGAAGGACGAATCGTGGAGCGCGGTACCCACGAAGAGCTTATGGCTCTCAACGGCTACTACACACGCCTTGTGGAGATGCAGAGCCTCGGCAAATAACACAATCCCCCTGAATATTACTGAGAAAAAAATGAGAGCCTTGTCTCACGACAATGCTCTCATTCATATTGTAAAGTGTATACAGGGATGTGATTAAATATTAGTGTATCAAAATCAGGTACATTTTTGTGTCTATTTAGGGCACAAAAATAAATCTAATTTTCTATCCGCCAAAACTTTTTTCAATATATTTTTGCATCATCATATTTTTATGCATTTTCATCATGCAGAATATGGCAAAGACCAAGAAAAAACGTAACTTTGCACCGCGAAAACGGCTTTTCCACATACCAATCTTGGAATCAATAAATTAGCTTTTTACAATACATTTATCAATGGAGTGGTTAACTAATCTTATCTGCCCTGGCAGCGAATCACTGGCAAGCACTCTGGTGCTTTACTCTTTTGTGATAGCAGCCGGTGTGTATCTCGGCAAAATCAAGGTGGCCGGGATATCGCTCGGTGTCACATTCGTGCTGTTTGTGGGCATACTCATGGGGCATTTCGGCTACATAGTAAATGCTGAAGTGCTGAAATTCATCCGTGAGTTCGGCCTAATTCTATTCATTTTCTCTATCGGTATTCAAGTCGGTCCCGGTTTCTTTTCGTCTTTCAAAAAAGGAGGAGTCAGACTCAACATGCTCGCTGTGCTCGCAATAGCGCTCAACGTGGCAATAGTGCTGATTATATTCCTTATTGAGAATGGCAACACTGAAATCTATGCTCTCGTTGGCGTGATGAGCGGTGCCGTCACCAACACCCCGGGTCTTGCTGCCGCACAGCAAACCGCCGGCACTCCCGATGCCATCAACACTATGGCTATGGGCTATGCTGCGGCTTATCCCCTCGGCGTGATAGGCATCATTGGTGCGATGTTCCTTATCAAGGGCGTATTCCGCATCAAAACCGACAAAGAGATTAAAGCGATCACCGATGAACAGGAAAGCGCACAAAACAAGCCGGACATTATTTCTGTAGTCGTAACCAACCCCCTGATTGACGGAAAATCACTCCGGATGCTTCACGACATCATACAGTGTGATTTCGTGATTTCTCGTCTTATTGACGCTTCGGGCGAAATTATAATACCCACATCTGCCACACAGATTCACACTGGCGACAAGCTCTACGTAGTTCTTGCTTCTACTGATGTAGAGCGTTTTGAGCTTCTTGTCGGCCCGCAGGAAGAGATGGACTGGGATGCCGCCACACCAAGTGAGGTGGTATCACGACGCATCCTCATCACCAAGAGCGAATACAATGGCGTGGCTCTCGGCACTCTCCGCCTACATTCCGCCTATAAGCTCAATGCCACTCGCGTTAACCGCGCTGGCGTGGATCTTCTTGCATCGCCCAACCTGCGTCTCCAGATGGGCGACCGCATCACCGTTGTTGGTGACATTAACGATATTTCGCGTCTCGCCGACAAACTCGGCAACTCTATGAAACGCCTCAACCAGCCCAACCTCATCACAATTTTCGTGGGCATCATGTTCGGTATCATAGTCGGCTCCATCAACCTCGGCATGGGCATGAAGCTCGGTCTGGCCGGTGGACCTCTCGTTGTGGCAATTCTTCTCAGCCGTTTCGGCTATAAATTCAAGCTCGTAACCTACACATCCTCCTCTGCATCTCTGCTCATGCGAGAACTTGGCATATGCCTGTTCCTTGCATCCGTCGGCATTAGCTCCGGCGCAGGATTTGCTGAAACAGTTTTCAACCACACCGGTATGATGTGGGTTATATGGGGCTTCCTGATCACATTCATTCCCTTGGTAATTGTGGGATGCATTGCTCGTGGTGTTTACAAAATCAACTTCCTCACCATCATGGGTCTGTTCTCCGGCGGCTACACCGATCCACCGGCCCTTGCGTATGCAGGTAACAGCACCGGCAGCGATTCTCCCGCCGTGGCCTACTCCACCGTCTATCCTCTCACCATGTTCCTGCGTGTGGTTGCGGCCCAAGGCCTGATCTTGATTTTCGCATAAGCAGCACTTTTTATAACCAACAACAGCGGCTCCCTTGCCAAAGCAAAGGAGCCGCTGAAATTTTGTAAGTCAACCTTACACAAAGCGATCAATCATGTCCTCAAGTTCTAAGGCAGGTTTCTCGCCGGAGTCGCGCCACACTTCTTGTCCGTCTTTATAAAGTATCCATGTGGGAAACGACTTTACATTAAATTCATTCATGAGATTCTCGTGGGCCTCTCCTTCTATCTGTATGATATTTGCGCTGCCGGCATAAAGTTCCTTCAGGTCCTCTACGATAGGCATCATTTTCTGGCAATGAGGGCACCATGTGGCATAAAACTCCAGCAATGTGGGGTGCGAGCCATTAATCATTCTTCCTATATCAATCATAGCTATCAGTTGTAATTAAACCAACAATCACATATGAGGTTTGAAGAGTTCTTCAATCTGCTGTGCCTGATGCACTCCGGCACCGCGCCACACTTGCTCGCCGCCCTTAAACATAATCAGGGTAGGAACAGACTGTATGCGATATTGCTCTGACAGCTCTCTGTTCTTGTCAACATCCACTTTCACAATATTCACTGCATCACCAAGTTTTGCCTTCACCTGTTCAAGAATTGGTGCCTGCATTTTGCATGGGCCACACCATGTAGCAAAAAAATCCACTAAGGTAGGCTTCTGGTCTTTAATAATTTCGTTGAAATCGTTCATAATTCAATATATGTTTTAGTTTTTGGTTTCGTATGTAAATATAACACCTTTTTCTTCATGTAAGTTGAATCATCTGTCATTATCTTTTTGCAAATTTATCTTAAGAGAAACAGAGCCGTAGCGGTTAAATTAAGTTAAACCACCGAAAAAGTCAAAATATCACCCATTTTTGAGCCTTAATAACTAATTAAAGGTCAATCATATAACCACAAAAGTCACCAAACACTGTATTTTTTCATTATATTTGTGCAGAATTTAATCTTAAACTCTGCACTATAATGCAAATCAAACCATTTGTTGCATCTGTTCTCCTATCATTCTTCGCGCTTTCAGCTTCGGCCTACTCGATATGGCCGGTGCCGCGCACAGTAACTAACAAACAGGAGTCACTTGACATCTCCTCACAAATAACTGTGGTGGCAGATGAGGGCGTGGATCAGCTTACCATTTCGCGAGCTGAACAGGTCCTTGAAAAAGCAGGAATCGACTACACTGTTTCCTCTACCCCCTCACAAGGCGCCAACCTCTACATAGGCGTGAACGGTGGCAACGGCACTGCATCGCAATATGCGGCCGACCACAATGTTCCCTTGAGCGTTTTCAGCACAACCGGTCAATGCTTTGACCCGCATGTTGTGTACGTTGACGGCAGCAGCATCGTGATTATCGGCGATGAGGAAGGAAGCGCATTCTATGGTTTCGCCACTTTGGAACAAATATTTGAGCAAAGAGAAGGCAACACTCTTCCCGGCGTAATCATCGAAGATTACGCCCATGCCAAGTACAGAGGTCTGGTAGAAGGTTTCTACGGGCATCCGTGGTCTATGGAGAGCCGGCTCAACATCCTTGACCACATGATGCGATACAAAATGAACTATTACGTTTATGGTCCCAAAGCCGATCCGTATCACGCCGGCAACTGGCGCGTTAACTATCCGGAAACAGTCACCGATGACCAGCGCAAATTAGGTCAGATAACAACATCCGACATACAGCAGTTGGCCACACATGCCGCAGCTTGCAAGGTTGACTTTGTCTGGGCCGTACATCCCACCCTTGGCTCCTATTATATCAGTCTTTACTGGGTTGACGACATCATGACCAAATTTCAGCAGCTATACTCTCTCGGCGTACGCCATTTCGGTGTATCCGTTGACGACATGAGCGGCCACCCAACCAATCAGGCACAGCTCCCCGACAAAGTTCAGCAGGCTATTGACGAAAAATGGAATACCGCCGATGCTGCCGAAGCTGACTGCGTTGGCAACGTGCTTTTCGTGCCCACTTGCTATGCGCTCAACTATGGGGCCACATACAGCCTCACCCCCATTCAGGAAATAAGTTCTAAAGTAGAAGTGGCTTTCACCGGTTACGATTGTTTTTCCAATGTGCGTGCATCCTCTTTCGGCTCCATGGCTGAGTACATCGGCCGCGATCCCATTTTCTGGTGGAACAATCCCGTCAACGATGACCACGACACTTGGCTGTACATGCATGGCCTCACCGCTCGCTGGACTATCGAGCAGACCGGTGCTGTTGATCACATGCGCGGTTTCTTGCTCAACCCCATGAATCAGGGTCAGGTATCAAAAATATGCAACTTTTCTGCCGCTGACTACAGCTGGAACCCCGATGCTTACAACGAGCAGAGCAGTTGGGAACAGGCACTGAAATCCATAGTCAAGACCGACGAGAATGTCAAGGCTCTGAAAGATTTCATACGCGTCATGAGCGCATACACCACCACTGAAACCACCTCTCCCGAAGGTGAAGAGTTAAAACCCTTATATCAGGATTTCCAGTCCAATTATTCTTCCACCTCAGTGCCCGAATGTACCGAACTTAAAGAAGCAATGCAGAATTGCTATGACGCTTGTCTGGTGATTCGCACTTTCAAGGATAGCGAAGATCCTGATCTGGCTCTCTTCTACACCGACATTGAACCTTGGCTGGACAAAGTACAGGATATGGCAAGAATTGTGCTCAAGTCCATTGAATTCATGACACAGGGGGCTTCATCACTTGACCATTGGACAGAATATTCCGACATACTCGCACTCGCACAAGGCATCCACACCAATCACAAAATGAGTGTGCTTGAAGGCTCCGGAACATCCACTTACGAATCAATGCAGGAAGTGCATCCCACTCCCAAATATCTTGATCCTTTCATTGATTTCTTGGCAGCAGAGCTTGTGAACTTTGCGCCACAGCTTCCTGAACGCGACATGTCACCTAAAGTCATCACCAATCTCAGCTCCCTTTCCGGTGTTAGCCTGAAAACTGATGAGGCTCCCCGCGTGCTCAGCGGACTTAACGGCATCTCACTGAAAATCGGCGAATATGTCGGCGTATGCCTCAACAGAATACAGACTGTCACCCTCACTCCTCCCGCTCTGCCCGATGGCGTGGTGCTTGAATACTCTATCTCAGGCAAGGAATGGCAGCAATGGAATGGCGAAGAAACACTCATGGCTTATTTCCGCTTACGCGGCAACAGCGCCGAACCGGCTGAGCTTACTTTTGACCAGCTCGCTTACTCTGTGCCAGTGGTTAGCGATGACACTACCCCCGAGGTTTCCACCAACATGGGCACTTGGGGAGCCTACAATATAACCAATGTCATTGACGGCGACAACGACACCTATTTCTGGAGCAACAATTCTCAGAGCGTCGGAGACTATGTGCTTCTGGATTTCGGTGCCTCAAATCCGCGCGGCAACATCTCGTTGGTATTCAACAGCGGTGACCATCCTACAGGAACTGTGGAAATACAGCTCTCCGACAACAATTCTACTTGGAGCACCGTAGCCTCTTTCTCTGAATCTGACCTCACCAACAACACTTACTCCTGCGATGCCAAAGGTGCCTCGGCAAGATATGTGCGCTTGTACCTTTCCTCAGTTTCAGGCGGCAATTGGTTCCAGTTGGCTGAATTCTCTGTCAATTCGCAAACTTCCGCCACCACCTCTGTTGCCGTTGATTCCGAAGGCAATGCCATTACCCAGCTTAACGACATCTCCCTCACCACACATTATGCCGGCAATGGCAAAGGATACATTGAATACCAGTTCATTGAAAACATTGACATTCAGGAAATTCACATCTATCACAACTCCCATTTCACTGAGAGCAACGAACTTCCCGTCATAGAGGTTTACAGCAATGGCGAATGGGTCAACGCCGGAGTACTTGATGCCGTGCGCACTATAATCAAGGTAACTGACGATATGCGCCATGTCACAAAATTACGCATAAGCTGGACCGAAGGCAATGCTCCCGACATTTACGAGGTTTACCCCGTTGGCCCCGACTACGTGCAACCGGCCTCAGATTATGCAGGCATTGACAGCGTAGTGTCCGATTCCGACAGCCAAATCATGTTCAGCACATCGCGCAACATCCTCACCGTCAAGGCACCCTGCGCAATTCGCTCCATAGAAATAGCCGACATGAGCGGTCGCATCATAACCAATGCCACTCCCAATGCCGACTACGCCGTGATACCCGTCAGCGAACGGATAGTAATCGCAACAGTGCATCTTGAAAATGGAAGCACCGCTACCCGCAAAATAACAATGTAATTCAGCCTATTTATTATAGCGCCTCAAGCGGCTCATGGCTTCGGTTCACATCCGGTCATGAGCCGCTTTTTTCATCCGGCCATGGGCACGGAGCGCCTGTTGCAACCAATGATGGGCGCTGACCGCCGCAACCCCGCAGAAAATTACCCAGATCACGACTCAGTTCATTTACCACATCCGGAAGTTGGGTGCTCAAATCCGTAGTCTCGCCTATGTCGTTACTCAGATCATAAAGCTCCTTCTTGCCGTCCTTGTACCAGTAAATCATTTTGTAATTCCCCTTGCGTATCGCGCATGTCTGCCCTATACCGGCATCGCGATAATCTCCGCTGATCCATGTGTTGGGAGTATTCCAGTACAGTGCTCTTGTTTGAGGCTCATCGCCTGAACCACCCTTGATCACCGGCACAAAACTTTTGCCATCCACTGTCTGGGGCACAGAGCAACCATCCACCTGAGCCATTTCAAGAATTGAAGGAAAAAAGTCCTCGATTATGACATACCGGGAATTGGTTGACCCCGGAGCCGCCACACCGTTCCAATACACAATCATAGGCTCGCGCACACCGCCTTCATAAGCCGACCCTTTGCCGCTTCTGAGCGGAGCGTTCTGCACATGCAGCGGAGGAGTGCGCCCGAGAGCCGAAAGGCCGCCGTTGTCGCTCATGAAAATGATTATCGTATTGTCAAGCTGTCCCGTATTTTCCAGATAGTCCATCAGGTCACCCAGACTCTTGTCCATACCTTCCACCAACGTGGCATACGCCGCCTCGGTTTGCGACAATCCCGCATCAAGATACTTCTTGACAAATCGGCTGTCAGCCTCTATCGGCACATGCACTGCATAATGCGCCATGTACAGGAAAAACGGGCCTTCTCCCCGGCTGCGGTTTTTCTCCAATGCCTTTATGGCCTCCTGCGTCAAAGCTTCGGTGGCAAACACATCCTTGCTCCAGTATGATTCAAGACCCGGGATAGCGAACCGGCTCACGGCAAGGCCGTTGGCATCATGCCCGTACCGCTGCTCCCCAAGATATGACGCAAGCCCTCCGGCAGCATGTCCGCATATATTCACATTAAATCCATAGTTCAGCGGATCGGCAGCCGGAGTGTTCCGGGCACCGAAATGCGCCTTGCCGCAATGAATTGTGTTGTAACCGTTTCTGCGCAGTAGTTCCACAAACGATGTGCCCACGGCTGAATTTGGTATGCCTGCCTCAGGCTGTATGCCATTGTAATTCCAATCCGGAATCACAACCGTAGTATCGCGCTCATCCGGAGGACAATTATATTCAAATGTCCAGTTTGTCACCCTATGGCGCGCCGCATTCATCCCCGTCATCAGGCTGCATCGGCTCGGCGAGCTGATACTGCACGCATACGCATTCGTAAATTTCATCCCCATCTGCGCAAGGCGTTCCATATTGGGGGTGTGAAATCTCCTGTTTAGGGCTGTGCGCTCGGAATAAAACGGCACCGAAGTGTCCTGCCATCCCATGTCATCCACCATAAACAGCACAATATTCGGGCGGTCGGCTGCATGGCTCCATGCCGCCGGCAACAAGGCCATACAGCCAAGCATCAGCTGTCGGTCAATCATCATATGTATGTAGGTTTAGCTGTTATTCCATCAGTTTGCGGTAACGGCGGCGCGGCAGCTCTTTGCCTCCGTTATGTTCGCGCTTGTAATCCTCATAATCGCTGTACGATCCTTCATAGAACACCACATTGCCATCGCCCTCAAACGACAGTATGTGGGTGCATATCCTGTCAAGGAACCATCGGTCGTGGCTCACTACTACCGCACATCCGGCAAAATCGTCCAGACCCTCTTCAAGAGCGCGGAGAGTGTTCACATCTATATCGTTGGTAGGCTCGTCGAGCAACAGCACATTCCCTTCTTCCTTCAATGCCATTGCAAGATGCAGGCGGTTGCGTTCGCCGCCCGAAAGCACACCTATCTTCTTTTCTTGGTCGGCACCGGAAAAATTAAATTTTGACAGATAGGCACGTGCATTCACATCGCGTCCTCCCATTCTGAAGGTTTCCACGCCCTGCGAAATCACTTCATATACCGATTTTTCAGGCAGCAGATCATGATGCGTCTGATCCACATAGGCAATCTTCACTGTCTCGCCCACATCAAAAGTTCCGGCATCAGGCGTTTCCTGCCCCATAATCAATCGGAACAAAGTGGTCTTTCCGGCTCCGTTAGGCCCGATTACTCCAACTATGCCATTGGGCGGCAGAGTGAAATTCAGGTCCTTGAACAGCTGCTTCTTGCCAAACGCCTTGCTCAGTCCGGTCGCCTCTATCACCTTTTGTCCGAGACGCGGACCATTGGGAATAAAGATTTCCAAACGCTCCTCTCTCTGTTTCTGATCCTCATTGAGCAACCGGTCATACGAGTTGAGGCGCGCCTTACCTTTCGCCTGACGAGCTTTTGGTGCCATGCGCACCCATTCCAGCTCTCGCTCCAAAGTCTTGCGGCGTTTGCTTGCCTGCTTCTCCTCCATGGCCATGCGCTTGGTTTTCTGCTCCAGCCATGACGAATAGTTGCCTTGCCATGGAATGCCTTCGCCCCTGTCAAGCTCCAATATCCACCCGGCCACATGATCAAGGAAGTAACGGTCATGGGTTATGGCTATTACCGTTCCGGGATACTGGCGCAGATGCTGTTCAAGCCAGTCTATCGATTCAGCATCCAGATGGTTGGTAGGCTCGTCAAGCAGCAACACATCCGGCTGCTGCAGAAGCAGACGGCACAACGCCACGCGACGGCGCTCGCCGCCCGACAATGTGCTCACCTTCTGGTCATCGGGCGGACACTGCAATGCGTCCATAGCCCTTTCAAGCTTTGAATCTATGTTCCACGCATCTGCCGCATCAAGTGCATCCTGCAATTCGGCCTGACGGGCTATCAGAGCGTCCATCTTGTCCGGATCTTCCAGCACATCCGGGTCTCCGAAAGCCTCGTTCACCTTGTCAAACTCTGCAAGAAGATCCATGATTGGCTGCACGCCCTCGCGCACTATCTCTATCACAGTTTTGTCAGGGTCAAGTTTCGGGTCCTGCTCCAGATACCCCACGGAATAACCCGGCGAAAACACAACCTCGCCCTGTATATCCTTGTCAATACCGGCTATGATTTTGAGCAATGATGACTTACCTGATCCGTTGAGACCTATGATACCGATTTTGGCACCATAGAAAAACGACAGGTATATATTTTTGAGCACTTGTTTCTGAGGCGGATAGATTTTGCTCACACCCACCATCGAAAATATCACTTTCTTATCGTCGGCCATTAGGTCAATTATTTTTTAGGTGCGTACTTTACCGGATAATCACATCGGGTCTTGCCATTCACAATATTGTTGAGTTTGCTGCGTATCAGCTGCTTGCGGATTGGTGAAATATGGTCAATATAAACTTTCCCTTCCAGATGGTCGCATTCATGCTGCACTATTCGGGCCAGAAATCCGGAAATCTCCTCGCTGTGCGGATTAAAATCCTCATCCACCCAGCTCAGGCGTATATGCTCCACACGTTTCACATCCTCGCTCAGTCCCGGAAGACTCAGGCACCCCTCGGCTCGCGAGCACACTTCGCCGTCAAGCACCTCCACTACAGGATTGATCAAAGTGAATTTGCGCCCCGCGCACTCCGGAAACGAGCCTCCCACAGGATCGGCGTCTATCACTACTATCCGGTCGTTGCGGCCTATTTGAGGAGCAGCCAGACCCACTCCCTCCGAAGCATACATGGTTTCAAACATATCTGCCACAAGCTTTTTAAGCTCGGGGTAGTCAGGAGTTATGTCGGTGCTTTGTTTGCGGAGCACAGGATGTCCGTAAAGATATACTGGTAATTTCATTGGTCTTGGTATTGTTTTGATTGCAAATAATCATTGAGTATAATTGTGGCCGCTATTTCATCCACCACAGCCTTGTCGCGCCGCTGCATCTTTTTCATCCCTGAGTCAAGCATGGACCTATGCGCGAGCACCGAGGTAAACCTCTCGTCAAAAAACTCCACCTTCACTCCCGGCAACGCCTGCTTCAGACGCTGTATGCCCGGACGGATATAGCGCATCGACTCACTTTCCTCGCCATGAACTGTTCTCGGAAGACCCACTATAATGGCATCAACCTGTTCCGTGGCCATATACCGTTTCACATACTCATTCAGTTGCGCGGTCGGCACAGTGGCAAGGCCCGTGGCTACAATGCGAAGCGTGTCCGTTACAGCTATCCCGCAGCGACGCCGTCCGTAATCAATAGCTAAAAGCCTGCCCATCAATCAAAGTTGAGTTCATCATACCCTGAGGCATCAAACTCATCTTCGTTGAACTCCTCCGAACCATAGAAATCCTCGTCTATGTCCGATGCGGCTGCAGCTGCGGCCTTGGCATCGATTTTGGCATCAAAATCGTCAAGATCCACACCCTCCGCAGGAGCTTCCCCCACAGAAGCTGTGCATACGGCTGCATCCAGATGCTTGCCCGGGGTAGTGCGTTTCAACTCCATGAAAAATGAACGGTCGGTCAAATAATCAAACACAAAAATGAGTCGCTGGCCCTCATCTTCCACAAAATCGCTGAGTATGCTCTCATCCATCAGATACACATCCTCCGATGAATCGCTGCCCATATCCTCAAGTGTTATTTCACGGCCCTTTTCCCAGCCGTCCTCGCACAAAAAGAACGAGTTCATCTGACCCTTGTCATACCCCACACTGTCAAGAATGGCATTGCGCAGCTCCAAAAAACTGCTGTCAGCGTCAATTTCTATCTCGCGTTTGAAGTTCTCCACCTCATCCGACACTATACGAAATTTGTATATCATAATTCAAATTTTTATTCTGTTGCGAAATTAATCAAAATCCCCACCACTTGCAACCCCTCACCCAACTAATTCACGCAATCCACCCACCGCATTTCTCATCCCGGCCCCATAAGGCAAAAGCCATCCGAACTAAATCTTCATTTAGAGTGATGTAATATAGCGTCCCTTGATCGCATCATGAGCTATTTTCCACAATCCACAAAAAGAAATTCAACACTCATTTTTTACTTTGACATACAATTAGAGGGTGTTGCAGAACTCCCTACAAAAAAATTAAGCAAAAGCCTCAACTTTCACAAGCTGAGGCTTTTTTATATCCATAAAATTTAGTAACTTTATGGTAGTCAAATAATTGTACTACAAAGTTAATGTATAAGTCTTATATAACCAACGATACGTTGCTTTTCCCGCCTAATCTGGGCGATTTTATTCCGCAAGACGCACCGGCAAGGCTTATTTCGGATATAGTCGACCTTATGGATCTAAAAGAGATTCACGATAGCTATTCCAAAGCCTCCGACGGTCAGCCGCCATATCATCCGGCAATGATGCTTAAGGTGGTGCTTTTCGGTTACATGAACAATATTTTCTCGACGAGAGGTCTTGAGTCTGCCATGACACGCGACGCTCATCTTATATGGCTCTCGTCCTATCAGTTCCCCGATCATACGACAATCAGCAGGTTCAAGACCCGCTGCATGCCCCATATCAAGGTCATTTTCGCCCGTCTTGTCATGATACTCGCGAACGCGCCGAGATAGCACTTACCGAAGACCTCTATATTGACGGTACGACAATACGGTCACGGGCCGCCCGCCGCCGAATAAAGTGGCGTAGCAATGCTGAGAAGTTCGGAGCATCGGCCGAAGCTGACATACAGGAGGGCGTGAATGCCCTGCTTGGGCAGGTGGAAAACGGCGACAGTACGGATGATAATAATGTCGGACACGTGACTTACTCAAAAGAAGAGGCACGGCGGATTGCTGACAGCATTGAACAGAGAGCTCAGGAAGAGGGACTAAAGAAAGTTCGTGGCAAAATCACCGCCATCCGCAATGCCTGTGACCGTAAAGAAGCGCACGACAAGACATTGGAGCAATGTGCCGGCAGGTGCGGTGTGGCCCCGACAGACCCCGACTGCGGCATCATGCACGCCAAGGAAGACGGGTACGAAGGGAGGGCGACGCCAAACTACAACGTACAGATTGCGACACAGAACCAGTATGTCACCAATTATGGCGCATATGACTCGGCGGAAGACAAATCTATAGCCATGTACTTTGTCGACACCTATGTAGAGGAAAACGGTGTCAGGCCCTCGGCCGTTGTCGAAGATGCCGGATACGGATGCGAGGAAATATATGTTGGGCTGGAGCAAAGACAGATTGAGGCTGTGGTCAAATATCCCAACTATGATGCTGAGTCCGCCAGACGCTCGGTAAAGCCGGGTCAATATGACAAATTCGCGTTCAGGCTTTCTGCGGACGAGAGCACGCTTATCTGCCCTGCCGGGCATCTGATGAGAGTAATACGTACCGAGGAGGCATACACACGCAGCGGCTTTCGCAGCGACAGCACTGTAATGACATGCGACCACTGCAACGGATGCCCGTTCAGAGACAAGTGCATTCTGACAAAAAACAAACGTGGTGAGATACATCGCAAATTAGGTAATATCCGTGAAGAACAGAAAGCAAAGGCAAGACTTGATCTTACGGAGAATCAGAAGAAACTGAAGCGTAGGTCGCTGGAGCCTGAACCTGTATTCGGACAGCTCAAACACAATCACGGATACACTCGCTTCCGCCACTTCGGAAAGGCCAGGGTCACAATGGATCTCGGATTTGTTTTCATGGCCCTTAACATCCTAAAATTGCACAAAAACATAGAAAAATCGGCCTGACAGACCGATTTTCTATGTTTTTTGTCATATTTGCCGAGTTTTAAGTCTCTGGGAATTGAAAATTCGAATCAAAACTGAAAAATTGTATTTTGGTTCAAAATATTCAATTCTCAAAAGCTTTAACAAAGGGAGTTCTGCAACACCCTCTGCAGTATTTGGATATTACTCCAGACAAAGTGCTTGGATTTTCATTGGTGTCACATTTTTTTGAACACGAGCGTTTCCGGATACTCAGGATCATCGTCATAAACAAACGTATAAGTCATAAATCCGTCTGCTATGCTAAAACTTCCTGTAATTACATAGACATTGCTTGCATCATCCACCTCGTGCGCGGTAATTGTGAGTCTGTTACCTGACACGGTATATGTGCCGGTATCGCATATATCGCCACCGTCAATGTTTTGAAAAGTTCCGTCAGCATTGTAAACCCAAAATTCATCGGGATCCCCTTCGGAAATTGAGCCGTCGTCATCAATGCGCTGATACTTCTGCCATTCTCCTACAATTGACTGAGTGTCATCCGGAGCATCATCGTCACCGCATGCTGTCACCACACTACAATATACAACCCAACCGCATAACCCTTTAAACATTAGCGGTAAAGCATTCAATCTTTCGCGAACACGAATCAATCAACGATAACAGGAGCTGTTCTTTTTAGGTACATGAGATGTTGATAGTGTTCATAGCTAATGTCACTCCATACCAAAGTCAATATGGATACTAACAATGCTACCTCTACGATAACAAGCAATTTCTTGGATAAAATTCTTCTTAATAAAATGTGATTTATAATAACATAGGCAATGAAAAACATCAACGCAATTGCAAGCATCATAGCCCATCCTAGAGGCTTACACGTTATACGTATTGTATAAGATACATAATATATAATATACGAATAGCCCACTAATAAGTAGATATATGCGATGATAATCCCAATAATTTTCCTAACATTTTCTTTCATATTATAACATTTAAATTAGCCTCAATCATTATGCAAGTATTGACCGCATGGATTCCACTGCATTATGGAATGAAATGCAGGACTTGGGAAAATACTTATATTACATTTCATTTGATAGCCATTGAAGACATCTACAATACCGAATGGAGACGACACGGGAATATAAGAAGGCTCCATCGTGGGTTCAGAAACAGGGATGCCTGCATCAATCATTGCTTTTTGAACCGCGGTAGCACAATTGTTGTTAATTAAATTATATTCTGTTTCAGCTGTTTTAGAAAAGCTATTTCTCATCGTTGCATCTTGCTCAGGAGTTGTAGAAATCTGATAGCCTTCTGCGTAACCAAAATGATTCACGGATTTATCATCCTTACTATCGTTATTTCTCGTATTATATGATGATTGGAAAAACTCTTGCGGAGAATCCCAACTTCCAACAGCGACATCGTTAAATTCCCTTCCACCGATATGTTTTCCGGAAACATAAACATTATCTCCATTTATTGAGTAATATTGCCATTTGCCATCTTCATTTTGAATCAACATTGCAAGATGTTCCCCCTTTGTATAATTGAGCACAACGATATCCTCTCCAGTTGGATCAATACAATTAATAGGATCACCCCCACAGAATGAGTAGGGCGACAAATAGGAATAAGCCTGACTGTTAAGTGAATAAAACAGCAACGCGAATAAGTATATATATTTCATTTTGATTGAATTTTTTCCTGAGTGTATTTCTGAGCTTCTATAGCTTTTTGTTTCCAAAATTCTCTGATTTTTTCTGTTTCTTCTGTCATATATGTTTTATCAAACCGATATTTTGTCTCATCCATCAATCGCATTAGATAAGCAGCATAATCGTCAATGATATTTCCGTTTTTGGCAAGATAATTTAGTGTTATGCGCTCAAGAGATTTGCAACGAATTATCCATGCATTCGGATTCATCGGATAAAATTCTAATGACCGACTTGCACAATAGTAAGTAAACTTATCATAACGATGAAATTTTTCGTAATACCCAAAGGTAAGCTCTGCCATCTGGCAAGCAACAGTTTCAACATCTGTCAAAGGTTTCATATATGTTCCGGCATGAACAGCAGAATCGCATATCTCAAAATCCTGCTTAATGCACCATGCAGGTACCATTTGATTGGTGGTTACTTCAAGATTTATCCATTCTTCGGGCGTGAGATTGTCTTCATCCTTATACATTATATAGCAATGTCTTGGCGCATGTGCTAATGAGACTTCTGCACCTATTTCTTCAGCAAGAATTTTATACATCCACGGAAGTGAGCGACATTGACCCTTGTGCGTTTTTAAAACTTTTGACACAAATTGATGATCCCACGGCTTATCATCCTTTGAAAAAGTTTCAAAGTCGTATGTATAAGGTTTATATCCGTTTCCGGAATATGGGTGGAAAAAATATGCATTGAGCGCCATTTGCTTTCCAGTCTTGTAAGAACTGAGTTTGTTTACATCGTAAAATAAGCGAACAAAACTTGTAATCCTGTCTATCTCATCGCAAAAATCGGTTTTATAATCCAATTTGCCCTCATAATATGCCCATTCGGCAAAATACACCGCTCTTTTTATGGATAATGAATCTCTACCGGCAAGCATATCCGACATCTCATTGAATGCCGTTATATAATAATCTTCAGCCATCATTGTCCGCGCATGAGCCGACAGATGTAAAAATAAGAATAGAAAATACACCCATAATTTCTTCATTCCTCAAAATAAGTAAAATCAACACATAATTGAAAATAACACAATATGTTATGCAACACATTCACGAATTAATCGTTGGGGCAACATGATATGAAGAGTCACATATTTGCATTGATATTATCTTGATTCATCTGCTTACTTATACCAATACCCGACAGTGTTTGCCAGCAGCTATAGCCTCAAAGCCGATGACATATCAATTTTTCATCCGAGCTTGTCTTTTTGTCTATACCATGGATATCTTTTCTGTGATTAGCCCGCGCTTCACTTTTCAGACGGTTTAATACCACAATAATCAATTGTTAAAATTGCCGAATACCATAAAAAATCAAAAGCATATACAATTAGAGCCTCCCGATTGGGAGGCTCAATAATATTTGGGGTGTTGACCCTAAAGTGATCCGGATGCGACTCGAACGCATGACCGTCTGCTTAGAAGGCAGATGCTCTATCCAGCTGAGCTACCGGACCATCCTGTTTTGCAGCGCAAAGTTAGACATTTGCACTGGATTACGCAAATTTTGTTAAAGCGAAAGCTGCGAAAGCACACTGTGGATTTTGTCCCTCGTTGCGGCACTGGTGGGCACGAGCGGCAAACGAAGCTCGTTTTCCACATACCCCATGGCGTTTAGCAAACATTTCACGCCGGCGGGATTACCGTCAACCACCATCAATTTAAACAGGTCGGCAAATTTATGGTGTATGGCCCTGGCACCGGCATAATCGCCATCAAGAGCCAGACGCACCATACGCGAAAACTCCTTGGGAAATGCATTGCCAATCACCGAAATAACGCCCACAGCCCCGAGAGTAATCAGCGGAAAAGTGATGCCGTCATCACCTGAAATCACCATAAACCCATCATCCTTGTGCTTTATGATTTCATCCATCTGCACAAAGTTCCCCGATGCCTCTTTCACCCCTATAATATTGGGATATTCGGCGGCAAGACGCAATGTGGTGGCAGCCGCCATGTTCACACCCGTACGACCGGGCACATTGTAAAGCAGCACCGGCAGTGGCGAAGCTTGGGCTACGGCACTGTAGTGTTGGTAAATTCCCTCCTGTGACGGTTTGTTGTAATACGGCACTACCGACAATATAGCCGAATAGCCCGAAAAATCGCCATGCCTGAGATCATCCACCAGAGCGGCTGTGTTGTTTCCTCCACACCCTAAAATCAGTGGAACGCGACCGGACGCTTTCTGTTTCACAAACTCTTGTACCTGATGACGCTCCTCCTTAGTAAGGGTGGCCGCCTCAGCTGTGGTGCCGAGCACCACCAAAAAGTCTATGCCACTGGCTATCTGATGCTCTACCAAACGCTCAAGTGCAGGAAAATCAATAGTTTTGTCGTGTCGGAAAGGGGTTATAAGGGCAACGCCCATACCTTGTAATTTGACAGATGACATATTTAGTGGATTTTTGCTACAAAATTAAACATCACCCATAAAAACACCAAATATTTTTCATTAAGCTAACGCCATTTCAAGTATATTTTCGGGACTGGAAACAATCACGTCAGCATAATGGGCACGCAGCTCGTCGGCTGTGCGGAATCCCCATGTCACCCCAACTGAATACACTCCTGCCCGACGGGCTGTGTCCATATCCACACCCGAGTCTCCCACATACAGTATATCCGCTTTGGGTGTAGGCCGCTTGTTGAGTATTCCGAACACTATTGACGGGTCCGGTTTAACAGGCACACCCTCCTTTTGGCCATCAATTGCCGCCCATTCTATAGTGGGAAAGAAATGGCGTATCAGCCGGTCCACCCCGGCCTGATATTTATTGGAAGCCACTGCCACAGCTATATCGTGAACGCGCAGCTCCTGCAGCAGCTCCGGAATTCCGGGATAAGGTTGCGTAAAGTCGCAGCAATGTGCATTGTAATATTCCAAAAAATGTGGGCGCAGTCGCTCCACATTTTTGGGAGTGCGCATATCCTCCGGCAACGCGCGCTCAAACAGCTTGGTAATGCCTCCCCCCACAAGATTCTTGTAAACATCAGTGGCATGCGTGGGAAATCCGCATGCCTCAAGTGCATGATTTGTGGCCGTGGCAAGGTCGGCTATAGTGTTGAGCAGGGTGCCGTCAAGATCAAATATAACTAACTGTTTCATATCAAAATGGATAACCCACTGAAAAATGCAGCGATGTATCGCGTTTCCAACGGGGATGGATAATAGGCCACGGCTCCTGATTGCGGGCCGGGTTGTGAGCCTTGAAGCCAAGGTCCAGACGGAGCAGGAAATATGTGAAATCCATACGCAATCCTACACCGTAGGCTGCCGCAAGTTCCTTTGCAAACGACCGGAACTTGAACACCCCTCCGGGCTGATTCTCATAGTTCCGTATCGTCCAGATGTTTCCCGCATCCACAAATAGTGCGCCCTCAAACACCCAAAACAGCTTCATCCTGTACTCAAGCGACAAGTCAAGCCTGATGTCGCCGCACTGGTTTATGAAGTCAGTCACGGAATTGCGCGCATCATAACTGCCGGGGCCTAATGTTCTAACGCTCCACCCGCGCACTCCGTTCGCACCTCCCGCATAAAAGCGTTTTTCAAATGGAAGCACCTGCGAGTTTCCGTAAGGCACACCTATACCAAATCCCGCGTGAAACGCCAGCGAATGGCGCGGCGTGAAATTATGGGCTATTGTGTAGTCCACCTCCGCCTTGGCATATTGTGAATACTGGATGCCAAACACCTCATACACTCCGTTCTTTCTTTTCTGATTGGCAAGCGAACTGATAGCGTACAGCAAATTGCCCGCCACCTCACCTGACGCACGCCAGCTATACACATTGGTCTGAAACGGCTCCTTGCGAAGCGACGATGAGGCTATGCGTTTGTTGGTGCGGCGGTAGGTGTAGCCCATGCGCATTATGAAGTGGTCCTCGTAACTGTAGCGCAACAGCGGATTGGTCGGAGCTATCTGATTGATAAAATCTATGGTACTCTCCGGAAGATACACATAGTTTATATCCAGCAGATCAAACGTGCGTCTTTCGCGTCCCTGACGGGCCGTCCATTTGTATTTCCACGCTGCGCCTGCTATTATGCGCGTATATTCGGGTCGTTCCTGATAATTGAACGATAGCGCCAGCTCAGTGCTCGCCTTGATGCGACGCTTGTAGCGCCCCGACAGAAACGGGAACAGGAATTTCGGGAACGTAATGCCCATTTCCCCTGCAAATTCGGTATAGCGGTCATTGATCAGTCCCGACAGATTCCCCGATAGGCTCTCGTAATTGGCTCTGAACTTGGTAGTAAGCAGATTTGATCTGTGAGCAAGATTGCGATGCTGATATGTCAGCCCGACACCAAACCCCAAATCTCCCTCCGAATTCGTGCCCTCAACCTCAAATGATATGCCCTGCTTCTTGTTGCGGCTAAGATATACGTATGCGTCAAGCCATTGCTTGCCGTCCACTTCGGGCTGCGGCACAAGCTGGATATTGATGCTTTTGATTATGCCCAGCTGCGCGAGCTGCTCATAGGTGCGGTCCACCATAAAGCTCCGAAACATCTGTCCCGGCACCAGAAAACATTTCTCCACCAGTATTGATGGCTTGATATAATGGTCCTTGCCATATATCACCTCCACCCCTTTGTACATCACCGTGTCCGATGCCGACGACGGCGCATACCCTGCCGGAGTGGTGATTCCGGCATCATCGGTCACAAAAATCACCTTGTTGATATAGTAGCGCGAATGTCTCGCCGTAGTGTCGGCCACATTTGAGCCGAGTTTGCGCGGTGGCTGCACTGCCAGTGTCAGGTCCACCTGCTTGCTCCCCTCCGCCGTATCGGCATAGAATGTGATATACTCTTTGGTGAATGCATAATAGCCTCGGTTGCGCAAACGCTGCGTTATCAGCGCACGCTCGGTGTCAAGGTCTGTGCGGTCAAGCAAGTCTCCGGGCTTAAGGGTAAAATCTGCCGAATCGCGCATCACTATCTTGGCCAACGCCGTATCCGGAATCTCGTATGTTATGGACGATATGGTGTGAGGGGCACCGGGATTCAACAGGTAGCGCACCTTTATCTTCTTTTTGTCAGGCCGGGCCACGGTGTCCACCTCCACCTGCGCATCCATATACCCCTTGTTTATCAATGCCTGACGCAGCTGATGCTGCGAGGCCGAAGTCAGCTCCGGACTGTAAATCACCGGGGGTTGCCCCATGCGCCGCAGCCATTTGTTGTACCATTTGGTAGAATCCTTTCCCGACAGGTTATATGTGCCGAGCTGAAGTTTCGCAAATCCGAGCACCTTATGGTTAGGTGTCTGACGCAGAAAATTATACAGATCTGCCGTCTCCACTTCCGATGAGTCTTTCACCACAATCTTCACATCGTCAAGCAGCATCTCGCCCTGAGGCACATGACGAGTGGTGCTGCATGCGGCAATAAGCACTGCCGCACACACAGCACAGCATAGCCGCATAATAGATATGTGACCGGCAAATTTCATTCGGAGCAAAATTACATATTTTTATCCACACTGTATAACTTTTCTAACCGATTGCACAAAGCCACCACCCACCAAACAAGTATGTGCACAAAGCATGAGGCGGTCTTTTTGCTGTTTTTAACATAATTGAGTACTTTTGCGTCAGATTTCATCTTTCATCACATCGTTAGAGCAATGAAACGTATCTGCGCTATAATTCTGTCAACACTTGCCGCTCTCTCAGCCTCAGCTTCTTCATCTGAAACCGAGAAAATTGATTACACACCACACATTCATGGCGTGTTGCGTACACGGTTGGAAGTAAACACTACCGATGGCGAATACCGATTTCAGGTCCGCAACGCCCGCGTCACTCTTGACGGCAAAATTGCTTCTTGGGCAGATTATTTCATTCAAACCGACCTGTGCGACCAAGGTAAAATGAAAATTCTTGACGCTTATGCGCGTATCACACCCTCCAAAAACATCTTCTTTCAGGCCGGACAATTCAGAATGCCATTTGGCGTGGAATCATTTCGCGGACCCGCTACATACATATTCGCCAACCGTTCGTTCATGGGCAAACAGATGTGCAATTATCGCGCCGTAGGATTCAAGACCGGCTACAAATTCAGCAACATACCCGTGGGCATCGAAGCCGGACTCTTCAACCCCTCGGCCATAGGCGACCACACCGGCTGGCACAAAGACATCGCCTTCGGCTCCAAATTATGGTACAAGCTCCGCAATGTCACCTTCACCACTGGCTTCCAGTCAATCCACCCGTCTGCCATACGCGCCAACCTCGTTGACGCATCCGTAGCATGGCATACCGACCGTTGGCAAGTGGAGGCCGAATACATGTATGAGCATTATGCCTACAGCGCACACAAGCCCGCCCACAGCTACGTGGCTTTCGCCGACTACCGGTTCCCAATCAAAGCATGGAAATTCAACCGCCTCTCATTTCAGGCGCGATTTGACGGCATCACAGCCCATTCCTCAGCAATCCCCGACGACAACGGCCACCTCATCACCAACAATCCCGCTTGCAACCGTGTGACACTCGGCTCAACCATTAGCTACATTCACACCAAAAGCATTTGGCTTGACATCCGCGCCAACTACGAGAAATATTTTCATCATTCTTCCACCTCCGTCACCTCCGCACTCGGCGACAAAGCTGTACTTGAATTAGTGTTCCGCTTCTGATTTCTTCCCGTCTGCCAAGCTTTATGGCCTCCGATGTTAGGGATATTCGGCATTTTTGTTTATATTTGCCGAATATTTATAACAGTTTATGACTATCAACGAAATACAAGACGAAATCATTGACGAATTTTCGGAAGTGGACGATTGGATGGACCGCTACGCCATGATCATAGATCTCGGCAACTCACTTCCCCCCATTGACGAAAATTTCAAAACACCCCAGCACCTCATCGAGGGATGCCAGAGCCGGGTGTGGCTCAACGCCGAGGAAAAAGACGGCAAAGTATTTTACACCGCCGATTCCGATGCCATCATCGTTAAAGGCATCATCGCCCTGCTCATCAAGGTGCTCAACGGGCACACTCCTGACCAAATTGCTCATGCCGACCTATATTTCATCGACAAAATCGGCCTCGCCGAAAATCTTTCACCCACTCGCTCCAACGGCCTGCTCGCCATGGTCAAGCAGATGCGGTTGTATGCAGTGGCCATGAGCATGCGCGACAAAGCAAATAATTAATCAACTATACCCACAAAACTATGTTCAAAAACCAACCCAGAGGACTCTACGTGCTTGCCTTGGCCAACACCGGCGAACGCTTCGGCTACTACACCATGCTTGCCATCCTGCTCCTCTTCATCCAGGCCAAATTCGGTTTCTCAACCGCATTGGCCGGCACCATCTATTCCTCATTTCTCGCATTGGTTTACTTCATGCCCATGATTGGCGGATGGATTGCCGACAAATGGAATTTCCAGAAAACCGTGACTCTTGGCATTGGTGTGATGTTCCTTGGCTATCTTGTTATGGCTATTCCCACCCAACGCGGAGCCGTATCATCAATGATAATCATGTTTGCCGCACTGCTCCTGATCTCAGCAGGCACCGGCCTGTTCAAGGGCAACCTGCAGGTCATGGTGGGCGATCTTTACAACGACCCCCGCTACAGCGACAAACGCGATGTGGCTTTCTCTCTTTTCTACATGGCCATCAACATCGGTGCCATGTTTGCGCCCATGGTCACTGTTTGGCTTTGTGAAGTGGCCCTCAATGCCAACGGTCTTGTTTACGACGGTGCCATACCCAGCATCTGCAACAAGCTTCTTGCCAACGAGGCCCTGACACCCGAGGCCACCGCTACCCTTACAGCATTTGCTCCTCAGGGAGCTGACCTCAAAGCTTTCGCCACAACCTACATGGACACCATTACCACCGGCTACAGCTATGCTTTTGCAGTAGCTTGCGCCTCTATGGTGGTCAGCTTCATAATCTACAAGCTTGGAGCCAAAACCTATGCCGGCGTCACCGACAGCAAAGGTGCCGCTAAAGGTGCCGCCGCTGCCGCTCCCGTCAAGGAACTCACTCCCGAGCAGACCAAGAGCCGTATCACTGCCCTCCTGCTCACTTTCGCCGTTGTAATCTTCTTCTGGATGGTGTTCCACCAGAACGGTGCCACACTCACCAAATTCGCCGAAGTATTCACATCTTCCGAATCCACCGGGTGGACACGCATTGGATTCAACATCTGGGCTCTTGTCACCATTGTTGTAGGTGTTTATTCATTCTTCAACATCGTTCAGAGCTCCAAGTCAAGCAGCCGCCTCATCTCCGGCATAGTGTTCCTTGCAGCTTGTGGTGTACTTTACTACATTTACTCTATCACCCCCGACACAGTGTCCGGACTTCAGCCACAGGTTTATCAGCAGTTCAACCCCTTCTATGTCGTTGCGCTCACCCCGTTCTCTGTTGCCTTCTTCGCTTGGCTTGCCAAGAAAAAGAAAGAGCCTTCGGCTCCACGCAAAATAGGCTACGGTATGCTCGTGGCCGGTGTGGCTTTCCTGATCATGTGCATCGGTTCCATCGGACTTGGCGTAGCCCCCGAGCAAGGTCAGGGTCAGCATCTTGTAAGCCCCAATCTCCTCATAGGCACATACCTCGTCCTCACATTTGCTGAACTTCTGCTTTCGCCCATGGGCATATCTTTCGTCAGCAAGGTAGCTCCTCCCAAATACAAAGGGGCCATGATGGGATGCTGGTTCGGTGCCACTGCCATCGGCAACTATCTGGTGCTCATTCCCACCCTGCTCTGGAACTCAATTGATGTTTCACTGCTTTGGGCCATTCTTATCGTGCTCTGTCTCATCTCGGCCGGATTCATATTCTTTATGATGAAACGCCTTGAGGCTGCAACCTCCGATGACGATGACACAGCTCCCGTTCCCGATGCTATTGAAACAGTGGAAGACGACGCAATCTGATTCACGCATCTGTCACATAACTCACACGCGGAGCAAACCAACCGCCTGCTCCGCGTGTTTTATTTGCACTATGATGATATATACATTAAACATACTGTCCCAATGGCTCGTGATAATAGCCGCAGTTACAGCGACCACTCTCACCGGATATGCCGTAAACCGATTGCGCAGCGGCAAAGCCACATTGCGTCGCAACTCTACCCCGTGACCAAAATCCGCAAGAATTTAGGCCGACAGGCAAATACATTCTTAAAAAAATGGGGGCAAACAGATTGTAATTAAAAAAAATGTGGTATCTTTGCACTCGGATTTGATTCCGGCGCAAGCTTCGGGGTGTAGCACAGTTGGCTAGCGCGCCACGTTCGGGACGTGGAGGTCGGAAGTTCGAGTCTTCTCACCCCGACTCTTAAGCAACTAATTGCCTGTGAGTTATAACTCACAGGCAATTTTCATATTCTACAGCGGTATATTTTCCTCAGCAGCGCTATTGCTCCCAACCCCAGCACGGCACCCGCCATCATCCACCACCATATCTTCCCATATATCATTTCATGCGTCTTGCCCCGCGATTGATATGGCTGCGGCTGCACGACTCTCACGGTATCGGTTCGCAAAACACTCACCGTATCGCGCATCATCCACACTCGCTGCACCTCCCGTTGCACCACACTGCTCGTCCCCTCGGGCATAATCCTTACCGTGCATCGTTCCGCCACAATAACGGTATCGGCCACTGTTGACAGCACTCGTTCGCGCTCCTTCGACGCATACTCCGATTCCGTCGGCACATAAACTGTCCTGTAGCACCCCGTCATCACAACGGCTGCCATCACCGCTGCCAGCCACCTCATGACCTGTGCTGCAAGTGTGAATACTCCGCCGAGGCATCAAAACACGGACACGCCTTCGCAGCATATTCGCAATGACCGTGAACACTGGCTCCGGGAAACTGTGCGCACAGCTCGGCAATCAACCGTTCAAGCGACTCCCTCTGCGCAGCCGTGCGGGTATCGGCGGGAGTGCGGCCGTCCTCACTGCATCCTCCCACATAGCACACCCCTATCGATCTGCTGTTGTGACCCAGACAGTGTGCGCCTGCCACGGCTATTGGCCGCCCCGACTCTATTCTGCCGTCTATACGCACCACAAAATGATACCCCGCATCACAAAAACCCCTTTGCTTGTGCCACTTTCTTATGTCATCCACCGAAAAATCCTTTCCTTTGGGAGTGGCCGAGCAATGCACAATAATCTCATCAATCTTTCTCATCATCACATATATTTATATTTAAATGCCGCGACGTTTTGTCCGCCAGAAATCTGCGGGCCAGCGATGCCCACCGCGCCCCGTTGCATGAAGCCTTGTTTTCCAGATACGACCAGAATTGCCATCCGCACACCGCACCGGCCACCACCTGCCTCAAATCCACCTTCACCACCTGTGGCATACATATCTGGGCAAAATGCACCAGCAAAAGCACGGCATAAATTTCCGCCAGCGTACGCACCACTTTCCCAAGACGCCAACTTTTCACCTTGCCTGCATCGGCCAAAGCTTTTTCCGGCATAAGCTTCGCCACTCTTCTTCCCAATGCACAGGCACTCCAGCAATCAAGCAGCACAAACCCCGTGCACAAAAGCAAATAAGGCATACCGGGCAAAACAGCACTCCACACAGCAACACCCGCCGTCACACACCATCTCAGCACCGGTTGCCACCAAACAGAATTTTCCATATCCATCATCATATCTTTTGTTTGACACAAAATTATGCCTCCGCAATCCGCTTACGAATGACAAAAAAGCATAAAAACCCCAAAATAATCTCTCTGGGACTTGCATATTTCAAAAACTTATTATAACTTTGTAACGATTTCAAAATAGCAATTATTCCACTATGCACATTATCAACAAGCACGACCGCATCATAAGCATGCTCACAGCAGCCGGCATAAGGTTGTCTCATCAGCGCATGGCCATATTGCAATATCTTTTGGATCACAACACTCATCCCACTGTGGCCGACATATATGACCATCTGCACCCGGAATTCCCCACGCTTTCACGCACAACAGTTTACAACACTCTTAAGCTATTGGTTGAGAGCGGAGCTGTAACCCAGCTTGACATTGACACCGAGTCCGCGCATTATGATGCCGACCTCTCGCCACACGCACATTTTCTCTGCCGCTGCTGCCGCAGAGTATTTGATGTGCCGCTCCCGTCTCATCCGCTTGAGGTGCCGCAAGGTTTCACAACCGACAGCGTCAGCATAAGTTATCATGGGTTATGCCCCTCATGCGCCAAAGACACCCTGCTCAATTGACATTACAACAATCATAGAAACATATTCATTTAACTTATCCTAAAAATCAAAATTCATTATGAAAAAGAAATTTATCTGCACCGTATGCGGTTATGTTCACGAAGGTGATTCTGCCCCCGAAAAATGCCCCCAGTGCGGCGTACCTGCAAGCAAGTTCAAAGAACTTGACGAATCTGCTGCCCTGAAATTTGTCACCGAGCACGAAATCGGCGTGGCTAAAGGCACCGACGAAGAAATGATCAAAGACCTTACAGCTCACTTCAACGGCGAATGTTCCGAAGTTGGCATGTACCTCGCCATGAGCCGTCAGGCCGACCGCGAAGGCTATCCCGAAATTGCAGAAGCTTTCAAGCGCTACGCTTGGGAAGAAGCCGAACACGCTGCCAAATTCGCTGAACTCCTTGGCGAATGTGTTTGGGACACCAAGACCAACCTTGAAAAACGCATGGCTGCCGAAGCTGGTGCTAACGAAGATAAGATGCGTATTGCCCGCCGCGCCAAAGAGCAGAACCTTGATGCCATCCACGACACCGTTCACGAAATGGCAAAGGACGAAGCTCGCCACGGCAAAGGCTTTGAAGGTCTTTACAACCGCTATTTCAAAAAATAATTCCTACTTTTGGATTTCTCAGAGCAGGGATGCCTCAGATTTGGCATCCCTGCTTGTTTTTCAAACTATTTGATTATATTTGCGTTAAATCAGTATAATAACTAAATTTCAGTATCCTTTATGAATACAAAATCAGTAGCGGAAACCCTCCTGCAGCGCCGTAGCATCAGGCGATACGAATACACTCAGGTAACTGATGAGCAGATGCAGTTTATTTACGACGCCATACGCAACACACCCACAAGCTACAATGCACAGCAATATAGCGTCATTGACATTACCGACACCGACACCAAGCTTAAGCTTTATGAGCTTACAAACCAAAAGCAAATCAAAACCTGCTCTCATTTCATGGTGTTCTGTGCCGACTTCCAGAAAATCAGTCAGGCTGCTGCCGCAAAAAAACTTGAAATGCCTGAAATTTACAACACTGCCGACGGTCTTATTCTCGGCACTGTCGATGCTTCTTTAGCCATGATGAGTGCTCTGACTGCCGCATGCTCTTTGGGTCTTGGAACCTGCTGCATAGGATATGCCCGTACAGCCAATCCCCACGCCATATCCCGGCTCCTCCAGCTTCCGCCCCACACCTATGTTGTATGCGGTCTTGCCATAGGAGTGCCACGCGAACTGCCCGACCTCAAGCCCAAACAGCCTCAGAGCCTCATCATTCACCGCAACCATTACCGCACCGACTCCATGCAATCAGACTTGATGGCCTACGATGCCGAAGTCACTGAATATAATGCCAATCGCGCAGGCACCAAATCCTCCAACGACTGGACCGACCATATTCTCGGCTACTATCGCGAGGCCCTCAATTACACCATGCTGCAGGCTCTCAATGAGCAAGGCTTTGATCCGAAAAAATAATAGCCGCACTCACATACATATCCTCCATTATCCACCTCAACGCGGATTGTCCGATACTTTATTTCAGACAATCCGCATTTTTATAGTTACATTTTGAAATTAATTTGCTATATTTGCCGTCAATTTATCACTATACTTAATGTCATTATGAAAAATCTTTCACTATTTGCACTGCGTGCAGCAGCTGTTTTGGCCATGACAGCGACCATGGTTGCCTGTTCCGACAACGATCCGGAAGAACCCACCACCCCTCCGGGGCAAAACCCGGGTAAAAATCCTCCTGCAGAGTCGTCCCCTATTACTATTGTTGAAAATCCCACCTATAGTTCCATAGGCGCATATTATGGCGATTACAACGATGCCGGCACCGGAAACTATACCGTGCAGCTCGTCACAAAAAACATGACTTGGGACGAGGACAACTCTACCTACATTGGCCCGGGTGAAATCATCTACCTTGAATTCAACTCCACCATACCTTCCAACCCCAACCTTGGTGAAATCGTTCCGGGCATTTACACCATTGCTGAGGAAGACTATTCCCTCAACACTGCCTCCGGCAGTATCACCTTCTACCCTGCTGAAGGCAATGAAGACTGGTCAACAATCTCATCAGGCCAGATCAGTGTAGCCCACGAAGGAAATGTATATACACTTACCGGTTCTATTGCTCTCAGCAACGGCAATACTGCCGAAATCAACTACACCGGTACCATAACATTCCTCAACCGTTCCGGCGAAGGCGATATGAGCAACCTTCAATCCGACTTCACAGTCACAGGACTTACAAAAGCCGGTGCCATTAATTTCGGTCAGGCTTTCTCTGAGGAATCCAACTACTGTGCCATAATGCTGGGCGATGATCAGTTCAATCTTGATGAGAACATCGGATCCGGTTCCTCGCTTAATTTCGGTATTAACATTGCTCCCGATGCAACAACCGGCATTCCTTCCGGCACATACACCATTGCTAATTGCCTTGAAACAGAATCTTTCCCCGTAGGTTCTGCATGGGACGGATACTATTTTGCTGATTATGCCGGTTATTACGGCTGCTGGTATTTCTTTGGTGATTACATCGAATCAGCTCTTATGAGTGGCACACTCGTTGTAGAGAACCATAACGACGGCACCTATACCCTCACCTTTGACATGGCCGATGCTTACGGACACAAAGTCAAGGGCACCTACACCGGTAAGCTTCTTTACGCTTACAGTCCCGAATAAACCGCTCTTACAAATATTCTTGAATTATACGGCAGTGGACATCTCGCAATGCAGATGTCCACTGCCTGCGTTTTATAGCCCGCACTAATCTGCCATTCCCGCCCTCGAAAAAAAGATTGGATTTGCTGTGACAAGTATTTTTCTGTAATCCTTGGCGATTTTTAGAGCCTCTTTATTTACAAGCAGGCCGGAGCGAAAAGCTAATACAATTGCCTTACATCTTGATGCAAAAGCAGCAATTAAAATCCAAACAATCCTCAATTTGTATCTAAAAAAGGTGTGATATAGCTTAAATTCACTATATTTGCCAAATAATGTCAAGACAAAAATAATTAATATGCTGTTTACGAAGAAGATTAAAGAGTTACGCATTCAGAACCAAATGCCTCAAAGGCAGATTGCTGCTGCTCTTGACATAGACACTGCAACATATTGTAAGATAGAAAAAGGTGAACGCAAAGCCAGGAAAGAGCAAGTTGCATTATTGTCGGAGATGTTTCATGTAGAAATGACAGACCTCCTTAAATTATGGCTCGCTGATAAAGTAACAGATATGGTATCTGATGAGCATATTGTTGCATCAGAAGCTCTTTCAATAGCTGCCGAAAACTTAAAAAGAATAGGTTGATATGACAAAGGTAAAATTATACCCTGAATTGAAAATACCCGAAATGCTATTAGCCGATCGGCGTTCTGTATATGGATTAAGAACATATGTCAGTCTATTCAGTAGTGCTGGGGTTGGTTGTTACGGCTTTAAAGAAGAGGGCTTTTATTGTGTAGCCACGGTTGAGTTGTTAGAACGTAGATTAAAGATTCAGAGGTTTAATCAGAAATGCGTTTATAACAGCGGATATATTTGTGGTGATATGACTACGCAAGAGACGAAAGATAAGGTTTTTGCGGAGTTGGCAATGTGGAAAAGAGGACTCAATCTAACAGATTTGGATGTACTGATTGCAACGCCTCCTTGTCAGGGTATGTCTGTTGCTAACCATAAGAAGAAAGATGAGTTAAAACGCAACTCGTTGGTTGTAGAGTCTATAAAGATGGCACAGCATATCAAGCCCAAGTTCTTTATATTTGAAAATGTTAGAGCCTTTCTAACATCTGTATGTACCGACATTGATGGTCAAGATAAGCCAATTAAAAATGCCATTGAGGCTAACTTGTCAGGAGCTTACAATATCCTTTATAAAGTCGTAAACTTCAAGGATTATGGTAATCCGTCAAGTCGGACAAGAACATTGGTTATTGGCGTTCGTAAAGATTTGAAAGAGGTTACTCCATATGATATTTTTCCAGACAAACAGCCTGAGAGAACCTTAAGACAAATTATTGGGCATTTGCCTGCGCTAAGGAAGATGGGCGAAATTTCTGAAAATGATATTTATCATAATTTCAGGAAGTACTCACCTCGTATGGAAGCATGGATTGCAGATATTAAAGAAGGACAATCCGCATTTGATAACACAGATATATCAAAGATACCGCATAGTGTGAAGAATGGTGTTATAGTGTACAATGCTCGCAAAAATGGCGACAAATATACTCGTCAGTATTGGGATAAGGTAGCACCTTGCATTCATACTCGTAACGATATTTTGGCAAGTCAAAATACCGTTCACCCTGTAGATAACAGAGTGTTCAGTATCAGAGAGATTATGCTTATGATGTCCGTTCCTTCATCTTTTAATTGGAGCGACATTACTTTTGATGAGTTAAACAGAATGTCATTGAAAGAGAAAGAAGCATTCTTGAAGAAAGAAGAAATGAATATACGCCAAAATTTGGGCGAGGCTGTACCTACTATTATATTCAAGCAAATTGCATCTAAGGTTCGTAGAGCTTTATGCAAGCCCACCTTATCCCAACAAGACATAAAGGTTCTGATAGATAAAAGAAATTTGGCTACACATTCTTGCTTAGTGGACTACATTAAGAATAATAACCATTATGGGTTTGCTGAATTATCTAAAATTGCTGAATTGGCTAATGCGCAAAGAAGGGATAATGCGGCATATTATACAAGGCAGGATATCTGCTACACTATAGTTAAAAGTTTGCCTGACGCAAAGAACTACACGGAACTAAACATTTTAGAGCCATCAATTGGTGTAGGTAATTTCCTACCAACCATTATATTAAAGTATTCAAGCGTACAAACTGTTAATATTGATGTGGTTGATATTGATGCAAACAGTTTAGAAATATTAAGAGAATTGGTTGCAAAGATTGATGTACCCAATAACATTCACATTAATTACATCAATGCAGATTTTTTGTTACATAACTTCAATAAGAAGTATGATATTGTTGTCGGAAACCCTCCATACAAAAAACTGACAAAAGACAAACAGTTATTGGCAAAATACAAAATCGGTGCATCCAATAAAGATACCAACAATATATTCTCTTTTTTCATTGAGAAAGCGATGAAAATTGGTAATGTTGTATCTCTGATAGTTCCAAAGAGCCTAATAAATGCTCCTGAGTTTAATGTGACGCGGTCACTTATGAAAGAGAAAAATATTTCTCGCATAATTGATTTTGGAGAAAAGGGATTTAAAGGAGTAAAGATTGAAACGGTTTGTTTTATTCTTCACACCCAAAAGAAGCCTCATAATACTTTTGTTGAGTCTTATATTACTGATGAGGTTAAGTGTCATCCGCAATCATATTTGACAGACGATAAATTCCCTTATTGGATTATTTATCGTAATGAGGCTTTTGATGAGATCGCAAACAAAATGGAATTTAATGTATTCAAGGCATATAGGGATCGGGTTATTACAAAGGCTGTCACAAAGGGGAACGGTAAAATCAGAGTTCTGAAATCTCGGAATATTGGCAACAATGAGATTGTCAATATACCTGATTATGATTGTTATATTGATAATATTGAGGGATTGGATGTCGCAAAATATCTTAATCAGGCGAATTGTGTTTTACTTCCTAATCTTACATACAATCCACGTGCTTGTTTCTTGCCCAAGGGTTGTATTGCTGACGGTTCTGTCGCAATACTTACTTTGGCAAAAGAAGATGACATCGTAACTAATGAGGATTTGGCATTTTACGCTACTGATAGTTTTACGAAATTTTATGCGATTGCTCGTAATTTAGGCACACGCTCACTTAACATCGATAACAACTCTGTTTTCTTTTTTGGAAAACTTAAACAGCAAAGGATATGAGAAATGCTATCAACGAATATCTTAGTCAATTTGATCTAGATATACGCAAATCGCACGATGCAAGATTTGTGGATCAAAAGTGTACTCCCGATATTGTATGCTTTATGGCAGATTGTGTTATGAATATGGTGGCTACAAAACCTGTATTTGTGATTAACGATATATGGAATACACAGTATTTCATTCAGAACACAAGAGTAATCTTTAATAAGCCGTGGGCCAATGACAAGAAAGCATATAATGAATATAACAAGGTATTGTCTCAGCCCCTTAAACTTTTGGCATATGCTCATATTCTTAATGTTGAAATAATAGATAGCACATTGACATTTTCTGTGGCCAACGAGGATTTATTGGACTACATTTCACGTAAAGACATGAATGCATACAACTTCTTATATTGCTATTTTATGAAAGTAATGTCTGATAGTGGCTTTATGAAGTATTTTGAGGAGTATGCAAAAGACAGTATCGATTATCCTGTTGCAGCAAAAGATGAAATATACGAAAGGTATTACCGTTTAATTAATGGCAATACTCCATCCCATTCACGATTGGATATTCGGCGTATGTTCCACAAAGTATTCAATGTGTACGCTGCTGAACATCATTTGCGCGGAAGCAATGGCAAGATTGCCTACTATTCCGACTTGATGTACAACAAGAAAAATTGGCGAGATATGGATAAAGATAAGACCATCACACGTCAAGAGGCAATGACACCTGATAAGATTGAAAAGCAAGAGGCTATCAACTCTTATTATGTTCAGAAAGCAATTGCATTGATCAGAAAAATTCACACGGTAAGCGAGGTGAATGATAGTTGGAGCAACGGTGAGGCTACACAAGTGCATCATATATTTCCCAAGTCTCAATTTCCACAAATTGCACATTATGTTGAGAATTTAATATTACTTACTGCAACACAACATAATACAAAAGCTCATCCGAACAATAAAACCCAACAAGTCAATAAAGATTATCAATTGGTCTGCCTATTAGCAAAAGCGGATACCATAGAGAAGTCTTTATTGCGTTTCGGAGAAAAGTACTATCGTAAAGAGTCGTTTGTATATGTCATAAACACTGGATTAACTGCTGAGTTTAGTACAGAATTGTCATTCAACGACATAAAGAAAAAATTGATTCAATTTTATAATGTAGCTTAATATGTATAGACAAACTTTTGGTTCAACAAAACAAATTCAATTCGCAGATGAACATGAATATTATAGACTGCTAGGCTATTTAGCAAAGTCAGATGGAAGCACCGAGTTAGCATGGGAGCATAACGAGCAACAAGGTGCATGGGGAAGCGAGGGGCGAATAAAGTTTAGAAGCCCTAAGCCAAATAATATTGGCAAATTGAAACTAACGGCTGGAGTTGGAAATGTTTTATATCGGGTTAATTGTAATAGTTTTGTAGAAAATTTGTACAGGTACCATCACTATGTAAAAGGTGATAGACAAAACATAACACAGATATTAACAACTATACCTCCTCAATTCATTGATGATTTTAACGATGGCTTGAATTTGTAATATGCCCATATAATGTCCCCGCTTCTGTTACGCTGCAATGCCACATCAATCTTGGAATAATTGAAACGATGTCAACTTTAAACCCGTTGAATATTAATAGTTCATAGTGAATACGACGCATTGTACCGCGTTTGCTCACCCATGTATCTCAATGGCATTTCCAAATTCTGCCGTTTCAGATTAGTGACACGTGTTAAAATCATTTTTCAGCGAGAAATGATTTGGATCCCCTTTTTCTCCAACATTCAGCTTTACCATGCATTACCTCATTAGATCTATGAACATTGTTTGGCTTCATAAACGCTTTTGTACTAAGCCATTCTGCGCATTTTCACTCTTTTTATGCAATATTTCCAGAGTTTTTCTGTAACTTTGCATGGTTTTCACGATAGAGATCCTGTAAACCGCTAAATACACTTTAAGTACTTACAATTCTATCGTATGCATAATTCTCTACCCGCTGTGCTCATCCTTGAAGACGGCACACGCTTTGAAGGCAAATCTTTCGGATTCAAAGGCTCAACTTCCGGCGAAGTAGTTTTCAACACGGCAATGACCGGCTACCCCGAAAGCCTCACCGACCCTTCCTATGAGGGACAGATTCTCGTCACCACCTACCCCATTCTTGGTAATTACGGCGTTCCGCCACGACGCGAAAAAAACGATGTGAGCGAATATTACGAGAGCGACCACATTCATGCACGCGCAATCGTGTGTCAGGACTATTCATGGGACCACTCGCATTGGCAGGCCGACCGCTCTCTTGCCCAATGGCTCAACGAAGAGAATATTGTGGGTATATATGGGATTGACACTCGCGCCCTGACCAAACATCTGCGTGAAAAAGGCTCCATGCTCGGCAAAATAATTGTGGACGGATGCGACGATGTTGAGTTCTATGATCCTAACAAAGAGAATCTTGTTGCAAAAGTAAGCTGTCCCGAAGTGGAATACCACGGTAACGGCGACAAAACTGTAGTACTTGTGGACTGCGGAGTCAAGCACAACATTATCCGATGCCTCACGCGTAGAGGCGTACGCGTTGTGAGGGTGCCATGGAACTATGACTTCACTTCCATACCCTACGACGGCCTTTTTATATCCAACGGCCCAGGCAACCCCGATATGGCGGAAACCACGGTTGAAAACATTCGTAAGGCCATGAAGATTGGCAAACCTATCTGCGGGATATGCATGGGCAACCAGCTGCTCAGCAAAGCTGCCGGTGCAAGGATTTACAAACTCAAATACGGACACCGAAGCCATAACCAGCCTGTCATGCGCACCGGCACCAACCAGTGCTATGTCACTTCCCAGAATCATGGGTTTGCGGTGGACCAGTCAACTCTTCCTGCTGACTGGGAACCTCTTTTTGTGAACATGAACGATGGCACCAACGAAGGCATCCGACACAAAAGCAAACCTTTCTTCTCCGCTCAATTCCATCCCGAGGCCAGCAGCGGCCCCAAGGACACCGAGTTTTTCTTTGACGAATTCATCCAGATGCTTTAATCCTCGATACAATGAAAACTACCAATCGCGACGAAAATATCAAAAAAGTGCTCCTGCTCGGCTCGGGCGCTCTTAAAATAGGTGAAGCCGGTGAATTTGACTATTCTGGCTCACAGGCTCTCAAGGCCATGAAAGAGGAGGGCATCACCACTGTGCTCATCAACCCCAACATTGCCACTGTACAGACTTCCGACGGATTTGCCGACAAAATATATTTCCTTCCCGTCACACCATATTTTGTAGAAAAAGTTATTGAGCGTGAAAAGCCCGATGGCATACTGCTGGCGTTCGGAGGCCAAACAGCCCTCAACTGTGGTGTGGAACTGTACAAAAAGCATATTCTGGACAAGTACAACGTAAAAGTACTCGGCACCCCAGTTCAGGCCATCATAGACACTGAGGACCGTGAACTCTTTGTGCACAAGCTTGACGAAATCAACGTAAAAACCATTAAGAGCGAAGCCGTCAACACCGTTGCTGATGCCATTCAGGCTGCCGCCACGCTTGGCTATCCGGTTATAGTTCGTGCCGCCTATGCTTTAGGCGGACTCGGTTCCGGATTCTGCGACAACGAGCAGGAACTTATAGCCCTTGCCGAAAAGGCGCTCTCTTTCTCACCGCAGGTACTTGTGGAGAAATCGCTTAAAGGATGGAAAGAAGTGGAATATGAAGTTGTGCGCGACCGTTTCGACAACTGCATCACAGTGTGCAACATGGAAAACTTTGACCCACTGGGCATACACACCGGTGAAAGTATCGTGGTCGCACCATCGCAGACTCTTAGCAATGAGGACTATCATTATCTGCGCAAACTCGCCATCAAGATCATACGCCATGTAGGTATTGTGGGCGAATGTAATGTGCAGTATGCTTTTGACCCCGAGTCAATGGACTATCGCGTCATTGAGGTTAATGCCCGACTCAGCCGCTCTTCGGCTCTTGCCTCCAAAGCCACCGGCTACCCGCTGGCTTTCGTGGCTGCGAAGCTCGGATTGGGCTACGGTCTCTTTGATCTCAAAAACTCCGTCACAAAGCAGACCTCAGCCTTCTTTGAACCGGCTTTGGACTATATTGTATGCAAGATTCCGCGCTGGGACCTTGGTAAATTTCATGGCGTGCGCCGCGAAATTGGCTCCTCAATGAAATCTGTGGGTGAAGTCATGGCCATAGGCCGTACTTTTGAGGAGGTCATCCAAAAAGGACTCCGCATGATTGGTCAGGGAATGCACGGATTTGTAGGTAATCACGACATTGATGTTCCCGATCTTGACCATGCTCTCTCCGAGCCGACCGACAAGCGTATCTTCGTCATATCCAAAGCCATGCAGCAAGGATATGATGTTGAAAAAATCCATGCGCTCACCAAAATTGACCGCTGGTTCCTATACCGTCTCCAGAATATCATAGACACTTCCCGGGAGCTTCGCAAAGCAAGTACCCTTGAAGAACTTTCACCGACTCTCCTGCGCACTGCCAAGGAACAAGGGTTCAGCGACTTCCAGATAGCACGCGAGGTCCTGAAAGCCGGCATGACCGATGCCGAGCAGGCCAATCTGCAAGTGCGCTCATTGCGTAAATCGCTTGGCATAACGCCCGTAGTCAAGCAAATTGACACATTGGCGGCCGAATACCCCGCAATGACCAACTATCTCTATCTCACCTACAACGGGTCTGAAAATGATATACAGTATGTAGGCGATCACCGTTCTATTGTGGTGTTGGGTTCCGGCGCGTACCGTATAGGCAGCTCAGTGGAATTTGACTGGTGCTCCGTAAACGCTCTGCTAACGGTAAAAAAAGAAGGGTGGCGCTCGGTTATGATCAACTACAATCCCGAGACCGTGTCAACCGACTATGACATGTGCGACCGATTGTATTTCGATGAGCTTACTTTTGAGCGCGTCATGGATATTCTGGATCTTGAGTCTCCTCATGGCGTAATCCTGTCGGTAGGTGGTCAGATACCAAACAACCTTGCCACTCGGCTTGACAAAGAGCATGTCAACATCCTTGGCACATCTGCCAAAAGCATTGACAATGCCGAGGACCGCAACAAATTCTCCGCTATGCTTGACCGCCTCGGCATTGACCAGCCCCGTTGGCGCGAGCTGACAAGCTTTGACGACATCAACAAGTTTATTGATGAAGTGGGATTTCCGGTACTCGTGCGCCCGAGCTACGTGCTCAGCGGTGCCGCGATGAATGTGTGCTCCAACTCTGAGGAACTGCACCGATTCCTGCGGCTTGCCGCAAATGTGTCCAAAAAGCACCCCGTTGTGGTAACGGAATTCATTCAGAACGCCAAGGAGATAGAGATGGATGCTGTGGCACAGAACGGCGACATCAAGGTTTATGCCATTTCCGAACATATAGAATTTGCTGGTGTCCACTCAGGTGATGCCACAATACAGTTTCCCCCGCAAAAACTGTATGTGGAAACCATGCGCCGCATAAAGAAAGTCTCATCGCAAATAGCCAAGGCTCTCAACATTTCAGGTCCGTTCAACATTCAGTTCCTTGCCAAGAACAACGACATCAAGGTTATTGAATGCAACCTTCGCGCATCACGAAGCTTTCCGTTCGTGTCAAAGGTTCTGAAAATCAACTTTATTGACCTTGCCACTAAAGTAATGCTGGGAATCCCGGTAGAGAAACCTGCCAAAAATGCTTTTGACCTTGATTACGTGGGTATTAAAGCATCTCAGTTCAGTTTCTCGCGGTTGCAGGGTGCCGATCCGGTTCTTGGCGTTGACATGTCATCTACCGGCGAGGTCGGGTGTCTCGGCATCGACACATCCGAAGCCCTCATGAAATCCATGCTCTCCGTTGGCTTGCGAGTCCCCTCCAAAGGTGTGCTTCTGAGCACCGGCACGGCCAAACAGAAAGCGGCAATGCTTGAAGCGGCACAGCAGCTCAACCGTTGTGGCTACCGTATTTATGCCACCGGTGGCACACACCGTTTCCTGAACGACAATGGCGTGCCTGCCCTGCGCGTGTATTGGCCCAGCGAAGCCGACATGCATCCGCAGGCTCTGCAGCTGCTTCATGACAGGGAAATTGATTTGGTCGTAAATATCCCTAAGAATCTTACTCCCGCCGAACTTACCAACGGACATAAGATTCGCCGCGCTGCCATTGACCTTAACATACCTCTGCTCACCAATGCCCGTCTTGCTTCGGCTTTCATCAATGCCTTCACCACTCTTAGCCTTGACGACATTGAAATAAAACCATGGGATGAATACTGATCTCACCCTTTCGGAATTGCAGCATGCCACTGTGCAGACTCTCTCGGCCATTTATCCGCAGAGTGAGGCACAGTGGCTGTGGCGTGAGATGATGCTGCGCATCAAAGGCTGGGACCGGGTTCAACTCGCTATCCGCGCCAACGACACGGTTTCGGATTTTGTAAAGCAAAAAGTTGCCGACACCACTGCCCGTTTGCTTACTCATGAGCCTATACAATACATTTTCGGCATGACCGAATTTTATGGCTTGCAGCTTCATGTATCGCCCGATGTGCTTATTCCGCGCCCGGAGACAGCCGAACTTGTCGATATTATCGTTCGTCAGGCCAATAATCAGCCCGATTTGCGTGTTCTTGACCTATGCACCGGCAGCGGATGCATAGCCGTTGCTCTGGCTCGCAATTTACTGTTTCCGCACATTGACGCTGTTGACTTGAGCGCAAAGGCGCTGGAAATTGCCGAAGCAAATGCCCGGGAACTGAGAGTCAAGATTAATTTCTCCCGGCGCGATGCGCTCCACCTCCCTCCGGCCCCGTCTCCTTGCTACGACATAATAGTAAGCAATCCGCCTTACATCACTGAGCATGAGAAATCCTCAATGGACCCCAATGTGCTTGATTACGAACCGCACATGGCTCTGTTCGTGCCTGACAATAATCCACTCCTGTTTTACCGGGCAATAGCTTCGTATGCTCTCTCCGCATTGGTGCCGTCAGGTAGGTTGTACTTTGAAATCAACCCTGACTACGCATCACAAATCAGCGATGAGCTTAAACAACAGGGATGGGAGGACATAAATGTAATCCCTGACATGCAGCGTCTTAACCGTTTCATATACTGCACCCGCCCATGAAAAAGCAAATTTCCAAAGCTATGGCTCTGGACCGGTTGGAATCACTTTGCGTGGCGGCGGAACGGTGCGAAAGTGAACTCCGGCGCAAGCTGTTTACATGGCAGATACCTTCGGCAGATGCCGATGCCATAATGCTGCATCTCAAAAAAAATAGATTTGTGAGCGATGAACGGTTCGCCCGCTCTTTTGTCCGCGACAAATACCGTCTGTCTATGTGGGGCAGACGCAAGATTGTGAACGAGCTTATGACAAAGCGCGTGGATGCCGCATACATTCGGCAAGCTCTTGATGAGATTGAGGAAGACAGTTACACCGAAAATGCCCGCAGAATCATCAAAGCCAAAATGCGCTCTATAAAGGATGTCAACACCTATGACGGACGCACAAAGCTGTTTCGGTATGCCGTTGGTCGGGGATATGAACCGTCACTGGTGGCTTCTATCATCAAAAATCCCGCCTTATGGACTGGCGAAGATTGCTGAAAGGGGCCGCAAACCTCATTTGGCCGGAAGTGTGTGAGGTCTGTGGCTGCTCGCTTGTCAATGGCGAAAAAGTAATCTGTCTCGGATGCCGGCTGAAGTTGCCGCGCACCATGCTTCACACCGACTCGTTCAGCATCATTCATCAGCGGCTCGCCGGCAAAGTGCCTGTAGAACGGGCTGCCGGATACTTCTACTATTACCGTTCCGGCGAGTTTACACGCCTGATATATGCCACCAAATATCATGGCCGCCCGAAAGTGGCACGCTATCTCGCCTCCGAATATGCCCGCGAAATCCGCTCTGACGGATTTTTTGACGGAATAGACTTGGTTATCCCGGTTCCGCTTCATCGGTTCAAAGAATGGAAACGAGGATACAACCAGAGCCGCTACATAGCTTTGGGCATTGCCGATGTCACCGGGATTGCTGTCGGGAATAATCTTGTGGCCACTCGCTCACATGCCACACAGACGCGCAAGAATGCCTATCACAGATGGCTCAATTCACGCAACTTGTACAGGGCCGTCAACCCCTCTGAACTTGAAGGAAAACACATTCTGATAGTGGACGATGTGCTCACCACCGGCTCTACTCTACTGGCATGCTGCGAAGCTATTCACACCGCCGCCCCCTCAGCCCGCATATCAGTGCTCACGCTCGCCGTGGCGCACCTACAATGACTTACGCCTGAAAGCGTCAATAAAACTGCCGGGAGTGGCATTATAAATATTTGCCCCTATATACCGTGCATACTCATCCACATCAAAATATGCCTTGAACGCAATGTGGAAACTGAGCAACAGCTCATGGAGCCGTACATTCTTATAAACAGATGCCACACGTTGATGCTCTGCATCGTTGTCACGATAAAAATGCGGCTGTACGCTCACCACCTCGTTATTCTCATTCACATCCAGCGTTTTTGTCCATGAATGGTCGGCACCGGTCAGATACACATTTCTGTACCCCATCCATAATGCCGCCATGATTGATGGAATAAGAACATTGCGGGGACGTGGCATTCCGAGTTTGTGATTGTATGCAAAATGACGCAACCATTTTGCACCCTCTATACCCACAAAATTGAATTCGCGCACATCAATCCATTTAGTCCGTGGAACATTCTTTCCACGTGGAACAAATAAAATTATGGGCCATTCCACGCTCTCCAAATTGTGGAACAATTGTTCCACGTTGTCATTTATCCCCCGATTGAAGAACACCGGATCGGCCAAAAGATAATATTTCGGGCGTAAAGCAAAAAACTCATCAGTGTTTGCAGCAAAATTCACCGCGAGCAGCGGATATTTCTTAAACGCCTCAGGATGATCCACAAGGCTTTGCGACAGCGACGGACCGTTGCCCATTACAATTATAGTATCGCCTTCGGGTTTTATCCCTTTCCAGTTCACACATCGGCTCTGCAAAGCCATTTTCACAAGCCCTTTGGCAGTCAGTCCCGCCGTTTTGATTATTTCACCAATCTTCATAACAACACTAAAGGTCTATATGCCGCACTGCAACAGGCTCTTGCAGAAATATGCGGGCAAGGTCGGTAAACTTGTCGGGGTCCTCGGTCGTGAGATAACGGCATGTGCCTCCCTTGGAACATCTGCACTCCATCTCGGGATGCCTCTTCATGTAGTCGGCAAGGCTCCGCGCCACAATTTCACCCTGGGTCACAATTTTTATGTGCTCCGGCACCGCATCACGTATTTTAGGATAAAGTATTGGATAATGGGTGCATGCGAGCACTATAGTATCTATTTCCGGACCTTTTTTAAGCAAGCCGTCCACATATTTGCGCACAAAATAGTCGGCACCCTCGCTCTCGGCCTCATGATTTTCCACAAGCGGCACCCACATCGGACACGCCTGTGAATATACCTTAAAATCGGGATTCAGTTTAGCCACCTCCATCTCATAGCTGTGGGACTGCACGGTACCGTTGGTACCCATCACCCCGATATTTCCGGTGCTTGACAATTCCCCCAACGCCTCTACGGTGGGGCGTATCACGCCAAGTACGCGCCTTGTCGGGTCAATTACCGGCAAGTCGCGCTGCTGAATAGAACGCAACGCCTTTGCTGAGGCTGTGTTGCATGCCAGTATCACCAGTTTGCACCCCTGAGCGAACAGATATTTCACCGCCTCAAGCGTGAACTGATACACCACGTCAAAAGACCTTGTGCCGTAAGGAGCACGCGCATTATCGCCCAGATACAGATAGTCATATTCTGGCAGCTGACTGCGTATTGCCTTAAGAATCGTCAAACCGCCGTAACCCGAATCAAACACCCCGATTGGCGAGGTTCCATTCTCTTTTTGTTGCATGCCACAAAGGTAATCAAATTATACAACAATTCAGCGCATCGTAAATAACGGCGCACAAAAAAAGGCTGCACCGTGGTGCAACCTTTCTATAGAGTCTGTGTTGTGGAGATTATTTCAACCCGAGTTTTGCTTTTACCTGAGGGGTGATGTCCTCAACAGTCTTGCCCACGTAAATAGGCACATTGTTTTCAAAAATCATGGTGTAATCGCCTTCTGCGCCCACAGCCTGTATAGCAGTCATAACTTTCTGCTGAATAGGAGCCATAAGCTGCTCCTGCTGACGCTGGAGGTCCTGAGTGGCGGTGGTACGGAACTGATTCATTTTCTGGTCAAGCTCCTGAAGCTCCGACATACGGCGATCCTTGATGGTTTGGGGAGTCTCATCGTTCATGCCCTGGAATTCGGTGTATTTTTTATTGAATTCCTCCTGCAGGTTCTTGAATTCATCCTCATATTTCTTGGAGGCTGCTTCAAGAGCAGTGCGTGCCTCGGTCATATCGGGCATAGCTTCAATAATGGGCTGGGCATTGACAACGCCAAACTTCTGTGCAAACGCCATTGAGGGTAAAGCCACTACAATGGCAAGTAACAATTTCTTGATCATTGGTTAGGTATAGTTATTGTTTTTATATTCTCTAATTATAACGGCAGTCACACCGCCAAATTGTTAACCTGATAGTGAAATTTAATTAAACGCAAAGATATTAAAATTATCGCGCATAGCCAAGTTTTGCGAGCACATCATTGCTCACATCTATACGCGGCGAAGCAAAAATGATGTCCGCGCTTGAGGCACGGTCAAAAATACACATGTAACCGCGCTCCTCACTCACTTTCTTTACCGCATTATATACTTCTTCCTGAATAGGCTTCATGAGCGACTGACGCTTCTTGTACATTTCACCGTCAGGGCCGAAATATTTGTTGCGTAGCTCGGCAGCCTCTTTTTCTTTAGCCACGATGTTGGCTTCTTCTTTTTTCTTCTGCTCATCGGTCAGGAAAGGCATCTGACTCTGATAGTTCTTGTACATGGTCTCAGCCTCACGCTGCACACCCTCCACTTCTTTCTGCCAACGCTGCGACAGCTGGTCAAGCTGGTTGTTGGCCACTTCATAAGCGGGCACATTGGAAAGTATATACTCCATGTCCACCAGCGCAAATTTCTGAGCTTTGGCAGCGGCAAAACCCACTGCCACAAATGCCATCATAATGGCTATTCTTTTTATTAATGTCTTCATAATTTCACAATAAATAGATTATAGTGTTAAGACTATTACGGCCTTGAAAAGTTCAAATCCAATATATTAAATTATGTTAGAACTCCTGACCGAGCACAAAATGGAAGTGACTGCCGCCACGTTCGCCAAACACCTGATCGAAACCATAAGCCCAGTCTATACCCATCATACCTACCATAGGCAGATATATGCGAAGACCCACACCGGCACTGCGCTTGAGATTGAACGGAGTGAAGCTCTTGACATCGGTCCATGCATTACCGCCCTCCACAAATGCCAGTCCGTAGATAGTGGTTGAAGGCTGGAGCATGAACGGGAAGTGAAGCTCCATGCCCAGTCGGGTGTAAGCGTAACCCTCATAACCCCACGGAGTGAGTGCGCCGTTGTCATAACCGCGCAAGCCTATGGTCTCCGTTGCATAGGTATATGATCCTGACATACCGTCACCACCCACGTAGAATGTTTCAAACGGAGATTTGAGCCACTTGTTATAGCTGCCCAACAGACCTATGTCGGCACGGGTCATGAGCACGAGCGTCCATTTGCCATTGGGGTCGGTGAGAGGAGTGTAGGTGCGGGCACGGAACTTGAGTTTCCAGTACTCAATCCACTTATACATCTCTTTCTTTGACTCTACGGAATTTTCTTTATAGAGTTTCTCCCAATTCTTTTTTCCGAACAATGATGCCGGAGGAGTGAGCTGCAATCCCAGCGAGAACTGCGAGCCTCGGCGGGTATATAGAGGATTGTCTATACTGTTTCGGGCTAAGGTAAGACCGAGCACAAGAGAATTGGAAGTACCGTTGTTCATATAATACAGGTATTCCCAGTTCTTAAGATAATACCAGTTGTAGCTGAGGTCGGTCTGGAAAGTGAAGTAGTCGTCAGGCCAGCTCAAACGCTTACCGAAACCAACGGTCACGCCCACCATCTGAAGCACTTTGTTGGGGTCGTAAGCATTGGTTATACTGTTTTGGTAATAATCGCTTCCGTAACCATAGCCATAACCGTAGCCGTAATTATAGGCAGTGTTGGCCCATCGGCTGTTGTAGTAAGAAGAGTTCACACCGGTTTGACGGCTGTAGTACGCCGACACGCTGAGCGAGTTGGGTCGTTTGCCTCCAAACCACGGGTCAAGGAACGACACACTGTAAGCCTGATAATATCGGGCATTGGTCTGAGCCGAAATAGTAAATGTCTGACCTTCGCCCTGCGGTATAAGTCCTTTATACGAACTGGGATGGAACAGATTTTTGATTGAGAAGTTGGTGAACTTCAAGGCAAGTTTTCCGATAACGCCTGTCTGTCCCCAACCGAGAGAGAACTCAATCTGGTCGTTAGCCTTGGATTCAAGGTTGAATATAATATCTACCGTACCGTTCTCCTCATTAGGCTCAGGGCGAATATCCATATTTTCAGGATTGAAGTGTCCGGTCTGTGCTATTTCACGGGCAGAACGCATGAGGTCCTCCTTGGAGAACAGGTCGCCCGGGCGAACACGCAATTCACGACGGATGACTTTCTCATACAACCTGTCGTTACCGTTTATCACCACATTGTTGATTCGTGCCTGCGGGCCCTCAACCATGCGCATTTCCAAATCAATTGAATCTCCATGCACATTTTTTTCTATCGGCACGAGGTTATAGAAAAGATAACCACGGTTCATGTACAGGTTGGCCACGGCATCATCGTCCTCAGTGGTGCGCTTGTTGAGCAACTTCTGGTTATAAACATCACCTTTCTTGAAGCCCAGCACATCGTCAAGCACCTGTGTGGGATAAATGGTGTTGCCTACCCACGATATATCGTTGATGTAGTATTTTTTACCTTCTTCAAGAGAAATATATACATCCACAGTCTTGTCATTGTAAGGAACAACGCTGTCGCTCAATATTTTGGCATCACGATAACCTTTTTCGTTATATTTCTGGATTATTCGGTTAAGGTCATCGCGGTAATCGCTCTCCACAAATTTCTTTTGCTTGAACAGATTCAGCAACTTGCCTTTTTCGTTTGTTTTCTTCATGGTGCGCTGCAACGCATTATCGCTCATCACCTCGTTGCCATCAATATAAATCTTGTGCACCTTTACCTTGTCATGACGATCCACGACTATGTCCACAATCATCTCGTTTTTTGCCGAGAGGTCTTCGCGCAGATTGATTTTCACTGTTGCGTTGCCAAAACCTTTGGACTTGTAATACTGCTTTATGATAGACTCAGCACGATTCACAATGTTCTGCGTAATCTGATTGCCTTTGTGCAACTGCAGCTTCTCTTCAAGATCCTTGCGCTCGCTTTTGCGCGTACCGATATAGTTGATGGCGGAAATACGCGGTTGCTCACGCAGGTTTATGGCTATCCATGCCTTGTCACCGGCCACTTTCTCCACAGTAATCTTCACGGAGCTGAACAATCCCTGATGCCACAGACGCTTTGAGGCATCGGTGATTTCCGCACCCGGAATATCTATGCGCTCACCCACTTTCAGTCCGGCAAACCCTATTATAAGATAATCCTCGTAGTTGTCGGCCCCGTTCACGGATATTCCGGCTATCTCGTATGTGCGCGGCATCCCGGTAAACAGCACCTTGGGATTTATCACAGTGTCCACTGCAAGCTCCTGAGCACGGGTCCCGACAGCGCCACACGCTGCCATTACCACTGCAAGGAGATATATAAGTTGGTTACGCATAATATGTTGTGAATTCTTTTTTTGCTATTTTGGTTGATTATATACTATTGATTGGTGAGCTGCTCCGAAATACGCCCGTATCGCCGTTCGCGTTTCTGATACTCGGCCACAGCCTCCCTGAGTGACTTTCCGTCAAAGTCGGGCCACAATGTAGGTGTGAAGTACAGCTCGGAATAGGCAATCTGCCACAGCAGATAATTGCTCACTCTTATATCACCGCCCGTGCGTATAAGCAAATCGGGATCGGGAAATTCTGCGGTGGTAAGATGCTGCGACACAGTATTGTCGTCAATATCCGACACATCAAGTTCACCTTTTGCCACTTTAGCCGATATGGAGCGTACAGCCTCGGTTATCTCCCATCGTGAGGAATAACTCAGAGCCAGTATCATTCTCAGACCCGTGCAGTGAGCCGTGGCTGCAACGCACTGGTCAAGAGTGTTGCGCGCATCCTCAGGCAAACGGCTTATGTCGCCTATAATGCGCATCTGCACGTTATTTTCAAGCATTTCAGGAAGTTCGCGGCTCATAGCCATCACGATAAGGCTCATAAGCACATCCACTTCGTGCTGCGGACGGTTCCAGTTTTCAGTAGAGAACGCATAGAGAGTGAGATATTTAATTCCCAATGCATTCGCCTCGCGAATCACATTGCGCACCGAAGTTACGCCCTGCTCATGTCCGCAGGTGCGTTCCTGTCCCTTGGCCTTGGCCCAGCGGCCGTTGCCGTCCATGATAATGGCCACATGCTCAGGTATGCGGGCCGAATCTATGGTGATATTGCAGTCGGTGGTCATTGTATTGCGTTTAAGAAACTTATTTAATCAGTCTATACGATGGCATGTAACACATCTCGGACCGAATTCATAACTCACTCCTATCATTATTGAGGAATACCAGTCGGTATTCTTTATAAAAGAACTCTTAATTTGGTACAAATCCTTCAGTTCGCCGTCAACATGATCGCCAAACACCTTGGTCATGGAAAATTCCAGCATCAGGTTGATACGTTTTGTAGCCTTGTATTTCACACCAAATCCCATAGGGATATTGAGTGCCACCGAAGTATGGTCTCCACTCTTGGCATAAGTGGCACCGATGCCGAGCGACAAGTAAGGAGTCCATCGTTTTAACCTCTTGTAAGTCTCACCGATACCGTAAGCAAAAAAGTTAAATTCTCCGCGTGCCCCAAGGTCGTAAGCCCATCCTTTGAACTGATAATTCACATTCAATGGATAAACATTACTGAATTTTTCGGTATTACCGCTGAGCGACAAAGCGGTCAACTGTCCGCGCAATGCCCAGCGATTGTCATTGAACAGGTAACGGAAAGCCACGTTCATGGCCACCCCGGGACTTGCAAACACATTGCTCTCATTTGCATCGCCGAGATAGCCGCTCATTCCACCTCCCACACCTATATCAAATTTGTATGAGTCATTGTCGCTTTGGCCATAAACAGCGGGAGCCGCCATCAGTATGGCAGCTGCTGCTATAAGTATGGTCATTAAGCTTTTTTTCATCACCGGGATCATTGAAGGGGTTTGAATGTCATGCGATTGATAACTCCCCTCCACACTTTGGCGCTAAGTCCTGACAATTCGGTTTCACCGCCAAACAGATATACGTAAGGGCAATCCCAACTGGTGACGGGTACAGAAGCTCTGCTCTGGCTTCCGCGATACCATACCGGCAGTCCGTTGACAGGCATATCACGCCATCCGTTGGCACCGCCGGCACGAGAGGAGAGAGTCACTGAGTGCACCACACTCTGCGCATAAGCCACCGGGCTAAGGTAGTCGGGGAGCTGCATGCACTGATCGGCCTTAACCCAGTTGAGGCCACGGTTAAGTGATATATAGACATTAGGATTAATCTTTCCGTTTGTCAGTCGTCCGCCTATAGCCACCAATGTGGACACCTCCGAGGCTACCCACTGATTGTTGACCTTGTAGGTGTAGTAAGGCACAAGGCACACACCTTCCATAGCCGGGATGCCGTCAGGAGAGATACAACCCCAAGTATTACCGTCATAAGCCCAAGTTGCCCCGGTGAGCGCACCGCTTGAAGTAGCGCCGCCCACTATCATCAGCATGGGCTCTGTGGACCATTCATTACTATAGGTCACGGCCTGACTGGTTCCCGCTACAGGGAATTTGGCATCAACAGGCGTTTCACCCGAGGCCGGATAGGTGGTATGGTAATATACTCCGTCGTCACCTTTGCGCACACCCAAAAGGGTTGAGCCATAAGCGCCAAGAATATGATTCATTTGTACGGAAAGTACCGTCCAGTTCACGCCTTTGTCGGCTGAAGTAAGCAGTTTGCCATCGAAAGTCACCGCAAACAAGGCATTGTCGGTGGCAGTGATACTGTTGATTAATGCGTCAGAAGGCAGGTTGCTTGCAACATTGGTCCATTCTCCGGCAGGATCGGTGGCGGAAGCCACGCAACAACCGGCATCAGAACGTGTGAAACACAAAACCGAGCCACCTGCATCCACGGTGTGCTGTTCGGCAGGGTCAGCAAGAGATGTAGGCAAACTGCGCATGGCTGCCTTGTCCCAGAACAGCGAGTCCGATACCATTGTATGCACATTGACCTTTATGATATAGTCACGTGAGTGACTGCCGGTGTAATCCACAAGATGGAGCTTTACATCGTTGTGTGAAAAGTCGATTGTATCGGACTTGTCGGTGAGGTAGTTGATGCTCTGCTCAGTGCCGTCAGCCCCGGTAAAAGTCAGTGTAGCCTCGCTAACGGTAGGCAGCCCTATTTCAGCCACAAGTTTATTGATTTTAGTGCCTTTGGGCAAAGAATCGGCGTTATATATCACCGCATTGGTCAAATCAATGGTAAAGAACACCGAATCAAGATTTGCCAACACATTTTTGTCAGCTGAGAGCGCAAAAGAGTTAACAGCCATTGACGAGGTAATCTGCACTTCCTCAGTAGTGCTGTCCTCATCATCATTGTCCTTGTTACATGACACCATGATGCTGCTGACAAACGCTGCAAATAGGATATATAGGGGCAGTCTATGCTTCATAATTATGCTATTTTTCAAACTGCAAAGTTAACAACAATTTCATTAACTAATGTTGCTTTATAGTTAAATTCTGTAACTCTCATGGTCTTCGGGGCAGTTTCACAGACGAACCACGGTGAATATCAGACTATTGCCAATATTTTTAACTGACCTTATCTCGCCTTGGGGCATATCCATGTGCGCCACACCATGCACTCCTAATCGGGCCATATTCTGCTCAATACGGGCCTCGCACCAAAGATTTTCTTTCATAAATTCCCTGAGCAAAGTAGCCCCACCCTCCACCATCAGGGAGGTCACACCACGTTCATACAAGGAGTGGAGCACATCTTTCAAATCCTTGTAGTTGCTCATCACCAATGTGTTGCCGCCCTCCATAACTGCTGCTTCGGCACTCACGCGTCCACGCCGGTCAAGCACCACGCGCAGGGGAGCCTTGCCTTCCACAAGCCTTACGTTCAGACGACAATTATCGGACAATACGGTACCGCTTCCTACCATTATGGCATCGTAGCGGCTACGCATCAAATGCACAAGCGTAGTTCCCAACGGGGATGAAAACTTCATAGGACCGGAGCCATCAATGCGGTCATGGTCAAGCCATCCGTCCGCGCTACATGCCCATTTCAGAGTGACATAAGGCATCTTGTGAGTGTGGGCATACATAAAAACCTTGTTAAGCTCCTTGCACTCCTTCTCCATTACGCCGGTCACTACCTCCACTCCGGCCTCACGAAGCATGGCAACTCCCCTGCCGCTGACTTTGTCAAACGGATCAACACACCCCACCACCACGCGGGGTATGTGCCGTTCTATTATAAGCTTTGCGCAAGGAGGGGTCTTACCATAATGCGAGCACGGCTCAAGAGTGACATACATGGTACTGTGCCGCAACAGTTCGGGTTCCCGAACAGATGCCACGGCATTGACCTCGGCATGTCCTTCTCCACACCGACGATGCCACCCTTCGCCTATTATACGCCCGTCGGCCACAATCACCGCTCCCACCATAGGGTTGGGTGATGCGTACCCCAACCCATTGCGTGCCAGTTGTATGGCACGCGCCATGTAGCGAGTGTCTATTTCCATTTGCCGTCAGCCTTGATGAGGTTCACCAGATGCTCCACAGCCTCATTTTCAGGAATATTCTTTTCCACACATTCCTTACCTCTGTAAAGGCTGATGCGTCCTGCACCTGCACCCACATAGCCGTAATCGGCATCTGCCATCTCACCCGGGCCGTTCACTATACACCCCATTACGCCTATTTTCAGTCCGCGAAGAGATGTTGTGGCCGACTTCACAGCCGCCAATGTGCTCTGGAGATTAAACATGGTTCTGCCGCATCCGGGACACGATATGTACTCTGTACGGGTCACTCTCAGACGCGCTGCCTGCAATATTCCGAATTCAAGCGAAGCGATTTCGGCCGGAGTCAGGACATTGCTCTCAATCCACACACCGTCGCGGAACCCGTTCATCAGCAGAGTTCCAAAATCCACCGATGCCCTTACGGTCAGTTCCTCGGCGGTCAAGTTGCCGTAGTCCACTTTCACCACAACAGGATTATTGATTCCAAGAGCCATCATGCGGTGGAGGGCAGCCTGCATAGAGCCGGGACGATTGGCATGGGAGGATGTGAGCACTATAATTTTATCAGACGGTATTTCACCCCACTTTTCAACGGGAACAGCAGCATCAACTTCCTGATAGTCAAAATTCCCGACGAAAAGGTCAGGTTGGCGGTCGGCGCAATATTCAGCCGCAGAATCAGTGCCTACGACCACCGGCGGATTTGAACCGCCTACATTACCCACAGCCACGCTTTTGCGTCGTTGCGGCATTATGTCATCATAACCGGCAACTTTTTCACCGTCTATATGCGGGGCCTGCTGAAGCTGCTCGATATATTCACGCAACATTGCCGCTACGGGAAGTTCGCACTCAGGCTCCTCACTGAGCGATACCCTGATAGTGTCTCCCACGCCTTCAGCCATGAGAGTGCCGATACCAACACATGATTTTATGCGTCCATCCTCTCCGTCACCAGCCTCGGTGACTCCCAGATGCAACGGGAAATGCATGTTTTCCTCATCCATGGCACGCACAAGACGCCGCACGGTTTCCACCATGACTGCCACATTGGAAGCCTTGACGGATATAACCACACCGGTAAATCCGCGCTTTACGCACACACGCAAAAACTCCATGGCACTCTCCGTCATTCCGGCAGGCGTATCTCCGTAGCGGCTCATGATACGGTCGGAAAGCGACCCGTGGTTCACGCCTATGCGTATAGCGGTGCCATGCTCGCGGCACAGTGACAGAAACGGAGTCAGTGCATCGTCAATTTTCTGCAACTCAGCTGCATATTCCTCATCGGTGTACTCAAGTTTGCGAAAGGTGCGGCCCGGATCCACAAAATTACCGGGATTGATACGCACCTTCTCAACAACTTCAGCTGCCGCGAATGCCGCGCGGGGATTGAAATGAATGTCGGCCACCAAGGGCACATCCACTCCTTTATCCCGAAGTCCGGCACGTATATTGACAAGATTATTGGCCTCGCGCACACCCTGTGCTGTCAGGCGCACTATCTGAGCACCGGCATCGGCTATCCTGCTGCACTGAGCTATGCTTCCCTCGGTGTCCATAGTTGAGGTGGAAGCCATGGACTGAAGGACAACCCTTTGGTCACCGCCAATAGTCACATTCCCTACATGTACGGGAGTGGTGACACGGCGACAGCAATCAAAATCAGTTGACTTTGTACTCATATTCTATCCCCTTGAGTTCCTCGTTAGCCTTCACAATCTTGGCGGAAAGCCCGGAGCGATAGGTTTCAAAACGCGAATGAATCTCTTTGTCGCTCAGCGCAAGTATCTGAGTGGCGAGTATGGCAGCATTCAGCCCGGCATTTATACCCACGGTGGCAACACTCACACCCGGGGGCATCTGCACGATAGAAAGGAGTGCGTCGTTACCGTCAAGAGTTGAATTGATGGGAATACCGATTACAGGGACAGGTGTCATTGCCGCTATTACACCGGGCAATGCAGCTGCCATGCCGGCTGCAGCTATTATCACCTTTATGCCACGGCCTTCGGCTCCGTGGGCAAAATGCTCCACCTCTGCCGGGGTACGGTGCGCACTGAGCGCGTTCATTTCAAACGGGATATGCATGTCGTTAAGAAAAACGGCTGCTTTCTGAAGCACGGGCAAATCGGAGGTGCTGCCCATAATTATGCTTACTAAAGGTGTCATGTTGGTTTAAGAAATGTATAATGATTAGAGTTTATTTACTAATAAAGCGGTATGCCGGAGCAAAGATACACACACAGAAATCCTACCGCAAACCCGGCAAGCACCTGACCCAATGTGTGACGCTGCATTATGAGGCGCGAAGTGCCAACCATACCGCAAAGAATGGTAACAATCACCATAGGCCAAATCATGTCCACTATGCAGAGGTGACTTACGGCCATACGCATTGTCAGGGCCATAAGGCCACCCATGGCGGTCATGTGAGCCGAAATTTTCCACTTGCGGTTTACGAGAGTACATATTATCACGGCCAGCATTGCTCCGACCATAAACATCACGAGCCACATTGGTGCCTGACTCACATACAGGAACCCGGCGCAAGCGGCATAGCTCACCAGCGTTATTATATACGGCAACGTGCGTTCATTCTGTTGTTTGAGTGCCGGATCAGAGAGATGACCGAGCTTCCACAACGCCCATATACACACAAGGGGCACCACGCATATCATCAGTGCCACCACACCAAGCACCCACAATCGTGTGCTCAGCGGAAGCACGCGGAGCATACTCAGCCACAATGCTATGGCCATGCCGTAAACAGGCACTATGGGAGGCCCGAACACAAACGATATTAATCTTGCAATCTTGTACATAATGCTACATTTTGCGTCGGAGACGCCCAACGGGTATTCCGGCTTTTTCTCTATATTTTGTAACGGTGCGCCGCGCCACGCCATACCCTTTTTCATTCATCAAATCAGTTATGGCACGGTCGCTGAGCGGATGCTGCTTGTCTTCGCCGTCTATCACAGCTTTGAGAGCCTCGAGCAGTTCGTGCGACGAGGCATCTGCGCCATCCACGGGACGCTCGTTGAAGAAATATTTCAGAGGATACACTCCTGAAACAGTGGCCACATATTTTCCGGCCGTGGCACGGCTTATCACCGACAGGTCATATCCGGTTTCCTCAGCCACATCCTTGAGTATCATCGGCCTTATTCGGGCCACATCGCCTGTCTCAAAAAATTCTCGCTGCAACTTCACTATGGCCACCATTACCCGGTAGAGCGTAGTGTTGCGCATATCAAGCACCTGAATGAAATTCTGGGCCTCATCCCGACGCTGGCGCACAAACCGGGTGGCATTTTCGCCCAATCGCTGAGGCACGCTGATGTCTCCGGAAAAACTGCTTTCGATTTGCAGTTTCGGCACCCTGCTGAGGGATGTCACAGTTATATTATGTCCCTCGCACTCCACAGCGAAGTCCGGGGAAATCTGTCGCAGCCGCTCATCATCTCCGGCAGCGGCAAACGCGCTTCCGGGCTTGGGGTTAAGGGTGCGAATCACATCTATTGCGGCCTTAAGCTCGTCCTCCGTAACATTAAGGGCGGAACTCAACTTGTCGTAACGCATGCGCGAAAACAGGTCAAAGTAATCGCTGACCACGCTCACGGCCAGAGCTACCGCAGGCGCATGGCTGTCAGGCAAACGACGGAGCTGCAGCAGCAGACAGTCACGCAAATCCACCGCTCCTATGCCGGCCGGCTCCAATGTGCGCACAAGCTTCCACATGCGCCGCACATCCTCCACACTCACATCCACACCCTCCTGAAATGCCAAATCGTTGGCAATCTCATTCGCGGAACGTGTCATGTAGCCGTTGGTGTCTATTGAGCCGATTATATAGTTGGCCACCATGCGGTCGCTGTCGTTAAGGTCGTGTTCGGCGAGCTGCCCCTGAAGACTGTCAATAATGGTGTCCCCCGCCACGGCCACCGGTTCGTAATAGGGCGAATCGGGCGAATAATTACGCATCTCAAGCCTGTAGTGGGGTATCTCATCCTCATCACTGTAATCGGCCAACTGCAGCTGGTCGGGAGTTTCGTTGAACTCCGTGTCCTGTATGGGCACAGACTCGTCACCCTCGGCCACCTCCAGAGCTGGATTCTCATCAAGCACTCTGCGCACCTCTTCTTCCAGTTCAGGGCCGGTCATCTCCAGCACATGAACAAACTGCAACTGCATCGGCGTGAGCGTTTGCAGTTGCTGTTGGTTAAGTGTGGTGGTAAGTGCTTCTTTCATTTGTTACTGGTTATAACCGTAACCGTAGGCAAAGGAGCCAATGCCGAAGTACGGGTACTTGGCCACGGCAGCCTTGCCTGCACCGTCGCTGCCTACGAGCTGCATATATACATATTCAACCTCGTTAAGAGCGCCAAGCTCCACGGTGGTCCATTTGGTTATGTAATTGCCATTGTTTCCGGCTTCCAAAGGTATCTCCACGCTGCCGGTTTTCTTTCCACCGAGCACACCGGTTATCACGAGTTTCACGTAATCGGCACGGCTGTTGAGCGTGAATGTGCGCTGCATCTCATAATACAATGCCGAGCTGTTGCACACCGTAAGCGCGGCAGGGAAGAAAGTGGTTACGAAACTCAACTTCACGCTGGGGTTGGAGGGGATGCCGGAAGTGCTTTCATTGGGATTGAAACGAGCCATCATAAACGGATCGCCCATTACCGGAGCTGCATCTTCGGCACCTGCATTGCGCAAATCAATTACACCGGCCCAATTGGGATAAACATTGAAATCATTTCCGTAATCCACGGGATTGTAAACCTTGCTTGGCACCATTCCGGTAAACAGGCCGGTTGTGGTATCATAATTATATGCCACTTGCAACCCGTCATAGTTCTGCCCGTTTGTGTTCAAGGCATAGTTGGACCATACTCCCTGAGGATTGTAGGTGATCTGACCGGCATAATTGCCGGGAGTGAAAACACGCTCACTCCACATGGAGTCATTGTTGGAATCGGTAGAGCCGCATGAGCTAAGCCCCACCATTGTGGCTGCCACAGCCACGATACTTAATAGTTTCTTATAGTTCATAATGGTAACATCTATTTATGATTAAACCTCGGGCGCATCAATTTGTTCATCCACACGATAATCTCGCGCCGCTTTTTTGCCCAGCAAATTATGCCACGACATAGGTGACACTCCGTTGCCGGGGCGTTTCACTGTTAAATTATCAGCCGAGAACTCCTCGCCGGCTTTTATGTCACGTGATGCCACGATGCTTTTTCTTGCCACAGCAATGTTGCCTTTTTCGCTATCGCTCACACATTTACATCCATTGCCGAGAGCTTTCTCCACATTGCGCACGCATTGCACCATCCGTGTCAGCTCATCTATGTCAAGGGATGCCTTGTGGTCAGGACCCGGCATTGATTTGTCAAGCGTAAAATGCTTTTCAAGCACCTTTGCTCCCAAAGCCACAGCTGCTATAGGCACTTCTATGCCCGGAGTATGGTCGCTATACCCCGTTCCACCACATCTTAAGGATGCCAAATCGTTCATAGCCAACAAATTCACATCACTCATGGATGTGGGATATTGCGTATTGCATTGCAGCAGAATTATATTATGCCTTGGTGTGCCGTTACGCTCCAGAACCTCCACGGCATTTTCCACTTCCCCAAGCTCGCACATGCCGGTGGAGAGTATCACCTTGCCTTTCTTGGAACCTATTGCTTCCAGATACGGCAGATTGGTTATTTCGCCCGATGGTATTTTCCAATAATCCATACCCAGCCCTGAAAGCAACTCTATGCTTTCGTTATCAAAAGGCGATGACAGAAAACCTACCCCGCATCGCTCACATTCGTCCTTCAGCACAGCGAAATCCCCGGCTTTGAGTTCAAGCGATTGCAGCATCTGGAGCTGCGTGTCACCCATTTCCGGGCAATTATCCTGCTGGTACTCTGCTTTTTTGGCATCAGCGCTCACCAGTTTTTCGGCTTTGAAGGTCTGGAATTTCACATAATCCACACCGGCGGTGGCAGCGGCCCGAATCATCTGTATCGCCACCTCAAGCGAACCATTATGGTTCACACCGGCCTCTGCTATGATTATGGTATGGTTCATAACTTTTTGCATGGATTTCCGGCATACACGCCGCTATTCTGTATATCTTTTGTCACCACACTGCCCATTCCTATCACAGAATCGTCAGCTATAGTCACATTGTTTCTTATCACTGCTCCGGCTCCTATCATTACATTGCAGCCTATGGTCACGCCGCCGCACACCACGGCTCCGGGTCCAATGAACACATTGCTTCCGGTTGTCACACCGTGTTCCACGATAGCTCCGGTATTCACCACATTACATTCTCCGAGGGTGGCGCTGTTGATTACCGCACGGTGCATCACAGCGCATCCGCGCCCCAACGCGGAATGGGAGGTGACCAATGCGCTCTGCGCCACGAGAACCGGCATATCATGATTGCGGTAGCTGTCTATAACCTTTTTGCGCAAAGCCATGCTGCCATTTTCACCCATCACAAACGCTATGTGCACCGGCATTTCAGGATAACGGCAAGCAAACTCGTCATCATTGCCCAGATAAGGCACAACCATGCTGTCGCGCTGCCTTACATCAACATAGCCGGCCACATCCACATCACCCGGCATCATCTCCATCAGCGACACCGCATGACCTCCGCCACCTATGAGCGCCAGCTTGCGTTTCATTGATTGTATATGTCAGTTTTATACTTTGCGAGATTCTCGGGCTTCACAAACCAGTCTATGGTGGCCTGCAGACCCTCACGGAGCGAATAACAGGGATGCCAGCCGGTAAGCTCAGTTATGAGGGTGTTGTCGCCGCACAGCCTGAACACTTCGCTCTTGGCAGGACGCAGACGCTGTTTGTCCACCACATATTCCACATCGCTGTGCATGAGTTCGGCTATGGTGGTCAAAGTCTGCTCCATGCTCACTTCGGTACCGGTGGCTATGTTTATCTCCCGACCTTCCACACCTTTGGCCTCGCCTATGGCAATGAATCCCTGTGCGGTGTCTTTAACGAAATTGAAATCGCGAGTGGGAGTGAGGTCACCTACTTTTATCTGCCGCGCACCGGAAGCTATCTGCCCTATTATAGTGGGAATAATGGCGCGGGCACTCTGGCGCGGGCCGTAGGTGTTGAACGGACGCGCTATCACTACCGGCAGGTCAAAGGCATTGTAAAAGCTCTTGGCTATGGCATCCGCCCCGATTTTTGTGGCCGAATAAGGGCTTTGTGGCTGACGGGGATGCAACTCGTCAATGGGCACATATTGCGCAGTGCCATACACCTCGCTGGTGCTTGTGACTACGAGACGCTCCACGCCGCAATCCATGGCGGCCTGACACATATTCAGTGTGCCTTTGATATTGGTATCCACGTAACTATCGGGAGCCACATAGCTGTAAGGTATGGCTATCAGAGCCGCAAGATGATATACCGTGGAACACCCTTTGGTGATGTGACGGCAGAAATTAGGGTCACGCACATCGCCGCTGACAACCTCCAATCCCGGGGAATGAATATCTTCAAGCCAGCCCCAATTATTAAACGAATTGTAGTAACTCAGCGCTCTTACTTCATAACCTTTTGCCAAAAGAGCCTCACACAGATGTGAGCCGATAAAACCGTCGGCACCTGTCACCAATATCTTCTTGTTACTCATATCAGTAGTATTACCACACAAAATTACATAAATTCTATCACATCACCAACCATACAAACAACAAGCCATATCCGCAGGATGTTTACTCAAGATTGTACTCCTTGATTTTGCGGTAAAGGGTGCGTTCAGAGATATTAAGCTCCTTTGCAGCTGCCTTGCGGCGTCCGGAATGTTTCTCCAGAACCTTGCGGATGGTTTCACGCTCCGTGTCTTCAAGAGTCATTGCCGGGGAATTTTCACCGTCAGCCGGATAGTCCGGAGCATCGGGCATCACTTCGCTCACATCCACATCTATGGGCAACGGCCTGTCGCCCTCATGACTGCGGTTTACGGCCACAAGCGACCGAGGCATACTTATCAACGGTGAATCATGATGAGATGTCTGCTCCGACAATTGCGTGCGCAACGAGTCTATCTCGCGCTGCATGCGGAATATCATGTTGAACAGAATTTCTCTCTCCTGCGCATAACTATGCTCGGGATGCATGGCTACTGCCGGAGTGAAACCTGTGGTATCGGACGGCAGATAGCGATGTATATCATCGGCCGACACTTCGTTTCCGGCCTGAAACAATGCTGTCTGCTCCATCACGTTCTTAAGCTGGCGCACATTGCCGGGCCAACTGTAATGAAGAAGCACTCTCTTGGCATCCTCGCTTAAGGTAATGGCCGGAGTGCGGTAACGCTCTGCAAAATCCGCAGCGAATTTGCGGGCTAAAAGCACTATATCGTTGCCACGGCTGCGCAATGGCGGTACTTGTATCTGTATGGTTGACAGGCGATAGAACAAATCTTCGCGAAATTTGCCCTCGGCCACAGCCTTCAGCATATCCACATTGGTGGCAGCCACAATCCTTACGTTGGTGCGCTGCACAGTGGAGGAACCTACCTTTATGAATTCGCCGTTCTCAAGCACACGCAGCAAACGAGCCTGCGTGGTGATCGGCAGCTCGGCCACCTCATCAAGGAATATGGTGCCTCCATCCGCTTCCTCAAAATACCCCTTACGGGCCGATATAGCTCCGGTAAACGCACCTTTCTCATGCCCGAACAGTTCGGAATCTATGGTGCCTTCGGGTATCGCGCCGCAGTTCACAGCTATGTACCGGGCATGCTTGCGCGCACTGTAGCCGTGTATTATTTTAGGAAAAAACTCCTTTCCCACGCCGCTTTCACCGGTCACGAGTACCGACAGGTCTATGGGAGCCACCTTGATAGCACGTTGCACGGCGGCAATGAGTGCAGGTGCGTTACCCACAATAGAGAAACGCATTTTTGCCTGCTGCACTTCGGCAGATATTTCAGAGTCTATCTGCATGAGCGCAAAGCGTATGTTTGATTTTTAAGATACTCTCCCAACTCTTCAATGGAACCGGCGTGTGCCTTGATCTGCTCCGGAGTTATAGGGTCGCCTACAGTCACATGAATAGTCGTGTGGCGTTTGCCGAACACTTCAGCCGGAAGGCGGAGTGTACGCAGCTGCCACGATATGCGTCCCAGCAGATTAAACCACCAAGAGTTGCTTCCGTGGAAATAAACAGGCACCACCGGCACCCCGAGCTGCTTTATCAGTCGCACCACCGTAGGCTGCCACTGGCGGTCCTCAAGTTGCAGCCGGTTGTTGATTTTTGACACCGCGCCGGCGGGGAAAAAGCCCAGAGGCTTGCCCGAGCGCACCTGATCAATCGCCATCTTGATTCCTTTCATGGAAACGGCCTTTTTCTTGGGGTCATCGCTCTGCAGCGCGTCCACTGCTATGAAATTGGGCCGCATGGCAGTGATGTGATTGAGAATCATATTCACCATCACTTTGAAATCAGGATAATATTTGCCTACGATATTGATAAGCGCAATTCCGTCAAGAGCACCGAACGGGTGATTGCTCACGGTAATGAACGGTTTGTTGCCCATATTCTTGAGCACGTCCTCATTATCCACTCGCAATGTTATGTCCAGCTCCTTGAGAAGCCCTGAAGTAAACTCTACTCCGGGCGTACGATAGTTGTGAAGGTGAAGATTGTTCACACCATCCATCTTAAGCATTTTCATCAGCCCGCGCACAAGTTTCGGATGGCCGCGCAACGGCTTGACCATATCCATTATCTGCTCGGGGGTGAGGATATATGGGCGCACCTCCACGCCATTTATTATAACAGGTTCGTTATTGTTACTATCCATAGATTATAATGTTACTTCTCCACACAATGCATCTCCAAATTTCTCTGCCACCTGACGGTTGTCAAGGCCGAGACCAAAAAGAAACATCATTTTAGTGATAGCGGCTTCGGCTGTCATGTCCCGACCCGAAACCACCCCGGCATTGGCAAGGGTGTCGGCCGACACATAGCGCTTGTGAACACCGCCGTTAACGCACTGCGTGACATTGAGCACTACTTTGTTATCGTTCACAGCCTGTTTGATGGCATCAGTAAACCATTGGGCTGTAGGAGCATTGCCTGCGCCATAGGTTTTGAGCACTATGCCCTTTATGCCGGGGGTGGCAAGCTGATGACTCAAAATCTCGGCACGCATGCCGGGAAACAAGTCCACAAACATCACACCTGTATCCAGCCCGTAATGAACCTTCAGTTTCGTATCTTGCGATGGAGCAGGACGATAAAGGGCATCCTCATTGTAATGGATGCCGAGTCCTATTTTGGCAAGAGGCGGATAATTATTGCTCTTGAAAGCATTGAAATTATCAGCACTCATCTTGGTAGAGCGGTTACCGCGCCACAAATAGTTTTCAAACAATATCGCTACTTCCTGCACCATGGGCGCACCGGCCGAGTTGGTGGCCGCAGCTATCTGCAATGCAGTTATAAGATTTTCCTCACCGTCGGTGCGCACTTCCCCGATAGGCAACTGCGAGCCGGTAATAATCACAGGCTTGCGCAGGTTTTCAAGCATAAACGACAATGCCGATGCCGAATAGGCCATAGTATCCGTGCCATGCAGCACAACGAAACCATCATAATTGTCATATTCGCGCTCTATAGCCTCAGCAATCTTGACCCAGTGTGTAGGGTTCATGTCGGAGGAATCAATCGGCTCCTCAAACTGCACATTGCCGATTTCATAGTTGAGCATCTTGATTTTAGGCACATTGTCAAGCAGATGCGAAAAATCAAACGGCTGCAAGGTTCCTGTGGCAGGATTTTCAATCATGCCGATGGTACCGCCGGTGTAGATTATCAATATGCGTGGATGAAGATGCATAACCAACTGAAAATTATGAGGAATTTAGACTTTATTTTACCTGCGCTCCGGGTGCTACAGCCGCGCTGGGGGATATTACCACAAGCGAGCCGTCGGCATTTTCCGCCGACAGAATCATACCCTGACTCATTATACCCTTAAGCTTACGCGGCGGCAGATTGGCAATAAACACCACCTGTTTGCCCACAAGCTGTTCAGGCTTATAGAATTTGGCTATGCCTGACACAATGGTACGTTTCTCCAAGCCATCGTCAATCAGGAATCTGAGCAGCTTGTCAGCTTTAGGCACACGCTCGCATTCCAATACGGTACCCACGCGCAAGTCGGCTTTCATGAATGTGTCAAAATCCACATCGGCTTGCTGTGGCTGCGCCTTCCATGCCGCAATCTTGTTTTGCTCCTTGATATCGGCCAAACGCTGCAACTGTGCGGCGATAGCCTCATCAGAAATTTTCTCAAACAGCAATTCGGGCTGGCCGATTTTATTTCCGGCCGGCACAAGATCGCGGGAGCCGATAGCATCCCACGGCAACTGCCCGATGCCAAGCATATTGCGTAGTTTCTGTGCCATAAACGGCATGAACGGCTCAAACAGTATAGCCATGTCGGCACAAAGCTGCAATGCACAGTAAAGCACTGTGCCGGTTCGTGACAGATCGGTTTTTGCCACTTTCCACGGCTCCGTCTCCTGCAGATACTTGTTGCCGGCACGGGCCATGTCCATAGCATCCTTAAGAGCGTCACGGAAATGGAATGTGTCAAGTTTCTCACTCACACGCTGCTTTATGTCAAGAATTTCAGCAAACAAAGCCTCATCTATAGGCTCCAGAGTGCCGGGAGCGGGCACAGTGCCTTGGAAATACTTGTGGGTGAGCACCATGGCGCGGTTCACGAAATTACCAAGAATTGCAACAAGCTCATTATTGTTACGTGCCTGAAAATCACTCCATGTAAAGTCATTGTCCTTGGTCTCGGGAGCATTGGCTGTCAGTACATAGCGCAGCACATCCTGCTTGCCGGGGAAATCCACCAGATACTCATGGAGCCATACGGCCCAGTTGCGCGAAGTGGAAATCTTGTCACCCTCAAGGTTGAGGAACTCATTGGCCGGCACATTGTCAGGCAGCTGGTATCCGTCGCCATAGGCCATGAGCATGGCCGGGAACACGATACAGTGAAACACAATATTGTCCTTGCCTATAAAATTGATTATACGACTTTCGGAACTTTTCCACCACTGCTCCCATGTGTCGGGCAATATTTCTTTGGTATTGGAGATATATCCTATAGGCGCGTCAAACCACACATATAGCACTTTACCCTCGGCTCCTTCCACCGGCACAGGCACGCCCCAGTTCAGGTCACGGCTCACGGCACGTGGCTGCAATCCCATATCAAGCCATGACTTGCATTGACCGTAAACATTGGTTTTCCACTCCTTGTGTCCTTCAAGAATCCATTTGCTCAATGCATCCTGATAATCGTTGAGCGGGAGATACCAGTGAGATGTCTGGCGCAAAGTAACGGGTGCGGATGTCAGTGCCGAATGAGGATTGATTAGGTCAGTGGCATTAAGGCTGGTGCCGCAAGCCTCGCACTGGTCGCCATAGGCGCGGTCGCTGCCGCAATGAGGACAAGTGCCGACAACATAACGGTCGGCAAGGAACTCTCCGGCCTGCTCGTCATAAGGCTGCATGGAGGTTTTTTCAATAAACTTGCCGTTGGCATACAGACGGCTGAAAAACTCGCTTGCAGTGTCGCTATGTATGGCGGAAGTGGTGCGGGAATACACATCAAACGATATTCCCAGCTCTTCCATGGAATTTTTGATTATTGTATGGTAACGGTCCACGATGTCCTGCGGGGTCACACCCTCCTTACGTGCCTTGATGGTAATGGGCACGCCGTGTTCATCGCTGCCACCCACCAGAAGTACTTCCTTGCCATTGGCGCGGAGATAGCGGGCATATATGTCGGCCGGCACATACACACCGGCAAGATGACCAATATGCACAGGCCCGTTGGCATAGGGCAGTGCTGTGGTTATGAGAGTACGCTTGTAATTCTTTTCCATACGATATGAATTGTCGCTAATGCTTTTTTTGAATGTGCAAAAGTAACAATTATATCAGTGACAATCAATAGGTGCTCTCTAATTTATTACGGTGTCTGAAGCATTTCCACCAGCCCGCGGCGTGATGTGATACTGATTTGATTGGAGGTGTAATCAATAAGTCCCTTGGCTTTCATAGACTCAAGGGTGGCCATAAACGATGTGCGCTGCACCCCGAAGAGAGCATACAGGTCCTTGTGCCTGCATTCAAGCACTATGTCCTTGCCCGACGGTTGTGTAAGTGCCACAATCCAAAATGCTATGCGTCGTTCAAGAGAGCCGGTGGTTAGAGCAAGCACTCCGCCGACAGACTTTTGTGCATTCATGCTCAGATGATTAAGATAGTTGTACAGGAATATTTCATCGCTGTTGAGTATCTTCACATATTCCGATTTGGAAATCTGCAACACGCCGGTGTCGCCCATAGCTGACACATTGCAAGGATAATGCGTGTCCCTTCCAAAAAGGAAATCGGGAAATATGACATCGGGAGCCACGAGGGTTTCACTGACACGGAAACGCGAATCATCGCTGCAAATGCTTACGCGGGCACTTCCGCTTATGATGAACTTCACATGCTGACACTCCTCGCCCACAGTCACTATGGGTTCACCGTCAGCAAATTTCAAAAAATGAAACCGCGTGGATTCCGCGATTTGCAATATGCGCTGCCGGCTAACGCCGTGAAACAATGGCAACGCCATAAATATTTCGTACATACTGTTCATACTCACAAAGCTCTCTGTTAGCTGGGAACGTATATTATTAACACCGGCTGCCGCTTTTTTGTTTTTGGGCAAATTCCCGCTTGGATTTGTAATACAGCTGGAGTGAATTGATAGTGTTTTGCCAAGCTATATAAGCCGCAGGCCCCACTGACGCAACGGGATTGAGGTAGGTAAGAGCCATCCATATGGCCAGCACAGTGTTTTTCTGTCCCAGCCCTTGGGCACCGGCTATTTTGTCGCCATTTCCGGCACCCACTCTGCGCCCGATCCAGAACTGTGCCACGCACACCACTCCCGAGCCGAGTGCTATTATCACCATTTCGGGAATCATTGATGGGGGTTCGGCCATCACGAACGACACCGCACGACCCACCACTATGAACAATGACAATGCCCAGATGTAAAACGATATGCTTTGTTTCTCGGCCACAGCCTTATGCACTTTCGGAGCAACCCCCATCAACACCCAAGCGGCTGCGAGCGGCAACACTATCAACGGCACGACATTGGCGGCTATGTAACGCAATGCCCCGAAAAACGCAACATCCGTGTTGCCCATGAGCGAGAACAATATCGGGGCAAGTGCCGCTACTGTCATATTGCTTACTATTGAGAATGTGGCAAGCCGCGGCACACTTCCTCCGAGCATTCCCGTTATCACCGGCGCAGCCGTCGCCGTGGGACAGAACACACATATAAACAGCCCCTGCGCCACCGTCTTGTCAACAGGAAGCAGAGCCAGATACAGGCCTATAGCTCCAAGCACCTGCACCGCAAGCAGATGCCACGAAAGGGAAGTGATGCGTATCTCTTTAGGCTTGATACGGCAAAATGTAATAAACAGCATTATGAATATGAGGTAAGGCGCGAGAAACTGCACCTTGTCCATATACTCATGGAAAACCAGGCCTCCGGCCATGGCTATAGGCAGCATAAATGGCTTGATCCGCTGACGCAACTGTGACATTTTTTCTACAATTTTCGGGGTGCAAAATTACAAAACATAGTATTAACAGCCTAAAAAATCACCAATCCTCAAAATTAGTCCATTGGATGCTTGCCAATCCAAAAAAAGTGCATACCTTTGCAACGAAATGTACCAGTTGCATGCCTTTGACTGAATATCAAAATTTTACGCAAAACTTCTTTTTATCAAGACTAAGGCCAAGGTAACGTCAGGGGCGGTGTGTCGGGAGACACTCCAGCCATTGATTTGGTACACGATGTAAGTATGATATAATCTCTACCATAGGACACGCGTCAGCGATGATCCTAATTAGAATCACAAATCAAATGCCTAATGGCTTTAGTCCGGTGTTCCTTGCTGAAAGGAGCAGCGGGCATTTTTTTATATAACAATGTCCGTACCTGCCGTTAAAGAGCCGTTTTGACCCCATATTTATGCCAACTCATAGATTATATTTGCGAATTGCATATATCGTTTATAATTTTGCAATTGAACATGATTTGATTATTGCCCGCGAGCATGTGAATATATTTCATAAACATAACTGGACCAAACGCTTCACCTTGAAAAAGACGCTTACTACCATAAGTCATCTTCTTGGGGTGAGCCTGCTTTTCATACTCCCGGAAATGGTGATAAGCGTAACCTCTAATGAAGGTCCGAACGAACTCACAGCCGTGGTTTATGGCAAGGCAATGGTGTTTGTGGCTGTATTCTATGTCAATTTCTATTTCCTTGTGCCATATTGCCTTAAGAGGAGTCATGTCAAAACCCGTTTTCTATGCTACAACCTGATTCTCGGCATCGTAGCGATGGCCATTATCTCTCTTCTGTGGCATTGGGGGCATTATGCGATGCTCCACCACGATCCGGGGCCTCCCGGTCCTCCGCCCCCTCCCGGTGGCATTCATCCGCACACCGGTCCCCACGGAATGATTGACTGGGTGATGCTGTTTCGCGACGCTTTTGTTATGGTGCTGACTGTGGCACTCGCCGTGGCCATAAAGCTGACGGCAAAATGGCGCGAACATGAGCGCATGCGTCACGAGGCACAAAGCATCCAGCAACAAAATGAGCTGAAAAGCCTCAAGTCGCAACTCAATCCTCATTTCCTTTTCAACACGCTCAACACCATCTATGCCCTTATTGACATAAATCCCGAAGGCGCACGGAATGCGATTCATGAACTCAGCAGCATGCTCCGTTATGCGCTCTACGACTGCCACTCCACCGTGACTCTGAACGATGAAATAAAATTTGTTGCCGCTTATCTCCGGCTTGCGAAACTCAGGCTGCCAAATGAAGAATGCCTGCGCACCGAGCTCAACGCCGCCGATTGCGGATCACTCCAGATGGCCCCGCTGCTGTTCATCAACATTATTGAAAACAGCATCAAGCACACCGCTCCCCTGACGGCAAATGAACATATCGACATACGCATAACAGCCGAGAATGGAACAGTGACATGCGTGTGCTCCAACCCCTATCTGCCGGAGACGGCACCAACACACAAAGGGCTCGGACTGCGCAACCTGCGGCGACGTCTCGAGCTGCTCTATGGCGCGAAAGCCCTGCTGACCATCGACAAGTCAGCCAACCGATTCACTGTCACAATGCAAGTGGACATCTCCAACCCTCCCGCTTTTGCGGAGGCTACACATTCTATTGATCATTCTACCACCCATAAAAACACTAAACACAAGAAACATGAGAATTCTTAGATGCTGTGTGATAGACGATGAGCCTTTGGCTGCACGTTTAATCAACGATTACATTGAAAAAACTCCTTTTTTGGAATCAGCCGGAATATTTGGCTCTGCTCAGGAGGCTATTAAGGCTGTGCTCAGCGGAGACATAGACATAGTGTTTCTTGACATTCAGATGCCTCAGCTTAACGGACTTGAATTTGCCAGACTCGTACCGAAACAATGCAAGATTGTGTTTGCCACAGCCTACGACCGCTACGCTATTGACGGGTTCAAAGTCAATGCCGTGGATTATCTGCTCAAACCCGTGAGCTACACTGAATTTCTCGCGGCTGCAACCAAGGTACTTAACCTTATTGAAACTCCGACAGCCACACGCAACGACTATATAATAGTGAAAAGCGAATACAAGCTTGTACAGATTCCTGTCAATGACATAATATTCATAGAGGGGGTACGTGACTATGTCAAAATATATATTGAAGGTGATTCAAGCGTACTCACTTTAATGAACATCAAGAGCCTTGATCAGGCGCTGCCGAGAGACATGTTCATGAGAGTACACCGCAGCTATATAGTCAACACTTCCAAGATACGCGTCATTGAGCGTAACCGCATTGTTTTAGGGAAACATTACGTACCTGTCAGCGAAAGCTATAAAGATGCCTTCGCCGACTATATTTCACATCACACCGTGGCCGCTGTGCGCGAATAAATATCGTGCCTACTCCTTGACAGGGATTTTGGCTATGCGGCGTGCATGGCGTCCTCCCTCAAAAGGAGTGCTCATGAACACATCCACAATGGCAAGTGCCGTTTCAGCATCAATAAAACGTGCAGGCAGCACAAGTATATTGGCATCGTTGTGCTCGCGTGCAAGGCGCGCCAGATCCACGTTCCAGCACAATGCCGCACGTATGCCCTGATGCTTGTTGAGTGTCATGGCAATACCGTTGCCGGTACCGCACATAGCTATTCCGGGATAGCACTCGCCTTTCTCAACAGCCTCAGCTGCGGGATGTGCAAAATCGGGATAATCGCAGCTTGCATCGGAATACGTGCCGAAATCCTGAACGGTCATATCGGCCTCTTCCAAATGTCTTTTGATAATCTCTTTAAGATTGTAACCGGCATGGTCACTGCACATGGCGATGCTTTTTCCGGGAGTGTAAAGATTCATGTTGCGAAATATGAGTTGTTAGAAATTTATGGCTATATGTCTCCAGATACATTCAGGCACAAGCTTCCACAGACCTGTAATTATGGCCCAACGCGAATCTATCACCGACACACGCTTATGACGCAGTATGGCACGCTCAATGAGCGGAGCGGCGTAATCCACACTCATGAGCAAGGGATAAGGCTTGTCCTCGTTGAGAAGCGGTGTGCGGATAAATCCGGGGCGGATGTCGGTGATGCGTACATTGACATGCTGCTGGTGCGCAAGCTGATCCAGAGAATTGAGAAACATCTGCTGAAATCTTTTTGACGAACTGTAGGCAGCACTGATTCCTATCCCCTTGGTTCCGGCTACAGAAGTTATGGCTGCAATCTGGCCGGGACGGGCCGAAGCAGTATCACGGTAGTATTTGTAGGCAGCCGCTATTATTCTGGCAAAACCGACCACGTTGGTCTGCAAAGTGTTGTCAAGGCGAGTGTCATCAAGCTCGGGATCGCAGAATCCTGTTCCGGCAGTATAAAGCAATATATCCATGCCGTCAATCATCTCAATCAGGTCAAGAAACTTTTTGGGTGCATCTACCTGTGTCACATCTATCACAGAATATGCCACATTGCCCGGAAATTCTTCCTTGATTGCCTGCAGGGGAGCTTCGCGACGAGCTGCAATACCCACGCGCCACCCGGCACGTGCAAAATCCATGGCTATCCTCTGGCCAAGACCCGAGGATGCTCCTATTATCACTATCTTTTTCATATCAACATAATTGAATATATAGTGTATAACGCCATGCGGCCTGTATTGGTTGTATGATTCAGTCTGCTGCTGCCGATGCTTTTTTCTCCGCTTCGGCATGCTCGTCTATTTTACCGTTAAGTTCAAGCGTGTACATTACAGAAAAACTCACCGACAACGGATTTTTTCTTTTCCCGAATCCGGGTATGTACATCGGCTCTCCGTAGGGAGCTGCCGACTCATGCAATTTTGCACAATATTTAATATTCCATCCGAGTGATATCGGTTTGGCTATCAACACCTTCACGCCGGCCACTATCTCAAGCCACCCGGCAGTGGACCGCAACGACGGCAACGAAAAATGCGAAGGCTCGTTCCAATACCCCTCATCAACAGTCACATCCACCACTTCATAGCTGTAGGTAGTGAAGGCATATCGCAGCCCCACATTGAACTGGTAGTTGGAATTAGAGTTATAGAATATATTGTAATTCATACCCAGCTTGAAATATGGCGCCAACGAGCTTTTGAAGGTATAGTTCATATCGTCGGGAGTGATTTTTGCGGCCGACAAACCAAACTCTATCACCGGCTTGTAACGGTTGTGAAGCGACAGTTCAGCCCATATATCAGCTCCGCCATACTGCTGACCGAGTATTCGCATTATCGGGTCCCAGATATTTACACCTACCGTCACGGCATTCCACAGCGGATACTGCATTTTAGCGGTTTTGGGCACAACAGCCAGCGTATCCACAAATTCCTTGCCGCTCAATGTGTCCACGAGCACCACGTTGCCTTTGTCGTCAGTGCGCTCCACCACATTGGTCCTGTCCATTTCGGTGGGCTTGGTTTCGGGCACTCCGCTTGGAACAGGCTCCACAGGCGTTACCCTGCGCTGAGCCATGCCGCAAGTGCCGCACAGCAGCACTATCAATACCGCAACTGTTTCACGCCACCTCATAATTTCCGAAACATCTGAAGTGAAACATCCGAAGAACCGCTGTCATCCTGATCGCCATCCTGCGAAGTGCGCATAAAAATCTTGATGCGCTGAAAATCAATGTTGGTAATCAGCGAATCGGTCACACCCACGGAGTCAATCAGATGACGCGTATAAACAACATCAGTGATGCGAAATCTGTACATGGCCCCACACTCCTCCGATGCAAAATACGGTTCTGAATCGTAATGAAATGTTATGGTGTCATTATACTCGTCGCTGCTTATGTTGTACTGCGTGTAATGAAAATAAAACGACGTGACTTTTTTAGCCGAACGAAAAGGCAAATATATTTCGCTCACCGTCACTCCCGTGTGGTGAAGCAGCGAATCGTCCGGAGCACCCACTCCGCCTATATCCACCGAGTCGATGCTCACAGCCGACCCTGTCGCCGAGGAATAGAAACCGGCAAGGGGCAGGGAATTCTGGTTATTGAGGCACCCGTCGGTGCTGCATCCACCCGCAATGGCCGCAAGCAAAGCCGCCACAACCATGCTCAGTGTCAATATGCCGGAGGATATTTTCATAAGCGTATCTCTTCCTCTATCTCATAGTCGTTGCGGCGAGGCGAGTTACGCACTATCAGCTCTCCGAGAAATCCGGTCAGGAATAGCTGCGTACCGAGAATCATCGTCACAAGTGCTATAAAGAAATAAGGCGAATCAGTGACCAGAGTATAGCTTGCGCCGGTATGCATGTGATAGATTTTCAATGCGCCCACGGCAATAACGGCAAGCAATCCCACAAAAAACATCATGCTGCCCAACAGACCGAAAAAATGCATCGGCTTAACACCGAATTTGTTGGTAAACCAAAGGGTTCCCAAATCCAGATAGCCGTTTACAAATCTGTCAAGTCCGAATTTGGTAGTGCCGTATTTGCGGGCTTGATGATGAACCACTTTTTCTCCTATTTTGGAGAAGCCGGCGTTCTTGGCAAGATACGGGATATAACGGTGCATGTCGCCATATACCTCTATGTGCTTGATTACTTTATTGCGATAGGCTTTGAGTCCGCAGTTGAAATCATGAAGATTCTTAATGCCGCTTACCCTGCGTGCCGTGGCATTGAACAGCTTGGTGGGTATGGTTTTCGACAGCGGGTCATAGCGCTTTTGCTTCCAGCCGCTTACCAAATCATAACCGTCTTCGGTAATCATGCGGTACAGTTCGGGAATCTCATCCGGACTGTCCTGCAAATCTGCGTCCATGGTAATGACAACATCACCTTTTGCGCGCACAAATCCGGTGTTGAGGGCCGGTGACTTACCGTAGTTGCGCCGGAAACAAACCCCCTTGACCGATGGATTTTTTTCGGCCAGACCTTTTATTACCTCCCATGACGAATCGGTACTGCCGTCATTCACAAATATTATCTCATAGCTAAAGTTGTGCTCATCCATCACTCTCGCTATCCATTGCTCAAGCTCGGGGAGTGATTCAGCCTCATTGTACAGCGGTACTATTACTGATATGTCCATATCTAAATTTATCGGATATCTGTTTTCTGTGCCATTTGCGAATCGGGAAGCCTGCGCGAGCGCGCCACAAGCGAGGCGAACAGCGACAGCATTGATCCGCAAAACATTGTCAGCCAAAACATTTCCAAGGCCACATCCTGTGCGGTGGGGAGAACACCCGCATCAAGCATGGTCTGCAATGTCTTTGCAATTTCCTGTGCTCCGCTCATGGTGGAGCTGTTATACACGGCTATCATCTGAGTTGCCATGTCGGCTACGTAATGAGGATTGACCCATTTGAAATAGCCCACGGCCACCGTAGTGCTTATAAGCGATGCTCCGGCAAACATTATTATTCCCTGCATCCACAAACCTGACAAGGTTGTGAACCCTTTATCGGCTACATAAGTGGCTCTGAGCCAACGATACACCAATATGGGAACTCCTATTGCCATTGCAATAAACAGCAGAGAGGCAAGAGGCATACCGTTGAGCATGCTCAGCACAAACATGCAAGTGAGCCATGCCCCGAGTATAAGCCCGCGACGCGCACCGCCAAGCAAAGGCGATTGCAATGCTGAATAATCATATCTGCTGTCCATATTTTATATGTGCAAAGTTAATCAATTATCCCAACAATCGCTCACCTTTACTTCCAATTTATATGTTCAATGTGGTTTTGCGATGTATTTGTGCCACGGCATGTCGGCTGTTTTGATTATTTTAACTAAATATTAGTTTATATTATATTATTTATGTTTTATATATAACTTACTGTTTTTATGATGATTAATATTTTATATTGATTGATTTCGTTTATATTGCATCTAAATTTTGTTGCACAAGGGTTGCACATAAACTATTTTTGCAGTGTAAAAATTTTGATTGTTCAGTTAAAGATTGCAATTAAAGGTAAATTAAGGTCCGACTGACAATTCACAGGACCAAAGATTGTGAAAAAATTAACTCAAGGTTCGTATTAAATATTGGTAAAGTGTAGGCTCTTGAACGCAAGCAAGAGCCACTGAAAACAAGAAGGAGTGCTCGAGAGAACACCCCTTCTTGTTTTATTGGATTGGCCAAATCAATTTGATGCTGTAAACGTGTCGATATGGCGCTGCTTTTTCTCCTCAAATATTTCTGATATGGCAAAGAATATACCGGTTTCCTCCACATTGCCGAATTCATCATTGATGGCGGTGCCAAACATCTTCATGGTGGGAGAAAGACTCATATAGGCATTGACAAGCGGCGGAATATTTATGCCGTGATTGCGTATTGTCTTGTTTAATATCTTGTAGTCCTCCGCATAAGTCTTGCCGGTAAACAGCTTCTCCATTTCCGCCACATCAATATTTGTAGGCAATGGGGTTATGGGAGTTACAAGATGCTCATTGTCAGGAAAATGCTTAGCAAGGAAATACAGGAGCATGTCCCTGCACTCCCGGTTGTAGCTCGGATACATTGTCATTTTGCCAAACAGATACTTGATTTCGGGATGAATCACAGTCAGCGCACCGAGTCCGTCCCACAGGTTATCGAGAGCGAAAAGAGCCTTGGAGCCTGCTTTTGACGACTGGTATTCGAGTCTCACAAACGAGCGTCCCAGCTCAAGGGTGTTGGGCAGGTATTTACGTATGAATTCATTGGAGAATCTGAACATATGGCTTGTTGCTATGCGCGGTGCGCCATTCTCCATAATCTTCACATCTTTGCCAATGATAAAGCGGTATCCTCCAAGAATGATTCTGTCGCGGGGGTCCCATACAATGAGTTGCTGGCACGGTGGCGTCATGGTGTCATACATATCTATATCACACATGCGTCCTGTGCCACCGCCATCTTTCCTGAAAGCTTCTTCACGCAATCGCCCTATTTCACGCATCGTATTGGGTGCATTGTAGGCATTGACCACATATATAAGATTATGGCCTTTATTTGTTTGTCGGAGAAGACGCTCGGGCGTAAGTTCTGCTTCAATCAGATCTGTGGGCACCGGCTCTATCACGGGCTGCATCGGGCAGTTATGGGTGTTTTGCGTGCTCATTGGCTTGAAGATTGTAAACTATTGACTTAATATGTTGGGCTTCGCGGCTTGCATCATGCCCTCCCCTGAGAGACTGCCATGCTATGGGACTTCCAACCGATATGGTGAATCGCTTGCCCGCGCTCAAAAACACTTCTTTAGGCAATCGCACCATCTCGATATTGAATTTCAGCCCCAATGCTGTGCGAAGTTTTGCAAAACTATAAAAAAATGATGAATTATGACCGCTGAAATACAACGGAATCACATCACGGTGACTTTGAATTGCTTTTTGAACAAACATTTTGTGCCATTCCAGATCGGTGATTTTACCGTTCTTGCCTTTGCGTGACACAAGCCCGGCAGGGAACATTATTACCGGATCCGGCCCTTCCATCGCTTCATCAAGAAGAGAGGTGGCGGCACGGTTCTGTTTGCCGTGCTTGTTAACAGGCAGGAACACATCGCTCAGCGGTTCTATGGCCATAAGCAAGTCATTGACCACAAATTTCACTCCGCTGCCGTACACGGATGTAAGCCAGTCAATAAGCACCATGCCGTCAAGTCCGCCCAAAGGATGGTTGCATACAAACAGCACCCTTCGTGAACCCTTATCCAGACGCTCCGCACCATGCACATCATACTCTATATCAAGATGCTGCAATACACCATTGCAAAACTCGGCACCCTTTTTGCCCGCATTTGCCTTAAGCATACGGTTCATTTCGTCCTGACAGATAACCTTTTCAAGCCATCTGATCACGAACCGGGGAATATAACGCCAGTAACGCGGCAATCGGCTGCGCAATATCTCGCCCACATTGAGCTGCTGTATGTGCATAGATGTTGTCATGGTACACTTCAAGAGCGCGAAGTTACGCATTTTTCACCAATCCATGCGTCAAATACTCCAAATATATCAATTGCTGCGACCTCATGCGTTGCATTGTCGCGCTTTTTCAGTACATTTGCACACATTAATTAATGCGTATGAAAAATATTCTCGTTACGATATGTGCACGTGGCGGCTCCAAAGGCATTCCCGGCAAGAACATCAAGGAGGTGGGCGGCAAGCCGCTCTTAAGCTACACTGCCGGGATTGCCAAAGAATTTGCAGCCAAACACGGTGCCGATCTCATAGTATCGTCCGACTCTGAAGCCATACTGGAGGTAGCTGCCGGATGCGGTCTGAACACCGACTACAAGCGTCCCGCCTATCTTGCCGATGATATTTGCGGCAAGCCCGATGCCATTCGCGATGCCATGCTCTGGGGTGAAGCGCGCCGAGGCAAGCAGTACGATATGGTAGTGGACCTTGATGTCACCTCTCCCATACGCACGATGGAGGATATTGACAAATGTCTGGAAATGATTGAGCAATGCCCCGAGGCGCTCACTATATTTTCTGTAAACCCCTGCGGGCGCAACCCATATTTCAGCATGGTGCAGCAAAAGCCCAACGGATTCTACAACACTGTTTGCGAGGGAAAATTCACCTCACGCCAAACATCGCCCAAAGTATATGACATGAATGGCTCCATATATGTCTATCGCCGCGAGGCACTGCTTCCCGAGCACCCCAGAGCCGTCACCGACAGATCCATCGTGTATGTGATGCCACATATCTGTTTTGACCTTGACGAGCCGCAGGACTACGACTATCTTGCCTACCTCGTTGATACCGGCAAAGTGAATATCTGATGCGGAAAGTATGCATTGTCACCGGCACACGCGCCGAATGGGGATTACTGTCGCCTATAGCCCGCGAACTCAAATCCAGACCGGATGTGGAGTTGCAGATTATTGCGACAAACATGCATCTGATGGAGCGCTATGGCCTTACTGTAAACGAAATTCAGGCCGACGGGTTTGAAATTGACAGGCGCGTGCCGATGGACACCGCCGATGGCTCTCCTGAATCCGTGGCCTGTGCCATGGCTCAGTGTCTCAGCGGCATGGCCCATGCATTTGCATCACTCAAACCGGATCTCGTGGTGATACTCGGCGACCGCACCGAAATGCTTGCCGTAGCTTCGGCAGCCGTAACCATGAGAATACCCATAGTCCATCTTCACGGAGGCGAGGAATCACAGGGAGCCATAGACAACAGCATTCGCCATGCCATAACCAAGCTCGCGAGCCTGCATCTCACATCCACCGAGGTCTATCGCCATCGTGTCATTCAGATGGGCGAAAACCCCGACAATGTCATCAATACAGGTGCCATGGGCGTTTACAACTGTATCAATGAGCCTGTATTGCCTAAAAGTGACCTTGAGTCATTTCTCAAGATACCACTCACCGACAAATCTCTGCTTGTAACTTATCATCCCGCCACTCTTGACGGGCAGTCTCCTGCCACTCGTTTCAAAGCCCTGTTGGACGCTCTTGACAACACCGATCACGGCTCGGTTCTGTTCACATATCCCAACAACGATGCCCACGGAAACGAGATAATCCCCATGATACAGCAATATGCCGCCGCTCATCCCGGAGCAGTGGCCGCGTTTCCTTCGCTTGGCATGCGCCGCTACCTGAGCGTGCTGCATTATATCGGTGCTGTGGCAGGCAATTCCTCAAGTGGCATCATTGAGGTGCCGTCAATGCACATACCCAGCGTTAACATAGGCATAAGGCAACAAGGACGCATAGCTGCCGATTCGGTAATTCATTGCGGCGATTCAGCCACCGAAATCGCCGAGGCCATAACATTCGCTCTCTCCCCTCAGGGGCGGCAGCTCGCATTAACAGCTTCAAACCCCTACGGCTCGTCCGACACTTTACGCAAATGCGTTAAGGCCATAGCAGAAACGCCGCTCAACAATCTCACCACCAAAATTTTTCACGACTTATGAACCGACACATCATACCGCACACCCACACCATCCTTCAGGCACTGGAGATGCTGAACTCATTGTCGGGAGGTGCCATGACTCTCTTTGTCACTGACGGCAGCAACCGCATGGTGGGCTCACTTACCGACGGCGACATACGCCGAGGATTGCTGTCCGGCCACAATCCTACCGACACTGTTGAGAGTGTAATGCACCGTTCTTTCTGTGCGCTCCGTGGTCCCGAGGTGGATGTGGAGCAGCTTCGCAACATCCGTGAACGCGGTTTGCGCCTCATTCCCGTACTTGCTCCGGATGGCACCGTTATACGCATCATCGACACCACGGTCACCCCGTCGTGTCTGCCGGTTACAGCCATACTTATGGCCGGCGGTAAAGGCGAGCGGTTGCGTCCCCTCACTCTCACCACCCCCAAACCGCTTCTTGAAGTAGGCGGCATGCCCATTATTGACCACAACATCCATGCACTGGCACGAGCAGGCGTAAAGAACATATACGTTACCGTCAATTATCTTGCCGACCAGATTGAAGCCCATTTTGCAAATCCCGTGGCCGGAGTGAAAGTACACTGTGTACGCGAGTCCAAGCCCCTCGGCACAATCGGCTCGGCAAAGCTGGCACCGGTGCCTGAACATGGAGTGACCACAATAATGAATTCCGACCTGCTTACCGATGTGTCGCTGGAGGACATGTACCTTACCCACATATCCGAGCAGGCAGCCATAACCATTGCCGCCATTCCCTACAATGTGTCAGTGCCTTACGCCATACTCACCACCCAAGGTCACACAGTCACGGCACTGGAAGAAAAACCCTCCTACGCATTCTATGCCAATGCCGGCATTTATATGATCAATAACGAGCTGATCCATGACATTCCGGCTGACACGCGCATGGATGCCACAGATCTAATAGAGAAAGCCATCAATAATTACCTGAAGGTGGCTTATTTCCCCATTTCCGGCACTTGGCTTGACATCGGTTCTCCGGCAGACTATCGGCACGCTTGTGAACTTGCTGCCCACAGTATCGGTTTTAATAACAAATAATCCATATCCCTGAATATGCCACAATCCAACTTTATTGACTACGTGAAGATTTTATGCCGCTCAGGTAAGGGCGGTGCAGGCTCACGACATTTCCACCGCGCCAAATATGTGCCCAAAGGAGGACCTGATGGCGGCGACGGCGGTCGTGGCGGCCATATAATACTGCGCGGCAACAGCCACATGTGGACGCTTCTTCCCCTCAAATACAATCGCCATATCTTCGCCGGAAACGGTGAAAGCGGCTCTGCCGGAAGAAGTTTCGGCAAAGATGGCAACGATGTGATCATAGATGTGCCATGCGGCACCGTGGTTTACGATGCCGAAACAGGTGAATTCCTTTGTGAGGTCAATTACGACGGTGAAGAAATAAAGTTGCTTCGTGGCGGCAGAGGCGGACTCGGTAACTGGCATTTCAAATCTGCCACCAACCGCACTCCACGCTATGCCCAACCGGGAGAACCTGCCATAGAAAAAACCGTGGTACTGGAGCTGAAGATGCTTGCCGATGTGGGTCTCGTGGGATTCCCCAATGCCGGCAAATCCACATTGCTGTCGGCTCTTTCGGCGGCCAAGCCCAAAATCGCCGACTACCCATTTACCACCATGGAGCCGCAGCTGGGCATCGTGGCCTACCGCAACAACCGCTCTTTTGTCATGGCCGATATTCCGGGCATAATAGAAGGGGCTTCGGAAGGCAAAGGCCTCGGCCTTCGTTTTCTCCGTCATATAGAGCGCAACGCGGTGCTCCTGTTCATGGTTCCGGCTGATGCTGACGATATTACTGCGGCATACCATGTGCTGCTCAACGAGCTTCAGCAGTTTAATCCGCAGCTTATGGACAAAGAGCGCATCCTTGCCATATCCAAAAGCGACATGCTTGACGACGAGCTGATAGAGGAAATAGAGAAAACCCTGCCTCCAGACATTCCCCACGTGTTCATCTCAGCTGTCACCGGTTACGGAATTGACAAACTCAAGGATATACTCTGGAGTGCCATAAACGATGACCGCAACCGTATTGCCACCCCCTCCATCACGCATCGCCCGTTGGATGTACATCACCGTGTGCGTGAGGAAGATGAGTTCATCTTTGACAAACCCGAAATAGAGGACGAGCCTGAAGAAGAGATTTGGGACGAGGACGATGACAACGGGGAAGACTGGGATGAGCTTGACTGGGAATACACTCCCGATGAAAATAAATAATCTTCCCATCGGCCCGGGAGCGGAATGCGGCTACACCGAACGGTGCGCCGCCGACCCTCTGCATCCCTACGATGGAGTCAACCTTTGCCACTACACAAACGATTCACTTCATCATGTGGCGGAATGTCGGCAGGAGTTTGCACAAAAACTCGGAGTGCAGGTATCGGCACTCATCATACCCCGGCAGGCACATACCACAAATGTCGCTGTCATAAACTCCCCCGCGCCGGCTGTCCTTGACAATGTGGACGCACTTGTGACCGACCGCAAAGACATAGTGCTGTGCATCAATACAGCCGACTGCGTACCGCTGCTTCTTCACGACACCAAAGCCGGAGTTATTGCCGCATGTCATGCCGGATGGCGTGGCGCGGTCAATGGGGTGGTACAGAATACGGTCGCGGCCATGTTGTCGCTCGGGGCATCACCTGAACATATTCAGGCCGCCATGGGCCCATGCATATGCCCCAACTGTTTTGAAGTTGGGCCTGAAGTGGCAGACCGATTCCAACAATGGCCTGATACAATCATCACATCTGCCGAATGGAGCAAACCGCATATTGATCTCCCGGCAGTTATTGCTCATATATTGACACAGCAAGGCATCAACCACATCACTCCCCCTCCGGCATGCACACGCTGCTCTTGGCGCACTCTGTTCAGTGCGCGCAAACTCGGCATCAACTCCGGCAGAATGTTGAGTTTCATCCGTATTATGTGATTTTGGTATTTTTTACCGCATTTTAGGTATTAAGTGTTTGGTTCTCTTGTTGTAATTTTGCTCGTGTAAAAACAGCTCAATTTATGACTTTATCACTCACATTGCTTTCAGCCGCCATGATAGCAGCTGCGCCCGACACTGCCATGGTACATGATCCTATAGGCGAAGTGGTGGTTACAGGCACTAACGAAGCCGTCACTAAAAATCTGCTTCCTTATACGGTCAGCGTCATCGGGCACCAGCAGCTTGAATCTTCGCCCGACACCAAACTGCTTTCCATAATCTCGGGGCAGGTTCCAAGCCTTTTTGTAACACAGCGTGGAGTGCTCGGCTTCGGAGTCAGCACCGGCGGCAGCGGACACATCAAGCTGCGCGGAGTGGGTGGCGACAGAGCCAGTGCAGTACTGATGATGGTGGACGGACAACCGCAGTTTGCCGGCATTTATTCACATCAAATATCTGATTTTTACTCCAAGGAATACGTGGAGTGCGTAGAGGTGCTTCGCGGTCCCGGGGCGGTGCTCTACGGATCCAACGCAATGGCCGGAGTTATAAACGTGATAACCAAGCGGCCATCGCACGAGGGCGTCCACACCTCAATGTCGGTGCGCGGGGGCAGCTACAACACATGGCAAGCAGCCGCCACCAACACTGTGAAGTTTGGCAAATTCTCTTCCCTTATTTCAGGAGGGTACGACCACACCGACGGCACCGCCGAGGGCTTCTCTTTCAATCAGGCTTATGGCTATGGCAAATTAAATTACGAATTCTCGTCACATTGGCAGGGAGCGGCCGATTACACCATAACCAATTTCAAAGGCAACGACCCCCTGTATCCACGTATCAGCGATGCCGAGAGCACTGAAATATATCATCAGAGCATCACCCGAGGGGAGGCTTCCGTCACTGCTGCCAACCGCTATGGAACGCTTACCAACGGATCTGTCAGAGCATATTACAGCTACGGCAACCATTTCATTGACGACCCACGTCATTTCCATTCCACCGATGACCGTTTCGGAATCATAGCCTTTCAGAACATCAATCCATGGGCCAACGGTTCATGGACCATAGGTTTTGATTTTGACCGCTATACCGGACGCATACCCGTGTCGGGAGGACGTCCTCATGCACCCGGCTCGCTATCCACTCTTGAGCGTAAGCATATTGTGGAATACTCCCCCTACCTCACAGCCTCACAAGGCATCTGGAGCAACATTCTTACCCTTAATGCAGGAGTAAGAGTTGCCATGAGCGATATGTTTCACACCCAGTGGGTACCGCAGGCCGGTTTTGCAGTCAACCCCACCTCCGACCTCACCATAAAGGCATCAATGGCCAAAGGATATAGAAATCCATCGTTCCGTGAGCTTTATCTTTACCGCATGGCGAACCCCGAGCTGCAGCCTGAGCAGATGGTCAACTATGAGGTAAGCGTTGACAAAAGCTTCGGCTCTTTGTTTTCCGCCTCAGTAACAGGATATTTCACACGTGGTTCGCAGATGATTCAAACTGTACGGGCAAAAAATGTCAACACCGGCAAATTCTATAACAAGGGTATAGAGCTGACCATGTTCTCGCATCCGGTTTCCAATCTCACGCTCCGTGCCTCCTACAGCTATCTCCACTCCTCGTTGCATCTTCTCACCTGTGCTCCGCGTCACCAATACTACATCGGTGCCGACTGGACTCCGGTAAAGCCGCTGCAAATCAGTGCCGACCTCAAAGGAGTAGCCCGAATGTTGGCCGATGAGGATATGCCTATGCAAAGCTACGCCACCCTCAACCTCAACACCACCTATACCGTCAACAGATTTATCGCCCTTACGCTGAGTATGGAAAACATAACCTGCGCACGCTACACCATTGTGCCCGGATATGAAATGCCGGGCATAACAGCCATGGGCGGCATAAAAGTCAATTTCTAACACCAATATATAATTATGAAGATACTCAACCATCTGGCACTTGCGGCAGCTCTGATTTCTGCCACTGCCTGCACGGCCAAAGCCTCCGAGCCGGCAACCGCAGCAATCGACTCCGTAGCCACAGTCTATTTCATCAAGGAAATAACACCCGAGAGTCTCATAAAAATTTACAAAGCTCTCGGACGTGAGGCACACGGAAAAGTGGGAGTGAAAATATCCACCGGAGAAAGCATGAAATCGCATCAGCTTTCACCGCAGCTTATAGCTCCGCTCGTCAACAGCTTCAACGGCACCCTCATTGAGTGCAACACCGCTTATCCCGGCAACCGCAACACCACCGAATCACACCTCAAAGCCATCAAAGACCATGGCTATACCGCAATAGCCCCGGTTGACATTATGGATGCCGAAGGCGACACCGCCATTACCATTGTCGGGGGCAAACACCTACCCTACGATATTGTGGGCAAGCATTTTCTCAACTATGATTTCATGGTTGTGCTGTCGCATTTCAAAGGTCATGCCATGGGCGGACTCGGCGGTGCGCTCAAGAATATCTCCATCGGCATAGGATCTTCCGACGGCAAGGCTTGGATTCATACCGCAGGCAAGACACGCAATCCGGCTGAACTTTGGAACAATCTGCCCGAGCAGGATATATTCCTTGAGTCAATGGCCGATGCCTGCAAAGGAGTAATTGACCACATTGGCCGCGACAACGTGCTGTACATCAACGTGGCCAATAATCTTTCAGTGGACTGCGACTGCAACGGCAATCCCGCCCAGCCTCAGATGAAAGATCTCGGCATTTTCGCTTCACTTGACCCCGTGGCTCTTGACCGCGCATGCGTTGATGCCGTGTTCAATTCCTCCGACAACGGGAAAGGCGACCTCATCGAGCGCATCAATTCCCGCCACGGCACCCACACCATCACCGCCGCCGAACAGCTCGGCCTCGGCTCCCAGAAATATAAAATTGTGACCATAGAATGAAACACTTCGCATCACTGCTATTGACAGCAGCCCAGCTTATCAATCCTTTAAGCATCATGGCAAAAGAAAAAATAACACAAAACGCCGGGCACAACGCTCTTGGCACATTCGCACCCGAGTTTGCCCATCTTAACGATGATGTGCTGTTTGGCGAAGTATGGAACCGCGACGGGCTCACACCCAAGCAGCGCAGCATGATCACTGTATCTGCGCTTATTGGAAAAGGCATCACCGATTCCTCACTTGAGCATCATCTGGCATTTGCCAAAAACAACGGTGTCACACGCACCGAGATATCCGAGATGCTCACCCATCTCGCCTTCTATGCCGGTTGGCCCAACGCATGGGCAGCATTCCGCATGGCTGCCAAAGTGTGGGGTGACCAGCCCATGACCACCGACGACGAACTGGCCGAATTCCAGCAGCAGATGATTTTCCCCGTGGGCACTCCCAACACAGCATACGCCAAATATTTCAGCGGCAAAAGCTGGCTCGCGCCTATTTCCGGCGAGCAAGTGGCAGTGTCAAATGTCACATTTGAGCCGGCATGCCGCAACAACTGGCACATCCATAAAGCCACCAGCGGCGGAGGCCAGATGCTCATAGGAGTAGCCGGACGAGGTTGGTATCAGGAAGAAGGCAAGCCCGCACAGGAAATTCTGCCCGGCACCGTAATCCACATCCCTGCCAACGTAAAGCACTGGCACGGCGCAGCCAAGGACTCATGGTTTGCACACCTTGCATTTTCCGTACCCGGCGACAACACCTCCAACGAATGGCTTGAGCCGGTCAGCGATGCCGACTACCTCGCCCTCCCCTGATCAACTATATGACCACATAAAAGGCGGGTGCCACAACGGCACCC
>HF985660.1:198378-211086 GCA_000431155.1 Bacteroides sp. CAG:927
CACAACGGCACCCGCCAATATTTTTGTACCTTTGCAACGGTAAAAAAAGATTTTGCACATGCCTAAACCCAATCAAGTCAATCCGCCGCTTGAAAAGCTGTGGAATGCCAACTATTGGAAAGTAATGACCAGCAATTTTCTGCTTTTCTTCGCTTTCTATATCCTCACTCCACTGCTTCCTCTGTACCTTGACGAGCAGTTTCATGCCAATAAGGATATAATAGGCATAGTTCTTTCCGGCTACGTTATTGCCACATTGCTCATCCGTCCGTTCAGCGGGTTCATCGTTGACACCTTCAATCGCAAAAAAGTGCTCATGTTATGCTTTTTTGCATTTTTCATATGCTTCGCCGGCTACATTGGCGCCGGCACATTGCTCATGTTTGCCATAGTGCGCACCATGCACGGTATTCCGTTCGGAGCCACAACGGTGGCCAACTCCACAGTGGCAATCGATGTGCTCCCGTCATCACGCAGAAACGAGGGAATAGGGTTCTACGGGCTGAGCAACAACCTTGCCATGGCGATAGCCCCTTCAGCCGGAATATATATTTATTCGGCCACTTCCAATTTCGGATTACTGTTTTGGATTGCCCTGATTCTTGCTCTCGCAGGATTTTTCTGCTCCACTACCGTGCAACTCCCCAAGCGAGCAACAGTTCCCGGCAAACCAAAACTGTCACTTGACCATTTCTTCCTTGGCAAGGCATGGCTCATGGCCATCAACATCTGTTTTTTTGGCCTGTGTTGGGGAGTCATGAGCAATTATGTGGCAATTTACGGCAAGGAGCAGCTGGGCATCACCGACGGCACCGGATTATTTTTCATGATTCTCTCCACCGGGCTCGTCATTGCGCGCCTGTTTGGGCGCAAGCGTCTTCGTGCCGGCAAGATAACACAAAGCTGCGCCATAGGCGTGTGCCTGTCGCTCATAGGATATGTACTTTTCGCATCCGGTCTCGGAGCATGGTCCTATTATTTGTCCGCACTGTTTGTTGGTCTCGGCAACGGCCAGATGTATCCGGCGTTTCTCAACATGTTCATCTCCGTTGCGCGTCACGACCAGAGAGGCACTGCCAACTCCTCCATCCTCATTTCTTGGGACCTCGGCATGGGCCTTGGCATACTTTTAGGTGGCTTCGTGGCGGAATACCTCAGCTATCAGGCTGCGTTTTGGGTAGCAGCTGCCATGCAAGCCGCCGGCACATTGCTTTTTCTCCTCGCCACCCGCAAATTCTATCTTGCCCGAAAAATCCACAATTAAGTTTGTACAATAACAAAACAATTCTTACCTTTGCACTCACCAATGCCCGGATGGCGGAATAGGTAGACGCGCTGGTCTCAAACACCAGTGGGGCGACCCATCTCGGTTCGAGCCCGAGTCCGGGTACGAATAACGGCTGTAAATCAAAGCGATTTACGGCCGTTATTTATTTTATGCCATCACCTGATGCCACTATACAACAATCAGAGACACCCGAATGGATGCCTCTGATTATTATGCGGAATCTGATGCCTTGCACGTATGCAAGGCTCAGTGCTGTTTTAGATTATGCTGTTGGCCTTGGTCCACTCCACGAGTTCGGGGATATAAGCGAAAGCAAGTGAAGTAACGGTATCGGCACAACCGTAGTACACGGCCAAACGGCCTGTTTCGGGATCATGGAGAGCTGCGCAGGGGAATGTGACATTGGGCACATCACCGGTAAGCTCATATATTTCGCGAGGTGAAATCAGATATGGCCCGCTGCGTGCAAGCACCTTCCAGGGCTGCTCAAGGTCAAGCAAAGCTGAGCCGAAAGCATATACATAGCCATTGCAGGAACGCAACACGCCATGATATATCAGCAACCAGCCTTCGGATGTTTCAATAGGAATAGGACCGGCACCAATCTTCATGCACTGCCATGCGCTAAGTTCAAAAGGAGCGGGAGCCATAACATGACGGTGGCGTCCCCAGAACTCCATGTCGGGCGACTCGCTGTAGAATATATCGCCGAAAGGTGTGTGACCGGTATCGCTCGGACGGGAAAGCATCGCAAAATTGCCGTTGATTTTCTTGGGGAACATCACGCCGTTGCGGTTGTAAGGCAAGAAAGCATTTTCCAACTGATGGAATGTTTCAAAATCAGTGGTCCATGCCACACCTATTGTGGGCCCGTGATAACCGTTGCACCATGTCACATAGTACTTGTCATCAATTTTGGCAACTCGGGGGTCGTAGCCGTACACCCATTCTGCCACTTCGGGATCAGCACCGGTAAGATGAAAATCTTCCTCATTGATGTCCCATTTTATACCGTCTTTGGAAAAGCCTACATGTATGCGCATGCGACGGTTAGTATCGTCACAGCGGAACACACCGGCAAAATTATATTCGCCTTTTTTGAAAGGCACCACAGCCGAATTGAAAATACTGTTGGATGTGCTCAGAGCATCGCGGGGAATGATGGGGTTTTCGCTATAACGCCACATCACATCCTTGCACCCCTCGGGACGCTCCTGCCAAGGCATATCCGCCAGCGGCTGACCATAGATTTTGAGTTTGCTCATTATTGTTTTCTATTGGGAATATTGATATTGATTTCAATCACAATGTTTCGGTATTCTCTTCTCCGGCTATTGCATCAGCTTCCACCTTTTCTGCATCGGGATTGTCACTGTGAGTAAACGGCACAAACCACGCAAGGACAAAAGCGGGAACAGCTACAATAAGAGCTATGATGAAGAATGTTTCATAACCAGTGCGCTCACAAATCCAGCCGCTGACCATACCGGGAAGCATCACGCCGAGATTCATGATAGCCGAGGCAAAAGCGTAATGTGCCATAGAGTGTTTGCCCGGAGCCACCTGCTGCATCATGAACAGTGTCAGCCCCACAAAGCCGAAGCCATAGCAGAAATACTCTGCCACAAGTCCGATACCTATCACCCACAGGCTGCTGGGCAAGAAGAGTGAGAACAGGAAATATATCACAAACGGCACATTGAATATGCACACAAGCGAAAAGAGCACTTTCTTAAGGCCGAAATGAGCTATGTAGTAGCCGCCCAGTATCGAACCGATAATGAACGCCACTGTACCAAACACACCATAAATTGTGCCCATAGCCTCATTGCTCATACCCAAACCGCCCTCTGCGGCCGGAGCCTGAAGGAAAATAGGCACCATCTTCATTGCAAAGCCCTCGGTAAGACGGTAGCACACAATAAACAGTATGTAGTACCATATATACGGCTTGCGGAAGAAATCCACAAGCACCTGAGCCATTTCGCTCATAGCCTGCTTGCCCGAAGGCGCAGTGCCGTCAGGCTTGCTTCCTGTAGGAAGCATAAAGCTGTGATATATGGCCAGACCTATGAGCAGCGCACCTATGATGCCCATGATTATCATCCATGCATAGAACGGTGCACGCGCCTCATTGCTTTCCTTGAAATATGTCATCAGCACACCGGCCAAAGCCACAAGCGCGCCATTGGCAAGAACCTTGGCAAGATTATAAAAAGCGCCTTGCCATCCGATAAACTGCGACTGCGTTTTTTTATCCAAAGCGGTGAGATACACACCGTCGGTGGCTATATCGTGCGTTGCCCCACTCAAGGCTATCACGCCCATTATGGCAATAGCATAGTTGAAAAAATTAGGCAATGGAAGCACGAAAGCAATCAAGGCAAAACAGAAACCGCTGATTGCTTGAGTGAGCACCACAAAATTCTTTTTTGTCCAGTAAATTTCAAGCAGCGGGCTCCAAAGGAACTTAAGTGTATAGGGCAATGTGAGCAGCGATGTCCAAAACGCAATCTGCGCCTTGTCAACTCCAAGATTATTGAACATAATGACTGCCACGAGGTTGAGTGCCACAAATGGCAATCCCATGGCAAAATACACTGAGGGCACCCACGCAAGCGGCGACCGTTTTTTTGCCGCTACTGCTGACGGAGCTTTGCTGTTGGATTTCATGGATGTTATTAGGGGGATAGTTGATGATTGGTTACAAACTGGAATCTGTATATTTTGTACTCCGGAGCAGAATCGAACTGCTATCTAAAGTTTAGGAAACTTCTATTCTATCCGTTGAACTACCGGAGCATTTACCTTTTCAAGCACACAAAAGTAACTATTCTTTGCGATATCCACAAATTTCGTTTCAGCATCCTATAAAATCTACCGACTCGCCATCAGGCACTATCTCACCGAGGATCAGTACTACTGGTATAAATCACTACCCGACAACCGATTGCAGTCATGAATCCTTACGCACATACGTAATGAATCGAAAAGTGTGGGAGCTTCGCGGATCGGTCATAGGCTCGCTTTGCTCTGCCACACGCCACTCATCACCGGATATTTCAGGGAAAAAAGTATCGGCATCCTCTACAGGCGCATCCACTCTCGTAATCTCCAGCCGTGAGGCCAGCGGCATTGCGCTCTTATACACCTGACCGCCGCCTATAATCATCACTTCCGGCACATCGCCGCACTTATTCAATGCATCCTCTATCGAACAGGCAGTTTCGGCTCCCGGAGCGCGCCACTGTTTATTGCGGGTAATCACGATGTTGCGTCGTCCCGGCAAGGCCCCGCAAGGGAGTGCCTCAAACGTGCGCCGTCCCATCACCACCGGCTTGCCCATGGTCACGGCCTTGAAATGCTTGAAATCAGCCGAAATGTGAAACGGCTGGTCGCCATCGCGTCCTATCGCCCCATTGCTTGCCACAATGGCTATTATCGTAACTTTGGTATTCATACGGCTATGGGAGCCTTGATGGGAGGGTAAGGATCATACCCTTCCAAGGTGAAGTCCTCGTATTTGAAATCAAATATCGACTTCACTTCGGGATTGATTTTCATTACCGGCAACTGACGCGGAGTGCGCGTGAGCTGCTCTTTAACTTGCTCAAAATGGTTGTGGTAGATATGAGTATCGCCAAGAGTGTGCACAAACTCACCCGGTTTTAATCCCGTTACCTGAGCCATCATCATCAGAAGCAGCGCATATGAGGCAATATTGAACGGCACACCCAGAAAGCAGTCGGCCGAACGCTGATAAAGCTGGAGCGACAGTTTGCCGTCTGCCACATAGAACTGGAAAAACGCATGGCATGGCGGCAGATTCATATTGGGCAGGTCGGCCACATTCCATGCCGAAACAATTATGCGGCGCGATTCCGGATTCTCCTTGATTGTCTTCACCGCCTCCGAAATCTGGTCTATGCACCCTCCGTTGTAGTCGGGCCATGACCGCCACTGATAGCCGTAGATATGTCCTAATGACCCGTCAGGATCAGCCCATTCATTCCATATCTTTACTCCGTGCTCCTGAAGATAATGCACATTCGTGTCCCCTTTGAGAAACCATAGCAGCTCATAGATAATGGATTTGAGATGAGTTTTTTTAGTTGTGACCAACGGAAACTCGCCCTTGCTGAGGTCAAAACGCATTTGGTAGCCAAATACGCTGCGGGTGCCTGTGCCCGTGCGGTCTCCGCGATCCACACCGTGCTCCATTATATGCCGGAGGAGGTCAAGATATTGTTTCATTTTTCCGATTTATTTATGCAGTTTGAAGACTGTTCCATCACCGAGGCCGATGCCTTGGGCTTGCCGATACGCTGCATCATGGGATCGGCGAGCTGCTTTCGCCTCCATGTATAGTTTATGGCATTGTTCTCGCACACATTTACGCAATCCATGCACATCACGCACCGCGAGCCGTCCACCACATGGTCGGTAAGATTGATGCAGCCCCCTTTGCACACATCCTCGCACTTGCGACACTGCGTGCACAGGTCTGTATCTATATCCATTTGCCACACCGAATATCGGCTTATCAAGCCAAGCATCGTTCCTACAGGACATAAAGTATTGCATATACTGCGCCCAGAGCGCGCAGCTATTATAAGCACGGCAAGAAGCAACAGCGCCGACAGCGCGGTTGCAGTCAAAGAAGTAAGCAGAATGGGCACGAAATCGCGATGGCTCACTCCGGCACATACACCCGCATCCACAACGGCGCGGCTTGCCGGAGCAATCGTGTCAGTGCAGAAACGCACATACAGTTCATACGGATCCAAAAGGCTCACCGCAAGCCAGAAACCGGCAAGCAGACACGCAAGTGTCACCACCAACATACTGTAGCGCCACAATGTGCGTGGCGGTGAATAACGGTAAACGCGTTTGCGCTTTCCCAATCGCACGGCACGTGCGGATATATCCTGCAATGTGCCCAACGGGCACACCGATGAGCAATAAACGCGTCCGAACACCAGCGTAATCAGAAGCCATGTCACAAACGTGACCATGCTGAACCGCACGGCGGCGGGCAATATCTGCACCCGGTCAATCCATTCGTATATCCACGGGCACCACATTACGCCCCACGACACCGTTGCCGTAAGAACCGAAATCACAAGCAGCGACACGGCTATGCGCAGCCAGCGAAGTATCCTGTATATGCCATTCGGTTTACTCATTTCAGAGGACGCTTCGATGCAAAATATTTCTTCATCAGTTCGGCACACTCATCCTGAAGCACCCCGCCAGTCACACGGGTTTTGGGATGAAACGGCATACGCACCATGGTGCTGTACCCCCGTTTGGCATCAGGAGCGCCATACACTATACGCCCTATTTGGCTCCATGCCAACGCCCCGGCACACATAAGACACGGCTCAACGGTCACATACAGCGTGGCCTTGGGCAGATATTTGCCACCAAGAGTGCCAGCGGCGGCAGTCAAAGCCTGCATCTCAGCGTGAGCAGTCACATCACATAATGATTCAGTGAGATTATGGCCCCTGCCAAGCACCTTGCCGTTCTCCACCACAACAGCACCTATAGGCACCTCATCGGCTTCGGCAGCTCTATGGGCTTCGTCAAGAGCCATCCGCATATATTTCTCGTCTTCAATCTGCTGGTCTATCATAACAGGTCTATTGTAAGCCCCTCATTGGCCGGCACGACCACATCAAACTCCGTTTTAGCCTCTTTCACAAGTACCTCCACATCGGTTATGCGCTTGGAATAATGCCCGATGACAAGTTTCTTCACACCGGCCAACCTTGCTATTCTTCCGGCCTGAGATGCAGTGCTGTGTCCATAGCTGCGCGCCTTGGATGCCATTTCGTCGCAATATGTGGCCTCATGATACAGCACATCCACACCCTCCACGGCTTTGGCCACACGCTCGTCCATCATGGTGTCGGAGCAATAGGCATAGCTCACGCTCGGCTCGGGAGGAAGCACAAAGCGGCTGTTGGGTATCACCACACCATCGGGGGTAACATAGTCTGCTCCCTCCTTTATGGCTCCGCGCATACTCAGCGGCACTTTGAAAAAATCCAGCACATCGCCTCTCAAATGTGACGGCTTAGGCTTTTCGCGAAATATAAATCCGGTACACGGCAACCGGTGATAGAGGGGAAACGCCTCCACAATCAGCGCATGGTCCTCATATATCACACCTCCCTTGGGCGAAATAGGCTCATACAATATGTCAAAAGGAGTGTCGCGACAGAAATAAGATATGAAATTGCGCATCACCTCCACTCCGTCGGCAGGCAAATGAAGAGTTATCCGGCCACCTTTTTCGTGAAGCGCCATAGTGGACAACAGACCCGGCAATCCGAAACAATGGTCGCCGTGCATATGCGAAACAAACACCTCACACAGCCGCGAGAACTTAAGCTTCATGCGGCGCATCATTGATTGGGCTCCCTCACCACAGTCTATCATCATCAGGCGGTCACGAAAATCCACCACCTGACACGATGGCTGATGCATAACAGTGGGCACCGCCGATCCGCAGCCAAGTATGTTTACACTGAATTTTGACATAATTGTGCAAATATACCATTTTTTTTGATACGCGCCGCACAACGCCTAAAATTGAAAAATCGTTAATATAAGATAAAGATTTGTAGAATAGTTGATTGACTCACCTTAACTATATAATTTTGCACTATAGTTTTTTCATAGGACTTAATTTTTAAGGTTTAAAGCACCGGAGACTGTTGCGAAACATTCTCCGGTGTTCGTCTTTACTTACGATATTTTTGGTGCGGTGCCGGGGATTGATTACATTTGCATAACAAAAAAGCAGAATCATCATGAGCCAACTCATTCCTTACCCCGTAGCGAAACACGATTTCCCTACCAAACTTTATGTGCGTACTCTTACTTTGCGCCCCGACTCCAAGCTTATTGCAGCTTACCGGTTGCGGCATGCCCCCGGCAATGTATGGCCCGAAATTGTAGCCGGCATAAAATCAGTGGGTATTCTGGAAATGGACATATACATTTTTGGCAACCAGCTCATGATGACCGTGGAAGTTCCCGCCGACTTGGATTGGGATGCTGCCATGGAGCGTCTTGCCACTCTGCCCAGACAGCAGGAGTGGGAAGAGTACATGGCTGAGTTTCAGGACACCGACCCCAAAGCCACCGCAGCGGCCAAATGGCAACCGATGGAGCGCATGTTCCACCTCGGTGACCAGAACGACAACGGCTTGAAATATTGACGATTCCAAATCATGCAGCAAGGAAAACTCGATAAGGACCTCATACCGCAGCCCGAACTTTGGCGCATGGCTCTGCTCATATCTCGCCAAAGCCTTGATGTGGCATTATACCCGCCGGTAGAGAGCGAAGAAGCCATCTTCAGGTCTATAACTCTGGATCCGGAGGCACCCACTCATCTCAAAGCCGTTGAGGATGCCATATACGAAAATCCGCTGCTGTTGAGCGATTTCAAATCCATACAAGGATTCATTGACAGCGATTTTTTTCTACTTCTGCCCGATGAGATTCCGCAGGAGAGATACGATTCAATGCTTAAAATAAGTGCCCAGACGCCACAGGAACAGTGGCGCTCCATAGCCACCCCCGCCTCGCCGGGTGTAAAACTCATTATGGCAGCAGACGAGGAACTGTGCCGGTTTCTGACACGCACTTTCTTCAACATCTCCCTTCGGCATCCTCTTGCCATTCTTACCGGCATGCTTGCATCTGACAATTCTGGCATTCGCAGTTACTCAATCATGCATCGCAAACGCATCTACATGATGAGCTTTGATGACCGGAAACTACTAAGTGCCAACACGTTCACATACAATGAGCCCATGGATGCCGTGTACTACATTCTGGCATCGCGAAGCATTTCCGACATTGACTCTGTCAAGCACCCTCATTTCTATGCCGGTCAGCCTGAAAGCATAGATTCAGTCATTCCGATTCTGAGATCGTACATAGCGCAGATAATGCCTACCGAAATCCATATCCTGCCTTACCGTACCACACGGCACACCCTTAACGCCCATTACCTGCTAACATCACTCCCGCTATGCGAATAATACGAGGAAAATACGGCCGCCGCAGATTTGATGTGCCGGGAAACATAACGGCACGCCCCACCACTGACTTTGCACGCGAAAACATATTCAATGTCATTGAAAACCTCATAGATCTTGAGGGCATAACGGCTGTGGACCTTTTTGCCGGCACCGGAGCCGTTACATTTGAGCTGCTGTCGCGCGGAGCATCCCGCGTCACAGCTGTTGAAAAGGCATCCACCCAATTTCGCTTCATAGCCAAAGTGGCCGAGCAGCTCGGATGCTCCGACCAGCTCACACTTGTGCGCGGTGATGTGTTCCGCTATCTTTCATCGGTAAGCACACCGGCACAGTTTGTATGGGCCGACCCTCCGTACAATCTTCCTCGGTTTGCCGAAATCCCCGAACTGGTGCTTAACTCTCATCTTATGGCACCCGGCACACTGTTTGTACTGGAGCACTCCAAGGCATATGATTTCAGCCATTTGCCCCACTTCAAGGAGCACAGGGCGTATGGCAGCGTAAATTTCTCCATTTTTATAATCCCCGACAAAGAATAAGATTCACTATGAATACACCTGACACTGAAAACATCCCCGTGACTCGCAAGCACGGATTCAAGGCATGGTGCCGCCGCTACATCAGCTTTCCGCTTGTAGGAGTGGTTGTTGTGATGTCGTTCATACTTTTCATGACCGACAATTCGGTATTCAACACTTATGCCTTTGAATGTCAGATTGAGGAACTCAAAGGCGAAATCCGGGAGCATCGCGACACCCTGATGTATTACGAAGACCTCAACCGACGCCTTGATACCGACCCGGCCACTATGGAGCAGATTGTACGGGAGAATTTCCACATGCGCCGTCCCAACGAAGATGTTTTTATAATTGAAAAATAACAAATTATGACCAATACCGATCACCGCTCATCGCTTAAATCACCCGCAATGTGGGCTACTGTGGCGGGCCTTATACTCGTTATGGCAGGCACCGCAATCCCATTGCTGCGCATGCACACCGAAATCTACAAATATATCTTTTCAGCAGGCGCACTGCTTGTTGTCATAGGACGCCTCTTTATGCCCTACAAAGGCCCGTCGCTGCGCATTCGCCGGCTTTGCCGTCTTGAAGTGTGGAGCGGACTGTTTTTCTGTGCTGCGGCATTTTTCATGTTCTGGAAAGGAGCTGGACCCACCGACTGGATTGCATTCACTCTCGCCGGAGCTGCCATACAGATCTATACTTCCATCATGATTCCGCGCACACGCAACAAAGAGCAGCATTAACCCGCTTACGTATCCTCACCCCATAAAGGCTGTTTTTAGCCGACATAAAAAAAACCATCCGGGGCACGACGCCACGTCGCACCCCGGATGGATATTGTGTATGAATTGCTTTATCTAATTAAATCAGCCCATACACTTACCTAACATAAAATCACATTACTATTATGCACTTATAAACTTTCTTCCACGAAGATTCATAAATGTCTTATATAAAACATATCCGAGAAGTCTTGTCTTATACGTAGGCAAAGATTCAATCTTCACTTCGTCTTGCAAATTTAACACCTCGCGCCAAGCTTTATACCCCAATCAAAACTTCTGATTGCAGAAATCTAAATCTTCAAACGACCAATCATCTAATTTACAAAATATTACCATTTTCAAAATCAAAAAATTCAAATCAAAAAAATCAATGTTTGTTCCCTTATATTCACACCTTAAATGCTAATATCTTGTAATTAATGTATATATTTGCGGATATATGAAACAAACCGCCATAGTTCTATTAGCACTACTGCAATACGCAATTGTCTTAAATGCAGCACCGTCTGACCCCTCTCTAAAAGTGGCCTCTCATGATTTCATGGACGCATTTTCCAAACGGACTGCACTGATTGACTCACTCATGCACAAAATCGATTCAGTGAAGGCGTTACCGAAAAATGCGGTCAACGAGTATCAGCTCGGACGACTTTGGCAGAATATACAGGTCGATTCCGCGATTGCCCACATGCGTGTCGCCAACGATATAGCTATGCAAAATCATGAACAGTCGCTACACATAATGGCCGGATCCGCCATCTGCTCCATGCTGCCACACATCAACGCCTCCGGTGAGGCATTGCATCATTTCCATGAACTTGACACCATGGGAGCGTCACATGAGGCCATGCTGAGCTATCACATTGCAGGACAAAGCATCTGGTTCACGCTTGCCAACAGTTCCGTACTTGACACCATCCAGCATATATACAAGCGCAACGGTGCCGTTCACAGTCGCGCCATTTGCGCCATGACCCACCCCAACGATGTGCGCCATAACCTTGCTGCCGCTTACAACGCCTACGTGCAGGGGCACAATGCCGTTCTTGCCGCCAATCTCAACGAACTGCTCAACAATCCAAACGCCTCACATCATGACAAGGCCGAAGCCAATCTGCTGTTCGCACGCCACTACCTACGCAAAAATATTAGCGACACAGCCATGGCCAAATACTATGCATTGCGTTCGGGAGCCGAATTCATACGCGCTGCCGACATGCACACCAGCACCCCTGCGCTCGCCGCGCTGCTGCTGATTGACGACCCGTCAATTCCCATAGGCCCTGAGGCATTGCACACCGAACTTGGCAACGCCCTGAAAAGCGGCAGTTCCATTGCCGCCAACGAAAGTGCTCCTTACCTGCACATACTCACCGACATGAACACCGCCACAATTCATCAGCAGAAAATAGCTCTGGTGTCATTAGGTGTAGTCACCATTATTCTTGCCTCATGGCTGACCATAGCCCTCATCCAAAACCGCAAGCGCAAAGCCGCAATGAAGCAGGCACACGACCTTGCCAACAAGGTACAGAAACAGAGTATCAAACACAAGCAAGAGTATCTTGCCAAATTCATAAGACTCAGCGACAGCTATATGACCTCCACCGAGGAGTTTCTACGCAGTGCCCGCCGTCGGCTTTCAGCCGGCCAAATCAATGACCTCAAAATCCAGCTTAAGGACAATCAGTTTATTGAAAACCAACTGAGAATGTTTTGCGCAACATTTGATTCCGCATTTCTCAGCATTTTTCCAAACTTTGTAAATGAAGTAAACGAGCTTCTGCTCCCGGACAAAAAGCTTGACACACCTGCTCCACGCACTCTCACCACAGAACTGCGCATTGCAGCTTTCGCACGACTCGGCGTGGAAGACAGTGCCAAAGTAGCCCGATTCCTCGGACTCTCCCTCACCACCGTTTACACCTACCGCAACAAACTTCGTGCAAAAGCCTTGAACAGGAGTTCGTTCTATGCCGACCTTCAGCTTTTGCCTGACAATTCCATACCTCATAACACCCAGCCTCAACCATGAACCATTCATCCAT
>HF985660.1:211163-221815 GCA_000431155.1 Bacteroides sp. CAG:927
AGGACAAGCCGCAAAAGCCCTCTCTTCCACAAAATCCCAATATCATAATAATTCTTGCCGACGACCTTGGCTATGGCGACCTTGAATGTTATGGCGCCAAAAACGTAAAAACGCCACATGTCAACCGCCTTGCCGAACGTGGCATTCAATTCACCAACACCCATGCCGCCGCCAGCACTTCCACCCCGTCGCGCTACTCGTTGCTCACCGGTGAATACGCATGGCGACAGCCCGGCACTGATGTGGCCCCTGGCAATGCGGGAATGATCATACGCCCGGAACGCTACACCATGGCCGACATGTTGAAATCCTGCGGATACGCCACTGCCGCTATCGGCAAATGGCATCTCGGGCTTGGCAACAAAGAAGGCCAACAGGACTGGAATGCACCTCTGCCCATGTCTTTGGCCGACATTGGCTTTGACTATCATTACATAATGGCCGCCACAGCCGACAGAGTTCCCTGCGTGTTCATTGAAAACGGCTCCATAGCCAATTACGATCCCGAAAATCCCATTGAGGTCAACTATCATACCAATTTCCCGGGAGAACCCACCGGCAAAGACAACCCCGAGTTGCTCTATAACCAAAAATCGTCACACGGTCACGATATGTCTATCGTCAACGGCATAGGCCGCATCGGATATATGAAAGGCGGCGGAAAAGCTCTTTGGAAAGACGAGAACATAGCCGACTCCATCACCCAACATGCCATACAGTTCATAGACAATCACAAAGACTCGCCTTTCTTCATGTATTTCTGCACCAACGATGTGCATGTGCCACGATTTCCGCACAACCGTTTCCGTGGCAAGAACCCCATGGGCGTACGCGGCGATGCTATTGCCCAGTTTGACTGGAGTGTCGGCAGAATAATGCACACTCTTGATAGTCTCGGTATTGCTGACAACACTCTTATCATCCTTTCAAGCGATAATGGACCCGTGGTGGACGACGGATATGATGACCGTGCCGAAGAGCTGCTTAACGGGCACTCCCCTGCCGGTCCGTTCCGTGGCAACAAATACAGCGCATTTGAAGGCGGCACCATGGTACCCGCAATCATCAGCTGGCCTGCTGTAATTAAAGGAGGCCAAAAAAGCAACCTACTGATGACACAAGTGGACTGGCTCGCTTCACTGGCCGAACTTGTCAATGCCAGAATACCCGCCGGGGGCGCTCCCGACAGTCGCCCGCGCCTCGGCAATATGCTCGGTTATGACAATGAACCGGCGCCTTGGGTCATTGAAATGGCCTCTAACCGCACATTGAGCGTGCGCACGCCCAAATGGAAATATATTGAGCCAAACGATGGCCCGAAAATGATTACATGGGGTCCGAAAATAGAAACAGGCAATCTGGCTATGCCTCAGCTCTACGACATGGAGTCCTCTCTTGACGAGCAGAAAAACCTTGCACTTCAACATCCTGAGGTGGTTTTTGATATGCAGAACATACTGCGCCGGGCACGAAACAAATGAGCGATATGAACGTAAAATCACCTACCGAAACTCTCATTGCCGCCAATGCTGCCGGTATGGCCAAAGCATCAGCCACACGCAATTACGGCCGACTTGCCATCATGTCGGCTCTCGCCGGATGCTACATAGCCTTTGGCGGAGTGTTGTCGCTCATCATTGGTTATGGGTTCCCGGAAATAACGGCCAACAATCCTGCCCTGCAAAAACTGTTGTCGGGATGCGTGTTCCCAATCGGACTCATCCTCGTCGTGGTACTCGGCGCGGAGCTTTTCACCGGCAACAATGCACTGCTTATGCCCCCTACACTTCAGGGCACATGCTCATGGCGCACGGTCATACTCAATTGGACTCTCGTGTGGCTGGGCAACCTGATCGGTGCATTGCTGTTCACTTATTTCATGGTATGGCAATGCGGGCTTATAAGCAACGATCCGTGGCACAGCGCCATAACCGCTATAGCGCATGCCAAAGTAAGCATGCCGTGGTTCACGGTAATGCTGAAAGGCATTGGAGCCAACTGGTGCGTGTGTCTTGCCGTATGGCTCGCCTTAAGCGGACATTCGCTTATTGAAAAAATGGCCGGATGCTGGCTGCCTGTAATGGCATTCGTTGCTCTGGGCTATGAGCACTCCATCGCCAACATGTTCTTCATTCCGGCCGGAATAATGGCCGGGGCCGAAGTCGGAATCACACGGATGCTTCTGGCCAATCTCATTCCCGCCACTATCGGCAATATAATCGGCGGCGCACTGCTCGTGGGATGCATCCACACATGGCTCCATGCCCCTAAGAAAAAGTGACATAAACTCACTTATATGCAGATATTTTTTTATATATTTGCATCGCATAATCGTATGCATATAGTTATTAACACTAATATACAAACTAAATGGTAAGTTACAAAGAGTTAGGCCTTGTCAACACCCGTGAGATGTTTGCAAAGGCAATCAAGGGCGGCTATGCCATCCCTGCTTTCAACTTCAACAACATGGAGCAGCTGCAGGCTATCATCAAAGCTGCTGCTGAAGAAAAATCTCCCGTTATCCTTCAGGTTTCCAAAGGCGCACGCAACTATGCCAACGCCACACTCCTCCGCTACATGGCTCAGGGTGCTGTTGCTTATGCCAAAGAACTCGGTTGGGAACACCCCCAGATCGTGCTTCACCTCGACCACGGTGACAGCTTTGAGCTTTGCAAATCTTGCATCGACAACGGTTTCTCTTCTGTTATGATCGACGGCTCTCACCTCCCCTATGAGGAGAATGTGGCTCTCACCAAAAAAGTTGTGGACTACGCTCACCAGTTTGATGTAACTGTTGAAGGTGAACTCGGCGTACTCGCCGGCGTTGAAGACGAAGTTTCTTCCGACCACCACACCTACACCGACCCCGCTGAAGTTGTGGACTTCGCTACCCGCACAGGTTGCGACAGCCTCGCTATCTCCATCGGCACATCACACGGTGCTTACAAGTTCACTCCCGAGCAGTGCACACGCAACGCCGAAGGTCGTCTCGTGCCCCCTCCATTGGCATTCAACGTGCTTGACGCTGTTATGAAGGAACTCCCCGGATTCCCCATCGTGCTCCACGGTTCTTCCTCAGTTCCTCAGGAATATGTTGACATGATCAACAAATACGGTGGCAAACTTCCCGATGCTATCGGTATTCCCGAAGAAGAGCTTCGCAAAGCCGCTAAGAGCGCTGTTTGCAAAATCAACATTGACTCCGACAGCCGTCTGGCTATGACCGCTGCTATCCGCAAAGTATTTGTTGAGAAACCCGGTGAATTTGACCCCCGCAAATACCTCGGTCCCGCTCGTGACGAAATGGAGAAACTCTACAAGCACAAAATTGAAAAAGTGCTTGGTAGCGCAGGCAAAGCTGAATAAAGCCGCCTCCATCAAGGATTAAATCAAAAGCATGCCACATCAAAAAAAGGTGTGGCATGCTTCTTTTTTGTACCATATATACCTTGCCCTATGCCCGGGGTACCAATATAATAAGCGGGTGCGCCATGATTGACGCACCCGCCGTATTTTAAGTCTAAAGTGTTGGTTACTGTGCAGGGTCAAGCACTACCACACGATAGTTGCCCTGTGCACGAAGCTGAGTGGCAAATGCCTTGATGTCATCCACTGTGATAGAGTTCACATCTTCAACGGATTTTGTCAAGGTATCCACACCGTCAAGACTCCAGCCGGAGATTGCAGCGAGCCAGCCACCATTCTGCTCCATGCTCTGGGTGAACGACTTCACCATGAATTCTTTCACGGCATTAAGCTCGTCGGGCTGCACATCGTTGCCCATGCGCACAAATTCCTTCTCTATAAGTTCCAAAGCCTTGTCTTTCATTTCAGGCTTCATGGGGAATGCCGACATGATTTCAGTATTGGAGCTGTCAAAGCGTTCCATAGATCCGTTTGCACCGATTGAGTAAACCATACCTTCACGCTCACGGATGATATCGTTGAGGCGTTTTGACAGAACCTGACCGGTCATGGAAGCGAGCAGACGGTTGCGGTTGGTGAATTTGTCATGACCGTATTCGGTGATGTAGCACCAAGTCTGAGGTGTCTGCATGGAAGTTGAATAGGTGCTCACACCTGAACCCTTGATGATGTCAAGAGCGGGATTGGTGCCGCCGAAAGTGCGGTTAGCTTTCTCAGCAGGCAATGAAGCTATATATTTCTCAACCACATTGCGGAGTGAATCCATGTTCACGTTGCCGACGAAAGTGAATGTGAAGTCTGCTGCATTGGCAAGCTGGGAATGAACGATTTCAAGAATCTGCTCGCGGCTTGCTTCGTTCACAATCTTTGTGTTAAGCTGACGCATGCGGGGCGATTTGAACAGTGTATCCATCACCTTGGTAGAGAAGATATACTGAGGATCAGCCTCCTGATTGGCAAGCTGTCCTGCCAGAGTGGCCTGAGTTGCTTTGAATTCGTCTTCATCAATATTGAATTCAGTGAACATGGCATAGATAAGTTCGCCGAGAGTATTGAGGTCCTTAGGTGTGGAGTTACCGCTTATCTGACGCTGATATGCGCGGAGCGATGCTGAAACGCCTGCCTGCTTGCCTGCAAGATACTCATCCACTTCAGTGCTGTTATATGTGCCGAAACCGGTGGCAAAACGCATTGCCATAGGCATGAATATGAGCGATGAAGCATAATCGTCTCCATAATTGGATGTGCCGTTTACAGCTGTTGCAGCAAACAGTATTTCATCATCCTTGAATTTGGTGGGTTTCACGATTACTGTGGCACCGTTGCTCAGAGTCCATGTAGTTGCATCAAAAGTCTCGTTCTTTTCCTCTTTCACAATCTTGCCGGCAGGACGCAGAGCGGGAATGAACGGATCGGTTTTCACGTTCTCCACATAAGCCTCCATGTTTTCAGCATCGATGGCGGCAAAAGCCTTGGCAAAATCATCCGCAGTAGGATACTTGCCCTCGGCATTGTCCGGCATCATGGCAAGAAGCACACGGTTGTCGGTAGTGATGAGCTGAGGAAGAGTCTGGTTGATGGCATCAAGTATCTGGGGCACGGAGGTAAGCATCTTGGCTATCTCATAGTCTGTCTCAATGCCGGGTATAGGCTCATTGTTGAGGAAGTTTTCCACATATTCCTGTACATAAGATGTGCTTTCGCGCTGCTTGCGGTTGTTGTAAACACGCTCCATGCGCGACATATATTCGTCCTTCACACGGTTGTATTCGCTCTTGGTGAAGCCGAAACGTGCTGCACGCAGAAGCTCACGGTAAGCGGCTGCCACAGGAGTTACGGCATCATTGTCCTTACTGATGGCACCCACGGTCAGGGCATCCTTGGTCTTTGCAAGAAAGAAGTTACCGTAAGATACAGAAGCACCGCCGAAAGGAGCGTCGGGTTTGGCCGAAATCTTGTTGAGACGATTGTTGAGCATATCGCACATCATTTCCACAACATACTGCTGTGCGTAGTACGGGAATGAATTTTTCATTGAATCGGGGAATGCCTCGGTCTTGAACATTAGCTCGGCCAAAGTATTGGTCTGCTCGGGATCGTGGCCTATGGCATAGATTGTTCCGCCGGTATCGCTGACAGGAAAATACACGCGCTCGGCAGGATTTTCGGGCATCTCTATGTCTGAGAACATCTCCTTGATTTTGTTCTCGATACGGTCCACGTTGATATCACCTACCACGATGATACCCTGCAAATCGGGACGATACCACTTCTCGTAGTAGTCGCGAAGGGCCTGAGGCTCAAAGTTGTCCACAACTTCCATTGTGCCGATCGGGAAACGATAGCCGTAGCGGTCACCGGGATAGATCACCGGGAGAAGGTTCTCGATTATACGGGTCTGGCCAACCATGCGGCTGCGCCATTCCTCATGAATAACCTTGCGTTCGGCATCTATCTCCTCAGGCAGAAGCAGAAGGTCGTTGGCCCAGTCATGGAGCACGAGCAGACAGCTGTCCTGAACACCTTCACGGGCCACAGGCACATTGTTGATGTTGTACACGGTCTGGTCCACTGCGGTATAGGCGTTGAGGTTCTGTCCGAATTTAACACCTACTGATTCCAGATACTTGATGAGGCTGTTGCCGGGGAAATGCGTGGATCCGTTGAAGCACATATGCTCAAGGAAGTGAGCCAATCCGCGCTGATGATCCTCCTCATTGATGGAGCCGACACGCTGTGCAATATAGAAATCAGCCTGTCCTTTGGGGTAGTCGTTGTGACGAATGTAGTAAGTGAGGCCATTAGGCAGTTTACCTATCCTCACATCCTGATCCACGCCGATTGCGGGCATCTGTGCCTGCGCCAAAGCGGGGATGAGCATAGCGCCAAACAAGAAAAGTGACGCAATTGCTCTAAACATTTTCTTCATATTGTAAATAGTTAGTTAAGTATGTGATCTGAATTTAAGTATTGGCTTATATCAGCTTTCATTTTATTTAGACGCAAATATATGCAAATAATTTCACCTCAGATTGTTTTTTTTGTCATTTTAGAAATCTGGTGCATTTCCCATACCATGATTGATCCGGTAATCAAAGCCGCCAACAGGTCACTGCTCGGAAAAGCCATCCATATTCCGTCAAGCCCGAAATGCGGTGGCAACAGCAGGAGCAACGGTATAAGAAATATGACCTGACGGCTGAGACTCAGTACTATTGATAAGGTGGCTTTGCCAAGCGACTGCATGAAATTGGTTGACACGACCTGAAATCCCACCACCCAAAATGCCTGAGTAGCTATAATGAGTGTGTTGGATGTAACCTCTATGAGGCGTGCATCAGGCGAAAAAGCTCGTGCTATGTATTGCGGACACACCATTGCAAACGCTGCACCGAGCGAGCAAATCACCGTTGCCCATAAGCATGTAAGCCAGTAAGCCCGCTTTAGGCGGTGCATAAGCCCGGCCCCGTAATTGTATCCCACAATGGGTTGCATACCCTGACACATCCCCACTATCACCATCACAAGAAGCGATGTATAGGTGGTAAGTATGCCTGCCGCTGCTATGGCTTCGGTAGCAAGCTCGCCTCCATAACGCAATAGCGAGTGATTGATAATGGCGTTGATTACCGATGCTGCAAAATTCACCAGCGATGGGGCCGCACCTATGGTTATTATGCCCCACACTATGCTTCCGTGCAGTCTGAAAGTTCCTTTAGTGAAATGCAATATGCTTCCGGGGCGCATGAAATGTGCCATGACAAACACTGCCGATATGGTCATTGCTATATCAGTGGCTATAGCCGCACCCTTGATGCCCCATCCCAAGCCGAAAATAAACAGTGGCGCAAAAATTATGTTGAAGCCCGCTCCTATAAACATTGTCACCATTGCGCGGAGGGGATAGCCCGAAGCTCGCATTATATTGTTGAAGCTGAACGATATGTTCATTATGAACATGCCGGGCAGTATATACATCATAAAATCACGCGCATACGGAAGCGTAACTTCATTGGCGCCAAAAGCCAAAAGTATCTCGTCAAGAAACAAAGCAAAGCAGGATATGTAAACGGCTGCTATCAGTACTATGAGCGTAAGCGAGTTTCCCAGCACCATCAGTGCTCCCTTGTGGTTTGAGGCTCCGAGCATTATGGACACGCGGGCCGATGAGCCGGCTCCTATCAGCACGCCGAGTGCCGCCGACAGGTTCATGACAGGGAATGTGATGGTGAGCCCGGCAATTGCCTCAGGACCCACACCCTGACCTATGAATATGCGGTCAATCACATTATATAGCGACATCACAAGCATACCCACCACAGCCGGAATGCTGTAGTGCCACAACAGGCGGCCTATGCTTCCCGAGGCAAGCTCGTTGAGCCGTTCCGCATCATTATGTGCTGCTATCGTTGCCATATATATTATTAAGGTGTAGGTGTAGTTGTAATTGACATTTCCTGCGGCACTATGTTGATTTTGTATGGCGTGCCTTTAAGTCGCGACGGTTTGGCCGTCAGATGATAATACAATGTAAGCTGCTTGTCCCACGAGGACAATGTGATTCTTCGGGTCGCTTTGGGAGGCATCTGACACTTGACCACACGCACGGCCTCATGAATGGTGTCTCCGTCCATTGATATATACTGCAACCGCATCCGCACTGCGGTCACTGTGCTGTCGGTATGGTTTGTCACAAACATTGTTTCATAACGCGAGCGCAACGGTTTGTCATACCCCTGCACCGTTATCATCCCAGTCCTTACAGGTATCTCGGCACCGGGGAGCGATTGCACCTCGGGCGTTTTGAGCTTGCTGCGAGTCGTGCGACGCGCCCAAGCATCGCCCCCACACACCAGAGCCGCAATAACAGTCAATACTACAAGGATTCGTGCCATAGCTTATAAATAACGGGGAAATCGCGGCTTGGCCGGTTCGGGAAACACTCTCACACACCCGTCCACTTCGGCGCGCGGGGCATTGCGCCTCAGCACCCTTCGGTAGAGATACGGCAACAGTTTCCACACATTGAATTGAAATCGCGGGCTATCCTGTATAAGCACGAGACTGCTCACCATGCCGGTATCCGTGGACTTTTCCTCCACCTGCATCATAAATCCGTGGGGATTGCATATTCTCCCGTTCACTATTGAAGTATATATACGGGCATTATACACATTGGCTTTTGCGCTCGGCTGCAGATAACCTATGACACTGCCGTTGCGTGCCGCCCGGTCGGGTGATTCTATCAGCACCATCCTGTACACCACCTCATCGGTTATGGAACGTGGGGCACCGGAATCGTAACGCTCTATCGCCACACATGCTCCGTTGGATGTGAGCTGCCATATCCCTTCTACCGGATGCAGCGGCCTGTGCATCATGCGCATGCACACCTCCTCATAACTGTAGCATGAATCTGTTTCGGCTACTGACGGCAATTCTGGCGCATGGTTGCGTGCCGCAGCCGGCAAAAGCAACGCACACACCATCGCCACCATCAGTTGCCTCAGACTCATATGGATGAGAACTTGTAATTAAATCCGAGTGAAAATATCTCTTTGAGCTGAAATTTCTTCCAGTTTGAATCGTCACATGGTGGCGTGTTGGAATCATAACGCATGTGACAATATATCTGCGTTGACAAAAAGCGTGTTATGTCAAACGACAACGTATGCTCCCAGTCAGCTTGGATATACTCGTAGTCGGTAAATGAGAACAACCGGGTATAATAATGTATGTTGTAGGCTATCTTCCAGCTGAACGTGACTTCCGCATTGCTACCGAACTCATTTATCGATCTGTGCCCGTTGTCGATGCTCATTGACACAGGGTCAAGTTTCCTGTTGATACAGGTGCGCAGGTTCCATGACAATGGCGACAGCGACACGTTGAGTGCCACAGTCTTTTTGGGATTCTCATAGTGATAAGTCATACCGACACCCACATTCAACTCTCCGGGCGACATGAATGCGGCACGCATCGTGCGCGAATTGCTCGGATAGCTGTTAAACAGCTGGGTCTTGAAGGCCAAAGTCGATGAATAGTACCACCGTTTGAGAGCCTTCAGACCGAATTTGGCATTGGCCTGAAACAAATCCTCACTGATGTTGTAGGAACGTACAGTATCATCGGGGGCACTGTTCATACCTAATTTGTATTGCACTGTGGCCTCAAACATAAGTTTCGGATGCAGTTTCTGATTGAGCTTTACATTGTATATTGCCTGGGCTATCATATTCAGGTTGCGGGTACCTCCCTGATACCAGTTTGGAGATATGTACGCCTGTGAAAACTGCAGCGAAGCCGTAAAATCAGTTATCCAGTGTTTCGGAGCTATATTCACGTTTAACCCGTCGGGATTCTTCTCCGTCTGCATATTTTCCTCCTCAAGCACAATCATGGTGGTTACGGGGTCCACAAACGCACGGAAGTTTTTGGGTGGCACAGGCAAGGTGCGCACATTAAACCTCACTTGTTCGGGATATGCCACCATGTAATATTGCTTGGTGTGGCGCATCATATTGCTGTGCCACTGCGCCTCGTCTATCCATGTGAAGGCCCCGGCAAACTCGGGGGCGCGCTTCACGGGACGCAGGCTGAGGGTGTCAAGATAAGCTATAGAAGTGAACACCGGAGGGGCAAAATATCCCTTGGGCATCGGCTTGCGCATATGCGCTGCCACAGTCAGTATCGAATCAAAATCTTCTCTGTCTATAAGCAATGTCTTGGTCTCTTCTTCAGCCAGCTCCGAAGTCACCGGAGGAACAGAAAAAAGCGTATGCGACGGATTGCCGCATCGCGTAAGGCTATAATTGATTTGGGTTTGTGACCACAAAGGCAATCCTATACCCAAGCATACTGCAAAAATTACCACTCTGACACTATCCATATGCAAAAAACCGTTCATGCGCATAATAATCAGTCGTTTATAAAGTGATGAACAAATATGACCGCCTATGGCTAAATCACCGCAAAGATAACTATAATGAGTGGAATACACAAACGCAATCAGGCTCCGCCGAGTACGGCGAAGCCTGAAAGGGATTTATCAAGAATTGAAATAAGAATGTCAATCGTTGTCCTCATCCAAAGCCATGTAATGCTCACGCGGATGGTTGCATGCGGGGCAAGTCAACGGGGGTTCGGTACCCACGAATACAAAACCGCACACGAGACACTGCCAACGGATAGGTTTGTCACGCTTCCATACTGTGCCGTTCTTG
>HF985660.1:221886-259826 GCA_000431155.1 Bacteroides sp. CAG:927
TCTTCCACTTTGGCTATGGAGCGGAAATGTGCTGCGATGTCTGCAAAACCTTCCTCTTCAGCCACCTTGGCGGCTTCGGCATATTGTTCAACGCCCTCGCTGTGTTCTTCGGCAGCAGCGGTGGCAAGATTGTCAAGTGTGGTTCCGATTACACCTGCATCCACATTAAGGTTCACATCCACCTTGCCTCCTTCCAGATATTTGAAGAAGATTTTACCGTGATGCAGCTCATTAGCCGCTGTTTCAGCAAATATACGTGCTATAGGAAAATATGATTCCTTGGTTGCCTGCTGTGAATAGTAGGTATAACGGGAATAAGCGGCCGATTCGCTCATATAAGCTTTCACCAGATTGGCTTCGGTACGTGTGCCGCGAATTGATTTGGTTGTTGCAGTCATAGTTGTAATATTTTTTAAGAGAGTTTCTTTGTTATATGTATTTATAAAACACCTCACCGCCCCTAAGGTTCTGTCTGTAATATTTTTTATTCACGGTGAGCGATAATTGCAATGTATTTAGTAAATTTGCGCCCAAATGTCATTGAATCTCACCATTGACCAAGGTAACACGGCCGCTAAATTAGCGCTCTGGGACGGAGACAGGGCTGTGGCCATGCGCATAGAACCCCATCTGGAAGTGGATCAGGTGGAGCGTTTCGTGCGCCAGCACGATACGCTTGGCAGTGCCATCTACTGCTCCGTTGCGAGCAAGGGCACCGAACTGCTTCAGGGCATACGCCACTTGGTGCCCAAGGTGTGCCGGCTTGACCACACCACGCCATTGCCCATAGTCATTGACTATGCCACGCCACACACTCTCGGCACCGACAGGATTGCCGCTGCTGTGGGAGCTTGGGCCACGTTGCCCGGTGTACCGCTGCTGGTGGTGGATGCCGGCACTGCAGTGACTTACGATGCCGTAAGTGCTGACGGCCATTTCCTTGGCGGCAACATTGCTCCCGGCATGCGCATGCGTCTGGAAGCGCTACACCGGTACACGGCGCGACTCCCCAGAGTGGAAGTGCCTCGCGAATTGCGTTGTACCCGCTTCATGGGCAACGACACCCCCAGCGCCATGATTCTCGGTGCCGTTTACGGCATAGTGGGTGCCATCTCCTACTACCGCCACCGCATGGATCCCGCCACTCAGGTGGTAATGACCGGCGGATGGGCCGGAGAGCTTAGCAAGCTCTGTGATTTTGATGTGCATGTAGATCCCAATCTTGTCAGCAAAGGACTCAACAGAATACTATTATACAATGAAGATAAATAAACTTATTGCCGTATGTGCACTGGCTGCATGCGTCTTTAGTGCATCTGCCCAGATTTCAAGCCCGTACTCCAAATTCGGATACGGTCTTCTCAACGACAACGCCACATCGGCTCAAAGCCAAATGGGTGGAGTGGGATATGCCATGAATTCCGGCAGGCAAATCAATGTGATGAACCCGGCCTCTTATGCCGCAATTGACTCTCTCACATTCCTTTTTGACATGGGTGTGGATTTCACCTCTATCAAAAGCACCGACACCGGCATACAGCCACAGGTCAAAGAGCAGCGATATGGTGGCGGTCTTGACTATATGACACTTCAGGTGCCTATCGGCCATAGATTCGGAGCAAGCCTCGGTCTTCTCCCCTACTCATCCGTAGGCTACTCTTTCGGATCCGAAATCAAAAACGGTCTCAACACCCGTCAGGGATCAGGCGGTCTCAACCAACTCTATCTCGGGTTCGGAGCAAGAATCATTGACGGACTCAACGTGGGTGCAAACATCTCCTACATGTTCGGCAACGTGGTCAATGATGTGTACGTGGCCACCGACAACGGTTCTTCTTCCTTGTTTGAGCATGTAACCGAAGTTCGTGACTATCACCTGCAGTTCGGTCTCCAGTACCACCGCACTTTCGGCTCCGACCACACTGTCGGTCTCGGTCTCGTGTACTCGCCCAAGAAATCCCTGCTGGGCCATGCTTGGGTTGTGAAATACGACATGCAGGCCGACGAGGTTCCCGACACTCTCGCCCGCGAGAAGCTTAACGGCAATGCCTATCTTCCTGAAACATGGGGCGGCGGCCTAAGCTACTCTTGGCGCAAACGGCTCTTGGTGGAAGCCGACTTCACCTACCAGCCATGGAGCAAAGTCAGCATGCTCAAGCTCCCCGCTTTTGAAACCACCAAATTCGCCGACCGCTGGAAAGCCGCTTTCGGTGCGCAATACACCCATAATCCCCGAGGCAACTACCTTGGCCGTCTCACCACACGCATTGGCGGATTTTATGGCCGTGATTACATGATGGTTGGTGCCAACAAAGTGAACGAATATGGTCTCACTGTCGGTTTCGGTCTTCCTACCCTCAGCTCCAAAACCATAATAAACATTGGTTTTGAGTGGAAACATCGTCAGGCTTCCCCCAACCCCATGCTTAAAGAGAATTATTTCAGCGTGAAATTAGGTGTGAACTTCAATGAACTTTGGTTCTTCCAGAACAAGATCAAGTAACAGGCTGCTCTCAGCCATCTGGTCATTACATCTACTCCCGGCCCTTGCCATCGTAAGTGTTGGGATAGGAGTGCTACATTCCTGCAGCAACAAACCTACCGAGACTGTTGCCGGCACATTTGACCCCGAGAATTTCGCCACAATGACCTCCACACAGGTCAGCACCCTGATTTCCGATTCCGGCATCACGCGCTACCGTATCGACACTCCGCTGTGGCTCATGTTTGATCAGGCTTCCGAGCCACGGTGGACTTTCCCTAAAGGAATGCACCTTGAGAAATATGACAACTTTTTCCGTATTGATGCCACCGTTGATTGCGATTCGGCCACATATTTCAAGGAAAAACAGCTCTGGAGACTCGACGGATACGTTGACATAACCAACATGTCAAACGAGAAATTCCTCACCCAGCAGTTGTTCTGGGACCAAAAGAACCAGAAAATATACTCCGACTCTTTCATCCACATTGAGCGCGCCGACCGCATCATTGAAGGCTATGGATTTGTTTCAAATGACAAAATGACACAATACCATGTTGTCAATGTATCCGGCATATTCCCCGTGGAGCAGGACAAGGAAACATCTGCCGACACTGCCCGACAGCAGCAAGGCCCCACCGACTCGCTCGGAGTGCCTCTATCAGCCACCCCGACAGTGCAGGGACGACCCGGATTGCGCCCCACGCTCCCGAGGGCCTCGCAGCAGAAGCGCATTTCTCCCGCATCCACACAGGAAAAGGATGTGCAACCGGCCAAAACCACCAACTCCGCTCCTCCGATGCCGGCCCGCAACACTCAGCCGGTCAGAGTCAAGAAACTTGACCCTACCCACAAACTCACCCCGATTAAAGATTCGGAACCGTCCAAACCAAAACGGCCGGCCCGAAGACCTAAAAAACATCAATCATCATGACCCTTACCACTTGGATTATACTTGCCGTTATTTCGCTGATGTTCTCAGCCTTGTTCTCCGGCACCGAAATAGCATACATCACCGCCGACCGTGTGCGGATGGAACTTGACAGCAAGCGCGGAGGATTGATCAACCATTTCGTGCAGAAGTTTTTCTCCGACTCCGATCTTTTCATCTCCACCATTCTTGTCGGCAACAACATCATGCTCGTCATCTACGGTATGGGGGCAGCTGAGCTTATTGAGAAACATTGGCTTGAGCAGTACCATCTCAATCAGGCTCTGCTCCTGCTCATATCCACGCTTATATCCACCGGCATAATCCTTATAACAGGAGAATTTTTTCCAAAAAGCATATTCCGCATCAACCCCAATCTCTCGCTCAAGCTCTTTGCTCTGCCGGTAATGTTTTTCTACATTATCCTCTACCCCATAGCCATATTCACCACGTGGCTTTCCAAAGTGCTCATGAAGATGTGCGGCATCAAAACAGCTGTTTCACGAATGGGAACACTCTCGGTTGGTGACCTCAATCAATATCTTGAAAAAACCATTGACGAGGTCAACCCTGAAAAAGGACCGGTGGAAAACGAGGTAAAAATATTTCACAACGCACTTGACTTCTCAAGCACACATGTGCGCGACTGCATGCTTCCGCGCAACGAGATTGTGTCGGTCAACATCAACACCACCACACGCGAAGAGCTTTCCCAACTTTTCACCAAATCCGGGAGAAGCAAAATAGTGGTGTATGACAACGACATTGACACTGTGCTCGGATATATACATGTCAGCGAACTGTTCAATCCCGAATCGGACTGGAAAGAGCACCTTAAGGAAGTGGTATATGCCCCCGAGTCACTCCTTGCAAAGAAACTCATGCAACGGCTCCTCAACGAAAAAAGGTCTCTGGCCATAATAGTGGATGAATTCGGAGGCACTGCCGGACTCGTCACACTTGAAGACCTTGTAGAAGAAATTTTCGGCGACATCCGCGATGAGCATGACTCCGCAGGAATATTCGCACGTGAAGTGGAGCCCGGCATTTATGAATGTTCCGGACGAATCGAAATTGAGTCATTGCGCGAGAACTACCACATTGACATTCCCGAAAGCGACGACTACCAAACCCTTGCCGGATACATCCTGCATTCATGCGGAGCCATACCCACACAAGGCGAAGTAATTGACATTGACCAGCTTCAGTTCACTATTGTCAAGCGCACTGCCACTCGTCTGGAGCTGATAAAAATCGCGCCCAAACCCGAAGAATAAATCATATGCGCACCCCACGCAGAGTGGCACTGGAAGCATCGGTGATGCGCACGCGCACTATGTCTCCCACCTTTGCGCCTTCGCGGGCAAACACCACACTGCGGTTCTGGCTTGTGCGTCCCATCATCTCCTCCTTGGAGCGTTTTGACACACCTTCCACCAGCACCTCTGCTTCACACCCTATCTGACGCTTGTTGGCCTCGGCACTAAGCTCATTTTGCACGGCTATCATCCTGTTCAGGCGATCTATTTTCACTTCCTCGCTCACATTGTCCGGCATCATCTTTGATGCAAGAGTGCCCGGACGCTCCGAATATTTAAACATGAACGCCGCGTCAAATCCCACTTCGCGCATCAGGCTCAGTGTCTCCTGAAAATCTTCCTCCGTTTCCCCGTGAAAACCCGTAAACAGGTCCGTGCTTATGGCGCAGTCAGGCACTATGCGACGAATCGCGGCCACCCTTTCCAGATACCATTCACGGGTATAATGACGATTCATGGCCTTGAGCACACTGTTGCTCCCGCTCTGCACCGGCAGATGTATATGACGGCAGATATTGGCCCGCGATGCCATCACTTCGAGCACGCTGTCGGCCATATCCTTGGGGTGAGAAGTAGTGAACCGCACCCTCATGTCAGGAGCCGCATCCGCAACCGCCGCAAGCAATGATGCAAAATCTGTCACATTGCCCTGCTCATCCACATAACGGTAGCTGTTGACATTCTGTCCCAGCAGAGTCACCTCTTTATAGCCTCTGGCACGCAGATCGGCTACCTCGGCGAGAATACTGTGCAGTTCGCGGCTGCGCTCACGCCCGCGGGTATAAGGCACGATGCAATAGGAACAGAAATTGTTGCATCCGCGCATTATGCTCACAAATCCGCTCACCACATTTCCTCCTATGCGCACAGGCAGCACATCGCGATATGTTTCGGTAGTGCTCAGTTCCACATTTATGGCTTTTTCGCCGGCTTCTACCGAGGCAAACAGTTCAGGCAGCGACATATAGCTGTCAGGACCGGCTACCAGATCCACGCCATGTTTGGCAATGAGGTCTTGCTTCACACGTTCGGCCATGCACCCTATCACCCCTATTATCAAACCTTTCTCTTTACCGCGCTTTCTTCTCACTGCGTTGAGGGCCTGGAGACGCCCGAGCACCTTTTGCTCGGCGTTGTCGCGGATGGAGCATGTGTTCAAAAGCACCGCATCCGCGCTATCCAGCTCATCCACTGTCGAATAACCGGCCATCTCCATTATTGCGGCCACAACTTCCGAATCCGCCACATTCATCTGGCAGCCGTAAGTTTCTATATACACTCTTTTGTTGGATATATTTGTGTTTAACGCCATAAATTTCTCTATTTATAATATTTAAGGGTGGTCAATCAAAATAAAATTTTTATTTTTGCACAAAAATACAAAAACGTGCACTATGGAGCAAATCCTTGGTTTGGTTGTAACCATACTTATTACAGCCGGAGCCGCATGGGGTGAAAAGAAATGGAAAGCGTACAAGCGTAAGCGCAGATACCGCTACGAGCCTGTGCGCCGCTATTCTGCGCCTGCCGCGCCCCCGCCCGTTGCCCGCACTCATGAGCCGTCTGTTCCGGTCATCATGAGTCCTGAGGACGAAGGTGGCAGCATCATTCAGATCAAGCCTGCTCCTGTGGAAACTCCACCCGTTCCGGCCGTGCCATCCATTCCGGATGCCGTGGCTCCCGAATCGCCCGAAATTTCAGAGCATTATCGCCGCTGGCGACAGGCAATCATCGATGCCGAAGTGCTCGCTCCACGTTCTTTCTGACTATACCTCTAAAACTAATTCCAATTAATCACATAATCATTTGTAGCAAATATGGCATTTCCCATCCTTACAGCCGCTGAAGCCGCCGCTATGATTAAAAACGACGACAGTTGTGGTTTTTCCGGATTCACCGCATCAGGTTCTCCTAAAGTAGTGCCCGAAGCCATTGCAGCCAAAGCTGTGAAAGAGCATGAGGCAGGACGCCCATTCAAAATCAATATTTTCACCGGTGCTTCCACCAACCAGTGGGCCGATGGTGCCCTTTCGCGTGCCAACGCCATCAACCGGCGCACCCCCTATCAGAACACCCCCGACCTCCGCAAGCGTATCAACAGCCACGATGCGCACTATTTTGACCTTCATCTGAGCGAACTTGCTCAAAAATTCCGCTACGGATTCTATGGCAATCTTGACTACGCCATTCTTGAGGTTGCCGAAGTGATGGACGATGGCGAAGTCGTGCTCGGAACCGGCGTAGGCAACGTGCCCACTTGGGTTAAATTTGCCAAACATGTCATCCTTGAGCTTAACTCCAAGCTCCCGCGCAACATGTACGGTCTCCACGACATTTATCTTCCTCTCGACCCCCCTAACCGTCGCGAAATACCCATTTTCAAGCCCTCTGACCGCATTGGCTGTCCCACCGTTAAAATTGACCCCGCCAAGATTGTAGGCGTGGTACACAGCGATTACTACGATGGTATCAAGGGCTTCACCGAACTTGATGACACAACCCTGCAGATCGGTGCTAATGTGTGCAATTTCCTGCTCGCGGAAATACGTGCCGGACGCATACCCAAGACATTCCTTCCCATTCAGTCAGGTGTGGGCAATGTGGCCAACGCAGTGCTCTTCGGTCTGGGCGATGCCAAGGAGATTCCTCCATTTGAAATGTACACCGAGGTGATGCAGGATGCCGTAATCGAGCTTATGAAGCTTGGCAAATGCAAATTCGGCTCATCCTGCTCGCTCACACTCAGCGACAAAACCGAATCCGAAGTTCTCGGCAACCTTGAGTTCTTCCGCGACAAAATCGTGCTTCGTCCCTCTGAGATTTCCAACAATCCCGAAGTAATTCGCCGTCTTGGAGTTATTGCCATGAACACCGCACTTGAAGCCGACATTTTCGGCAACATCAACTCCACCCATGTTCTCGGCACACGCATGATGAACGGTATCGGTGGCTCAGGCGACTTCACACGCAACGGTTACATCTCCATTTTCTCTTGCCCGTCCATCACCAAAGGCGGCATAATAAGCAACATCGTGCCCATGGTATCGCACGTGGATCACTCCGAGCACTCTGTTGACATTCTCATCACCGAGCAGGGCGTGGCCGACCTTCGTGGCCTTGACCCCGTGCAGCGCGCTCATGAAATCATTGAGAAGTGCGCTCACCCCACCTACCGTCCCCTTCTCCGCGAATATCTCGCATTCGGTCAGGGCGGACAGACATGTCACCGTCTGGAAGGCGCATTTGCATTCCACACCACCTTCAAGGAAAAAGGCGACATGCGTCTCGTTGACTGGAGCCGCTACGGAATGTAATCTTTTCCATAGTCCATTAACAAACAGCTCCCCTCCCGTTGGCACTGAGCCGTGGGAGGGGAGCTGATATTTTGTCTATTCCGTTGTTATCTGCCTATAAAAGCTTTTACGCGGGCAAGCACTGCATCGGGAGTATAGCCGAACTTCTCGTCAAGAACGCGGAACGGTGCCGAAGCTCCGAAACGCTCCATGCCGTAAACCGTACCGTTCACGCCAACCAGCGGACGCAATGTGCATGGCAGTCCGGCTGTGAGACCGTAAACCGGAATGTCGGTCGGAACAACCTCACTGCGATACTCCGCACTCTGGCGTTCAAACAAGCCTACTGAAGGTACCGATACCACACGTGCTCTGATGCCTTCTGCCTCCAGAAGCACAGCTACCTCACACAGCAGTGTCACCTCTGAGCCATTGCCGAGCAGTGTCACATCTGCATTCTCGGCATCACGCACCGCGTATCCTCCCCTGCGGCATCCCAGAGCCTTTTCATAGGAGTTGTCGGGCAGATCCTTTACATCCTGACGGGTGAAAATAAGTCCTGTGGGAGAAGTGGTGTTCTCCATGGCCATCTGCCAGCACACCACCGTTTCAAATCTGTCGGCCGGACGCAGCACAAGCATTGACATCTTGCCCGACAGGTTGTTGAACTGCTCCATGAGACGTATTTGCGCCTCCTGCTCTATAGGTTCGTGAGTGGGACCGTCCTCACCCACGCGGAATGCATCGTGGCTCCACACATATTTTACCGGCAGCTCCATAAGAGCCGCCATGCGCACAGCCGGTTTCATGTAGTCCGAGAACACAAAGAATGTGCCGCACGCACCTACGAGACCGCCGTGTACCGCGATGCCGTTCATAATCACTGCCATGGTAAGCTCGCTCACACCGGCATGCAGAAACGCCCCGGTGAAATCACCGTGTGTAAAGGCATGAGTATGCTTGAGAAAACCGTCAGTCTTGTCTGAATTGGCCAAATCCGCACTCGACACAATCATATTGCCGAGCACGCGGCTAAGCTCGCTGAGCACAGCCGATGATGCCGTGCGGGTGGCGCAATCAGCCTTGGTAACTATAGCCTTGTAATCAACAGCGGGTTCTTTTCCTTCAAGATATATGGCAAGCAACGCTGCCTTTTCAGGATTGGCTTCGCGCCAGGCCTTTTCAGCAGCATGACGCTCGGCGACCTCCTTGCGGAGTGCCTCGCGACGCTCGGCATAAAGTTTTGCCACTTCAGGCCGTATCACGAACGCATTGTCGGGGTCACCGCCGAGATTGCGTATTGTGGCGGCAAAATCAGCTCCGTTTGACTTGCTCAAAGGATTGCCGTGAGTGCTGCACTGCCCCTCAAAATTCTTGCCGTCGGCAGTCACGGCACCGCGGCCCATGATTGTATGGCCTATAATCAGTGTGGGTTTATGCTTTTCTGCGATAGCCTCCTCAAGAACCTTTGCCATAGCCACAGGATCAGTACCGTCCACCTCCAGCACATTCCAGTGCCATGCGCGGTATTTGGCTGCCACATCCTCGTCGTCAACGGCATCCACATTTGTTGACAGCTGCACCTTGTTGCTGTCGTAGAACATTATCAGGTTGCTGAGGCCGAGATAACCTGCTATACGGCCTGCGCCCTGGGAAATCTCCTCCTGAATGCCGCCATCGGATATGAATGCATATGTTTTGTGCGCAAGCGTGTCCCCGAAGCGGGCCACAAGAAAACGCTCTGCTATTGCCGCGCCCACTGCCATTACATGACCCTGGCCGAGAGGTCCGGAAGTGTTCTCTATGCCACGGCTCGGATTAAGCTCCGGATGGCCTGGAGTGACACTGCCCCACTGGCGAAACTGCTGCAACTCTTCCATTGTGTACAGTCCCTGTAGTGCAAGCACTGAATAAAGCATCGGCGACATATGTCCCGGATCCAGAAAAAATCTGTCACGGGCTATCCATGTAGGATCATCTGGGTCAGTTACCAAAAATTGCGAATAAAGCACATTGATGAAATCTGCGCCGCCCATGGCGCCTCCGGGATGTCCCGACTTTGCTTTTTCCACCATTGAGGCCGACAGCACGCGTATGTTGTCAGCGGCGGAATCCATGATTTTTTTATCCATGCTCAGGTTATGGTTATGCGTTGGTAGAGAGTGTGCGCATCGCAGATGCCGAAACGCGCTACAAAATTAGTCATATATCCCCACCTCTGCAACCATTTCACCCAATATTTCCCTAAGCGGGTGCATAAATCCGGTTCCCCGCATCACAAGAAGAGCGCGAGACTTTCGCCTCGCGCTCTTTACATATAGAGTATTTGCGGTTCTATTTTATTCCATCCACCACTGGTAAGGAACAGTGCTCAAATCAAGGTGAATGGTGCGTGCACCTGCATCTGCTGCGGTAACCTTGATGTTGTCGCCGCCAAAACGCAGTATGTTGTCCTCACCTGCCACACCGCCGAGGTTGATATCCCAGCCGCCGTTCATGGCAAACTTCCATTCCTTGCCTTCTTCAAGATTAACTGTTGCGCTCCATGTGAGTTTGGTGGCATCGTCGGCAGTCATGGCTATAGATTTGCCATGGTCCCAACCTATACCGGCCACATCACCTATGATTGCTATCTTGGTTATGGCAGTCTTGGTATAGCTCATTTTGCCGAGATCCACATTCAGATAATACAGATCAGCCGGGCCATCCACACTGAAGTTGTCGTTTGAACCGTTTTGGAGTGTGGTGTTGTCGCCTGCGTTACCGTAGTTTCCGGGAGCATCCCAACCGGGAGCGTTGGTGAACTTGAACTGGCCGTCAAGATAAGCAAAGCCTTGATAGTTGATATAGTTGTCGGTGCCGAGCATTGTGGAGAAGCTCCAACCGTTACCGCCGCCGGGCACGTACAGATACTCTGCTGCAACCTGCAATTTGTAGGTCAGATCATACATGTCCACACGCAGTTCGTAGCGACCTGCTGATGTAATGGCAAACTCGGGAGCATTAGCCTCAGGTGTAGAAGCCACCAGATTTTCCTGTCCCTTAGGACCGTAGAACACGCGTGATGGATTCTGTGCCCATGTCTGGCCGGCAGCCTTGGTGCTTTCCGGTATCAGCTGGAATGAGCAGGGAACCTGTCCGGCCTCTACATTGATTACTGCAATGAACTCGGGATTGTCATAAACATTTCCTTCTTGGCTGAGCTTCTGCACATCGGCAAAGCCTCTGCCTGAGAAATACAGATAATATGCGCTTTCTATCACATGGTCGGGAGCAATAGGAGTCACAACCACTTCCTGAGCTGCGCCAACGGCACCCAACAGCACACGCTGGTTCTCGCTCACGGCATAAGCTACATAGTTCACCCACATGTTTTTGGGAGCCGGGTCGCGGCTCACCATTGTGCGGAACAATTCGGTCCACTCATTGGCCGAAACATATGCGTAATACACTGCATTGCCATCGGTGGCAGGAGCCACTGTCAGGTCAATAGCCTGAGCATTGGCCATATCCTCGGTGACTGATACATTCATGACTATAGCCAACTTGGAACTTGCCGGCATATCTTTCACCTCAGTGACATCAAGCATCTTCACTGAACCGTTTTCACCGGCGGCGTTGAGGTCCACGCTGCCACCGGCAGCCACTGCATCTGTAGCAGTGACACCGTCGGCGGGCATAATGGGTTCCTGCGGATTAACCGAAGGAATACCCAGATAAGGATCGTCATCGGAGCAAGCGGCAAATCCCATGCTGAGCACAGCCGCGAGCGCTATATTGAGATATTTTTTCATTATCTAAGTCTAATTTTGAGTAATCAATTAACCTTTTTGAACTCAACGGTCTTGGCTTTCACGTTCACTACCATGCTCACCATACCGCCTTCCCAGTTGGGAATCTGGTAGCTACCCTTACCGGGCACTGAGAGTGAGCCGTTGTAAATTCCGTCTTTCAGTTCTATGTCAACGGGATTGTCTTCCGACTGAGAACCCATGGAGTCACCGCCGTCCCAACCGGAGAGTGCTTTATAGAAGCGGAACTGGAACTGACCGGCAGCAATATCGAATGTTGCACGATATATCTCGGAACCAATCTGATCGTCTGCTTCATAAAGTTTCCAGTCTTCATAATGAGCGGCATTTGCCTCATCAGGACCGGCCCATCCTTCGGGTGCGCCTACCAGATAAATGAATCCGGGCTGGCGAACGGTAGGATAAGCTATCACGCTCTTAAGTTCCACAGGAGCTGAATACACACCGTATTTTTCCTGCGTGGCAGCATCGGCAGTAGCAAAATAAGCATACAGGCGCACATACAGCGGACCTTCATAGTCGCGGTAATCCGCACCTGACAGCTGATCCACGTCATTGTAGCCACGGCAGCCGTTGATAGCGTCAGCTATTTCACGGGCGGGTACTGTGAATGATGTGCGGGTGTAAGTGCTCGGAAGCTGAATGAAATTTTGGGGAGTAGAGGCTGCTCCGTTATATTTCCATTCGGCGGGAACGCTGTTGAAATCCTTGCTCAACGACACCTGCACCGCATAGGTGGGGATGGTGGCTACGCCACCGAAATCGGGCTGCGAGCAAGTAAACTCCACGCCTTCGGTCTGATTCAACACGTATGTGTTGTTGGCGAGTGCCGGAGTATTCAGAAAATTCTGGTTTTGGGTTGGCAGCGACACTTTCGGGTCAGTGTTGTTCTCACAGCTTGAGAACGACAGCCCGACTAAGGCCAGTGCCATCATCAATATATTTTTCTTCATGATAAGCTAATTGAATATAGTGTGAGAAGATGCTGATTAATAGCCGGGATTCTGACCCAGAGTTGAGATATACTGAGTAGGCACGCAATACAGGTTGCGGTAACTGTCAATTGCTTGACCCTGCTGTGATCCGCCCTTCCAGCTCCAAAGGTAGCTGTTGCCGGTAAATTTGTCAAAGCGGATAAGGTCGCTGCGACGGTGGCCCTCCCAGTAAAGCTCACGCATACGCTCGGCAAGCAGATTGTCGGCGGTGAGTTCTATGTGAGGCATGCCGGCGCGGTCGCGCACCATGTCAAGATAGCTCTGACCGTTGCACTGCACGCCATGAAGCTGACATTCTGCAAGCATCAGGAATGTATCGGCCAGACGGAACAACGGGAAGTCAGCACTGTTGAATGTGCTGTTGCTGACATTGGCTGTGTTATCGTAGTCATCCTCGGTGGTATAGACATACTTGATACACATATAGCCGCTGCCGTCAATTGCCCAGTCGGCAATATTGTTAAGGTCGTTGGTGAAAGTACCCTCGTAAATAAGGTAACGCTTGTCACCGGCCGAGAATGCATTGGCAAGTTCCGGACGCACGCGCGGACCTCCCCAGCCCGTACCGGGATTGCCGAGACGCTGCGACAGGGCTGCATCAATGTTGGCATTGTAAGCGCCCATGCTCAGATAAGTAGTACCGCCGTAAGTTTGGGTGTATGTCTTGTCCTGAGGTATGCCCCACAGAATTTCACCATTGCCCACATACTTGCTGTTGCTTGCGCAGAACAGATACTTGTATTCAGGAGCAAGCTGATTGATGGTGGCGGTAATCTGCTGGCAAACCTGTGCACATTCATTCCACATCGGTGTGTCGGTATAGACTTCGGCATTCAGATACAGTTTTGCGAGAAGCATCATAGCACCCTCACGTGACACGCGGCCGTAAACCTGCTGCGCTGCGGGAGCTATACTGTTTATTGCATCACGAAGGTCGGCAACTACCAGAGGGAACATCTGGGCGCGGGTGTATGTGGGAGGTGTTGTACCCACCACATCGTTCTCGGTAGCCCAAGGACCGCGGCCATAAGTATCCATGATATGGTAATAACTGAGAGCACGTACCGCTCTCACTTCTGCCTTCATCTGTGAAATCTCGGCTGCGCTGAGAGGATTAGACGCACAAGAAGATGCATTGTCTATCTGGCGCAGGAACTCATTGCACATTGTTATCTGGAATATGAAACGGCTCATTGACTCATAAAGCCAGTGGTTGTCGCTTGACCATGTAGAGTAATCCAGCTGGTCAATACCGGCATCGTTCCAGTTCTTGCCGATAAATGCCTCGTCAGAGCAAAGCTCCTGAAGGTTCCAGAGCTGACGCGAATAAACACCGGCACCGGGGTCGTCCACTGTTATATCGCTGCCGCCGTCCACGCCGCTAAGCACAAGGCCGCCATATACCTGTGCCAAAAACTGATAATATTCCTTGCCATCCGTCAGCGTTGTCATGGTGCTGGGATCTTTAGGCTCCACATTGAGGTCATCCACACACGAGGTGGCACCGATGGCGAGAGCCGCGCAGGCAATTGCTGTATATTTAAATTTCTTGAATGTCATTGTTTTCAATTTTGTGGATTAGAACTGGGCTACTACACCAAACGACACTGTGAGAGGACGGGGATATACATTGCTGTCCACACCGGAGAACACTTCAGGATCCAGACCATTGTACTTGGTGATCACGAAAGCATTCTGAACGGCTCCGTACAAACGCAGGCGCAGGGCATTGTTGAGAAGGTTGGGGAATGTATAGCCGAGTGTGATATTGTCGCAGCGCAAGAATGAAGCATTGCGAACGAAATAGTCACTCAGATAACCTTTGTCACCCATGTTGGTGAACAGGAAGCGGTCGCTCATCAGGTTGCTCAGAGGCACTGACGATGTGGCGGTGGAAATATCCACGTTGCCGGCTTCAAAGTCATTATATACATAGTTGCCTATGTTGGAACGGAGTGAGAACCCGAAATCCCAGTTCTTGTAATTGAACGTGTTGTTCCATGTCAGTGTCACTTTCGGATCGCGGCTGTGGTAATAGTACTTATCCGATTCGTTGATCTGGCCGTCACCGTTGCGGTCCACAAACTGGCCGGGGATAGGATTGCCATCCTGGTCATAAACCTGCTGGTAAACATAGAAGCTGTAGGCGGGTTTGCCAACGGTATGAGCCTGAACATTACCGCCGGTACCTGCGCTGATACCCTGACCTGCCATGATGAAGAAGTCGGGGTCGTCACCCTGTGTAAGTTTGGTAATCTTGTTCTTGTTCCAGCCCACGCTCACTTCTGAGGTCCATGTGAAGTCATTGGTAACGATAGGACGGGTGGTGACATTGAATTCCAGACCTATGTTCTCAAGGTCGCCGATATTCATGTTCATTGCGTTGGTCAGGTTCGATCCGGCAGCAACGGTGGTCCATGTCAGCAGGTCTTTGGTCTTGCGTTTGTAGAACTCGATAGAACCCATGATGCGGTTGTTGAGGAAACCGAAGTCGATACCGGCATTCCATGTGTGGGTTTCTTCCCATTTGATGTTGGGATTGTAACCGTTAGGACGGATCACATTGATAAAGCCACCTTTTCCGTCAGGAATGATGTTGGGATAGGAGGTGGTGTTGGGTGTCGGGTCGCCGTTGTTGCCGACTGTATAGGCGGGCAGATAGGGGAACAGATCGTCACCCAGATCCTGCTGACCGGTGATACCGTATCCGGCGCGGATCTTAAGAGTGTTCATCCATCCGCGGGCACCTTCCATAAACGATTCATCAAGAATCTTCCAGCCGAGTGCCACTGAAGGGAATGTACCCCAACGATGGTCTTTGGAGAAACGGGAAGTACCGTCACGACGTACGGTTGCGGTGAGCAGATAGCGATCCATGAATGTGTAGTTCAAACGACCGAAGAACGACACAAGTGCCAAGTCGCTGCGTGATCTGCTGGTCGGGAATGCCTGGAATCCTTCTGCATCATTGTTGCGGCCATAGCTCCAGCCCTGAGTGCGGAATTTCTGCCATGAATAACCGGCTGTTACATCAAATCCTGAGTGGATGGCATCAACATCCTTGCGGTAGTTGAGGTAGAAATCCAACAGTGTGTTAACCTTCAGCTGATGGTAACGGTTGTAAGTGGCGATACCGTCTTTCACTCCGGTCTTAAGTTCCATCTCACCCTTGTCATTGGGCTGCATGCGGCTTGAGCCGAGCTTCCATGCCATAGGCGAATTGTTGTTCCAATAGTTGCTGCCGTCTGACTTGCTCACTTCATAACCGAGGTTGAGGTTGGCATGAAGGTCGCGGAAGTAAGGAATGGCAAGATCCAACTGCAGGTTACCGATACTCTGCCAAACTTCCGAACGGTTGTTCCACTCTTTTACGAGCGATACAGGGTTGATAGCCTTAAGTGTGTTGATTTTTGAGCCATCTGCGTCAGGACCTGCCACATCTGTGCCCACATAAGTGGTGTAGCCCATGAACGGATTGCCATCGGCTGCATATACGGGAAGTGTGGGGTTAAAGCCCATGGCGCTGCCAAGAGCGTCATCGTTCTTGAACTCATTCTTGATGTAAGCACCGCGCACGTTCGCATTCACGGTCAACAGGTCATCAAAGAATTTCGGCGACAGGTTAAGACCGAATGTGGTACGTTCCATCGACGATTTCTTGATAATACCGTTATTGCCGGTCCAGCTTGCAGACACGCGATAAGGAAGTGCTTTCCACTTGCCGCCTACACTCAGGTTGTAATCTGAGCTTACAGAAGTCTGCAGCACGCCTTTTTGCCAGTCGGTACGGGCATTGCCCAATGCATTGTACTGTGAGGAACCTACTCCATACTGATTGGTTATGAAGTCGCGGTACTCATCGGCATGCATCATGGGCATCCATTTGCGCGGAGTAGCGATATACATATTGGCTGTAAAGGTAACTTCGGGCTTGCCGGCTTTACCTTTCTTGGTAGTGATGATGATCACACCGTTGGATGCACGGCTACCGAAGATTGCGGTGGCTGATGCGTCCTTAAGAATTGTCATGCTCTCGATGTTTTCAGGATTGACCATTGACAGAGGGTTAGACGAACCGTCAATAGCGTGGGTGTCCATAGGCACACCGTCAATCACTATCAGAGGCGCGTTGGAAGCCGACAGTGAGGCGCCACCGCGTATCACGATGTCAGCACCGCCCTGAGGGTCACCGCCGTTGGTGGTAACAACCACACCCGGGCTTTTACCTACCAGAAGATCCTGTGCTGAAGTGGCTAGGCCTGCCGATACTTCGTCGGGCTTCACCATAGCCACAGCTCCGGTAGCATCTGATTTCTTTATTGATCCATAACCGATGGCAACAACCTCGCCCAGCATTACTGAATTCTCAGTCATTGTCACATTGATGGTTGTGCGCCCGTCAACGGGCACTGTCAGAGTGTTGTAGCCCACATACGAAAACACCAGCGTGGCTTTCGCATCCACATTCAGTGTAAATTAGCCGTCAATGTTGGTGGATACGCCCACACCTTCGGCACCTTGGGCCACTACACTGGCACCAATAAGTGGTTCCCCTTCCGGGTCAAGCACCGTACCGGTAACAGTGATTTTTTGCGCCAAAGCCGGCATGCTCATGCACAGCACCGCTATGAGTGCAAGCCAAGCCTTCCGACTCATTTGAAAACAAATGTTCTTCATGCAAACAATTCAATTTTGGTTAAAATATATGATATAATTCTCTCTCTTATAATGTTATATGGTATAAACACCCAAGCTTTCAATGGAAGATTTAATGCTCCTTCACCATTAATTGCTGACTATCTCGTGATATAAATCTCAGGTAAAGCTGAATTTTTACGCTATACTTCAATGCAAATTGAAATAAATATTTTCAATTTTTAGCATGTCGCACAAACTCCTTATCTATATTTAACATCAATTAACTCACCGGTCGTATATAGAAATGATGGACACATCATCGCGACGCATCCATCAAGATCACATTTATAAATAATAGGGATTAAAATAAAGTGCTTTTGAAAAAAATCTATATCGTTACCCCGGTAGCAGGTCCATCCATGACCATGAGTGTTTGGTTAAAAGCATAGTCATATAGCCACGCAATTACTCACGCAGCTTTTTCATTACATAATTATCTGATAATAAGTATTTTAGATAAATGGGGGGGGGTATTTTTCACCTTTGCTTCAATAATATCCGTTGTAAAAGTACTCAACTTTCACTTTATAGCTACCATTTTCACCCGACATTCGCTCTCCTTTAACACAATTTAAAAAAATAACCGGACGGCCCGTCTTCTCGACGATCCGTCCGATTGGGAGTTTTGGGAATGGATATATTATTGAAGTTAGTTCACTTCTTCAGCTTCCACCTCTTTGATTTCATTGAATATTCCATTGATATCATCCTTGCTGCCCACTACCAGACGCTCGTATTCGCGCAGGCCGGTGCCGGCAGGGATAAGGTGTCCGCAAATCACATTTTCCTTCATGCCCTCCAATGTGTCGGTCTTGCCGTTGATAGCGGCTTCGTTGAGCACTTTGGTGGTTTCCTGGAACGATGCTGCGGAAATGAAGCTTGTAGTTTGCAGGGCTGCACGGGTGATACCCTGCAGTATCTGCTCTGATGTGGCGGGAAGTGCATCGCGCACTGCTATAGTACGCAGGTCGCGGCGTTTGAGGGCAGAGTTCTCGTCACGCAGTTTGCGGGCGGTGATAATCTGGCCTTCACGCACATTTTCCGAGTCTCCGGCATCTATCACCACTTTCTTGCCCCAGATGCGGTCGTTTTCCTCCATAAAGGCACGTTTGTCCACAATCTGCTGTTCAAGGAAGCGGGTATCACCCGGATCAAGGATGTTGACCTTGCGCATCATCTGGCGCACAATCACTTCAAAGTGTTTGTCATTGATTTTCACACCCTGCATGCGGTACACATCCTGAACCTCGTTCACGATGTACTCCTGCACGGCCGTCGGGCCCATGATGTTGAGGATATCGGCAGGGGTGATGGCACCGTCCGACAAAGGTGTGCCGGCGCGCACATAATCGTTCTCCTGTACCATAAGCTGCTTGGACAGAGGCACAAGATACTCTTTCTTTTCACCGGTGCGGGAGGTGATGCTGATAACGCGGTTACCACGCTTGATTTTACCGAATTTCACTTCACCGTCTATTTCAGCCACGATTGCGGGATTGGACGGGTTGCGGGCCTCAAACAGCTCGGTAACACGGGGCAGACCACCGGTGATATCGCCGGCACCGCCTGAAGATGCACGCGGTATCTTCACAAATATCTCACCGGCCTTCACTGTAGCACCCTCTTCCACCATAAGGTGTGCGCCCATAGGCAGAGAGTAAGTTTTCAGCAGCTGGCCGTTGGAATCATAGATTGCAGCTTCGGGCACGAGTGCACGGTCACGCGACTCTATCACTACCATTTCGCGCAGACCGGTCTGTTCATCGGCATCCACACGGTAGGTCACGCCTTCCACCAGATTATTGTATTTTACGGTACCTTTCACCTCACTGACAATAACGGCGTTGAACGGATCCCATTCACAAATCAGGTCACCTTTCTTCACGCTGTCGCCATTGTTGAAGTAAAGTTTTGAACCGTAAGGTATCGGAGCGTTGGTGAGCATCATCTTGGTATGGGGATCGATGATGCGGAGCTCGGCCATACGGCCTATCACTACCTCTACGGGGCGTCCGTTTGCACCGATTTCCTCTGTGGGCACTGTGCGGAGTTCATCTATCTCCAAGTCTCCATCGTAACGTGATGTTACGGAGTTGACAGCAGCGATGTTGCTCGCAACACCACCCACGTGGAATGTACGAAGTGTAAGCTGGGTACCCGGTTCACCGATTGACTGGGCTGCGATAACGCCCACGGCCTCACCTTTCTGCACCAGACGGTTGTTGGCAAGGTTACGGCCATAGCACTTGGCACAAACGCCCTTCTTCGATTCACAAGTGAGCACCGAACGGATTTCAACTGATTCTATCGGAGAATTGTCTATGCGGTCAGCAGCGGCATCATTGATTTCTTCACCGGCTGCCACTATTACTTCACCGCTCACGGGGTCTATAATGTCATGAACCGACACGCGGCCAAGGATGCGCTCGCCGAGCGATACCACAACCTCGTCGTTCTTCTTGATTTCCTTACATACCAGACCACGCAGGGTACCGCAGTCCTCCTCATGGATAATGACATCGTGGGCCACATCCACAAGACGACGGGTCAGATAACCTGCATCGGCGGTCTTAAGCGCGGTATCGGCAAGACCCTTACGGGCACCGTGGGTGGAAATGAAGTACTCCAGCACTGACAGACCCTCCTTGAAGTTTGCCAGAATAGGGTTCTCAATGATCTGACCGCCTTCGGCACCGCTCTTCTGAGGTTTGGCCATAAGACCGCGCATACCCGAGAGCTGACGTATCTGGTCCTTACTACCACGGGCACCGGAGTCAAGCATCATGTAAACAGGATTGAAGCCCTGCTGGTCTGCAGAAATCTGCTTCATCAGCGTATCAGCCAAACGCGCGTTCACATGTGTCCATATATCGATAATCTGGTTGTAGCGTTCAGTATTGGTGATGAAGCCCATTGCATAGTTGTTCATCACTTCCTGTACCTGCTCCTCACCTTCGCGCACATACTGTGCTTTTTCGGCAGGGATAAGCACATCGCCGAGGTTGAATGACAGACCTCCGCGGAATGCCATGTAATAACCAAGGTTCTTGATGTCGTCAAGGAACTGGGCCGAACGGGGAATACCGCATTTCTTGATTACCTTGGAAATGATGGTGCGCAACGATTTCTTTGAGAGAATTTCGTTTACATACCCGATTTCCTTAGGCACATAGCGGTTCACCAGCACACGACCCACTGAAGTGTTCTCCACAAGATGGGTGATGGGATTGCCCTCGGCATCCACATCCTCCACCACCACGCTCACTGGAGCGTGAAGGGTCACGCGGCCTTCATTGTATGCTATCTCAGCCTCTTCAGGGCCATAGAACTTGAGTCCTTCGCCCTTGTCGCCGGCACGCAGCTTGGTGATATAGTACAGTCCGAGCACCATGTCCTGCGAAGGCACGGTGATAGGAGCGCCGTTGGCGGGGTTCAATATATTATGGGCACCGAGCATCAGCATTTGAGCCTCAAGCACGGCCTCGTTGCCGAGAGGCAAGTGTACAGCCATCTGGTCACCGTCAAAGTCAGCGTTGAACGCCGTACATGCCAGCGGGTGCAGCTGAATTGCCTTACCCTCGATCATCTTGGGCTGGAATGCTTGGATACCGAGACGATGCAATGTCGGGGCACGGTTGAGCAATACGGGGTGACCCTTCATCACATGCTCAAGGATATCCCATACCACCGGTTCCTTGCGGTCCACTATTTTTTTGGCACTCTTCACAGTTTTCACTATGCCGCGCTCTATAAGTTTGCGGATAACGAACGGTTTGTAAAGCTCGGCAGCCATATCTTTAGGCAGACCGCACTCGTGCATTTTAAGTTCAGGACCTACCACGATAACCGAACGGGCTGAATAGTCCACACGTTTACCCAGAAGGTTCTGACGGAAACGGCCTTGCTTACCTTTAAGAGAGTCGGAAAGAGATTTCAGCGGACGGTTGGCTTCGGTCTTCACGGCGCTTGATTTGCGCGAGTTGTCGAGAAGCGAGTCCACTGCCTCCTGAAGCATACGCTTTTCATTGCGCAGAATCACTTCAGGTGCCTTGATTTCTATAAGTCTCTTCAGTCGGTTGTTGCGGATAATAACGCGACGATACAGGTCATTGAGGTCCGATGTGGCAAAACGGCCACCATCCAGAGGCACAAGAGGACGCAGTTCGGGCGGAATCACAGGCACGGCCTGAAGCACCATCCATTCAGGTTTGTTGCGTCCGCGGCTGGCACGGAACGACTCCACAACCTGCAGACGCTTCAGAGCCTCAGTCTTGCGCTGCTGTGAACCGTCTTTGTCGGCTTGGGCGCGCAAGCTGTCAGCAAGGGCATCAAGGTCAAGACCTACCAGAAGATCGTAAATGGCCTCGGCACCCATCTTGGCGATAAATTTGTTGGGGTCGCTGTCGTCAAGAAGCTGATTGTCCTTGGGCAGGTTATCAAGGATGTTGAAATACTCTTCTTCGCTCAGAAGATCAAGTTTCTCCACACCCTCGGCTGCGCCCGGCTGTATCACCACATAACGCTCGTAGTAGATAACAGCATCAAGCTTTTTGGAAGGCAGACCCAGCAGATAACCTATTTTGTTGGGAAGCGAGCGGAAATACCAGATGTGAGCCACCGGCACCACAAGTTTAATGTGGCCCATACGCTCGCGGCGCACTTTCTTTTCGGTCACTTCCACACCGCAACGGTCGCACACAATTCCCTTGTAGCGGATACGCTTGTACTTTCCGCAATGGCATTCATAGTCCTTGACAGGACCGAATATGCGCTCGCAGAACAGGCCGTCGCGCTCGGGCTTGTAAGTGCGGTAGTTGATGGTTTCGGGCTTCAGCACCTCACCGCTCGACTTTTCAAGAATCTCCTCGGGCGAAGCAAGTCCGATAGTGATTTTTGAAAACCCGGTTTTTATTTTGTTGTCTTTTCTTAAAGCCATATGTTGAATTACGTTGTGTAATAGACTTGAATGATATTGGTTTACTGCTCAAGGGTGATACTCAGACCCAGACCGCGAAGCTCGTGCAGAAGCACATTGAGCGATTCAGGTATGCCGGGCTGTGGCATCGGATCACCTTTCACAATCGCTTCGTAGGCCTTGCTGCGGCCGGTCACATCATCACTCTTGATGGTAAGGATTTCCTGAAGCACGTGGGCTGCGCCGAATGCCTCCAGCGCCCACACTTCCATTTCTCCGAAACGCTGGCCACCGAACTGTGCCTTACCACCCAGAGGCTGCTGGGTGATAAGTGAGTACGGGCCGATGGAGCGGGCGTGCATCTTGTCCTCTACCATGTGACCGAGCTTAAGCATATAGATCACACCCACGGTTGCAGGCTGGTCAAAACGCTCTCCGGTGCCGCCGTCATACAGATAGGTTCTGCCGTAGCGGGGAAGTCCGGCCTTGTCGGTCCATGCGTTCAGGTCGTCAAGTGTAGCTCCGTCAAAAATCGGAGTGGCGAACTTCTCGCCAAGCTCACGGCCTGCCCATCCGAGCACTGTTTCAAATATCTGACCGAGGTTCATACGCGAAGGCACACCCAGAGGGTTAAGCACTATGTCCACAGGAGTACCGTCTGCAAGGAACGGCATGTCCTCCTGGCGTACGATGCGGCTCACGATACCCTTGTTACCGTGACGGCCCGCCATCTTGTCACCTACGGAAATCTTACGCTTCTTGGCCACATATACCTTGGCAAGATGCATGATGCCCGAAGGCAGGTCATCGCCTATGGAGAGGTCAAATTTCTTACGGCGCAACTCAGCGTCAATCTCCTTGTACTTGCGCAGATAATTGACGATGGTGGCACGTATCATATCATTCTTGTGAGCATCTGTTGTCCATTTGCTCAGATTGATTGTGTCATAATTGATGTCGCGGAGCACACTTGCCGAGAACTTGGCTCCCTTGGGCACGATGTCGGAGCCGAGGAAATCCTTCACTCCCTGCGAAGTCTTGCCGTTGGTCAGAGTCATGAGCTTGCCTACGAGCACATCTTTAAGCTCGCTCAGGCGTGCCTCATAATCCTCGTCAAGTTTGGCAAGCTGTGCGGCAAGGCTCTTGCTCTTCTTCACGCTCTTGTTGGCGCGGCTGAACAGGTTTGTGCCTATAACCACACCCTTAAGCGAAGGAGTAGCCTTGAGCGATGCATCCTTCACGTCACCTGCCTTGTCACCGAATATGGCACGAAGCAGCTTCTCTTCAGGAGTGGGATCGCTTTCGCCCTTAGGAGTGATCTTACCTATCATTATGTCGCCGGGCACCACGTGTGCACCCACGCGAATTATACCGCGCTCGTCAAGATCCTTGGTGGCATCTTCGCTCACATTAGGTATATCCGAGGTAAGTTCCTCCATACCGCGCTTGGTTTCGCGCACCTCCAATGAATACTCGTCCACATGCACCGAGGTAAGTATATCCTCGCGCACCATACGCTCGTTGAGCACAATAGCGTCCTCATAGTTGTAACCCTTCCAGGGCATGAATGCCACCTTAAGGTTGCGGCCAAGGGCAAGCTCACCGTTCTCGGTGGAGTAACCTTCGGTAAGGATTGTACCTTTGGTAACACGCTGTCCCTTCACACATATAGGACGAAGGTCGATGGTCGTATTCTGGTTGGTACGGCGGAATTTGGGTATGTCATACTCCTTGACTGCCGATTCAAAGGCAACAAACTCCTCATCCTCGGTACGGTCATAGCGGATACGTATCACACGTGCATCCACAAACTCTACCACACCGTCACCTTCAGCGGCAATCTGTGTGCGGGAATCGCGGATAAGCTGGCCTTCAATACCGGTACCCACAATCGGGCTTTCGCTGCGCAGCAGAGGCACAGCCTGACGCATCATGTTTGATCCCATCAGCGCACGGTTAGCGTCATCGTGCTCAAGGAACGGGATAAGCGATGCTGCTATTGAGGCAATCTGCGTCGGCGACACATCCATAAGCTGCACCTGCTCGGGTGCCACGATGGGGAAGTCGGCGTCCAGACGGGCCTTCACCTTGGTGCGCTGGAACGATCCGTCTTCGTTAAGCGGAGCGTTGCCCTGCGCTATCACCTTGCCCTCCTCTATTTCGGCGGTAAGATACACCACTTCGTCATTGTTAAGATTGACTTTGGCATCCTTAACCTCACGATAGGGAGTCTCGATAAAGCCGAGATTGTTGATTTTGGCATACACGCACAGCGATGATATCAAGCCGATGTTAGGTCCTTCAGGTGTCTCGATAGGACACAGGCGGCCATAGTGGGTGTAGTGAACGTCACGCACCTCAAAGCCCGCACGCTCGCGGGTCAGACCGCCGGGACCAAGGGCACTCATACGGCGCTTGTGTGTGATTTCTGCCAGCGGGTTGGTCTGGTCCATGAACTGCGACAGTGCGTTCGTGCCGAAGAAAGTGTTGATCACCGACGATATTGTCTTGGCATTGATCAGGTCAATGGGGGTGAACACTTCATTGTCACGCACGTTCATACGCTCGCGGATGGTACGTGACATACGGGCCAGACCTATGTTGAACTGGTTGTAGAGTTGCTCGCCTACAGTGCGCACGCGGCGGTTGCTCAGGTGGTCAATATCATCCACATCGGTCTTGGAGTTGATAAGCTCGATAAGATATTTGATAATGGCGATGATATCCTCCTTGGTAAGCACCTTCACATCCATCGGGGTGTCAAGGTTGAGCTTCTTGTTGATGCGGTAACGGCCCACTTCACCAAGATCATAGCGCTTCTCTGAGAAGAACAGGTTGGTGATTACCTCACGGGCGCTCGCATCATCTGGCGGCTCTGCGTTGCGCAGCTGGCGATATATATAATTGATGGCCTCTGACTCGGAATTTGTAGTATCCTTTGACAGGGTCTCGAATATAATCTTGTAATCGTTGGCCGATCCGTCCTCCTTGTGAAGCATGATGGTCTGCACGCCCGACTCAAGTATCAGATCTATATTCTCGTCGGTAATCTCGGTCTCGCGTTCCACTACCACTTGGCTACGCTCGGTGGAAGTCACCTCACCGGTGTCGGAATCCACGAAATCCTCGATCCATGTGCGCGATATGCTTGCGGCAAGCACACGGCCTTTGGCCTTTTTAAGATTGGTTTTATTTACCTTGAGTTCTTCAGCTATACCGAACACATCCAGTATGTCCTTGTCCGATTCCAGTCCTATGGCACGCAGAAGTGCGGTCACAGGTAATTTCTTTTTACGGTCGATGTATGCATACATCACATTGTTGATGTCGGTGGCAAACTCTATCCACGAGCCACGGAACGGGATGATTCTCGCGCTGTAGAGTTTGGTGCCGTTGGCATGGGTGCTCTGACCGAAGAACACACCCGGCGAACGGTGAAGCTGCGACACTACTACTCGTTCGGCACCGTTGATTATGAAGGTGCCCTTGTCGGTCATGTAAGGAATAGGCCCGAGATACACATCCTGTATCACGGTAGCAAAATCCTCATGGTCCGGATCAGTGCAGTACAGCTTCAGCTTTGCCTTTAAGGGTACGCTGTATGTGAGGCCGCGCTCAAGACACTCCTCTATGGTGTACTTGGGCGGATCTATATAATAGTCGAGAAACTCAAGCACGAAGTTGTTGCGGGTGTCCGCAATGGGGAAGTTCTCGGCAAAAACTTTATAAAGCCCCTCGTTATTACGCTTTTCGGGCGGAGTGTCCAACTGCAGAAAGTCCTGAAACGACTTCAGCTGAACCTCCAGAAAGTCGGGATAAGGAAGCGGATTCTTAACCGACGCAAAATTTACACGGGGTTTGGCTAATGTTGCTGACATCTAAGATATTAGGTTAAAAAGAACTCAAATTAAATATTAACACAAAAAGGTTAAGTATCTACCTTTCGGTGACACTTAACCTAAATACCTGTTTAACAGGCGTTATTATTTAAGTTCGACTTCAGCGCCTGCTGCTTCGAGTTCTTTCTTAAGACCTTCAGCGTCAGCTTTGGGAAGACCTTCCTTCAGCACGCTGGGTGCATTGTCAACCATTTCTTTAGCTTCCTTAAGGCCAAGACCGGTCTGAGCCTTAACTACCTTAACCACGTCGAGCTTCTTTGCACCGGCTGATTTCAGGACTACATCAAATGAAGTCTTTTCTTCAGCAGCGGGAGCGGCTGCGGCGGGACCGGCGGCAACTGCTACAGCAGCAGCGGCGGGTTCGATACCGTACTCGTCTTTGAGGATCTGAGCAAGTTCGTTCACTTCCTTAACGGAGAGGTTAACTAATTGTTCTGCAAAAGCTTTTAAATCTGCCATTTTAGTATTATTTTATTTGTTTTGTTTACTTGATTAACTGGTAATTATGCTTCTTCTTTTTTGGATAGTGTCTCAAGGATGCCATGAAGCTTGCTGCCTCCGGAAGTAAGTGCGGATACAACATTTTTGGCGGGCGACTGAAGGAGAGCCACGAGGTCGGCCAGAAGCTCGCTCTTGCTCTTGATGTTGGCAAGTGCGTCAAGCTGATCGGCACCAAGGTAAACGGTCTCTTCTACATATGCTCCCTTAAGGCGGGGAAGGGTATCGTCTTTCTTCACGAAATCTTTGATGAGCTTCGCAGGTGCATTGGGCACCGGTGTGCACATCAGTGAAGTAGGACCTTCAAGTGCGGTGTACAATTCTGTATAGTCGCCATCAAGACGCTCAAGGGCCTTGTGAAGAAGTGTGTTCTTCACTACCACGAGCTTCACATCAGCCTTGAAGCATGCGGCACGGAGGGCGCTGGTCTTCTCGGCGTTGAGTCCTGCGGTTTCTACAAGGTAGAAATTAGGATACTCTTTAAGTGTGGCAACGAGTGATTCTATTACGAGTGCTTTATCTTCCTTTCTCATTGTTCTGGTCAGTTTAATGGTTTACTCATCTATAGACTTGGAGTCGACCTTTACACCCGGACTCATGGTGCTTGAAAGATAAACGCTCTTGATATATGTGCCTTTTGCAGTTGCAGGCTTGAGTTTGATCAGAGTGTTGATGAACTCACGCGCATTGTCACGCATCTGTTCGGCGGTGAAGCTCACCTTACCGATTGAGCTGTGAACGATACCGTTTTTGTCAACCTTGAAGTCGATCTTACCCTTCTTAACCTCTTCTACGGCCTTTGCAACATCGTTGGTCACTGTACCGCTCTTGGGGTTAGGCATAAGGCCACGGGGACCGAGGATACGACCGAGAGCACCGATCTTACCCATGATAGCAGGCTGTGTGATTATGATGTCAACATCAGTCCAGCCACCCTTGATCTTCTCGATGTATTCGTCAAGACCCACGTAATCTGCTCCGGCTGCCTTTGCAGCTGCTTCAGCATCGGGGTTGCAGAGCACAAGCACTTTCACCTGCTTGCCGGTTCCGTGAGGCAGGGTTACCACGCCGCGAACCATCTGGTTGGCTTTGCGGGGATCCACACCAAGGCGAACGTCAATGTCAAGAGATGCGTCAAACTTGGTAAAAGTTATCTCCTTTACCAAGGCTGCTGCCTCTTCAAGAGTATAGGCTTTCCCAGCTTCAATCTTCTCGGTAGCCTGCTTTTGGTTTTTTGTCAGTTTAGCCATTGTCAATTGAAGTTTTATTAGTTATTGGCGGGGAATGTGCCTTTGACGGTGATACCCATGCTGCGGGCTGTACCGGCAACCATACGCATAGCTGATTCCACGGTGAAACAGTTCAAATCCGGCATCTTGTCTTCTGCTATTGCCTTCACCTGATCCCAGGTAACCTCTCCAACCTTGGTACGGTTGGGCTGAGCTGAACCGCTCTTGAGCTTGGTTGCCTCGAGAAGCTGTACGGCAACAGGAGGAGTCTTGACTACGAAGTCAAAGCTCTTGTCCGTATAGTACGTGATTACTACCGGAAGCACCTTTCCAGCCTTGTCCTGAGTGCGGGCATTGAATTGCTTACAGAATTCCATGATGTTGATGCCCTTAGAACCCAGCGCGGGACCTACTGGCGGTGATGGATTTGCTGCTCCACCCTTAATCTGCAATTTGATTTGTCCAGCAATTTCTTTAGCCATTTTTAATCTTAATTTTAGATATTGGTGTTATGAATGTGCGCCATAACGCTTGCCAAGCCTTCTGCACACCTCAATCCGTAACAATTGGGCATGAAGATGCTTCACAAACATCACACGCGCTCTACTTGCGAATTCTCCAGTTCCAGCGGAGTCTTGCGGTCAAATATCTTGACACTTATCTTCAGCTTCTTTCTCTCGCGGTCAACTTCCTCTATCTCGCCTGTAAAACCGCTGAAAGGACCTGACACCACTTTCACAACCTCGCCCACGAGATAATCGTTCACGGAGTCTTCAGTAATGTTAGCCATCTCATCGGCCATTCCGAGCATACGCTGCACCTCGCTTTGACGCAAGGACTCAGGCTTGGCATCTTTGCCACGCCCGCGCAGGAAGTCAATCACATTGGTGGTGTTGCGCAACTGGTGCTCAACCTCTCCGGTCAGGAGACATTCTATGAACACATATCCGCTGTAAAGATTTTTCTCCTTTACAGTCTTTTTGCCGCCGCGCACGGTAAGAACCTTTTCAGTCGGTATCAACACCTGAAACAAGTAATTGCCCAAGTCAGTGTTACGCATAGCACCCTCAAGCAGCTCCTTTACCTTTGCCTCCTTACCGGAGATGGCACGAAGCACGTACCAAGCTTTCATAGGTTTCTGAGATGTCAGTGTTTCAGACATTCCCGATGTTTTCTTGGTAGAATTGTCAATTGCTTCCATTGATTATCCGCTAAAACAATGTTACTTACTCAAATTATTTACTTGCCACCAAACAGATTGGGAAGATTATAAATAAAGTGCATCAAGCTGTCCACAATCTCATCCATGCACCAGATTATAACTGACAATATAATGGAAGCAATCAGTACAATCAGGGCACTCTTTATGAGCTGGGTGCCGGTGGGCCAAGAAGTCTTATATCGGAGTTCGTTATATGACTCCTCGATGTCCGTAAGTAGTTTCAATTTTTTCATTTATTTTTCTTTTGGCACAGGACGAGAGGCTCGAACTCCCGACACCTGGTTTTGGAGACCAGTGCTCTACCAACTGAGCTAGTCCTGTGTATCACAAGCAGCGAAGCCTTAACCTTGCGGGCTCCAGCCACGCTGCTTGTTTGGGGTTATTTCATCTCGGCTTAGCGCCGGGAACTGTCAATCCCATTAGTCAAGGATTTCAGTGATCTGACCGGAACCTACGGTGCGGCCGCCTTCACGGATAGCGAAGCGAAGACCCTGGTCGCATGCTACGGGGTTGATAAGCTCAACAGTGATTTCTACGTGGTCACCGGGCATTACCATTTCTACACCTTCCGGAAGAGTGATCTCACCGGTTACATCAAGTGTGCGGATGTAGAACTGAGGACGATAGTGGTTGTGGAACGGAGTGTGACGGCCACCTTCTTCCTTCTTCAGGATATATACAGAAGCTTTGAACTTGCTGTGGGGTTTAACAACACCCGGATGGCAGATTACCATACCACGACGGATATCCTTTTTGTCGATACCACGGAGAAGCAGACCTACGTTATCACCGGCTTCACCTTCATCAAGAAGTTTGCGGAACATTTCAACGCCGGTTACAACTGACTTCATGTCTGCACCGAGACCCATGATCTGAACTTCGTCACCAACTTTCACTACGCCGGTTTCGATACGACCGGTAGCAACTGTACCACGGCCGGTGATTGAGAACACGTCCTCAACAGGCATAAGGAAGGGTTTATCAACGTCACGGGGAGGCAGGGGAATCCAAGTGTCAACTGCATCCATAAGCTCCATAACTTTTTCTTCCCACTGGGGTTCACCGTTAAGAGCACCGAGAGCAGAACCACGGATGATAGGAGTGTTGTCGCCATCGTAGTCGTAAGAAGAAAGCAGGTCGCGCATTTCCATCTCTACGAGTTCAAACATCTCTTCGTCATCCACCATGTCGCACTTGTTCAGGAACACTACGATACGGGGCACGTTCACCTGACGGGCGAGCAGGATGTGCTCACGGGTCTGGGGCATAGGACCGTCGGTTGCAGCTACTACGATGATTGCACCGTCCATCTGAGCAGCACCTGTTACCATGTTCTTCACATAGTCAGCGTGTCCAGGGCAGTCAACGTGTGCGTAGTGACGATTTGCAGTCTCGTATTCTACGTGTGCGGTGTTGATTGTGATACCACGCTCTTTTTCCTCGGGGGCGTTATCGATCTGGTCAAATGACTTAACCTCTGAAAGGCCTCTCTTGGCGAGAACGGTGGTGATGGCAGCGGTAAGAGTGGTCTTACCGTGGTCAACGTGACCGATTGTACCGATGTTCACATGCGGTTTGGTTCTTTCGAATTTCTCTTTAGCCATAACTTTGCTATTTTTTTATTCTGTTAAAATGATTTGCTTTTAGACAAGACGCCACGATAGAAAAAGGCACTATCGAGGCTGTCAGGATTGGTTTAATCTTTGAGCCGATGGCGGGATTTGAACCCGCGACCTCTTCCTTACCAAGGAAGTGCTCTACCCCTGAGCTACATAGGCGTATGTATTAGAGCGGAAGACGAGGCTCAAACTCGCGACCCTCAGCTTGGAAGGCTGATGCTCTATCAACTGAGCTACTTCCGCATCGTTGTTGTGGGCGCGGATGGATTCGAACCACCGAAGGTGAAAACCAGCAGATTTACAGTCTGCCCCATTTGGCCACTCTGGAACACGCCCTTTTACCATTATTTTTTGTTTTGCTTCGCGCAACCTCCGCTGCGCTGCCTTTGAGCCTCTTGTCGGATTCGAACCAACGACCCCGAGATTACAAATCACGTGCTCTGGCCAACTGAGCTAAAGAGGCTGGTGGTGCTGGCAGGCTCGTAGCTGAGCCCCAAAAGCGATTGCAAAGTTAAGCCATTTCTTTCATTCCACCAAATCTTTTTCTCTTTTTCTTGCAATATTTTTGTCCTGTTTTAATCCATTCTCCACTCACGCCCCTAATAATCAACCTTTTTGTACATATAATTTTTTCACCTTCCACCTCACTTTTCTTTTATCCCACTCCTCCCCTCCGGTGCTTATTGAGCGCATACATGCAATTTTCATACCACCGCCATCCCACTTCCACAGATTTTTTGTTACCTTTGCGCTATCCCTTCGTGCGCATACACATTATTATATTAGCGCATGCAAACCCAATAAAGCAAATATGTTATGAAACCCGAAGAAATCAACTCCCGCATCGCAGCCCTTCGCGACTACATGTGTTCACTCGGCGTCGAGGCCGCAATCATACCGCAAACCGACCCACACCTCAGCGAATATCTCGCCGACCACTGGCAGGTGCGCCGCTGGCTCAGCGGATTCACCGGCAGCGCAGGTGCTCTCGTTGTTACCATGCAGCATGCCTTTGTATGGGCCGACTCACGCTACTGGCTCCAGTCTGCCGCACAGCTCAAAGGCACTTGCATTGATGTGATGGAAGAAGGCAAGCCCACCGTTCCCACCATTGAAGCTTACCTGCGTAGCAATCTGCCGGCCGACAGCACTGTGGGCATTGACGGCATGCTCTTCAGCATCAACGCCACACGCGACCTCCGCAACCAGCTTGCCGCATCAGGCATCAGTCTCCGCGTGGACTTCCATCCCGCCGACACTCTTTGGAGCGACCGTCCCGCACTCCCCAAGGACAAAGTGTTTGTGCACGAAGAAAAATACGCCGGTGAATCTCCAGCCTCAAAAATAAGCAAGATTCTGGCCGATGCAGCCTCTCAGGGTGCCGATGCCGTGCTCATCAGCGACCTTGCAGAAGTGGCTTGGACTCTCAACATCCGTTCACGCGATGTTGAAAGCAACCCCGTGCTCACAGCCTATCTCTACCTCTCCCCCAAAGGAAGCACCCTGTTCCTTGACCTTGACAAGCTTACCCCCGAAGTATCGGCACACCTCGCCAAGGCCAATGTCACCACGTTGCCCTACGATGAAGCCATGACAACAGTGGTCAGCACCGCTCATCACAACAATGCCAAAGTGCTTCTAAGCTCCACACAAACCGCCGGCGCATGGCTCACAGCTCTTGGTGCAAACGCCGTCACAGGCACATCGCCCGTTGCCATGCTCAAAGCCGTCAAAAACGACACTCAGATTCAGGGCACACGCCACGCCATGGAGCGCGACGGTGTAGCCCTCGTGCGCTCTTTCATGGAAATTGAGCAGACCGTCGCCGCCGGGCACAAGCTCACCGAAATCGATGTTGCCGACATTCTTCTGAAACACCGCAAAGCTCAGGATCTTTTCTTTGACATAAGCTTTGACACAATAGCCGGATTCGGCCCCCACGGAGCCATTGTGCACTACTCCGCCACACCCGAAACCAATGCCGAAGTCACCGCAGGCTCTCTTCTTCTCGTTGACTCCGGAGCAAGCTATTTTGACGGCACAACCGACATCACACGAACCATAGCCCTCGGCACCCCCACCGACGAGCAGCGTCTCTGCTTCACTCTCGTGATGAAAGGCCACATTGCAATAGCCACTTCCATCTACCCCGAAGGCACTCGCGGCGCTCAGCTTGACGCGCTTGCACGCATGCCCCTATGGAAGTACGGCATGAGCTATCTCCACGGAACCGGACATGGTGTCGGACACTTCCTAAACGTACACGAAGGCCCCCAAAGCATCCGCCTCAACGACACCCACGCTCCCCTCACGCCCGGCATGATTACTTCCAACGAACCCGGCGTTTATCTCAGCGACCGCTTTGGCATCCGTTGCGAAAATCTCGTACTCACCGTGCCCGCAATGACCACCGAATTCGGCAATTTCTACAAATTTGAGACCCTCACACTCTTCCCGTTCGACCTCAAGCTCTTCAACACCATGCTTATGAGCGACGAAGAAATCCAATGGGTCAACAACTACCACGACACTGTTCGCCAACGTCTCCTGCCGCTTCTGCAACCGGCCGAGCAGGAATGGCTCAAAAACAAAACCCAACCTCTCAGCAGATAAACCACTATGGCACTGATTATTCCTTTAAGAGGCATCACACCTGAAATTGGCAAAGACTGTTTTTTGGCCGAAAACGCCACAATTGTGGGCGATGTCAAGATGGGCGATGAATGCAGCATTTGGTTCAACACCGTGCTTCGCGGTGATGTCAACTCCATACGCATCGGCAACCGCGTCAACATCCAGGACGGTTCCGTACTGCACACTCTCTACCAGAAATCCACCATTGAAATCGGCGATGATGTGTCCGTCGGGCACAATGTCACCCTCCACGGCTGCAAGATTCACAATCTTGTCCTCATCGGCATGGGTGCCGTGGTAATGGATGATGCCGAAGTGGGCGAAGGAGCTCTCGTTGCCGCCGGTTCTGTAGTGCTGTCACGCACCAAGATCGGGCCTAACGAACTTTGGGGCGGCGCACCGGCCAAATTCATCAAAATGGTTGACCCGGCCCAAAGCCGCGAATTAAACCAAAAAATCGCCGGAAACTACCTTATGTATTCAAAATGGTACTCTGAATAACCATATTGTTACAATACGACATATCCGGACTTAATGCGCTTTCAAAACGCCATTAAGCCCGGATTTGCGCATCTGTTAAGATTGGTTAACCTCCTCGCCACTGCGCTTGCCATTGTTGGCAAACTTTAATAAAAAAAGGGTATTTTTTGCAAAAAATATGTTTCATCACAGCCCTGAATTTTAACCTTAAATATTTCATCAAACAATTTTTTCATGAAAAAATCTTTACTTATTATTTTCATGGCCTTGCTGATGCCGGCTATAGCTTTAGCACAAAACAAGGCCCTGAAATTCATAGCCACGCAAGGCTATGCTTCCACGCTTATCAAGCCGCAAGGTGACGACCGACTGGAAATCCCCGAGACATTGCTCACCAACCGCACCGCCGATGATGGCGAAGAGTATGTTGAGCTTACCACCTCTTTCACCTATTCCGGATGGTTCAACCTCTACGATTGGTTCCAGCAGAACAAAACCATGGGATCCGGTCTATTGATGATTGGTCAGCGCCAACATGCCAACAACAATCCTTCTATCGGCCTTGTTGTTCTGAGACCTGCCGACTACTCCAACACCAACAAACGCGGCAATGGCGGCATTCTGAAACTCGTATGCGGTGACGGCACCAACAGTAGTGTCGCAGGCAATCTGACAGGCGACAACACCACTCTCAATCTTGATGAATGGTTCTACCTCACCCTCGTGTATGACCTGCCGTCAAAGGAAATACGCGTGTACAAGAATGCTGAAAAGATTATGACACGCACTCTTGATGCACCCCTCCGTCTGCTTCCCGACAATCCCGGCATCATCTACACCGGCTCTTTTGCCATGAACGGCATGTGCGATGAACTGCAGTTCTGGACCAAGTCTCTCACCGATGCCGAAGTGCAGACAGCTTATTATAGTGCTGATGCCGTACCCGGACTCGACCTTTGGTACGACTTCAACGAAGTTGTCCCTGCCGAGACCACTGAACCTACCGAACCTTCTGAAGGCGAAGGCGGTGAAACTGAAGAACCCACAGTTCCCGAATCGGGCACTTTCGCCAACAAAGGAACCACAGAAAAAGGCAAAGGCATCAACGCCGTATATTACCATGTAGCAAATGCAAAAGCTTCATACACTGGCGGTGTCACAAATCTTGTCACTTTCACCGAAAAGACTCCCGAACTTGTAGATGGCCGTGAAATTCAGACTCTTCCCACTTACGCCATCACAGTACCCGAAGTTGCCAACGGCACTCTTACAGTAATGAACGGCGATGAATCTCTCGCTGCAGGCACTCACAACCTCCCTGTAGGTTCTAACCTCACCATCACAGCTCAGCCGGCCGAAGGATATTTCCTCACTATGCTCAAATACGCCGGCCAATACATAGCTTCCGGCACCACTGTCCCGGTAACCGAAGATGCTGCCATTGAGGTTGCGTTCACCAACGCTTCCTACGCTCTCACCGTAGCCGAAACCGAGGCTACATACACCCTCACTGCTCTTAACGGCACCGAACTTGACCTCGCTTCCGTACCCGAAGGCACTGAAGTTCGCCTTGACATAACCGCATGGCCTGAAGCCAAGACTCTCAAACAGGTTACTCTCAACGGCGAGGCTATCGCTCCGCAGGAAGACGGCTCTTACATCTTCACTGTCAATGGCGAATCCTCTCTTGCCATTGAGCTTCGCGACCTTGAGCTTTTCACCGTCACCTTCCCCGCTTCCGTTCCCAACGGCACCCTGACTGTAAAAGGCGAAAATGACACAGCCCTCAACTCCGGCGACACCGTTCTTGAAGGCTCCACCATCACCGTTGAAGCCGCAGCCAATTCCGGCTATTCTGTCCTCTTCATCAAGATTAACGGTGAAAGCGTGGAATCCGGAGTTAAACACACCGTTACCGACAACGTGACCATTGAAGCTGAAATGGCTCAGGCAGTTATGTATGTCCCCGGATACCAGAAAAACGGTTCTTCCAATCACCAATACTCATTCCGCTTCAGCGAATCTGTTCTCGGTAGCCATGTAACAGGTTCTTGCGACGAGCCCGCCGAAGTTGGCACTACCGACCTCCGTGCCCGCAGCTTTACCTATTCCGCTTGGGTCAAGGTCACCAATCCTTCTGTTAGAAACAGAGACCCCAAAGGACGCATCATGGGCGACATTCAGGAAGGCATGACCGGCACTGACGGTGCTTTCTCAGTAGCCGTTGAGGATGGCAAGCTCGTGCTCCGCACTCGCGTTTACAGCACTGCCACCAACATGCCCGGACTCTCCGCCCTCGTCACCGACACCAAACTTGATTTGGACGAATGGGCCTTCCTTTCTGTCGTAGTTGACGATGAAGCCAAAACCATTTCGCTTTACAAAAACGGTTCACTGTGCGGTTCTCTTGACACAAGCAAGGACAGCGACGGCAACGAAGCCTATGGCGTAGGCCTTCTTCCCGATGCTTCCAGCTTCTATGCTTTTGATTTCACTTGCGCCGGCTATCTTGAAGAAGCTCAGGTTTGGAGCAAAGCCCTTACTCCCAACGAAATCAAGCGTTCCACACGCCTCAGCAATCCTTCCCAGGATGGCCTCGTGGCTCTCTTCCGTCCACGTAAGGATGACATGGAAATGGCCAACCTCGGCTCTGCCTCTGATGTTACAGCAGGCATGTATTCAGGCATGTACACTTCCAGCAAATGGGTAACACCTAAAATACAGTTGATTTTCGATGCGGGTCCTGCTCACGACCCCGAGCGCGTATCTGTCACACTCGTTCAGCCTTCCGACAACATCGGCACATTCGCTGTAACAGGTGAAGACAACCGTCTCATCAACGAATCCGCATACCTCTTTGAGGCTCTTAACGTGGATCTTTCCGGCATCTCAGGTGCCACCGTCAACGGCATTAAAGTTGTCACCAACGGTGTTGAAACCAAATACGCTCTGAACGAGCTGCCGTTCATCGTTGAAGGTAACTCCGAGATTTCTCTTGAATATGAGGTTATCAACACCATCACATTCTCCTATACCGGCGAACATGGCAAAATCACCCTCAAAGTAAACGATGAGGAACCCGTTGAGGTTACCGAGCCTATCGACATTCCCAAGAATGCTACTCTCGTCATCACAGCCATACCTGATGAGCATTATGAACTCACCAAAGCCGACATCAATGGCGAAACCATCTACGACCTCTACAAACTTGAGGAGGAATCAGCCGATGGCACTATTGACCATGACTTCTACGACAATGAATATACCTATCAGGCTGGTGTGCGCAACATTGACCTCGCCCTCACCTTCAACCTTGAAAGAGTTTGGCTCATTGCTGAAGTTGTAGATGCCGCAGGCGATGACACCGACCTCTATCCCGCTTTCTCCGACAACGAAGGAACATCAATTAACGAGGACACTCCCGCCGAAATCCAGGTACCTTACGGCACTGAAGTTTGCCTCAGCATTTGGAGCGTACCTTCCGATTCTTATGCAAGCGATGGCGACCACAACATCATCTCTAAGGTTGTGGATTATCCTTACGATGATGCTACCGGCACTTACCTTGACCCCGTAGATGTCACCTCTATGCTTGAGGAAATATCTGTCGGCACTGAAGAAGACAGAATCTACAATCTCGGTGCTGTCACCCGCACTCACTGGTTCTTCATCTATCAGGAACTCCTCTCAGGCATAGCCACCATTGGTGCCGACAAGAATTCTCCGCTCCAGATTACCAATGGCATCATCACAATCAGCGGAGATGCTCTGATAGAAGTCACCGACATGAGCGGACGCACCATTGCTCGCGCCAACGGCTCTACGCTTGATGCCACCACTCTTGTCAAGGGCGTTTACATCGCCAAAGCCACTTTGGACAACAAGGTTTACACCCTCAAGTTCATCAAACTCTG
>HF985660.1:259890-294230 GCA_000431155.1 Bacteroides sp. CAG:927
CGCGCTGAAGCGCGGCCCTCTTTGTATCTGTATGAGCGGTATCACTTGCGGCGTTTACCTTTGGATGATGAGCGTGATTTCTTAAGAAAATATTCATAAGTCGTTTCACCGCCATCGGCAAAATCCTCAGGCGCATCACTCTTTGAGCCCTTCTTTTTGCGTGAGCTTGCTCGGGCATAATCCTTATGCGCATCTGCAATCTCGCTGTAAGCCTTACGGCCCATCCATTCCGACCCGCGCAGCCCTTCCACCACGCGGCGTGCCTCACCTTTAGGCACATCAAACAATGAATACCCGGGCATAAGGTCTATACGCCCCACATCCACTCGCTTGCCAGGAACGGTGTGGTTGAGCATGTCTATCAGATTGCCGGCATAGAACCCGTCATTTTTACCGAAATTGATATATACGCGCTCCATACCCTTTTCGGCAGTGCGGCGGTCTTTCTCCTTTTCGCTTCGCGGAGCGCGTTCCGGCTTCTCCTTGCGCGGTTTTTCATCAATCAGGTCAAGCTTGGGGGCATCCTTGTAATACTCCAGCAATCGGTTGAATTCCAGAGACAGCACGCGTTTCAGCAAATCTTCCTCACTCAGCCAGCTGAGCTTGCGGCTTACTCCGGGCAGATATTTCCCTATTTCAGCCTCATCCACTTCCACTTTCTCTAACCGGTCAGCGAGGTTATACAGCTGCTTCTCTATAATATGCTCCGGTGTGGGCACCTCTTTGCGCTCAAACTTTTTGCCTATCTTCTTCTCTATCTCGCGTAGCTTGCCTTTTTCACGTGAATGGATTATGGCTATTGACACACCGGTCTTTCCGGCCCTGCCGGTACGGCCCGAACGGTGCGTATATACCGCCGTGTCATCAGGCAATCCGTAATTTATCACATGCGTCAGGTCGTCCACATCCAGCCCTCGCGCTGCCACATCCGTAGCCACAAGCATCCTTATCACACGGTCACGGAATTTCTTCATCACAATATCGCGCTGCTGCTGCGACAAATCTCCATGCAATGCGTCCGCGTTATACCCGTCGGCTATCAGCTTGTCTGCTATCTCCTGCGTGTCACGGCGCGTGCGGCAGAATATTATGGCGTAAATATTGGGCGTGTCATCCGCTATTCTCTTAAGTGCCAAATATTTGTCACGGGCATTCACCATATAATACACATGCTTCACATTCTCGGCCCCCTCGTTTCGGTTGCCGATAACTATCTCTACCGGATTATGCATGTATGTTTTGGCTATCTTGGCTATCTCATTAGGCATCGTGGCAGAAAACATCAATGTCTTCCTGTCCTTGGGCACATGACTGAGAATCTCGTTTATCGAATCAAGGAAACCCATGTTCAGCATCTCGTCCGCCTCATCAAGCACCACGGTATGCACATCGTCAAGATTCACCACCCCTCGCTTTATGAGGTCTATCAGTCTACCGGGCGTGGCAACAATTATCTGCACTCCTTTTTTTAACGCTCTTATCTGGCTCTCTATGCTCGACCCGCCATATACCGGAAGCACAGTTACATCAGGCATATATTTTGAAAAATCAGCAAGGTCGCTCCCTATCTGCAGACACAGCTCACGTGTTGGAGACAAAATAAGTGCTTGCGGAACATTCTTTTCCGGATCTATTCTCTGCAACAGCGGCAACCCGAATGCTGCCGTCTTGCCGGTACCGGTCTGCGCCAGAGCCACCACATCATCATCACCCTCAAGCAAGTGAGGTATCACCTGTTCCTGAACAGGCATTGGTGCTTCAAAACCCATCTCCTCTATCGCTTTTCGCAGGTCAGGGCGCACACCAAGTTCTTCAAATGTTTTCATATATCTTGTTTTGGTTTGTTTCACAAAATTGCGAATATACACAAAGATACAACAATATATCCATATTATTGGTTGAAACCCTGAAATGCATTTGTCAAACCTTGATTTTTATTTTAACTTTGCCCGTAAATATATCTGCTATGAACAAATCCATACTCACCGCAGTCATCGCCGGATTAATAGGTTATGGCTCTGCTTTTGCGCAGCTCACCGCTTCTCAGGCTTTTGTTGAGGCTCCACGCTCAGTGCTTCCCCTGTTGGACCGCAATGCGCGCCTTGACATGCTCGATTACTTCAATGGCGGCCTGACAACCAAAACCTCCAACAAACTCAATGGCTCTTCTGCCGTAACGGCGGTATCTCCCGAGCAGATAGCCGTGCAGATGACCGATGCCTCCACTTGCAACATGGCAGTGATTCCGGCTGCAAACGACACCCTCGTTGCGGTAATTACCACTATAGCCACTCCTGCACCCGACAGCAAAATGACCGTATATTCGTCTGACTTTGCGCGCGATCTCACATCATCCGTATTCTCCAAACCCACCCTCAGGGACTGGGTCACTGATGGCAGTTCGCTCGCCACTGTTGAGTCCATGGTGCCGTTTTTGCTCATCAGCTACAGCTATAATCCGGCCACTCTCACTCTCACGCTCACCAACAATACACGTTCGTTTCTTAGCGAGGATGTATATTCCATCGTTGAGCCATATCTGAAAAAAGAAATACTCTATAAGTGGAACGGCAAAAAATTTGCCAGACAATGACCTCCCATCTTTCCCTCTCCGGGCTGTGCGCCATTATCACCCGGCAGCTCAACGTACCGGCGCTGCGCGATGTGTGGGTGGTTGCAGAGCTTAGCGATGTGCGCCAGAGCGGAGGCCACTGCTACATGGAGCTTATAGAGAAGAATGCCGACACCGGGCAGACCGTGGCGCGCTTGAGAGGCATCATTTGGGCCGGCACTTTTGCTCGGCTGCACGCCGATTTCTTCTCCGCCACCGGACAGCGGCTTTCAGCCGGCATGAAACTTCTTGTGCGCGGCACTCTGAGCAATCATGCCGCCTACGGACTCTCTTTTGTCATATCGGCCATTGATGCCTCTTTCACTTTGGGCGAGGCTGAGCGCAGACGCCGTGAAATTCTTGAGCGCCTCAAAAACGAGGGCGTTCTGGACCTCAATCGCACCACCCAATGGCCGCAGGTACCTTGGCGAATAGCCATAATCTCAGCTAAAGGGGCTGCCGGATATGGCGACTTCATGCATCAGCTCACTCACAATTCCTCTCATCTCAGGTTCCGCACGCGCCTGTTTGAAGCCGTTCTGCAGGGCGACCGCACGGCTCCCACTGTCATTGCTGCCCTTGACAGCATTGCGGCCGACATGGACCAATGGGACTGCGTCGTTATAATTCGCGGCGGCGGTGCCACAAGCGACCTCGCGGCTTTTGACAATTACGAGCTTGCTCTCAATGTCGCTCAGTTTCCACTGCCGGTCATAGTCGGAATTGGCCACGAACGCGATGTCACAGTACTTGACTACGTGGCCAATATGAGAGTAAAGACCCCTACTGCGGCTGCTGAATGGCTCATTGCCCGTGGCGATGAGGCTCTTGACCATCTGCGCTCTTTGGCCGATGACATTGCTCGCGCCGCCACCGACATAATATCAGGTGCCGACAAGAGACTCGCATATGCTGAAAGTCTCCTCGCTGTAGCCCCGGAAACGGCTGTTCAGAGAGCGGCCTCACAACTGCAACGCTGCACAATGGCTTTGGCCGAGACCGGTGCACGGCGCATCACCCCCGCACTGGAACGGCTTGACATCACCCAGGCATCCCTGCCCGGCATCATTGACACAAGGCTGGCTCGCGAGGACGAGCGTCTCAATTCTCGTCAGACTCTCCTGAATGCTTTGTCACCGGTAGCCACACTAAAGCGCGGTTACACCATAACTCGTGTCAACGGCAAAGCCGCCACATCCGTAGCTTCTTTGAATGTCGGAACCGAAATACAAACCATCTTTGCCGATGGATCCATCAAATCCGTAACTATCTAGCATTATGTCCAATACCCCAAAGTTTACTCCCGTCAAAGATCTTAGCTACACTCAGGCAGTAACCGAACTTGAATCCATTCTCCGTTCCATGCAGGGCGACGGATGCAGCATTGACTCACTGACAGCCTACACCCGCAGAGCCACCGAACTTCTGCGCGAATGTCGCAGCAGGCTCGTGGCCACCGATCAGGAATTAAAAGCCATAATAGCCGACCTCGACAAATAGCCCTTTAACGGGTATAGAACTCTATCAGACGCTCAAGCGCGGCACTGCATGCCGCACAGAATTTCGGATAGGTATTGTTGCGCATACGGCATTCATCGGCAGGACGGTACACCCCTTTGGCACTGTACCCTCCCCCTTCAAACACGCCTATGGCATATTTGTCCGCATCCTCTTTTGGTGTTGGCACCGGGGTGCCTTCCGGCAATAGTTTCTTCCATTTGCTGTCAAAATCCACCAGTGTGGTTATATTCGGCTCCCATGGCTCCACATCATGCGGATAAGCGTCTTCCATCACATCCCCTTCGTAAAAATACTCGTCGCCCAAACCGCCGAAACTGTGGCCGAACTCATGCACGCACACCGGCTTGAATGTGGAATGGCGCGATGATGTCAACATATAACTGTTGTATATCCCACCCCCGCCATACTCCTCGGTGTTGGCAAGAATTATTATATGTTCATAAGGCACTGATGCCAATGCGTCATGCACATCCTGCAGCCGGTCGGTTGTCAGATACCTGTCGGAATAGAATGTTGAGAAATGTGATGAAAAAGGCGTGTTTTTCCATTCTCCTATTCGGGGTACGCTCACACCCGAATCCTCCGACGGCACCCACACCGCCACAAAATTCCATTTTTCAGGATGCTTGTTAAATGGCTCATAGCGCAGTATTTCATCCGCTGCCGTCTGGGCATGCACATAAAAACTGTCCTTTTCAGCCTCGGTATATCCTTCCGGCAGAATAGCAACATCTATGGCATGGGCCACATCGCCCCCTTTATGAAGATACCGGTGCTCCACATTCTTGCCGCCGCGTTTCTCCACAAGCACATCCCCGGGCTTATACCGGTGCTCCATCCTTGCTATGGGGCGAAAACGAGCATCCGTAAGCTCCACACTCACCACAGCCTCAGCCTTGGGCAACGGCACAAGAAAACTGTTCTGGAATGCCCTCGCGCGCTCATTTCGTTCTTCAGTTTCAAGCCATTCCTTAAATAGCGATGAAAACGAATTCCTATATATCGTGTCTCCCGAGGCAGCATCTATCACACTTATCATACCCGTCGTGGCATACGGCACCTCTGTCAGATAATTTCTGCGGCCAGCCCAGCCCGGCATCTTCACCTGCTTGTCAAGCTGCACCGATACCCTCTCGGCATCAGCACCAAACACATAATCCAACCGCAGTGTGGAATCCGAAAAACATTCATCAAACACTACCTGCCCGTATGCGCTCACGCTCGCAAGCATAAGCATCACGCTCATTACAATCGGTCTCATTTCACCTGCATATTTATTGATAGCATATTTCATCGAAGTGCAAATATACACAATTTTTGGCAACGCATTATCGTTATTAGCGTGTGAACATCTACGACATACGACGTTACGGCACCTTGATTTTTCTGCTCATTGCCTTGGCAGTGGTCAGTGTGTTTCTGTACTATTCCAACTCTCTTGTCAAGGATCTTGCCACTCAGGAACGTGCCAGAATGCAGATTTGGGCCGATGCCACCAAAGAAATAGCCACCATCGGTTATTCCGACATTGACGGCTCTCACATCGATTTTCTCCTCGGCATAATCGAAGGCAACACCAACATCCCCGTTCTTCTCACCGATGATGCCGACAACATCATAATGCACCGCAATTTCCGCCTGCCGGAGCCGGTGGACTCTATGCGCCCGCTGTACATAAGCGAAATCAACGCCGAGTTTCTTTACGACAAGCTCAATCAACTGCGTGGCACACCCAATGTCATCCACATAGTCATTGAGCCGGGCAACACTCAGCATCTTTATTATGAGGATTCCAATCTGCTGAAAAGTCTCAGCCTGTACCCTTACATTCAGCTGCTCGTGATGATAGCTTTCATTATGGTGGTGTACTTCGCTGTCACATCTCTCAAAAAAGCTGAGCAAAACAAAGTTTGGGTCGGTCTTTCCAAGGAAACTGCCCACCAGCTCGGTACACCCATATCATCTCTCATGGCTTGGATGGAGCTTCTTGAAGGCATGGGGGTGGACCCCGAGGTGGTCCACGAAATGGACAAGGATGTCAAGCGGCTCAGCACCATTGCGTCACGATTCTCCAAAATCGGTTCCCGGCCCGCCATGGAGCCGGACGACCTTAACTCGCTCATCCAACGCTCCGTTGACTACATGACAAGCCGCATCTCAAGCCGGGTTAAGCTCTGGGTATCCCCTTGTCCACAGCCGTTGCCGGTCAATGTGTCCGCGCCTTTGGTTGAATGGGTTATGGAAAACCTCATCAAAAACGCTGTGGATGCCATGGAAGGCTCCGGCGAAATCCACATCATAACACTCATTGACAAACAGATGGCTGTTGCTGAAATCAGCGACACCGGCAAAGGCATGAGCCGCAAGCATTTCAAAACCGTATTCAATCCCGGTTTTACCACCAAAAAACGCGGTTGGGGGCTTGGACTGACTCTTGCCAAACGTATCGTTGAGCAGTACCACCGTGGCAAGATATTTGTCAAAGACTCCGAACCGGGCCGTGGCACGACTTTCCGCGTTGAATTTCCGCTCAGCACCACTTCCACCCACGACAAATGAAGCAATTATTCATTACCGATCTTGACGGCACTTTTCTCACTCCGCAAGGGGTGGTGAGTGACGAATCCGCCCGCATCATTTCGCAACTCTCATCCCGGGGTGTTCCCATTACTGTAGCCACGGCCCGCACACCGGCCACCGTTGAGCCGCTGCTGTCTCACACCCTCACCAATCTGCCGGCCATAGTGCTCACCGGTGCCGCTCTGTGGGACCGCAAATCACATCAATACCTTAACACACATTTCTTTCCGCACCGGCTTGCCGTTTCCGCGTGGCGCTGCTGTTTGGACCACGGCATTCGCCCTTTTATATATATGCTCGGCAACGACAGCACCACTCTTCACACTTACTTTTGTGGCTTTCCCACCCCCATGGAGCAGGAGTTCATCAATGCCCGCACCGGAAGCCCCTTCAAGCAAATTCATGTCACTGACCGTCCTGTCACCCCCGACAGTCGCACCATGCTTATGTTCGCTATCGGGTCTCAGAGCACCATCACGGCTGCCGCCTCTGAACTGCGGGCCATGGGATGCGCCGTCAGCGCATATCCCGACACCTACACCACCAACAATTTCTTTATAGAGATATTCGCACCCGGTGTGTCTAAAGCATCAGCTGTCACTCAGCTCAAAAACATGCTTGGAGCTGAAAAAGTAACCGTATTCGGCGATAATCTCAACGACCTTCCCATGATGCACGCAGCCGACACTGCCGTGGCTGTGGCAAATGCCCTGCCGGAGGTACGGCAACAGGCTGATGTTGTCATTGGTCCCAACACGGACAATTCTGTTGCACATTATATATTAGAACAGACTCGCCAGCACATCAAGGCTTTTTAATCCTCCCATCCCGGCATAGTGCAGCGAATAGTATCGCATCACCTCTCCCAGTATCTGATGACGCTGATTCCGATTCAGCTTGAACCTGTGCATATTGGCAAATGTCATTCTGCTCATCATGTACCCCGCCTCACTGTCGCCGGGCGTCAGGTAATGCCTGTGCATCGGCGCTGAATAGCGAAACACCGCGTCAAGCATATCAAATACCTTCCCCTTTTCCCAGCTCTCCCAGTCCGGCTCTATCCCTATGAACCGGCAAAGCCGGAGCAAAAAGCATATATGAAAATTCGCAATCCCGTTGCCGGGCAATGCCTCCAGAGCCTCTATCGCGCCGCGCACAAACCCCCACAACCCCTCATCTGCCTGACCCTCTCTCAGCACAAGGCCGAGAAACTCGGCAAGAAACGATGCCATTGCATTCTTAAGCGGATTGGTACGCACACTACTCAGCGGAACAATCGCTCTTGGGTCGCGCATGCCATGAATGGTGCGTCCGGGGCGCATATCCGCCACACACTCCACCAGCCCTAACGGCATCAGCAATGCACGCCGGCGGGTTGCCTCCCTTCCGTTCCCGGCCGGAATCACAAACGACATACGGCCGCCTTCTCGTGAATAAGCCCCGAGTATTGCGGAATTGTCCGAGTAGCGCGTGGTTCTCAACGCAATTATTTCCATAGGTACAAGCATGATACAAAGGTCACTTTTTTTCGCGATTTTTCAAAAAAATTTGTGCGATTAAAAAAAAGTGCCTATATTTGCACTCGCTTTAGCAATTGGCCCATTCGTCTATCGGCTAGGACGCAAGATTTTCATTCTTGAAAGAGGAGTTCGATTCTCCTATGGGCTACAATTAACAATACAAATAAATAGACTAACAAAAAGCAATGGCAAACCATAAATCATCGCTTAAAAGAATCCGTCAAACCGAATCTCGCCGTCTTCGCAATCGTTACTATGCCAAGACTGCTCGCAATGCTGTGCGCAACCTTCGCAAACTTACCGACAAGGCTCAGGCCGCTGAAGCTCTCGTGAAAGTTACAGCTATGCTTGACCGTCTGGCTGCTAAGAAAACAATATCCAAGAACAAAGCTTCCAACCTTAAGAGCAAGCTCGCTCTTCACATCAACAAGCTCGGCTAATACCTCTTGTTTTGTTGAGGAGCTTTTCTTGTTAGGATGGCCCATTCGTCTATCGGCTAGGACGCAAGATTTTCATTCTTGAAAGAGGAGTTCGATTCTCCTATGGGCTACCATCGTCTATCTGATGCACTGACCTCCTGGTCGGTGCATTGATTTTATACCCATTAACCATGACTCACCACATCCCTTCCGATATATGGCTGCTCCTTGACGAAGAAGCCGCACGTATCAACTCTCCGGCTTTCATCGCCAACGACCCCGTACAGTTCCCGCGACGGTTCTCATCCATTCAGGACATCGAAATCGCATCCCTGCTCGCTGCCACTATAGCATGGGGCAACCGCAAGATGATTTGCCGAAACGCCGACAAGATGCTTGCTCTCATGGACAATCAGCCCTACAACTTTGTCATGGATGGTGCCTACGAGGATATTCCCGACCTCAACATCCACCGCACATTCTTTGCTCGCAATCTGAGGCATTTTCTGCGGGGGCTGCACTCCATTTACCGCAAATACTCCTCCCTTAACGACTTTGCCGCAGCCAAAGGCATACAGCATACTGATCTCCCGGCATGGCATCTCGTAGAGCAACTCAATGCCGAACTCTGCGAGGCCAACCACGGCACATCCGATTCCCGCTGCCTTCCTCTCAACCTCAAGACCACGGCTCTCAAGCGTGTCAACATGGCTCTAAGATGGCTTGTGCGCAACGACGGCATCGTGGATCTCGGGGTGTGGAATGTGCTCAATCCTTCTCAGCTTTTCATCCCTCTGGATGTTCATGTCGGCAATACAGCCCGTTCTCTTGAGCTTATAACACGCAAAGCCAACGACAAACGCACCGCCATTGAACTCACGGAAATACTGCGCACCCGCCGCCCTGACGACCCGGTATGGTACGATTACGCCCTTTTCGGCATCGGAGTGGCAAACCCCGTGAGCGACACTGACCAAAACATTTAGCATATTTTTGCGTTATTATTGCATCAACATTTGTAATTTTGAAACACAGAAAAAAAATCATTCATCATGAAAAAGATTCTTGCTCTTTGCTTCATTCTAATGCTTCCCGTATTGGCAGTTGCTGCCGATAAAGCCCAGATAAAATTTGACTCCATACGTCACGATTTCGGAACCATCAAGGCCGATGGCGGTACCGTCACAGCCGAATATCGCTACACCAACACTGGCTCAGTGCCATTGGTAATTGACTATGTGGGCAATGGCGGATGCGGATGCACCAAACCGTCCTACCCCAAAGAGCCTCTTGCCCCAGGCAAATCTGCTGTCATAAAAATACATTTCAACCCCTCAGGCCGTGCCGGACAAGAAGTGAACCGCGAAATAAAAATCAAGGCCAACACACATCCGCGTGTCAGCAAAATTTATTTCACCGCTGCCATAATCTGATTGCCTCATGCGCCGACTCTTAACTTCCGCGTTCATTCTGGCCGCACTTCCGCTGGCCGCACAAGTCGTATGGTTGCAGCCCGACCATGATTTCGGCTCGTTTCATGAAGACATGGGCATCGTCACATGCACTTTCATGGGTGTCAACACCGGCTCTCAGCCCGCTTCACTGATTGATGTCCGAGCCAATTGTGGGTGTACCACACCTATCTACAGCCATAATCCCGTAGAGTCCGGCGACACCATCAAAATCAAAGTTGGCTATAACCCCTCAGGCCGTCCCGGCAAATTTTCCAAAGCCATTTATGCCACTACCGACGATGGGGTCAAAACCACTTTCCACATCAAAGGCTCTGTTATTGGCGCATCCAACACTCTCGCCTCTCGGTTTCCCGTTGATGCGGCACCGGCACGCCTAAGCAACTCTATCTTGCCGTTCGGCAAGCTTCTCAAAGGCCATTCGGGTGCGCAGACTCTTAAAATATACAATGCCTCTTCCTCTCCCATCACTCCTTCTATCATCTCTTCTCCCAAACATCTGCACGCAATCATTGAGCCTGCCGTTATTCCGGCCGGCGACCAAGGTGTAATATCCGTCACGGCCTATCCTGACCAGACCCAAGCATGGGGCCTTACCACCGACACGCTGTTGCTCCGCCCTGACAGCAACGCCGCGACAACCGTACCCCTCACAACCGTAATGATTATTGAGGAGGATTTCTCCGCTCTCACCCCGCAGCAACTGACCAAAGCCCCGGCACTGAAACTCAGCGCCGACCTCATTGATCTGGCTCAAATCAGCACACTCCCGGAGGTAATAAAACGCTCCGTCACATTCACCAACACCGGCAAATCCCCTCTCTTGATACGCAGCATCTCCACCCCCGACCGTGCTATTTCGTTCTCTCCCTACCCCATGAAACCGATTAAGCCTGGCAAAAAAGCCACTCTCAACATTTACATCCATAAAGATGCCTTGTCAGGACGGTCCATGCTCAATTCCCGCATCACCATAATCACCAACTCTCCTGCGCGTCCCACTGAAATCATACGTGTTACAGGCGAACTCTAACCCCTCATCAACCTGCACCCATGAAACATATTGAAAACAGCCACGAATATTCTGGCCTTGCTGTCAATTCCGGCGTAAGTCAACCGCCTTCCGTCAACCCATATATGCAGCGGCGCAAACGCAAACCTCTCCCGTCTTCATCCGAGCTCGTTGAGGGTATTCTCAAGGGCGATGTCACAATGCTGTCTCGCGCTGTCACTCTTGTGGAAAGTCTCTCGCCTTCACATCAGGCCGTGGCTCAGGAAGTAATTGAAAAATGTCTCCCGTATTCCGGCAACTCTCGGCGAATAGGCATAACGGGTGTCCCCGGGGCCGGAAAAAGCACTTCCATTGATGTTTTTGGCCTTCATGTGCTCAAGGACGGCGGCAAACTCGCCGTGCTCGCCATTGACCCGTCAAGCGAACGCACCAAAGGCAGCATCCTTGGCGACAAAACCCGCATGGAAAAGCTCGCCGTTCACCCCAATGCATTCATACGCCCCAGCCCGTCAGCCGGTTCTCTCGGTGGTGTCGCACGCAAAACACGTGAAACCATCGTGCTTTGCGAAGCCGCCGGCTTCAACAATATTTTTGTTGAAACCGTGGGAGTGGGTCAAAGCGAAACTGCCGTACATTCCATGGTCGATTTCTTTCTGCTGATTCAGCTTGCCGGCACCGGCGATGAATTGCAGGGCATCAAACGCGGCATCATGGAAATGGCCGACGGCATAGTCATCAACAAAGCCGACGGCGAAAACATCAAACCCGCACAATTGGCTCAGGCTCAGTTCCGCAGCGCGTTGCAACTCTTTCCACCCACCGCCTCCGGCTGGAAACCCGAAGTTCTAACCTACTCCGGCTACTTTGAACTCGGCATACCCGAAGTTTGGGATATGGTTGACCGCTATTTTGACTTCGTCACTGCCAACGGCTATTTTGACATCAAACGCCGGCAGCAGGCCCGTTACTGGATGCTTGAAACCATTGATGAGCAACTGCGCAACCATTTCTACCACAACCCCGACATAGCCGCGATGCTTGCTGAAAAAGAGCAGCTTGTACTCTCCAACAAACTCAGCTCCTTTATCGCGGCACGCGATGTACTTCAAGCCTATTTCTCCCAAAAATAACATTTATGGATGCCTCCGCACATCTGCAGTTCAAGCCCCTCTCCGTTGACGACATACATTGGGTAAAACAATTTCTTGTGCACAATCCTTCGCGCACTTGCGACATGACCGTCGGAGGCATTTTCCTTTGGGCTGACTACTTTCACTACTCCGCCGCTGTGCATCGCAACACTCTCTTCATTCTCGGTGTCACGGAGGACAACACCGCCATCCCGGCATTCTCTATCCCTGTCGGAGAGCTCCCGCTTTCTGATTCGGTAAGCATACTCCGCGAGTATTGCCACACACACAACATTCCTCTGACATTCTCTGCCGTGCCACAAAGCATGGTTGACCCCTTGCTGCAGCTTGGAGCAACCAATGTGTCCGAACTGACCGATTGGGCCGACTATCTTTATGATGCCAATGCCTTGGCAACTTTCGCCGGCAAAAAGCTGATGAAAAAGCGCAACCATGTCAACCGATTCATGGCCGACCATCCTGATGCCGTGTTCGCGCCTCTCACCTCCGAGAGCATTCCCTTGATTTTAGAGTTCTACAACCATCAGCCTTTACCACAGGGCAAATCCGAAACCGCTTGGTTTGACCGGCGCGAAACCATTGACATGCTCCACCACCTGTCGCAATTCGGCTTCTACGGTGCCATGCTTTCCACGCCCGAGCAAGGGGTGGTGGCATTCACTCTTGGAGAAATAATTGACGACACATTATATGTCCATATTGAAAAAATGGACCATTCCGTCACAGGCTCCGGGGAAACCATTTGCCGCAACTTCGCTGCCCTCATGCTCCGCAACAATCCCGCATTGCGGTTCATAAACCGCGAGGATGCTTCCGGTGACGAAGGATTACGGCGCGCAAAGCTTGCCTACAACCCCGTTGACATACTGCCAAAATTCAACGTACAGTTCTGACATCAGCTCACATAGAGCAACATAAATGCCCCCGGATCATGTGATTGACCCGGGGGCATCCTTACCATAGTTGGTGTCTTATTTTATCACGATCTTGGCTACTATCGGTTTCCCTAAAACAGTAGTCAGCTTAATTATATACACACCCTTAGCCATTGAAGAAAGATCCATTGTCTCTATTAGCTCTTCCCATGCTTTCATTTGCATGCCGGCAATATTGTAAATTGCTGCGCCCTTGTATTCGCCATTGACATGCAGCTTGTTGTCGGCCACGTAAATATGCAGGTCATCCACATGTGCTCCATTGATTGCGCTGGTGCTCACGGTGAATGGCACTGAAAGTGCCTCAGACTCGCCGGACTTATACACCTTGGTTACGCTTGCGGTATGATCACCAAGTTCAAATTCCGATGTATCAAGCAAATAGTTGGTGTCATCCTGAGTGCTTACGAGTACGCCGTCAATATAAACATTGTATCCGGCAAAGTCACCGTATGATTGGAGCTCACCCGAGTGTTTGATACCGCTCTTGATGGTTATGTCATCTACCAGAAGCATGAACACATCATCCGAGTGGCTGTTGAGCACCACATACTTCGCTTCTTTGGGTATATCATACTCATAATGCATGTATATACCTTCAGGCACGCTTATATAACCGTCTGTCACATATTCAAAGCTGCCGAGTTCCGAATCAGTTGTTGAATATCCTACTCTGAAGCTTTCCAGTCTGTCTTCCTGGCTCTGGTAAGTACGGGCATAGAATCCGAATTTGAAATCCTTATGGTATGACAATTCCGGTGAAATCAGGTAATCATCGCTCAGACGCGCTGTTGCCTCACCGTCACCGTCATCATCGGAGCCGCCCATCAAAGAAGAACGTGATGCTATAAATGCCAGTTCACGCATTCCGCTATGAGCTGTATTTACGGAAAGGCTCGGTTCTGTAGTATGTCCGTTCATTATAATTGCGCCCATCGGGCTGCCCATTCCGGGGAAAGTAGTGGCATTGAAAGAATAGGTGGAGAAACCGTCATTATCCACGCATTTCCATCCTATCTTACCGGTAGGATTGATTTCAAAGTCTGCATAAGCTTCCTCATCCTCAAATCCATCCTCTATATCGGCAAACAGATTCCACATAAGCAGTTTCTCCGAACTGTTTTCAGTATCAGCAATATCAATATTGATTACCGGTGCCAGAATCTGTACAAGCTCAATATCCTTTTCATAGTTGTCGTTCTCAGTAAAGTCCACGGTTTGAGGCTCATAGCTGAATCCCGGTTGCTTTACACTCAGCACATATTCCGACTTCCATATCTTGTCAAATACGGCCTTGTTCTCTTCGTCCACTGCCACGCTATACGTGTTTCCGTCAGGGCTTTCAAGCTTCACTACCGCGCCTACGGCATCCTGTGCCACAGAATTGGTGGTTACGCGGATCGCAGCTGATGTGCTTTGCTGGCTGAACACCACATTTGAAATTGCAGCTTCTGACGTCATGTTGCCAACGGGATACACAGCCTCCACGGCATAATAATAATTCCCGCGTGACAATTCGCCGAAACCGGTGTCGTCATACTCTTTCCCGGTCACGCCTTCGGCAATCTTCTGCCATTTCGTGGCATCGGCCATATCCTGTTCCTCGAATCTGAACACATCATAATTGATTGAGGGTGTGAATTCCGGCTGCTCATATGACTCTCCCTCGGCACGTATCATCAAGGCGCCTGTCCAGTTCAGGTCCTCAAAATATCTGTACGCATCAGGTGCTGAAATGAAGTTACTGAACAACTGGGTTTTGCCGCCCACTATTTCAAGATTTGAGTCTTTACCCAGAGCCATGAACCCGTTACCGCTTAAGGCCAACATAAATCCGTTGGGGCAGAACAGAGGTTTGTCAAGAGTATGTGACGACCACGCACCGCCTGTTGATATTACATTCTCTTTTGAATACAGAACTTCGCCAGTAGGCTCGCCGTTCTCATCCACCCCGAGTATGAATATGTTCACATCCTGACATCTGTTGGCCATCTCTATAGTGTACCACTTCACTTCGTGTACTGTCATTGGCTCTCTGAATATTGAACCGAAAATATGTGACTCCTCATGACCGTCCGAGAATCCCATAGGCGATGACGGATCATCATTGTCATATTTCAGCTCTGTCATATCTATCGGAGCATCCCACTGCACGTGAGCTGTAGTTTTGTCTGTTGCTTCGGCTGTCACCCCAAACGGCGCCAGATTCAGATACTTCAAGCTGAAATCCTTGCTGTTTTCTCCGTAGCTGTAAATATATGCTGTGGCTGTAACTTTTTCAAAATTGTTCTTCTTTACATCCACCTTGTATTGTGCGGAATACCCGTCCACATACACCTTTTCAAATATGTATTTACCCTGAGCATCAGTATAAGTGCGGTATTTCCCATACCCGTCAAGACTTACCGACGCACCTGCCACAGGCGAGCCGTTTATATCTTTCACATAGCCCGAAAAAGCTGCCTGCGTCATGGCATACATGGTTATGTCCGCAGTCGTTGTGTTTTCAGGAGTCACGGTCACTCTTTGGTTTGTCACCTTATTATATCCGAAAAGTTCTGCCGACAGATTGTAATCACCCTGAGGTACCTCACTGAAACTGTATGCTCCGTTTGCGTCACTTACCGTTTCTTTTGACACAATTCCGTCAAGTGTCACTTTCGCGTCCTTCAATACAGTGCCGTCGCTCGACTTCACCACACCGGCAATATTGCCGTTGACAATGGTGCTGACAGAAAAATTCTTGACCGTCACCAGCATTGTATTCGTGGCCTCGGTATAATAACGGAGTCCGATGTAATAATCCCCTTCCGGTATCTCACTCATCAGCACTGACACCTTATAGCCGTAGTAACCCGTAACTTGCGGAATAGTAACCTCCTGCAAGATTGTGGTCTGTGACTCCGGATCAGGCTGTGTACCCATGGTTACCTGCATTTTCTCCACGCAGTAATAAGCGGTGTAAGCCATAAACGAAAGCTCATATCGGCCTCCGTTTTCAAAATGAATAGCCGGTGATACCAGCCAGTTATCAGTAGCAGCAAAATTGGCGCTGGGCTTGGATTGCGCTCCCCAGCCTCCCATAGCAGCCTCGCCGTACGACCAGCATTCCTCGTCGTCGTCACGGTTAAAGGTGCTCCAACTATCTAAATCACTGACATCTTCAAATGTGCAGGCATAAGGAATACTCTCTGCCGCATCCACTTTAACAATAAAGCAAAATGCCATTAAAAGCACTGTTGCCAATAACTTTTTCATAGTCTGTATTTGATTTTAGTTACAGCCTGCAAATATACAATATCTTTTTAATCTACATTTAATTTTATTCAATCTTATTGACATTTTATTTTTCTTCAAAACTTATTTGGTTATAATGACTATTATCATTACCTTTGTGCCGCAATCAAAAAAAGTGGACAAATTTGGCTGCTTGCAACCACTTACAAAAAAAATGCTAAAACCGCACACTTCCTGTCATTTTTTGATATGACAGTCTATATATAGATGTGGCTTTAGCATGACGATGCGGAAGCCATTTATTTTTTTGTCCGCCTTAATTAAACATCTTGAATTTTAACATTCTTGTAATTATGGCTCAAACAAGCAACTATCTCTTCACATCCGAATCCGTTTCCGAAGGCCATCCCGACAAGGTGGCAGACCAGATTTCCGATGCCGTACTTGATGAATTTCTCGCTTACGACCCTTCTTCCAAAGTGGCATGCGAAACCCTTGTCACTACAGGACAAGTAGTAGTGGCCGGCGAAGTAAAAAGCCGCTCCTATGTTGACCTCATGGATGTCACACGCCGTGTCATCAAGCGCATTGGCTACGACCGCAGCGACCTGAAATTCGATGCCGAGGCTTGCGGCGTATTATCCGCTCTCCACGAGCAAAGTCAGGACATAAACCGTGGCGTTGAACGTGCCGACGCTCAGGAACAGGGTGCAGGCGATCAGGGAATGATGTTCGGATACGCATGCAACGAAACCGACAACTTCATGCCCGTAGCTCTTGACCTGAGTCATCAGCTCTTGCGTGAGCTTGCCGAGATTCGCCGTGATGCCAACGAAATGACATATATCGACGATAACGGGGAACGGCGCAGCTACCTCCGCCCCGACTCCAAGAGTCAGGTGACTGTGGAATACACCAACGACGGATACCCCGTGCGCGTGCACACAATCGTTATATCTACACAGCACGATGAGTTCATCCTGCCCGGAGCCAACATGACTCAGGAGCAGGCCGACCTTGAAATGCAGCGGATCATAACCAACGATGTGCGTGAAGTCCTCATCCCGCGCCTCAAAGCCAAGCTCCCCCAAAAAGTGGCACAGCTTATTGACGACGATTACAAACTTTATGTCAACCCCACCGGCAAATTCGTAATCGGCGGCCCTCACGGCGACACCGGTCTTACAGGCCGCAAAATCATTGTTGACACCTACGGCGGTCGCGGTGCTCACGGCGGCGGCGCATTCTCCGGCAAGGACCCTTCAAAAGTTGACCGTTCTGCCGCTTATGCCGCACGCCATATTGCACGCAATTTGGTGGAAGCAGGAGTTGCCGACCGCGCACTCGTTCAGGTGGCATACGCCATAGGTGTAGCTCAACCGGTAAGTCTTTATGTCAACACCGAGGGCACCGCAAAAGTGCCTATGAGCGATGCTGAAATCTCGCGCATTGTTGCCGAAAATGTTGACATGCGGCCCGCGGCAATTGAAAAACGCCTCAAGCTCCGCAACCCCATCTATGAGGAAACTGCCTCCTACGGGCACATGGGCCGTACCCCGCAAGTGGTCACAAAAACCTTCCATTCACGCTACGAAGGTACTCGCAACATAGAAGTGGAGCTATTCACATGGGAGAAAAACGACCTTGTACCATTGTTCAAATCCCTTTTCAACATCAAATAATCTGCTTGATTTTGTCTCCACAACACCCTGTAGCACCCTAAATTTGCCTTGAAACCCTCACTCGCTGTCAAAATATTTTGAATGGTGAGGAAAAAATAGTATCTTTGTGCGCTTATTGCCTTAAGCTACCATTGCTCAGGACAATAAGCGCACAAACCTTAGATTGAGAAAAAACAAAAAAACAAAAAAATCATATTTAACTAAATGGCAACATTAGAGAAAATCAGAAGCAAATCAGTGCTTTTGCTCGTAATCATCGGAGTGGCCCTTCTGGCGTTCATTCTCGGTGACTTCTTCAATTCCGGTCGCACCTTGTTCGGCCCGGGTACCACAGTGGCTAAAGTAGATGGCAAATCTATAGATGTGCAGGAATTCCAGCGCCGTGTAGAGGAAGCCAATCAGCAAATGCAGAACTCCGGCCGCAAAATCGACCAGGCAGCTCTTCAGCAGCAGGTACTCAACGAAATGGTTTTTGAAACCCTTTACAAAGACGAAATCAATAAACTCGGCCTCACCGTCACCAACAGCGAGCTTACAGAAGCTATGTTTGGCACTGGTGCCGAAGCTCTAAACCGCATGATCCAGCAGCAGTACGGTCTCGAATCCGCTCAGCAGCTTCACGACATGGCTTACAACCCCGACAAATACGGTGTCCCCGCCGAAACTGCCGAACAGCTTAAAGCCATGTGGGTCAACCTTGAGAATCAGACCGAGGAAGGACTTCTCCAGCAGAAATTCAACACCCTTTTCACCGGCGCATTCGTAGCCAACGAGCTTGACGCAAAAGCTCTCTACGATGAAAACGGCACTACCTCTCAGGTCGCTTATGTCAACAAGCCCTACTCTTCTCTTCCCGACGAACAGTTTGAAGTATCCGATGCCGATGTGGAAAAAGAATGGAGCGCCAACAAGCAGATGTATGCTATACCCGAAGAAAACCGCACCATCAGCTATATTGCCGTTGACATAGTTCCTTCTGCCGAGGATATGGCTGCCGCTCAGAACGCCATTAACAAGGTTCTCGGTGACCTCAGCTCTACCGAAGGTCTTGCCGCTCTTGATGGCAAAAACGAGTTCGTTGCCGACCGTCAGCGTGTTGCAACATCCAAAATACGTGACTCTCGCGTCAAAGCTTTTGCCGATAGCGCAGCCGTTGGATCTGCCGCAATCGTCAACCGCATGGGCAACGATTTCACCCTTGCCAAAATGTTCGGCCGCTCTTTTGAAACCGACTCCATCAACGTGGACATGATTGCCGTTCAAGGCAACAAGGCTACAATGGATTCAGTAATGGCCGCACTCAACGCCGGAACCTCCATTCCCGAGATTGGCAACAAGTTTGCCGGTGTGCAGGGCGCACAGGACAGCTTATGGATTTCAATGCTTGACCCCCAGATTGTACAGTACAAGGAAACAATGCTCAACGCTCCTGTTGAACGCTTCTTCAATCCCGACACCACAGCTACAGCCAATGGCGGTTATATTTTCCGCGTAAAACAGCGCCGTGCTGCAGTGCCAGTTGTTGATATGGCCGTAATCAACTACACTATTGAGCCTTCTAACGCCACTGTCAACACTCTTGAGGCCGGCCTCAACAAATTCATAACCGAGAACACCACCGCTCAGGCTTTCGCCGACAACGCAGCCAAAGCCGGTTATCAGGTATTCCCTGCCACAGTCAGCGCATCCACTCCCATGATTACTGGAATGGAAGACACCCGCAGCGTCATTGCTTGGGCCATGGACGCCAAGAAAGGCAAAGTATCACCCATCTTCGGTGATGAGCAGACCGGTCGCTTTGTGGTAGCCGCACTCAACGACATCTACGACGACTATACCCCCGCACGTGATCCTCAGGTTAAAACCATGCTTACCTCCAAGGTTCGCAATGACAAAAAAGCCAAGGCTCTCATTGAGCAGTACAAGGGCAAAGCCAACGACCTTACCGGCTACGCCGCTCTCATGGCAGTGCCCGTTGACAGCGCCAAGGTTACATTCGGTCAGATCAACCCCTTCAACAATGGCTTTGCCGGTTCTGAAGTGGCAGGTCGCGTTGCCGCAACACCCAAAGGCAAAATGGTTGGCCCCATGCAGGGTGCCAACGGTGTAGTTGTGCTTCAGGTCATCAATGTTGACAAACAGGGTCGTCCCTACTCCTACGATGAAAGCGCTGCTCTCTATGCTCGCAGCCGTGGCAGCTACGCCCTTGGCCGCAACATTCAGCAGGTACTTCTCGGTAACAAGAAAGTTCAGAACAACATTCTCACTTTCTTCAAATAAGCCCGTCAACAAAACCATAATCCATACTCAGCCTCGGGCCTTCCCGGGGCTGATTTATTTTTATCAGCACCATGAAATCAATAAAAGAACTATACCGCATAGGCACAGGCCCCTCCTCCAGTCACACCATGGGCCCGCGCTACGCCGCCACCACTTTTGCTCAACGGCACCCTAAGGCAACACGCTTTGAAGTCACACTCTACGGGTCGCTTGCTGCCACAGGCAAAGGCCACCTCACCGATGTGGCTATTGAAGAATCGCTGTCGCCGATAGCCCCGGTAGAAATCGTCTGGCAGCCCGGAGTGTTCCTGCCCTTTCACCCCAACGGCATGCGCTTCCGGTCATTTGATTCCGAAAACAATATGACCGATGAATGGACTGTGTACAGCATTGGCGGAGGCGAGTTGGCCGAAGAAGGTGTAGAGCGTCAGGGTGGACCTGATGTTTACGCCATGAACCACCTCACCGACATTCTCCAGTGGTGCAGCGACAACGGACGCGCCTTATGGGAATATGTGGAGATATGTGAAGGCCCCGAAATATGGGACTATCTCTCCACGGTGTGGCAAACCATGCAGCGTGCCGTGGAGCGTGGTCTTGACCATGAGGGAGTACTCCCCGGACCGCTTAAGCTGCCACGCCGCGCCACCACTTATCATGTGCGCGCTTCCGGCTACAGAAGTAATCTCCAGTCACGCGGTCTCGTATTTGCCTACGCTTTGGCCGTAAGCGAAGAAAATGCCAGCGGAGGTGAGATTGTCACTGCACCCACCTGCGGTTCTTGCGGAGTGATTCCTGCCGTACTTTATCATCTCCAGAAAAGCCGCGATTTTTCCGAGTCCAGAATACTTCGGGCACTCGCCACCGCCGGACTGATAGGCAATATCGTGAAACAGAACGCCTCCATAGCAGGTGCCGAAGTAGGATGTCAGGGCGAAGTGGGTGTAGCTTGCGCCATGGCTGCCGGTGCAGCAAACCAGCTTTTTGGCGGAAGCCCGGCGCAAGTGGAATATGCAGCCGAAATGGGACTTGAGCATCACCTCGGCATGACTTGCGACCCCGTGTGCGGCCTTGTGCAGATACCCTGCATTGAGCGCAACGCCTATGCTGCCGCCCGCGCACTTGATGCCAACCTTTATTCGGCATTTACCGACGGCGAGCATCGAGTGTCGTTTGACCGCGTTGTGGAGGTTATGAAACAAACGGGCCATGACCTGCCTTCAATTTACAAGGAAACAAGCGAAGGCGGCCTCGCACGCACTTGGCATGCCCCGTCCACAAAAAAAATAAATAATTGAAATAATTTGCTCATTGGCACAAAAAGTCTTACCTTTGTCACAGAACATAAAGGAAGTTCTTTTGCTTCCGTGAGATGAGTTGGAGTCCCTGGCAAAGCTTGGGATTCCATAATTTTTCAATATTGACAAAATACCTTAAAATAGATTTTATTATGCCCATCACTTACATGACTAAGGAAGGTTATAAGAAAAAAATGGAAGAAATAGCCTACCTCGAATCTGTGAAACGACCCGAAATTTCCCGAGCTATTGCCGAGGCACGCGACAAAGGCGACCTCTCCGAGAACTCGGAATACGATGCCGCAAAAGAAGCTCAAGGCATGCTGGAAATGAAAATTTCACAGCTCAAGGACCTTGTGGCAAGCGCACGCATAATTGACGAAAGCAACCTCAATACCGAGGAGGTTCAGATACTCAACAGAGTAAAAATTCGCAACACTGCCAACGGCATGACTATGGAATACACCATTGTAGCCGATTCCGAAGCAAACCTTAAAGAAAAGAAAATAGGCACATCCACCCCTATTGCTCAAGGACTGCTCGGACACAAAATAGGCGAAATTGTGGAAATAAAAGTTCCTGCCGGTATGATGAAATTTGAAATCGTAGAAATCTCTTTCTGATCATGGCCACTATATTCTCACGTATCATTGCCGGGGAAATACCCTGCTACAAAATTGCTGAAAACGACAAGTTTTTCGCTTTTCTTGACATCAACCCCGTAGCTCCCGGACACACTCTCGTTGTGCCCAAAGAAGAAAACAGCTACATCTTTGACATCAACGACGATGATTTTCAGGCCATGCACCTTTTTGCCAAACGAGTGGCTACCGGGCTTAAAGAAGCTATGCCTTGCAAACGTATAGGCGTGGCCGTGATAGGATTGGAAGTACCTCACGCTCACATCCACCTGATTCCCATTACTACCGAAGCCGACATGGATTTTCACCACAAGAAGACATTGCCGGCCGAAGAAATGCAAGCCATTGCCGAAAAAGTCAGTGCAGCTGTGGCAAAACAACTGTAAACACGCGCAACAGTCATATCAATAACCTTATACGGTTTCTATTACATATTTTTGACACGGAATCCGCCTGCGGACTCCGTGTTTTGTTTTTAAACTGCAGTTATTTTTCACCTTTCTGTAGCAAATTGTTTTCTATTTAGTTTAAAATACATACATTTGCAAAATATAACATCTGTAGGTAATTCTTTTTGATTCTAAGTTCGTACAAAAGATGTCATTTTGAGAAAATCAGTCATAATCTTGCTAATTATAAACAACTAATCATTAATCATTCAATTTATCTCATGAAATCAATCAGACTTCTTGTTACCATGTTGACTGGTTGGCTACTGATGGTTTCCGCCTCGGCAGAAACCTCCGTGCAGCTGATCGGATTCATGGAAACAAATTCGGAATGGCTTGATTCTTCTGATCCTACGGCAGCCTATGGCTTCTATGGATTCAGCCCTACTGGCGAAGGTGGATTCAAACCTCTTTCTCCCACTGGCCCCGACAATACTTGGGCCAACTGTGGAGGCACCTATGCAAATGGCAAATTTTATTGCTATGATGTGTACGGCTCTTGGACCAATTACACACTCACATATCGCGTAATTGATGCCTCCACTTGGAATATCGTTGATTCCAAGTCTTTTAACTTCAAATACTCCGATTCAACGAGCGAAGAATCTGTCAACGCACGCAACATTCCTACTGGCATTGCCTACGACCCTATTTCCGATACAATTTGGGCTGTAACTCATGCTTATTCCAACACCGAATCGGTTAAGCTGTGCCGCGTTGACACCGAAACCGGCCGTCTTATAGTGGTAGCGGAACTCCCTGCCATTAGAATAGCCGCATGCGATGTCAACGGCAATCTTTATGGCATAGGCCTTGACAGCAAGCTCTATACAATCGGCAAGGACGGCAATTGCACCGAAATCGGATCCACAGGGTTTTATCCCTCAACCGATTCCGAGCTTAAAACCGGTGCGACCATCGACTTCCGCACAGGCAAAATGTATTGGTCTTGCTACGGCTTCTCTTCCGAAGAAGACCGTAATTGGAATAGAAATTCCGTGAATTGCTTGCTGGAAATTAATGTTACCACCGCAGAGTCAACTGTTCTTTTCAATTATCCCAGCGGACAGCGCTTCAGTAGTCTCTCCATTGCCAACGCTCATCCATTGGCTCCGGACAACATTACTGACCTTATTTTCACTCCCAATGTATCTGACAGAACTAAAGGAACTCTCTCTTTCTCAGTGCCGGAAGTAACTTTCAGCCAAAAGCCTCTTTCTGCTCAGGTCAACATGACCATTACTCTTGACGGAACAGTTATTGAGGAACGAACCGCAGCTCCGGGAGAAAAAATTTCCAAAGCTTTGGAAAACCTCTCCGATGGCACTCACAATCTGTCCGTCAAGCTGAATGCCAACGGGCATGATGGTTTCGCTGCATCTACCTCTTTCTATGTCGGCGCTTATGTTCCCGACAAAGTGACCGACCTCACTCTCAGCTACGACAAGGACACCGATTCAGCTGTGCTGACATGGTCCACCCCTGCCGATGCTCATGGAGGCATTGTGGATACAAGCAAGCTTCGCTACCGCATAGAGCGCTCCGACGGAGTGCTTGTGGCTCGCTCCGCCAAAGGCAACTCTTTCACCGAGAAAGCAACATTCCCTTGGGACACATATTACTACACGATCACTCCTTATGCCGGAAACGAAACGGGTCCCTCTTCACGATCCAATTCCATTACTTTCGGTGCGCCAAGAGAACTGCCGTTTGAAGAAACTTTCGACACTTCATCATCTATCAATGTGTTTACACGCATTGATGCCAACGGCGATGGCAATGGCAGTGATTGGGACACACCCGAATGGTTGTATGACGAGCAGTATGCATGTGCATTCTATTACGGCAAACGGGACCAGCCTGCCGATGACTGGCTCATAACTCCCTCACTCAAATTTGAGGAAGGATACGTGTATAAGCTCACATTCAAATATTATGCTTATTACGGCTATGGAAGCAAATTCAGAGTTGTCGTTGGCTCAAAGCCAAATGTGGAAAACATGGACTTTGAGGTTCTGTACAAAGAGACTGTTTCAAGCTTCAGCGACAAACCGGGCATAACCGAAACTGTGTACTTTGCTCCGCGCAAAGGTGACAGCTTCATAGGATTCCACCATATATCCGAAACCATGGAGCATCTGTCTATTGACGACATAGTCGTTGAGAGCTATTGCTCTGCCGATATTCCCGACAAGGTTGCCAACTTGACTGCTACTAAAACTTCCGACACTGAAGTGACCCTCACATTTGATCTTCCCTCAACCAATGCCGGCCGCCAACCGCTCAATGGCCCGCTCACTGTCAGCATTTATAAAGACGGAAGCTCTGAGGCAACAGCCGTCATGACCGGAAAAAACCCCGGAGAAAAAATAACATGGAAAGACTCCGGCGTAACTCCGGCAGTCCACACATATCTTGTGAGGGTATCCAATGATGTCGGCAACGGATATGACTCTGAGGTTTCCATTGACACTCGCAAAGGCACTCCGGTAGCTGTGGAGAGCGTACGTGCCACTCTTATCAACGACAGCCAGATCTATCTTGAATGGCCTGCCTCTGTTGCCGATACCGACGAAGAAGGCAAACCCGTTGATGTGACCAACATCCGCTACCTCGTGTATAAGCCTGTGCCCGATGCTGACGGCAATGTGGAATACCGCATCATTGCCCGCGATCTTGATGTGTGCCACTTTATTGATGGCAATCCGCGTGAAGGTCTCGGAGAGGGCCCGCAATACGTTTATTACTACGTGGCTCCTATCAATGGTGATGATGAAGGATATGCCACCGCCTCCAACTCCCTGCTGCTCGCCGACGGAATAAGACTTCCGTATGCCGAATCATGGCCCAACCAGACCATGGAAAACGGCAACTGGTATCGTGGCACCGGACATGGAGCCACTTGGTACATACGATACAAGGGTTATGATCCTCTTACCGATGCCTACGACGGAACCGGCGTTGCAAGCTGCGAAACCGATCGCGATATGACATTCGGCATGGGAACAATTCTTTCCCCGCGGCTGGATCTCTCTCTTGTACAGTCACCCTCGGTCACTTTCTACATGTATCAGTCACCCGAATATGAGAGTGGCGTACAGCTTGCAGTAGGCGTAGATATCGGTGACGGCGCACAGCACCTCATTCCGGGTGCCCTCTACAACGCCCACGCCGACGAAGCCGGATGGAAAGAAATCAATATTCCTCTTGATGATTTCACATCCTACAAATCTGCATCTATAGCATTTTATGGATATGTTACACCTGAAAACACAATCCATATTGACAATGTATCAGTGAAAGGAACTGCCAACAGCAAAGAAGTGGCTCTCACCGGCATAGTGGCTCCCGTAGAAGGCCGCACCGGTATTCCTGTGACATTTAACATCGATGTTACCAACAAGGGTGCGGTTGCATCCGGAAGTTTTGCGGTAGAAATGACATACGGTACACGCTCAATAGGCACCAAGAGTGTATCTCCTATACAACCCGATGACAAACAAACCGTTTCATTCACCTACACTCCCGCTGACGAGGATGCAGGCAAGATTTTGGACCTCAAGTTCAATATCATCAACTGCGATGCATCCGACACCAATCCGGCCAACAACTCTCTGATGACAAAATTAGAGGTAAAAGCCTCCAACTCATATCGCGTGTCAAGGCTCAACGGTGCCGTCACAGAAAACGGCATAGAGCTGCAATGGCGCATACCTGATGAGTGCGATTACCCCGAATCCGTATTGGACAATGTGGAATGTCACAAGAGCTATGCCATTGACAATATCGGCAACTGGACCATGCATGACGGAGACAACGGATACAACTATCTGATGTCAGACGGTGCCGGTGGCACTTTTGAATGGGAGAACTGCCATCAGCAGCAGGCATTCATAGTCTTTGACACCACGCCTTTTGAAAGCTCGCTTGACGCGCAGCCTGTTTCGGGCAGCAAATTCTTCGCCGCATGGCCGGTAGCCACTGCATCAGCCAATGACGACTGGCTTATATCTCCGGAACTTCCCGGTTGTGCACAACTCATTTCATTCTATGCACGTTCGCTTAAAGATGGCACTGATGCCATTGAGGTACTTGTATCTGACTCCGACACCGAGCCTGCTTCATTCACCAGCATGACAGGTGCCGAGCCTATCAAGGTAGGCGCATCTTGGAATCTGCACCATTTTGCACTGCCTGAGGGCACACGCCATTTCGCAATCCGCTATATCGGTGAAAATGGTGAGGGCATAATGATTGATGACATAATGTACTTCGGCACACCGATATTCACCCCTGACGGATACAATGTTTATCGTAACGGTATCCGCATCAACAACGAGCTTGTTAAGGAACCTGCATTCATTGACACCGACCTTGAGGACTACACATCTTACCGCTACACCGTTGCCCCGGTTTGCAATGGCGTAGAGATGCCCCAGTCCGATGAGCTTATCCTACAGACCACTGCCATAAGCTCAATTGGTGCCGATGCATCTATTATCAGCATCAATACCGTGACCGGTGGCGTAGAGATACTCGGCGCTGCGGGACAGCCCATAGCCGTTTACGCTATTGACGGCAAATGCATGGCTTCTCAAGTAGCCTCCGACCGTACTTTCATTGCTCTCGCCCCGGGTGCCTACATAGTAAGCGCAGGCAACGCAAAGTCAAAGGTAATGGTCAAATAAAACAACAACGCAACTGTCACGAGACGGTGCCCTGAACGGCACCGCCTCATGACATTGCTTCTTACCAATTAATTCTTAGAACAATGAATAAAAAAATACTTTCAAGTATAGTTCTCGGAGCAACAGTGTCATGCGCTGTTGCCACCGGCATACTCGCCGACTCATTCGAGTTCGTTCGCTCTTCCGGATCTCCGGCCGCCGTACTTGACAACACCAAGGCTGCCCGCAACTCATCCCTGCGCCCGGCTGCAGCTGCAACAATCACCGACAAGAATATTCTTGCCGACGACGAGGGGGAGTCTGTCATTCTTTTAGACAATGTTCCCGCATATCAGGAAAAAATCTATAACTATGTGGTCAACGACCTCAATAATGACAATTACACCTGGACAATAGAGAACAACACCTGGGACGCATATTCCTATTTGGAAATTTATCCGTACTACAACGGAGAAGACCTGAATGACTGGGTCTTCATACCGTTTGAGGTGCCCGATGGCGGCGGAAAAATATCTTTGAGCCTGCTCGCGTCCACATCCTATTCCAACGGACATAATTTCAAAATAGCAATAGGCAAGGACTCTGACCCATCAGCCATGACCACCGAGCTTGCATCACGTGAGGATTACGGCACAAGCGGATTGGGATGGACCTACGTGAAAGAACCGATAGAAGGTTCTGCCATTGTTGCAGACGGAGGTAAATATTGGCTCGGAATTTTGGCCACATCCAAAAAAGATGCCTACAAACTCCGCATGCGCGACATCACTCTCACATTGTCGCCTGCTGCTGTCACCCCTCCGGCCACTCCCGGTGATGTCTTCACGATGCATCCCACCGAAGATGAATTTGCGGCTTGTACCGTAATTGACGGCAACAATGACGGCTGCAAAATCACCTACGATGTGCATGAAGGCCTTGACGGCAGTACTTTTGACTGGCCTATAGCTTACAACAAAGCCAAGTCTCCGGCCGCCACTGCTGATGCCGACGAGTGGATCATCACACCGGCAGTCACTCTCACCGAAATCAACCGTCTCTACACCGCAAGCATTGAGGCTGATGCCACCACAACCGTTGCGTCTGAGTCTTTTGAGATTGTAATGGCCAAAGCCGCTGACATAGAAAGCATGCGCGCCGGCAAAATAATCATGAATGAGCCATACGTAACCGGCGACGGTTATATGCCTTATTCATCCAAGTTCGGTATCACAGAACCGGGAGATTATTATTTCGGAATACATATCACCTCCACACTTGACGAGGGATGGCGTCTGATACTGCGCAACTTCACGGTAACTCTCACTGACATGCCGTCAGATATACCCGCAGCCTGCACCGATCTGACCCTCACCCCTGATGCCACCGGCGAACTTCAGCTCACTGCCGAATTCAATCTGCCCACAACTTACATCAACGGCACTGAGATACCTTCATCCGAAACCATACAGGCTGAAATTGCTACTTCGGCAGCCACAGAAACCGTGTCGGGTGCTCCCGGTCAGCGTGTAAGCAAGACACTGCAGGCAGCCGACGGCTCCAATGTTGTTACCGTAACCCCATTTAACGACAACGGCAAGGGCATTGAGCTTAAAGGTGTGGTAGTATGCGGTATAGGCGTACCTTCCAACCCCCTCGTATCTTCAAGCGTCAGCGATGACAATATGTCGCTTCAGCTCTCTTGGGAACCTGTTTCTACAAGTGCTAGCGGAGGCGTTATAAACCCGGAAAATACCGTGTACAATATCTATCAGTACACGACTTCCGACAATGTGGGACAATGGGTATGCATTGAGCAGAATGTAACGGAATGCAAATACACTTACACCGTTGCAGACGAAACCCAACAGCTGTATCAACTGATGGTATCTGCCAAAAATGAAAAAGGAGAAAGCGAAGGCGGTCAGGAATCGTATGCCTCGGCTATGCTCGGCAAGCCTCATGAAATGCCTGTGAACGAAAACTTCCCGGACAAGTCAATGAAATATTCAGGCTTGCTTATAGATTATCCTGAGGACAACTACACCGCTGAGTGGGCCCTTGATTCTCCATCCCTCGTGGGCGCGTCCGGCGGCCCTGAATATGCTCTGATATGTCTTTGCCTTGACGCCTCCAGCCTGGGCTACGGGTATGCCGAGTTACCGAAAATCTCCACTATCGGTTGCAGCAAGCCCCGTGTGCGCCTGCTTACCTATATCAACTCGTCCACACCGGAAACAACTATCCGCATCCACTCTACGGAAGGTCGCGGCAACGGTGTGGTTCTTGGTGTGATAACACCGGCATCGGGTGAAGGCTGGAGCGAAATAACCTATGACATACCCGAGCGTTACTACAACAAAAGCTGGATTGTGATAAGTGCCGATGTCAAATGTGAATCGACAGAACAGATGTTCATTCTCGGCGAATACAATGTTTACGAAAGTGTTGCCAATGACCTTGCGCTCACACAACTGACAGCACCCTCATACGTGACCCTCGGCAATGACTTGGAATTTAAGGCAACATTGCAGAACCGTGGCACCAACAACGCCGTGACCCCGGAGCTTAAAGCCCAAATATACGTTGACGACGAACCGGTAAACACCATTGACCTCACTCACACTGCCGCCACTCTTGGTGAAAACGACAAAGCCGAATATACCGGCAAGCTGCGCATAGAAAAAGTAGAGATGGCAGCACGCGATTTCACCATCTACATCACCCTGCCTGACACAGATGAAGACCCGACCAACAATGCCGTGTCCGCTTCGTTCCGTGTGGGACTCGGTGACCTCCCCGTGGTCACTGACCTCACAGCAGATGGCACCGAGGACAATGACTTCGTGAATCTTTCATGGTCAGAGCCGTTTGCCGATGGCTACGTGGACAAGATAGAATCCTATGAGCACGGCTGTTATGACTACAACCTCGGCGACTGGAAAAACATCGACTTTGATAAAGGCGATACATACTATTCCGAAGGATTCAACATACCCGATGCCGGCACTCCCAAAGCATTCCAAGTCGTGAATGCGATAACCAGCGGAATAGAGGCCCAAGGCGGCATGGGACAGCCCTCGGGCGATTCGTTCCTCATGGCTTTCTCACCTATGGGAAGCACTGCTGATGACTGGCTCATATCGCCCAAGGTGACAGGTGGAACGACTCTGTCATTCTGCATCACATCGCTCTCAAGCTCCTATACCGAAAGTGTGGAAGTGATGGTATCTACAACCGATGATGAACTTGACTCATTCTCCGTGCTTGACAAGATTGAGCTGACATCCGCAGGTTGGGGCTTATACTCCGTAACATTGCCGAATGATGCAAAATATTTCGCGATTCATTACACCAGCACCGATATGTTCGGAATATGCATGGATGATATAGCCTATACTCCGGAGGAAGCTCCATTTGAAATCACCGGATGGAATATTTACCGCGACGGAATTCTGATAAGCCAGAGCAATACAGGCACATCATTCACCGATGAGATACCTGATGGGGCTCTGACCTACAATTACAATGTAGCGGCAACAGGCACACGCAAAGGCGTGGCAATGGAATTCCCGCTTTCCAATACAGCCCAGTACTACAAATATGCCTCCATTGCAAATATCAGCAATGACAATATGAATATCACAGTGGAAAAAGGTGCTGTAAAGATAGACAGCTGTCGGGGCAAGCGAGTAGAAATAGCTGACCTCCAGGGCATGATTCACTACAATGCGGCATCTGCACCGGACAAAGTGACCGTACGCCTCAATTCGGGATTCTACATCGTTTCTATCGATGGCAAGAGCCAAAAAGTAATGGTTCCGTAACCGCACATACGGTTATTTCCCTATAATGCAAAGCGGGTGATATGCTTGATTGCGTATCACCCGCTGCTATTTATAATCAGCTTATTTACACTGCATAACCAAGAAGATCCAGTATCATCGGGGCTAAAAGGGCGGTGAACAGGCCATTGAGAGTCAAACCGATGGAGGAGAATGCACCATAACGCTCGCTGCGCTCCATGGCTGCCGAGGTGCCTACAGCATGGGCGGCAGTACCGATAGACAGTCCACCGGCAATAGGCGAGTGTATGTGACTCATCTTGACGATTCTGAATCCGGCCATGCCACCGAATATACCGGTAGCCACTACAACTGCCGCCGTAAGAGGCGCGATACCACCCATGGCACTTGATATTTCCATTGCGATAGGAGTAGTAACGGCCTTGGGGGCAAGCGATATCACCACTTCGCGACTTGCACCGAACAGCTCGGCGAGAAGCACCACACTCACCACTCCGGCCACACATCCTGCAAGCTCGGAAAGCAGCAACGGGAGAAGCTGCCGCTTGATGGCAGACAACTGCTTATAGAGGGGCACTCCCAGAGCCACAACAGCGGGCTTGAGCCAAAAATCAATGTAATCTCCGCCCTGCTTATAGGTGGAATAGTCAATGTCACACAGCATCAGAAAACATATCATAGCTGCAATAGCTATCAATATAGGGTTCAACAGCTTGACGCCCGTGCGCCGCTGAAGCCACTGCGCTCCGAGATAGAACCCGAAAGTGAGGGCTATGAGAAAAAATTTGTTTTGCAAAAAATCCATCACTCAGCCTCCTTTGTCAGTTTACGTGCCATTTTGGATGATGCGGAGCGGGTCCACTGGTGCACCCATCCGGTCACGGCGATTATGATCACAGTACTTATCACGGTAGCGCAGACTATAGGGACCCATTGATCGGCAATAAGGCCGAGACAATTCATGAGACCTATGCCGGCAGGCACAAAAAAGAAACCGAGGTTATGTACCAGAAAACCAGAGAGCCTGTCCACCCATTCCAACTTCACTATTCCCATTTTTAGAGATGCGCAGAGAAGCACCATACCAATGATGCTTGAGGGTATCGGAACCCCGGTGAAGCGCACCAGCAGTTCGCCGGCCACAAGGAAGGCGAACAATACACCGAATTGTAGTATCATGATTTCAATTACGTATTTTCGCGGCAAAGTTACCCATTATGCAGGAAATTTTGCTACTTTTGTGGTGTAATATGAACATTTCCGAACGAAACACCCCTACCCTATATTTGCTGCCGGTGCCACTGAGCGACACGGATCCGCATGCTGTCATGCCCCCGAAATGCATAGAAGTGGCATGCACGGTGAAGCATTTCATAGTGGAGAATGTGCGCAGTGCGCGTCGTTTTTTGAAGCGATGCAGCCGGGAAATAGACATAGACACCCTGACATTCAGCGTACTTGACGAGCATACCGATCCGGCTGATGTGGCACGTATGCTTGACCCTATGGCCGAGGGTCATGACATGGCCCTGATGAGCGAGGCCGGGTGTCCCGCCGTGGCGGATCCCGGAGCACTGGCTGTGGCACATGCGCAAGAGTCAGGGTACAGGGTTGACCCGTTGATAGGCCCGTCAAGCATCCTGCTTGCGCTGATGGCCTCGGGGTTCAATGGCCAAACATTTGCATTTGCCGGCTATCTGCCGGTGGAAACCGGGGCGCGCACCAGCAAATTGCGTGAGATGGAACGCAGAATCATGCGTGAGCGCCAAACACAGATATTTATAGAAACACCGTATCGCAACAACAAGCTCATAGCCGAGCTGTGCCGAGTGCTGCCGCCCGACATGAAGCTATGCGTGGCATCCGACATCACCGGCGAGCGCCAGAGCATAATCACGCGCCCACTCAGATGGTGGGGAAAAGCGCACTACGACTACGGCAAAACACCAACCATATTTTTGCTTTTTTCGTAGTATGGCACGTAAGAAATTAAGGATAAACACATCAGGACCGGGCTTGTTTGATTTTTTTGCCGATGACGAGCCAATACCGGAACCGGCCGCCAAGAAGATACGTGACTTTGCCATAAGCACAAGCCGCAAACGGCAGATGCAGACGGCCCAAGCCACAGAAGCGATTGACACGGTTGACACGACATCACTCGCAAAAGCTGACACTCTGAGGTTTATCAGTTTCGGCAGCGGAAGCTCGGGGAACTGTTCGTATCTCGGCGACAGTACGACGGGGTTGCTGATTGATGCCGGAGTAGATGCAAAAACAGTGCTTGACGGGCTGACTGACAATGGTCTGTCAATAAAAAATGTGACAGGGATATTGCTCACACACGACCATAGCGACCATGTGCGGTTTGTGTATCAGCTTGTACGGAAATACACTCATATCGGCATCTACTGCACACCCAAGACCCTGAACGGATTGTTGCGGCGTCACAGCATATCACGGCGCATAAAGGATTATCACAAACCCATATATAAAGAATTTCCATTCAAATTGGGAGAGTTTGAGGTAACGGCATTTGATGTGAGCCATGACGGCACCGACAACTGCGGTTATTTCATAACGCACGGCAAGCACAAATTTGCAGTGGCCACAGATCTGGGATGCATCACAGAGCGAGTGGATTTCTATATGCGTCAGGCTCAATATGTCATGATCGAGAGCAACTATGACCAATATATGCTTGAGCACGGGCCATATCCGCTATACTTGCGAGCACGCATAGCCGCCGACCGAGGCCACCTCAACAATGAGGTGACGGCAAAATTTCTCAAAGATATATTCTCACCGCATCTGAGATATGTGTTCCTGTGCCATTTGAGTCATGACAACAACACTCCTGAAATAGCACTGCGATGCATACGCACGGCATTGCTTGACGCAGGGACACCACGAGTAGGCAACGGATCCGACCCGCGACTCAACAATGACGGCGGGATAGAGCTTATAGCGTTGCCGCGCTTTGATGCGTCGCCTCTATATACTTTCCGCATAGATTAAGAGTGAGGGATTTTCCAGAATGTCAGTGTGCTCTTGCCGAT
>HF985661.1:0-16038 GCA_000431155.1 Bacteroides sp. CAG:927
GCTTAGCTCAGCTGGTTCAGAGCATCTGCCTTACAAGCAGAGGGTCGGGGGTTCGAATCCCTCAGCACCCACGGAGTAGAAAAATGTGGACTCACGGACATTTCCGTGAGTCTTTTTTTGGTCGTTTCACAAAAATTTGGTTAGTTTGCATTAACCTTGTCTTGACGGGCCATTCAACAATTCCACCGTCCTGACGGTTGATATTCTATGAACCTGAAAAACTCAATTCCGGCACGCATTGCGCGTTTCTATATCGAGGGCTTCCGGTCAATGACAGTAGGACGCAAGCTCTGGGCTTTGATAATAATCAAGGTCGCACTGCTGATGCTGGTATTCAAACTCTTCTTTTTCCCTGATCTGCTTCAGGAGCGGTATTCCACGGATGCACAGCGCGCACAGGCTGTACGCACCTCCCTTACCGCCCGCTGACCCACTCATAGCCAATATTTTCATTAACATAACCTCACACTATTTTTGCTTATGGACAATTTGATGAGCGTCGTTGACTGGAGTCGATTGCAGTTTGCCCTCACAGCCATGTATCACTGGCTGTTTGTGCCCCTGACTCTTGGCATATCCGTGATTGTCGGCATCATGGAAACTATTTATTATCGCACCAAAAATCCACACTGGCTTGCCCTGACCAAATTTTGGATGCTGCTTTTCGGCATCAACTTTGCCGTTGGTGTTGCCACCGGCATAATCCTTGAATTTGAATTCGGAACCAACTGGAGCAACTATTCATGGTTTGTGGGCGATATTTTCGGTGCACCGCTTGCCATTGAAGGCCTCTTGGCTTTCTTCATGGAGAGCACATTTATTGCCGTAATGTTCTTCGGATGGAAAAAGGTTAGCCCCGGATTTCATTTGGCAGCAACATGGCTCACGGCCATCGGAGCATCAATCTCCGCATTATGGATTCTCATAGCCAACGCATGGATGCAGTATCCCGTCGGCATGGAATTTGATCCCGCCCAAATGCGCAATGTCATGACCGATTTCTGGGCCGTGGCACTGTCGCCTGTAGCCGTACACAAATTTTCTCACGCCGTGTTCAGCGGATGGGTGCTCGCCGGCATATTCGTGATGGGCGTCAGCTGCTGGTTCCTCCTGAAAAAACGCCGCAAGAAATTTGCCGTTTCCTCTATCAAAGTCGGCGCATGCGTAGGCCTCATCGGAATGCTGTTCACACTCTGGACCGGCGACAGCTCCGCTGTGGATGTAGCCAAGATACAGCCCATGAAACTCGCCGCGATGGAGGGCCTCTACAACGGCCAGTGCTCACAGCCCATATCGGCCATAGGCATAATCAACCCCGCCAAGACCATTGACAACGACGAGGACCCATACCTGTTTGACATCTCTATCCCTTACGGATTGTCTCTGCTGGCAACCCACAATCCCCACTCTTTTGTGCCGGGCATCAACGACCTTATTGAAGGCATTGAGCTTACACCACAGGGCGACACGATTCGCCATGATTCTTACGCCACACGCATAGCCATGGGCAAACGCGCACACGAAAGCCTCCGCGCTTTTGACGCCGCCACTGCCGCCGGCAATAAGGCCGCAGCCGATTCGGCTGCACAGGCATTGAAAGCCGATTACAAATATTTCGGCTACGGATATTTCACGTCACCTGCCCAGGCCGTACCGCCGGTAGCCCTGACCTACTATTCGTTCCGCACCATGGTGGGCATAGGCTCCCTATTGTTTGTAATTCTCATAATTGCCCTATGGATGGCATACAAACGCCCGCAACTGTTTGACCGCAAATGGATTCTGTGGATAGGCATGATATGCATACCGCTGGTATGGGTATGCTCCGAAGCCGGATGGGTAGTGGCAGAAGTCGGACGCCAGCCTTGGATAATTCAGGACCTGATGCCTGTCACAGCTGCCGTCAGCGACATATCGGCAAGCTCCGTCCAGCTCACCTTCTGGATGTTTGCTGTGGTGTTCACGGCATTCCTTGCCGCTGAAATCTGCATAATGCTCAAACAGATCTCCAAGGGATCCAAATCTACCGATGAATAACCGATTAACAAGACTTTGATTATGCAATTAGAATATCTTCAAAACTATTGGTGGCTGCTTATAGCCGTACTTGGAGCCTTACTCGTGTTTCTGCTCTTTGTACAAGGCGGACAGTCCATGCTTCTTCAGCGACTCGATTCCACTGAACGCTCCTTGATGGTCAATTCTCTGGGACGAAAATGGGAACTTACGTTCACCACTCTCGTTGTGTTCGGCGGCGCATTCTTCGCCTCCTTTCCACTGTTCTACTCCACAAGTTTCGGCGGTGCCTACTGGCTGTGGATGCTGATTCTCATAAGCTTTGTGCTTCAGGCCGTGAGCTATGAATTCCGCTCAAAACCGGGCAACATTTTCGGCACACGCACCTACGATACTTTCCTGTTCATCAACGGATGCTTTGGATGCATACTTCTTGGTGTAGCAGTCGCCACAATGTTCTTTGGCGGAGAATTCACCGTCACCAAAACCAATATCCTCAATGCGGCATCACCGGTCATTTCGCAATGGTCAGCCACACACGGTCTGGAAGCCATTCTCAACTGGAAATGCCTCGTATTGGGCTTCACGGTGCTCTTCCTTGCACGCACCCAGGCATCGCTGTATTTCCTGAGCAATCTCGGCAACGACCCCAAATTGGCCGCCAAAAACCGCAAATCCATCCTTGTCAACGGCTCTATATTCGTGCTCTTCTTCCTACTGTTTATTTACCTTCTGCTCACAGCAGATGGCGTGGAATCATCTCCCGACGGCACAATGACCGTGGTGAGCTACAAATATCTCACCAACTATCTGCAGATGTGGTGGGCCGCCGTGATACTGCTGGCAGGGGTCGCTCTCGTTCTCACCGCCATTATCTGGAGCGTGCTCTCACCCACATTAAACAAAGGGATATGGCTCAGCGCAACAGGCACCGTCCTCGTGGTGCTCAGCCTCTTCTTCGTAGCCGGATACAACAACACCGCCTACTATCCCTCTCTGATTGACACAGCTTCTTCACTCACCATACGCAACAGCTCATCCACACTGTTCACGCTTAAAGTGATGAGCTACGTGTCAATCCTCGTGCCGTTTGTGCTCGCTTACATTTGGTATGTATGGCGCAAAATGGATGCCACTCCCATTACCCCCGCCGAGCTTAACACCGACCACAAATATTGATATTATTAATATTAGCCCACAAAAAATTTGCCCACACTGTTGCGCAATATATTGAAAATGCGTAATTTTGTGGGCATTTTTTCCGCACCGGGCTTGAACGAAAGCGAGGAGCCGCATTTTGGAGCCTCCGCCCGACGGGTTAACTTAATCAATCGTAACATTAAATGTACGCAATTGTAGAAATTCAGGGACAGCAGTTCAAGGCCGAAGCCAACAAGTTCCTGTATGTTCATTATCTCGGCGATGCCACCAAAGAAGGAGACAAGCTTGAATTTGACCGCGTTCTCCTCGCTGAAACCGACGGCACAGTGAAAGTGGGCGACCCCACCGTTGAAGGTGCCAAAGTAGTGTGTGAAGTACTCACTCCCCTTGTTAAGGGCGACAAGGTAATCGTATTCAAGAAGAAACGCCGCAAAGGCTATCGTCGCAAAAACGGTCACCGTCAGTATTTCTCCAAAGTGTTAATTAAAGAAGTAGTTGCTTAACCCCTAAAATCTTACAACAATGGCACATAAGAAAGGTGTAGGTAGTTCTAAGAACGGTCGTGAATCAGAAAGCAAACGACTTGGCGTTAAGATTTTCGGTGGTCAGAAATGCAAAGCCGGCAACATCATCAAACGCCAGCGCGGTACAGTTCACCATCCCGGTGAAAACGTGGGTCTCGGCAAGGACCATACCATTTACGCACTCGTAGATGGCACTGTGCTATTCACCCAAGGCAAAAACGGCCGCAAGTACATCAACGTGACCCCCGCTGAGGCTTAAGCCTGCGAGAAATCACGCAACAATCCCCTACAGCTCTGAGGCAATTGCCTTGGAGCTGATTTTTTTTGTACCGACCAACAGAGGTCAGCTTAAGAAGCTTCTGAATCAAAGGGTAATGCGGCGTGTGGAGGTACCTGCCTTGAGCAGATATATGCCGCGTGAGGTAAGCTTGTAGCGATAAATACCGGGCTTAAGAGTGTCCTGCACAATCACCTGACCGAGAAGCGTGAAAAGCTTCACGTGAGTGGTTTGGCGCACAAGCACATACACATAACCCTCGTGTACGGCCACAGTCACATCATCGGGCTGAGAAGTCTGCTCCACATGCACCGGAAACCGTTCGGCATCCTCCCATGTGCGCACAGCTGCATCTGCCGGCAGCATGGCGGCTATCACAACCAAGATGCATAATATGATATTGCGCAGGTTCATAGAGATGCAAAGTTAATGATTTTTTCAATAACGACTGGCAATAAGCCTTATTTTAACACACAACCGCAACAAAACAAAGGTCGGCCCCACACGGAACCGACCTTCTGAATCAAATGAGATGTAATGTTGCTTATTTCACCATGACCTTGACAACTTTGTCGGCGGCCTTGACCACATACACGCCTTTGGCAACAGGCAGCGTCTGTAAGCCTACCGACTCAAGGAGGTAAAGAACCTTACCGTCCACGCTGTTGACGCTTACAAGAGCGCCGGCAGGAGCTTTAACGCTTATGCCGTGGGCCACAGCATGAATATCGGTATCGCTGCCGTCAGCCGACACGCCATCAATGGCAGAGCTGCCGTCAATCTTGATATCAACCACCGGCGAGAATATTGATTCGCCTGCGTCGTACACTGCCGAAACAGCGTAGGAGTAAGTGCGGTTGTACTCAAGGCCCTTGTCTATATACTCATAGTCGCCATATTCGGTGGGAGTAATCTTCTCTCCGTCGCGATACACATTGAAGCCCCAAAGCTCAACAGCCGGATGCATCGGCGAATAGGTGATGTCGTCTATCATCAGACCTGTCTGCATGCTTGATACGCAACGGATAGCGAAGAACTTGGTTCCTTCGGGCAGCTTGAAGCTGTAGCGTGTCCAGTCGTCATAAGAAGATACTATCACGGGAGAGTCGCCGGAGATGCAAGAGAAATCCGAAACCTCGGGGCTGCCGGAAGAAGCCCACAGTTCAAACCGCTCGTTGAGGTCTGTGGTGTATGCACACTTGGCGTAGAACGATATTGTCTGTGCCTCACCCGACAACTGTGGCGAAATGAGCCAGTCATCGTTTTGTGAACGTGCCGCAAAGCTTATGAAGCATTGGCTGCCGGAACGCGGCTTGATTACAGCCGAGGTTCCTGCCTGTGCGGTGTTGAACACTATGAATGCCTGAGGCTCACCGGCATGATCCCATGTCAGCGCACCGCTGCCGAGACTGATCTGTGCAGTAATCTGCTTGTCACGGTCCACCGTAATCCAGTCACCGATATTGTCAATGGCAAATGCGGTGTAGCTGTCAACATCATCGGTTGTTGACTCGGAATGAGGATAAGCCACCGGCTCCGTCCACATAATGCGTGCCGACTGTGTGTCGGGGCTATCTCCTGTTATCTCGGTCACATAAGGCAGCATCGGAGCAGTGAGGTGCACGGTAGCCTCGATGGTATTGTTCTCGGCTGAGCCGTCCTCATCGCATGACGCAACGCCTTTGAGCAGTATCGTGCGCTCGTTGTTGTTGAGGCTCGGAGTATATGCAAACGGCGCGAGAGCCGATTCACCTGCAGCTATGGTAGCTATTGTCTCGGTGCCCACAAGCTCGCCGTCGGCATAGAAATTTACTGTAACATTGCTTACATCCTCAGTACCGATGTTGGCCACTTCCACATCATAGGTATTGCGTGAGCCTATAAGACAGCGTTCGCCTCCCACTATGCGCTCAGCCTTGATCTCTTTCTGAGGCTGTTCGCCGGTAACCGACATGTTGTCTATGTGAATCTGGCCTTTATAATTGGCGGTAGTGGCACTGAACACAACTGAGAGACGGTTGCTCTTGGCATATTTCTCAGGAATGTCAACAGTGTACTGCTCCCAACCGTTTTCAGTGTTGTAAACTTCATATTTGGTAGGTAGAATTTCACGGCCGGCATCTTCCGAAATGAAACCTATCTGTACTGATGAACCCTGAGTCTTGCTGTCGTTGGAACGATACAGATAGAACGACACCTTGGGATTGGCATAGTTTGACACATCAATACGGGGCGATATGTAATCTCCGTAGCTATAACCGTAGCGCGCGCCGCTGAAAGATACCTGACCGTAGTCACCGTCCTGACAATTGGCAAAGGGGTCGTAGGCTGTGTTGCTGCATATATACCATGATGAGCCGGTGGAGCAGTTTTGCATTGTCCATGTATAATTCTGCTGGCTCTGCATTTTCCACGATTCGTTGAACGGAAGCTGATACGACAGACCCATAAGAACCTGATCTGTAGTTGAAGCCTGTCCCTCGCCGCCATTGGTGCGCGGAACAATGCGGTATGACACATAAACCTGACGGCGTCCCTCAGGCATTGAAGAAGAACAGGTATTGTCAAAATAGCTGGTTCCGCTGATACCCTGCGCTATGAGCGCTGTGGACCCGTTAAGAGTGCGATATATGTCGTAGGTTATGTCTTCTTCGGTAAGGATTCCGCCGTTGACACCGGTCATGGAGGCGGGATAATTCCATTCCAGCATGGCATCGCTCCACCCGTTGTGCGGAATCATGGTGAAATTCTCCACCGCACGTGGAACATCGGCATAAGTATTGATGCTTACCGTAGCCTGCATACCTGCGCCTTCGTCATTTGAAGCCACAACCATGTAGGTTTTCAAACCTGTGCCATAATTCACATCCACAAATTCCAACGCTTCGCCCGGGGCAGGTGCGGTGAAGGTCTTAAGCACTTCGCCGTCGGCATTTGTGCGATATATCTTCACATCCTTGAGGCTTGACAGCTTCTGGCCGCCCGCAGTGAGAGACGGAGCCTTGAATGTAAGCTTCACGCCACCGTCTGCCAGCTCGGCATTGAGGTCTGAAGCCGATCCCGGAATACCGGTCGTACCGTAAACCGAGATATAGATATTGTCAAGGAACATGTGGTCAGTGTTGTTGCTGACATTATGGAAGCCTACACGCGCATCAGTGGCATTGGCTATGAACAGGCATTCCACGCTATAAGGCTGCGAAGCTGAATAGCCCGGAGTCTCATACTCGACGCTGTGGATTTTGTGTGTCATTTTTTCTACCACCGGATGTGAGCCGAGTACCACGTCAACGGCATTCACGCCGCCCATATATCCGTAGGTGTCAAACTGAAGACGATAAACTTTGTCGCTTTCAAATGCTATGGCCGGGGTAATCAGCCAGTCGTCAGCACCGTTGTCAGCGGCTGTGGGTGTGCAATAATACCATGCGGCGCGCTGATTGGGACCGAAGTACCAGCGGAAGCCATAGTCGCTTTCGTCATGATTGGCATCAATCACAGTGAAAGGCCACATTGCCTCACCTGAGTAGTTGAACGCCTCAAGATACGGTAGCGGCCACGGTGTGCCGGCAACGAAAATTGACGATATGGCATCGCTGCTCGTGGCCTCATCAATCTTGGCGCACACGCGAATCTGCGAAACGCCCATATTGCGGTTTTCAAAAGTGTAGTCAAATTCTGTAGCTTTGAGATTGCTTGCAAGCACCGTGCCATCGGGCATGAGCTTGACATCGTAGAGCAGTTTGGTCTCATCGATATAACCGCCGTTGACGCTCTTTGCGGCATCCCATGTCACATGCATCACGTTGCCGTCCTCATTCAGCGTCACTGCAAGATTCTCAGGAGCCGCAGGGGTATCTGTACCGGCAAACACGCTGGCCTCGGCAGGCACGCTTTTGAGAGTGCCTGAGTAGCAGAACACTTTCACGCTATGATTGCTGCCGGGGGTCATTGACAGCTGACCCGACGCATACTCGGCACCGGGTGTCAGACCGGAAGCCTCAGCCACTTTCTCGCCGTCAATGGTCACTTCCACGCTCAGAGTGCCGCTGAGGGCAGTTCCGTCAAATGTAACTTCAGGCAGTTTGCAGGTGACTTTTCCGGCTTCGGTGCTGCCTGCGTCAAACACATAGCTAAGCTCCGTAGGAGTGGCGGGAGCCTTGGGATGGCAATCACGCATAGCCAGTCCGGCAAGTATTTCCTTGTATTCAAAATCCTGCACAAGTGTTGCATTACCGGTAGATGTGTTGATCTCAAACAATCCGTTGGTCCATTCTCGTTCATTGTTCTCATTCTCCACATAAGTCTGCGCAACGTAGTACAGCTTACCGGTGCGGAGATCAAATGTGAGAGATGACAGCGAACCGGTATAAAGATTGATGCTCATGGGAGCCACAAGGGTAGTGGCACCGGTAGTCTTGTCAATCTTGTAAAGGTTAGTCGGTATTGTGGAACCCATAGGGCTGCCCACTCCCCACAGTTGGCCTTCGCCGTCGGCAGCAAGAGCATAGATATGCGCATCAAGGGCGGCAACACGGGTCATTTCGCCTGTGGCAAGATCCACGGTTTTAAGCTGACGCTCACTGCCCATATACACATTGTTGCCCACGGCATACACGTTGCCCGATATATAGTCAACGGTCATGTCCTCGGCAATGTTGCTGTTACCGTTACCAAAGGTCTGCACGTGCGTTGCCTCCCATGTGTCCACATCATAACGTGTGAATGTGGTCACATAATTGGAGTAGGTGTTGCTGCTGGGCACCTTCACAGTATAGTAGTTGCCGTCGTAGTATACACCGGCATCAGCTACCTTGGCAGATTCTACAGCCGACAACCGGCTGAAATATTTGCTTGCTCCGGGAGTAAGCTCGTAAATGGCATACTGCATATTTGCTACGCCATTATCCGTCCATTCAAGACTCTGGTTCATTGTGGCGAAGAACTTAAGCTCGGTGAGCTGCTGTTCCGCTGCCGAGGGTACGGCCAGAGGCATGAAATGCTTGATTGTGGCACCTGTCACCGCAAGCGCGGCGGCAAGCCCCAAGGTAATTAATAATGGTTTGTTCATAAAAATTACTTATTGTGATTTGAATGGTTTGTTATCAAAACTGATCAAAGCTCCACCTTGGTCACGGTGTCACCGGCTTTCACCACATACACGCCGTGAATCAGGCTGGCGGTGGATACCGTGGCTCCTGCGCCGATATTGGCTGAGAACACTGTCTGGCCGCCGATGGTATAAACGGCAACGGCGCAATCCTCAGTGCCGTGGTTTGCCACTGTGATATGGTCGTTCTCTACCACGACAGCCAATCCTGCGGAGGCTTCCACTCCATCAATGGATGAGTATGAGGTCAGAACCTCCTTTTCATCCGACGGCAGGCTCTTGAGGCCGTCCACAGAAGTGGCATCCACGGTATAGAAGTAGCGGGTATTGTTGGCCAAACCGCCTACTTTCTCACTCAGTGCCACTCCCATATCCTTTGCCTCGTAACCGGGCACGTATTTGCGGCTGGTAGCTCCATTGTAGGCCACCACCACATCATCCAGATACATTGAGCCGGAAGTTCTCTCAAACTGAATCTGCACGCTCCTGCATCCCGAAGGCATGGCCGGGGTTGTGGATTCGTTCACCTCAATTGTCCGGGCAGCCCCCACAAAAGTGGAAGCGTCGTAAGTGACTATCTCCACCCAGCTTCCGTTGACAAGGCCAAGCACCTTGAACGTGCCGGCAGTGGAAGCTGCGGCTTTGGTCCAGAATGTGATGCCGTTCACATCCACCTCATAGGTAGGAGTGCGGAGAAGGTCGTTGTTGGCCGACATGCGCAGTGACGGACGCGCACCGCCGAATGTTCCGGCCATGCCGCTGGTGGCATTGGCATTGGTGTACCATCCTTCAGGCAATGTAAGTCCGTCAGCAAAGTCACACTCGTCAGTAGTAGGCTCATTGAACGACTTGGTATAAACATTGAGCGAATAAGTGGCAGCATCAGCCATCTCTTCCCAGCGGGCCACAAACGAATCGGTAGTGATGTCGGAAGCATCAAGCACCTTCACCTGCAGCATGTCAAATGTAGGCGCTGTAGTGGCCACACGGATACGCTGTGAGTTGGGGCTCTTTCTGTCACCGCTCACCGCTCTCACCACATAGCTGTAGGATGTGCTGGGGGTAAGACCTGAAATCTCGATATAGCAGTCGGCAAGACTGTTGGTCTGCTTGGTGAAGGTCTGCATAGGCACAACTTCATCGCCTTTGTACAGGTCTATCTCATAATTGTATATTTCGCTGCGGCCGGTCCAGTTGGCCTTGAACGATACGGGACCCACCTCTGTTGCTGCATTGGCCTCGACTGCGGCTATGCGGTCGCCGCCGCCGAGTATGTCAAACGACACCACTCCATCCTGCTCGTGGATGTTGGTAATCGGTTTCTCCACCCTCACATTGGTCCATGTGCGCATGGATGGAGCGGTATTGTCGGTGAATGAGGTCACACCGTTCACACCCGGAAACGGGTCGCCGTTCATAGTTGACTGGTCGGCGATGCCGTCGGCCTCCACAATATCCACGCGCAGATGCTGTGAGCGCGAAATGGAGTTTACACGATTCTCTTTCCATATCTGCGGGTCATAGTCAATATGCCACACCAGCATGCCGTGGGCGGGGATATAGGTGTCCCAACCGCGCTGCTGGCGGTTTTCAAGCAGATAATACTCGTTTTCGCTTATGGTTGTTATCAGCAGTGCCTCGTCATCCGATTCCGATACAACATCCTTGAATGATTTCAGCACCACTGTTTCACCCACATTCAGTTCGCGGGGATTGATCCATTTCAGGCATGCGCGGTCATATACGCTCATGTAAGGAGGTGTGTTGCCGTGGTTCAGATACGGGCCTATATCCATCAGCTCAAACTGGTTTGGAGTAAAGCTTGATGAACCGTCAGTGGCATAAAGGTCAGGCAGACCGAGCACGTGGCTGAATTCATGGCAGAATGTGCCGATACCTGTGCGCACGCTCCCTGACGTGCCCTGAATCTCGTTGGTACATGCATAATTGCCCACCTGCACTCCGTCAAGCACCAGTTTGATGCCTCCGTAAGTCCAGATATTGGCGGCATGCGGCCAAATGGTTTCTGCGGGCGCGCCGCTGTTCTGTCCGTAACCGGCATAGAACACAAACACATTGTCCACCACACCGTCACCGTCCTCGTCATACTGCGAGAAATCCACATCACCGTCTGCCAGTGAACATGCGTCCGACACCATTTCGTATGGGTTGACATCATGCAGCGATGCGCTCTCGCGTCCGTAATATGCCATGGATTGGGGAAGTGTATATGGCCCGAACACATCAAATTCAGGCGTGAACAGTCCGCGGCTGTTTTCCACAAAATAATCACGGGCACTGCCTGTGGCCCCGTTGTAGTCATAACCCTCCCGTGTCATGAGGTCTGTGAATGCTGACAATGCATTGGGAGTGATAAATTTCTGGTCAGGAAACTCCACCAGAAGCACCAGTGCGCGAGGCGAACCGAGAGTGGGGTACGCCGTAATCAGATCCGAAAACTGCCCTGAAGCCTTGGGGGCGCGGGCTGACATGCTCTGCTTGGCAGCCACGCTGCGCAGCCGTGAAGTGGCATCGCTGCTCAGAGTGCTGATATATTTAAGCTCCTGAGCGGTGCGCATTTCCGGATTATGCGCCACCACACCGCTTGATTTCAGTGCCGCACCGTTTTCGGTAGCGTAACACAAAAATCCCTTTTCATCTGCCACAAGCACATGATTGTCGGCAGAGGTGTAGTAATGAAATTTCTCATCACCATGCACCCGCACAGTGATTACCGACCCGTCAGGCATTGTCATGGTTACGGGTGTCGGGAGTGCCGGAACGGCATTAACCGCCTGCGGCATCATGAAGCATGCAGCCGACAGAGCGACGCCTGCAATAAGAGTAGCTATTTTCATAGGCAACAATTAAAAAAACAAAAATGAAGCACTCTCCGGTCGCACTCTCCGGACAGCATCTCAAATATTAGCATCTAATTTTTAGTTCTATAACGATTGGCGTAAAAAGATTGGCAAAGTTAGCAACAATTAATTAATTGGCACCATTTATGCTAACATTTTAACATTTTCACCTCGCAAATTGCAATCTTTTTTATGCAAAAAAATGAAAGTGTATCGTAATTCAACTTTTCACGATGCACTCTCTATTTTTGTGCTTTGAGGTTTCAATATTTTCATGCGACTGATTTATGGCATTTTCCCAAAAATATTCAATTCTCAGCGGGCAAAATCCGCAGAATAAGCAAAAACAGGCTTGAATGGGGCATATTCCCCGTTTTTGGCCTGTTTTTACTATATTTGATAACATTTTCTTGATGTTGAAGGCTATGGCGAAGAAGGCAAAGTCCATAGTAACCTTGTCTTTGCCGAAATGTCGGAAGCGTTTATATGCAATGCCGTGTTTCATCTGTCCGAAGACGGCTTCCGGTTCTATGCACCGTCGCCCGCGGTGTTTGAGGCCTTCTTGGGAAGTCAGCAACTCCGAGACTTTCTGCTTGTATTTCCGCAGCTGGTGATTGACTTCAATGGTGCGCCTGTTGCCTCGGGCTTTATAACAAAGGTATCTGAGGGGACATCCCTCACAACGCTGAGTCCGGTACCGGGCGTTTTCGCTGACATATCCGCTAGCGGTTCTGGTATGGCGCGTACCGGTGTGCGTCATGTGCTGTCCCATCGGGCAGACGAAGTAATCGTCCTTCTCGTTGTAATAAAAGTTGTCGCTGTGGAAATCATCTTCCGTAAAGGTCTGCCGGTTGTCTTCCTGAGTGTTGTCCTGCGCTATCTATTCGTCTATCTGCTGCAGCAGCGCATTGATCTTTTCAAGCAATCTGCCACGGTTTCTTTCCGTTGACTTGCGCCATACAAAGGTATATCTGTTCGCCTTGGATTCAACTTTCGTGCCGTTTATATACTTGACATCAAGAGCAATGAACCTTCGCTCGGTCAACAACAGCACAAGCCGGGTGAACACCTGGTTGATCTCCTCCCTGGCGCAGTTGCGGAATCGGTTGATCGTGTTAAAGTCGGATTGCTCATATCCGGCCAGCCAAATAAAGTGGACATCACGCCTGAGGGCTGATTCTATCCTCCGGCAAGAGTACAGATTGTTCATGTAACCGTAGATGACGGCCTTGAGCATCGTCGTGGGATAATACGGACTGCGGCCCCGCTCACGATACTGTTTCTTCAGATTGTCGATGACGGCATCAACCACCCTCACGGGGTCGTTTTCCGCAATATCTTTGTCAAGACGCTGCGGAAAAAGAACCATTTGTTTAGGATTGTAATCTCTAAAGTGTAACTTTGTGGACATTTAATTTATTGTTTGTCATAAAGTTATGAATTTTTTTGCATGATAAAGCCCCGGCTTGTGAAAGTCAGGGCTTTGTTTTATGCTTTACAACATATCATAAAGGAAGAGAGTGTACCAAAATTTTGATACACTCTCAAAATTAGACTATTCTATTAGATATACTTTAATCAGTAATCTCTTCAATCTTCATTTTTGCACTTTCTGTAAGAGGAAGAGCCTTATGCTTGTAAGTGCTCATAATAGAATTCTCTGCATTACCCTCCTTAAGCTGGAACGACATTACAAAACTATGATCACTATTTGGAGCACCAATTTCATATACGCCTGAAGCAGGATTATGTCCTTCGATTGGAGTAATCAGTTGGTTCATGTAACGTGCCACAATAGCCCAATTAGTTGAGATACTGGGATCGCAATTGCTATACATATCCACTTTAACAGTGTAAATACCTGGTTCTATCAGTGCTGCGGGAATAACGATATTTTCGTTATTAAGACCGTCTATGTAGCATGCTGCATTTGAATCATGATCAAGGCCATAGTAATACTCCTCTTCTGACTCTTCATTATAATATGAACCACCGCGGTTTCCATAATAAATGTGATTTCCGCTAGGAGTATATAGATGAAGGTCAATATCCTTTGCATTACTGAAAGTCAAGTTGAGATTCAGGTCTCCCCACTGACTGTCAACATGCGTAATCAATTCCTCAGATGGAGCGGTTAAATTACCATCATCATCCACTGCAACGATCACAATTATAATGCTTATGTTGAAGTTTACTCCGAAATTAATAGGTATAATGTATGTGAAGTACCCAGCACGAGTAGAACGTGAAGCCTGTGCTGCATCAATTTCCCAATAACCTTCCTCACCCTTTACTCCGAGCATGAACTTCTCATATCTTTTTTCGGTTTGGATGGTCACGAAATTCATTCCGCCGGTAAGAGCCTGGTCGTTCATATTCAAACCGTCTATCGGCTCCCCGTTCGCATCCGAAGGAATCTCCCCGGGTTGATAAGTGCCACCTTCCACTCCGAAGTATTCGTCTTCAAAAGAGATTTTTTCAGAAGTCATTTCGGGTTCGTTTTTGTCATCATTGCTGCACGAATAAAATGCTATACCGCACAAGCATAGCACTATTACCAGTGATAGACCACCAAATAATTTTTTCATCATATCGTTTTTAGTTTTATTGAAATTAATAAATTTATATTGCTGTTTCCGCAAAAATAATAGTCATTATCCTCCGTTAATTATGGTTAAAAAAGAGGGCACCGCATTTGCTATGCCCTCGGTATTGTGACGATTTTCAACCGAAATCAGTCGGCGAATTTAGCTTTGATAAACTCGCGGTTCATACGGGCGATATTGCTCAGAGGCTCGTTCTTGGGGCACTCTGCAGCGCAAGCACCGGTATTGGTGCAGTTACCGAAACCAAGCTCGTCCATCTTCTTGACCATAGCGCGGGCGCGACGGGCACGCTCCACCTGACCTTGGGGAAGAAGAGCAAACTGGCTCACCTTTGATGCCACAAACAGCATTGCGGAACCGTTTTTACATGCAGCCACGCAAGCGCCGCAGCCTATACATGTGGCAGCATCCATAGCCACATCTGCCACTTCTTTTGATATAGGAGTGGAGTTGGCATCGGGAGCACCGCCGCAGTTGAACGAAACATAACCGCCGGCCTGCTGAATTTGGTCAAATGCATTGCGGTTCACCATAAGGTCACGCACCACAGGGAACGCAGCCGAACGCCACGGCTCGATAGTGATGGTGTCGCCGTTTTTGAACTTGCGCATATGGAGCTGGCAGGTTGTGATGCCCTGCACGGGACCGTGGGGATGACCGTTGATGTACAGTGAGCACATACCGCAGATACCTTCGCGGCAATCGCTGTCAAACACCACAGGCTCTTCGTTTTTCTCCACGAGCTGCTGGTTGAGCATATCAAGCATCTCCAGGAAGCTGCTTCCGGTAGATACATTGTCGAGATGATAGTTGACGAACTGACCCTTTTCCTTAGGACCACGCTGACGCCAAATTTTCAAGTTTACGCTTATTGTTGTTTCCATTGAAGTCTTTGAATTTTAGAGATACGCGGTATCGGGATTACGACTTATAGTTACGGGTCTGAACCTTGATGGCCTCATATTTGAGGGGTTCCTTGAGCAGTATGGGCTTTTCGTTGTCGCCGGTGTATTTCCAGCAGCTCACATACATATAGTGCTCATCATCGCGGGCGGCTTCACCGTCAGCAGTCTGATACTCTTCACGGAAGTGTGCTCCGCACGATTCGTTACGGTGCAGGGCGTCGATTGCCATCATCTTGGCCATTACAAGGAAGTCCTCAAGACGGAGTGCCTTTTCAAGCTCGGTGTTGAGATCGTCGGCACTGCCCACGATGCGCAGGTCGGTGTAGAACTCTTTCTTCACATCCTCAAGCTCGTCAAGTGCCTTGACAAGGCTCTGCAGTGTGCGGCCCATGCCTACGAGATTCCACATCACATGACCCAGACGCTTGTGAATCTGGTCAGGGCTCTTGGTACCCTTGATGTTCATGAGCTTCTGGATACGCTCGCGCACACCTTTTTCTGCCTCGTCAAATTCGGGATGAGTGGTGTCGAATGTTTTGCGTGAAACCTTGATCTGATCGCTCAGATAGTTCTGCATT
>HF985661.1:16077-82670 GCA_000431155.1 Bacteroides sp. CAG:927
GAAGCACGAAGTAACCGTCGGCAAGACCCTGCATGAGAGCCGATGCACCGAGGCGGTTTGCGCCGTGGTCGGAGAAGTTACATTCGCCGATGGCAAACAGGCCCTTGATTGAGGTCTGAAGTTCGTAGTCAACCCAGATACCGCCCATGGTGTAGTGTGAGGCGGGGAATATCATCATCGGGGTCTCGTAAGGATTGTCATCAGAAATCATCTGATACATATCAAACAGGTTGCCGTAGCGGTCACGGACCACATCTGCACCCAGACGGTCTATGGCATACTTGAAGTCAAGATAAACGGCATTGCCTGTACCCACGCCATAACCGGCATCGCAACGCTCTTTGGCAGCACGTGAAGCTATGTCACGGGGGCAGAGGTTACCGAAGGCGGGATAGCGGCGCTCCAGATAGAAGTCGCGGTCCTCGTCGGGTATGTCGGTAGGTTTCTTCTTGCCGGCGCGTATTGCCTCGGCATCTTCTTTTTTCTTGGGCACCCAGATACGGCCGTCGTTACGCAGCGACTCACTCATCAGAGTAAGCTTGCTCTGGTCTTCGCCGTGTACGGGAATACAGGTGGGGTGAATTTGGGTGAATGCAAGGTTGCTCAGGTAAGCACCTTTCTTGAACACCTGGATGGCTGCAGAACCGTTGCAACCCATGGCATTGGTGCTCAGGAAGAATGTGCGGCCATAACCACCGGTAGCAAGAACCACTGCATGAGCGGCATAACGCTCAAGTTCGCCGGTGATGAGGTTGCGTACGATTATACCGCGTGCGCGGCCGTCAATGATTACAAGGTCAAGCATTTCGCGACGGTTGAACGAGCGAACGGTGCCTTTGTTGATCTGACGGTTGAGTGATGCGTATGCACCCAGCAGAAGCTGCTGACCGGTCTGACCCTTGGCATAGAATGTGCGGCTTACCTGCGCACCGCCAAACGAACGGTTGGCGAGCAGACCGCCGTATTCACGTGCAAAAGGTACACCCTGCTGCACGCATTGGTCAATAATGTTGTTGCTCACCTCGGCCAGACGATACACGTTTGCCTCGCGTGAACGGAAGTCACCGCCTTTCACGGTGTCGTAGAACAGACGGTACACTGAGTCGCCGTCGTTCTGATAATCCTTGGCTGCATTGATACCGCCCTGTGCTGCAATCGAGTGTGCGCGGCGGGGTGAATCCTGAATGCAGAAATTATACACGTTGAAGCCCATCTCGGCAAGTGTGGACGCTGCGGATGCACCGGCAAGACCGGTACCTACAACTATAATGTCAAGGTTGCGCTTGTTGGCGGGGTTCACGAGCTTCTGGTGGGCTTTGTAGTTAGTCCACTTCTCGGCAATCGGGCCCTCGGGTATCTTGGAGTCAATCTGATATTCGGGAAGCTTTGACGACTCGATGTCGGCGTAGTCCTTCATGATGGGGGTAGAATCTATCATACCCTCAAGTTTGCTTAAATCTGCCATATCTGTGATTGGTGTGTATTATACATTAATAATTATTTTGCCACAACTACTGTATTGGGGCATTCGCCACAACCCACGGTGTTGGCATCTGCGCCTTCAGAAGCATACTCCATGTACTGCTCCATCAGGGCCGGACATCTCAAATATGATTGCTTGTGGGCATTGACGGTAAACACCACTGCTTGGGCTATGAACAGAGCCACTACGATAGAGGTCCACCAGCAGCTGATGCTCTTCAGGCGGGGCAACCAGATGTTGTTTTCCCAACCGCAGCTCTGGAACATGCTCCAGAAACCATGGTTCATGTGAAACCACAAAGCCACGAAGCCGATGATGTAAACCACCGGAGTCCACCACTGCGAGAATGCAGCTTGGATAAACAGTGTGCCGGCCTGAGGAGGTGTGGGAAGACCATCAATGGTTGCAGGGCAATGCATTATTTCTGCAAGCTGCATCTTTGCCCAGAACTGAATGAGGTGGAGCACAAGAAATGCCAGTATCACGATACCGAGCACCAGCATGTTCTGCGATGACCATTCCACTCCTTTGGGTTTGGCCACCACGGCATAACGGTCTGTACCGCGAGCCTTACGGTTTTGAAGAGTGAGCCACACTGCATAGCAGATGTGGATGATGAACAAAGCGGCAAGGCCCATGGATGCTATCAGAGCATACCAGTTGGCACCCAAGAAGTTGCATATCTCGTTATAGGCGGTAGGCCAAAAGATTGCAACACCGTTCATCACACAGTGAAAGGTTACAAAAAGGACCAAGCAGGCTCCGGTAATTGCCATTACGAGCTTGCGTCCTACAGATGAGCTTGTTAACCACATAGCGTTTCTGAATTTTAAGGTTATTGTTGATTATTGGATGTAGTCTATCGCTAATTAACCGCAAATTTAATGCAATTTAACGAACCGCGCCAACAATTAAAGAAAAAAATCAGCATACCTATGGCAAATAAAGTTACTATCTTTGCATCCTCATTATTTTTTCGCCATGAAGCGCAACACCACTATCGCCATTCTCAAGGCTATTGCTATTATACTTATGGTGGTGGGCCACGCCGAAGCTCCGGAGCTGCTCACCAACTTCATCTACACTTTCCACATGCCGCTGTTTTTCATGGCTGCCGGATATTTCTTTGACCGGAAATACCTCAGCCAGCCCTCCGTGTTCATCGGCAAACGGCTGCGGGGACTCTACATTCCTTTCCTCAAATGGAGCATCCTGTTCCTGCTGCTCCACAATGTCTGGCATTATTTCGGCATACTCAACGAAAGCTTCGGCAACTGGACCGGCGGCGTCACCCACCCCTACACTCTCAAAAACGCTGCACAGAGGCTCATGCTCATCATCACCTCCATGAGCGGATACGATGAATTCATAGCCGGCGCCTTCTGGTTCTTCCGGGGACTGCTCGTTGCCAGCGTAGTCTTCCTACTGCTTTACAAAGTGCTGGACTCCACCGGCAAATTCTCGCCCAACGGTGCGGTCACAACTATATGCCTCGCTGCCGTAGGCTTCACGGCATGGCACATCTATTGCGGGGCCAAGCTCCCCATACCCAACGGCGGCTGGCGCGAGACATGGGGCATTTTCTTCTTTGGCACCGGCGTGCTGTTTCGCCAGTACGAGCACCGCATCATCCGGCATTGGGCCTTATGTCTGGCCTATTTCCTGCTGCTGTGCGGCGCGGCATGGCTGCACCTCTCCGGAATGAACAATCGCGGCTTGTGGCGCGACCTCTGGTCGCTCCCGCTCACAGGCTCGATCGGCTTCCTGATGGTTTATTACATAGCGTCCCTCATTGACAGGCGCGATTCACGGCTGAGAGACCTCCTCGTGTTCATAGGCAACAACACCATGTGCATATTTGTGTGGCACATATTGAGTTTCAAGGCCGTAAGCCTCATCAAGATATGGCATTACGGGCTGGAATGGGAGCAGATAGGATGCCACATGGTCATTCATCACAACAACCACGGCGACCTTTATTGGGTGCTCTATTCCATAGCAGGAACCGCCATACCGCTGCTTGTCACAGTGGCATGGCGGCGCATAAGTCAGGCCGTCGCCGCGCGCACAGTACGCACGGACATAGCTTAATAAGTCTTCAAAATCAATTCTTGTAAATCAGCACTGAGGCCATAGACGCTATCCCCTCTTTGCGGCCCGTAAATCCGAGCCGTTCGGTAGTGGTGGCCTTAACCGACACGCGGCTCACATCCACGCCTAAGTCCTCGGCTACATTGGCTCTCATCTGCTCGATGTAAGGCAACATTTTGGGTGCCTGAGCTATGATGGTGACATCGGCATTGCCCACGGCAAAACCGGCGCCGCGTACCATCTCCACCACCTTGCGCAGGAGCACTCTTGAATCGGCGCCCTCCCAGTCGGCGGAACTGTCAGGAAAATGGTACCCTATATCACGCATGGCGGCCGCTCCGAGCAACGCATCGGCAAGAGCATGCAGCGCCACATCGGCATCACTGTGCCCCAAAAGGCCAAGCTCATAAGGTATCTCCACGCCGCATATCACCAGCCGCCGGTTCTCGGCAAACCGGTGCACATCAAACCCGCTGCCCGTTCTTATATCCGGTATCATATCCATCAGCGTTTGCCAAGCAGCTCCTTGAGCCCGTCCATGTCAAAGGTCAGAGTGAATCGCAGCGTCTGGTCCAGAGGCGATGACTGTGCGGTAGCTATCATATAGGCAGCATCCAGACGCACCACATTGAGCGAGAATCCCGCACCCATGCTGAAATATTTGCGGTTGCCCTTCATCGCGCTCTCATAGTTGTAACCGGCGCGCACAAAAAACTGCTGATTGTAGTTGTACTCCGCACCAAAGCTCCAGTTTATCTCTTTCAGCTCCTCGCTGAATCCGCCCGGAGCGTCGGTAAACGATTTGAATATACCGGTGATGGGCGACATGTTCTCCCATTTTTCAATAGCATCGTCATATTCGCGGTCCACATCCACGGCATCCTTACCGTCCTCCTCAAAATCCTTGCGACGCGGGCGCGTGGGCACCAGCATCTTGTTCAGGTCAAGGTTGATGGCAAGATTGTGGTAATCGGCAAGCGGGAACATGAACGATGTGCCCAGACGCAGATTGGTGGGCAGGAACGCCGGGTCATTGCCGTTGTTATACGACACCTTAGTACCGATATTGGATATGTTCCAGCCCCATGCAAACTGACACTCGTTGCGTCCCACCATGGGATAAGTCACAAAATAGCCCGCTATGTCGGCTGCGAATGCGCTAGCTCCCGATGTCTGGTCGCCGGCATAAGAATCCGAAAAGCCAAGGTCGGAATAGATGTAGCGGAACACTACGCCCATAGAGAATTTCTCACTGAGTTTGCGCGAATATCCCAAGTCAAACGACATTTCATACGGGTTAAGCGTTTGCGCCGCAGCATAATTGTCAGGATTGTTGGTAGTCACCTCACCGAGCGAGAAATAACGCAGCGAAGCCGACACCGCCTGATTGTCGCCCGACCCGATTTTCCAGTAACCCGCAAGATTGGCAAGGAATATGTCGTTCACAAGTTTACGCAACCACGGCGTGTAGCTGATGCTCGCCGCAGCGGTACTGTAGGCAAAAGCATACTTCGACGGGTTCCAGAACTGCGAGTTGGCATCCGGGTCCGTGGCCGCACCCAGATCGCCCATTGAAGCTCCACGTGCATCCGGAGCTATGCTCAGCGAGGTAACGCCAGTCTGCACCGGGTTAAAATCATCCTTGTCCTGGCCATATACTCCGGTGCTTGCCATAAGCACCCCGAGGGCCACACATATGGTTTTGAAAATATTGTTCATGAAACAGGTATAATCGGTATTGAAGTTTGTGTAACGATTTGGTTCAACAATATTATAACTCCAAATCCCTCCGATTATTGCCACACGCCCCCTTTTTAACTCCCTTCCCCCCTGCACCACCAAAATCCAAATGTTAAAAAAAACTAAAACGTATCATGTTTGCCTCAAATTTATGCTATTTTTTAAAAAAATTAACCATATTTGGCATCATCAATCATCGTACACAATACAGGGATCCATTTTCAACCTTCAAAATACTACTGCCATGAAGAAAAAACTATTACTTCTAATCGTTGCAACTTTCGCACTCACCCTGCAAGCGCACCAAATCATTGACCTTCGCACTGGAGATTTGTCCTCTGACTCTTTGCTCACCTCCCCACAAAGAAATATTGAATATGTGTCGGATGGCATAATCGTCACATACAAGATTGACAAAATAGCAATTTTCAAAGACGACCTATATCCCAACACCTATAGAGTTGATATCCCTGGATTTTCCGATTGCGATTCAGTGGCTATGCCATCCATAGTATCTGCCGTCCGCTTCTACATTCTCCCTAAAGGAACAATCCCAACACTGACATTGCTATCGTCAAAACATGTAGATCTACACTACGAGCTTGCTCCTTCCCGCGAACCGAAAACTTCAAAGGATACAGTGCCCTATTCCATAGAAAATGTGCCCCCAATAGACGCGTACACTGGCTATTGGCCCCAAAATGTTTGCGAAAGTCTTCCAACCGGCAGTTACCGTGGGCAACCTATTGCCAAAGTCTCCGTAAATCCCATTCATTATAATTATAATTCCAAAACCATACGTGCTTACAGTGAAATCAAATACAAAATCACATTGCCCACCGGTGCATCGATGAATGATGTGTATTACGAGCCACTTTCTATGCTTAATCCCAACTGTACTTTGATGCCGCAGGCCGGCAATGGTCCAAGGTTGTTTTCTCTGCAGCCTCCAGGTTCAAGTATTAATGCCACCACCAGTTATATAATAGTTTCCGTACCTCAATTCAAAGAAACATTGCAGGAATTTGTAAAGTGGAAAAAAAGATTGGGCTACAATATCATAGAAATGTATGATGACAATTGGACTTCCGAAAAAATCAAGTCTAAAGTTCATAATTACTACAAGAATGACAGTACTTTAATGTATCTTTTATTAATAGGAGACCATGCATTAGTTCCAGCAACATTGTATGGTAGCGCGGAAAATGGATACATATCTGATTACCAATACGCTTGTTTAGATTGGGACACCGATACTGACCCCGATCTTTATTCTGGAAGATGGCCTGTACGAAACATTGCTGAGCTACAAACTATAATTGACAAAACTATTTGGTACGAACAAATCCCAATTTCTGAAGAACAGTTTTATAGGAAGGGCGCACATTTCTCTCTGTTTGAAGACGGCTCCAAAGGAGGTATTCACGATGGCATAGAAGATTCTCGAAAAGTAAAAACAAGTGAAGATGCGAGAAACTATCTCTTTTCAAATTACAACATGGATATCTCTCGTCTATATCATTACTATATAGATGAATCCAAGTATGATTTTGAATTTTGGCCGGAAAAATGGAACTCCTTTTATTGTGGATCTTCAGACCTTGATTTGCCAAATGAGTTACTATTCAAAAATGGATTTCGTTGGGATGCGACCGCAAACGATTTGATTAGAGAGATCAATAATGGCGTATGCTATGTTTTCCATACGGGACATGGAATTAATTTTGCCTGGGGAAATGAAAAATATTCAACCTTAACAATCCCCGATGTCCTAAATATGAGAAATTACGACCGACTACCTTTAGTATTCAGCACATCATGTCTTTCGGGTAATCATAAGGAACAAGATTGTATAACAACAAGTTTTTTAACAAATGAATATGGGGGCGCTATAGCTCTCATTGCTAATACTGGTTCTGCAAGTTATACTTCCTTAGGCAAACGATCATCCTTGTTTTTTAATGCAATATGGTCTACTCCAGGATTATTAATGAATGGCTATGATTGTCAAATTAGCTCTTATCTTGAAACCACAATTGAGGAGGCGCCTATCTGCAGGCAACTGGGAGCTATAATGAATTATATTTGGTATGGGCATGTCAACAATAAAGAGAAAAATATTTATGACAACAGAATTATGCATTGCTTTGGTGATCCAAGTTTATATTTTCATACAACAGTACCGACGGAAATAAATAATGTTGAGATAACCGAAACCGAGACTGGTGTTCATGTTTTGGTGCCCAATCAGGAGGCTTTCATCTCTTTCTATGACCCCATAAACAATAGAGTTGAGAGACGGTATGGCACCGAAGCCGTCTATCTTACAGGCATATCTGGAGGAGGAAAATACATAGACATAACTGTTTATACTCCAGAGTCAAAGCCTTACACGAGATTTGGCATTCCATATTATGGAACAGTTGAAAGCAACCCCAAACAATATGGACTTTTAAATTATCGTGATTTAAAGAATGGTACAGTTGAGATTGATTACTGCCTATCTCCTCAACATACAAGTTCTAACACAGAGATACAGATTGTAGAGGCTATGACCGGCTCAATTGTTTCAAGTTGGCCAATAGACACAAGCATTAAAAATCAAAAAGTTACTGTTGCAATGAGATGCGAGCCCGGAATCATGGTCGCATATATGATGGCAAACGGAACACCTATATCGAGCATAAAAATGTATATATCTAAATATTAATAGTTATGAAAAAAACAATTTTAGCCCTGAATTTGGCATTGGGGGCTTTCGGCATCATTTATGCCCAAACTGAGGCCGGCGAATATATTGATGGAATTTACTACGAATCATATATTGACAGAACCGATGGCAATGAATATGCAGCCGTTGCATATGGCACCTATCCTAACGGCTGTCCAGAAAATGACATCATAATACCTCCAACTGTTAACCTCAACAGCAAAATCCTACAGGTTAAAAAATTAGCCGAAGGTGCATTGGACTGGACAAAGTATCACAAAGTCAAAAGTATTATTCTGCCCGAGGGAATTACATCACTTGAGACTTGTGCAATTGGAGAGCCCATGGTTAATGACGAATATAGAAGAACCGTCTCGGTTGATTTGCCCGAATCTATTGAGTATCTTTATAACTCGTGCCTGAGTTCAATTGTACTTAAAGAGCAATTAAATCTCCCCAACATTCGAAGCGTGGGGCCAATGGCTCTTGCCGACTCCCCCATTAAGAGACTCACATTGGGGTCTAATCTGAGTTCTGTAGGGCGAATGGCTTTTATGGAATCTGACATTGAGGAGCTTATTTTTGAAGACGGCAATCACACTGATTTCTTCAACGGCATGAACCCTTACCTGTCTAATGGGGCATTTCACGGCATGAAAATAAAGGAACTCAAACTGCCTAAATGGGAAAATATGGCCATAGGTGACTGTGTGGCAACAAGCTGCAACGAACTTGAGCGTGTGGTGTTCCCTGACATACCCTATTTTGAATACGGCTACAATTTCTATTGTTACCAGAATGTCACATCAATAGTGGGAGTCTATGGCTATTTCTTTAGAGACTGCCCGAAACTTAATGAAATAGTTTGTCTCGGCACCGAGCCCCCCATCATACTTGGTTTGGAGGATTTCGCATCAATTAATGTTTGCCGCCCCAACGAATGCCAAACATTTGAGTTCATGGACAATATTGACAATTGCATACTCAAAGTACCGGCAGGGAGCGAGCAGGCTTACCGCAACCATCCCATCTGGGGCAAGTTCAAGACCATACTCGGCTTTGAGAACGGCGACTACACCTCCATAAGCTCCGTGCCCGCAGCTGAGAGCAACGATACCGCCCCAGTTTACTACAACCTGCAGGGTATCAAAGTGAGCAATCCGGCCAAAGGACAACTATACATCCGCACCACCGGCTCCACAGCCGAAAAAGTAATATTCTGACCCACATCTTTACCAATATCAATCAAGGGGCCATCGCGATACACTCGCCACGGCCCCTTGATTTTATATGAGCAAAACACCAAATGTTAAAAAAGCCAAAAAAACATCATGCTTACCTCTAATTTATACTATTATTAAAATAATTAATTACATTTGGGCATTGCCAGTTATTATACAAAATACAGGGACTAATTCAGAATACTGGGATAATTAACAACCTTTAAATACTACTGCAATGAAAAAGAAACTACTATTGTTAACCCTCGCAACCTTTGCACTCACCCTGCATGCTCAGCCTCCAACAGTCACAATTGACCGCATTTGTTACACCATATTGGAACAAGAAGGCTATGGCTGCGCATCAAGTCCGGTTGAAGATCCCGGGAACCTCAACAATGAGGACATTATTATACGCAAGTCAGTAGAATACAACGGCAAGGAATACCCCATCACACGTTTTTACGGTTATTTCTATGCTAATGAGGGCCAAAAGATTTGTTTCCCGGAAGGCTTAGTGGAAATAGTAGGCGGTGCGCCGAATGCTGTCATTGAGGTAGTGCCGCAAAGCGTAGAGCGACTATTGCAAGAAGCCTTTCACGGCACCACTCTGCCCAAAGAGCTTTATCTTCACAATGTGAAAACAATCGGGCCATGGTCATTTTTGTGCGAGGGCCTTGAAAATTTACGCATCGGCTCTTCACTGGAACTGTTAGGTTGTAATGCATTTTCTCAGACCTTAAAAGAATTCGTTTTGGATGATGGCGTGCCGGGTGTGCCTTTGGCTCTTACATGGAATTCACTTTCCTGCTTGTCGCAAAAAGAATTCAAAATTCCTTATAGGTCTCCATTGACCCTGAGCGACTGCTTAATGGAGCACAACAAATCCGTTGAGAGAATAGTATTTCCGGATATTGAAGAAATTGAATACGGAGGTGCTAATTCTTTCTCCAATCTGTCATTAACAGTGTATATTTATGGATTTTTTTTCAAAAACTGCTCTACGCTCAAGGAAATAGTATGCTTGGGTGATACACCACCCGAAATAACCAACCTTGAACTCATCAACACGTATCCTTTCAGCAACGCCACAGAGTTCAACATCACCGACAATATGGACCGGTGCATACTGAAAGTGCCGGCGGGGAGCGAGCAGGCCTACCGCAACGATCCCGTCTGGGGCAAGTTCAAGACCATACTCGGGTTTGAGAACGGCGACTACACCTCCATCAGCTCCGTACCGTCAGCCGACAGCAACCATGCCGTTCCCGTTTACTACAATCTTCAGGGTATCAAAGTGAGTAACCCGGCCAAAGGGCAACTATATATCCGCACCACCGGCTCCACAGCCGAAAAAGTAATATTCTGACCCACATCTTTACCAATATCAATCAAGGGGCCATCGCGATACACTCGCCACGGCCCCTTGATTTTTTATGAGTAGATTGATGGGTTATTTCACTTCCCAGGTTTCGCCGGCAAGTATCATTGACCGCAGGCTGTCAAATCCCTTTTTGGCGCGAACTTCCTCCACCTGACGGTCCACCTCATCGTTGTAGGTGAGTGAGGCCACATCGCGTATCACACCTATGGCAAGCGGCAACTCTTTGCCGTCCATCATGGCGAGCTGCTGATGCAGGAAATTTGTGGGGGTATGGGCATCATGCACCAGCACATCGTCTATGGTGTAGCCGTCCTTGCCTATCTCCACAGCCTTGAGCAGAAAACCGTCCTGCACCAGACCACGGTTCATATCCTTGCCAAACAGCATCTTCTTGCCATGCTCCAGATGTATGGTGCGGTCGGCACGATACTCCTTGTCGGTAATGCAGCTGTGAATGCCATTGTTGTATATCACGCAGTTCTGCAAAAACTCCACCACCGATGTGCCTTTGTGCAAAGCGGCGGCTGTCAGCACCTCCTGCGACACACCAAGCTCCACATCTATGGTGCGGGCAAAGAAATTGCCTCGTGCGCCAAACACCAGCTCGGCAGGGATAAACGGATCCTCTGTCGTGCCATAAGGCGAGGATTTCGACACAAAACCACGGTCGGACGTGGGAGAATACTGTCCCTTGGTAAGACCATAGATCTTGTTGTTGAGCAGCAGCATGTTTATGTCGATATTGCGACGCACGGCGTGTATGAAATGGTTGCCGCCGATGGCAAGGCCGTCGCCGTCACCCGAAATCTGCCACACTGTCATATCAGGATTGGCCACCTTAAAGCCGGTGGCTATGGCGGCCGCACGGCCATGTATGGTGTGGAAGCCATAGGTGTTCATATAGTACGGCAGGCGCGATGAGCAGCCGATACCGGAAATCACGGCTGTTTTGTGCGGTGCCACACCCACGGCAGCCATTGCCTTGTGTAGTGAATTGAGAATGGCGTGGTCGCCGCAACCGGGGCACCAGCGCACCGGTTGGTCGCTTTTGAAATTTGCGGGGGTATATTGCTGAGTGTCCATATGTTAGTTCTTGTTCATGATTTGAAGTACGCCGTCAATAATCTCTTTTACAAGGAAGGGCTGGCCCTGTACCTTGTTTATGCGCTCAATCCGCACCTCAGGGTATTTGCCCTGCAGATAATCGGCAAACTGGCCGGTGTTAAGCTCGGCCACCACCACTTTCTTGAAGCGGCGAAGCACCTCGCCGGTGTTGGACGGCAGAGGGTTGATGTAACGGAAATGAGTGAACGCTATCTTCTTGCCTTGGCTGCGAAGTTCGGCAGCGGCAGTGCGCAGATGGCCGTAAGTGCCGCCCCAGCCCGTGAGCAGGATGTCGGCATCCTCATCGCCGAGCACCTCCAGCTGCGGTATGTCATCGGCTATGCGGGCAATCTTCTCGCGACGAGTATAAACCATCCTCTCATGGTTGATAGCATCGGTGCTGATAGCCCCCGTGTCATAATCTTTTTCCAGACCGCCCAAACGGTGTGCGGCTCCTTCGGTGCCGGGAATGGCCCAGTAGCGCACCTTGTTGTCCTCGCGGCGCTCATACGGACGCCATCCGCCTGCATCTATGCGCTCCTTTGACAGATAAGGGGGCTTGATGGCAGGATATTCATCAGCCTCTGGCACGCGCCATGCCGATGAGCCGTTGCCTATGAATGCATCGCTGAGCAGTATAACAGGGGTCATATGCTCAATGGCTATACGGGCGGCCTCAAACGCCATGGTAAAGCAATCAGTAGGCGATGCAGGTGCCACCACACATACCGGCGACTCTCCGTTGCGGCCATAAAGGGCCTGAAGCAGGTCTGTCTGTTCGGTTTTGGTAGGCAGACCCGTGGAGGGGCCACCGCGCTGCACATCTATCACCACCAGAGGCAGTTCGGCCATAACAGCCAGTCCTATGCCTTCGCCTTTTAGCGCAAGACCCGGACCCGAAGTGGATGTTACGGCAAGATCTCCGGCAAACGATGCGCCGATAGCGGAGCACACTCCGGCTATCTCATCCTCCATCTGCACCGCTTTCACTCCAAGGTCCTTGCGCTTGGCAAGCTCGTGGAGTATATCAGTGGCGGGAGTGATGGGGTAACTGCCTAAGAACAACGGCCTGCCGCTCTTCTCTGAAGCCATTATAAGACCCCATGCGGTAGCAGTGTTGCCGTTGATGTCGGTATATACGCCGGGACGGGCCGATTCGCTCTCTATGCGATATGTGCTCACTCCGGCATGTATGTTGTTGCCATAATTGTAGCCCGACTGAAGCACCTTGGCATTAGCCTCATAAATGGCAGGCTTTTTGGCAAATTTATTTTTTAGGAAACGAAGTACGCTCTCCATCGGGCGGTCAAAGAGCCAGCACACAAGCCCGAGTGCAAAGAAGTTGCGGCATTTCAGAATACTCTTGTTGTCAAGACCCGAATCCTCCAGAGCGGCCTTGGTCATGGTGGTGACCGGCACGTCAAGCACCTGTGCGGTGATACCGAGTTCCTTGATGGGATCGTCGGTAGCGTACAGAGCCTTTTTAAGATCAGCTTCCTTGAATGAGTCAATGTCGATGATAATCACACCTCCATGCTTCACATAGCGGGCGTTCTGCTTCAGGGCGGCAGCATTCATTGCCACGAGCACATCGCATTGGTCTCCGGGAGTGTGCACGCCCTTGCCCACGCTCACCTGAAAGCCCGACACGCCGCCCAGCGACCCTTGCGGGGCGCGGATTTCTGCCGGATAGTCGGGAAATGTGGATACTTCATTGCCTATCCCGGCCGACACGTTGGTGAAGATGTTACCCACAAGCTGCATGCCGTCGCCGGAGTCACCCGAAAAACGCACCACAACCTTGTCGAGGGTTTTTATTTTGGTTTCTTCTAACATGGTTATTTTGAAATTTTTATGTTTTCTTGGTATTAATTGGTATTTATATGCATCATGTGAATTTCTCGGCAAAGTTATTGAATATTTATCAATCAGCAACTCAGAGTCCTGATTTTTTAATATCCCTGCAACATGCCTATTTCTTCGGGTTGAAACGCAGAGGCATTCCGAGCACACTGCTCAGCACCGTGCCTTGCGAATACACCGTGCGGCCATTGAGTATCGTCATCTCCACGCGGCAATTCAGCGACAGCCCTTCAAGCGGCGTCCATCCGCAGCGGCTCACAACCCAGTCGGCGGTGATGGTGTAAGGCTCGCAGTCATCGTCGGCTATCACAAGATCGGCATAATAACCCGGCCTGATGAATCCGCGTCTGTCTATGCCATACACTAATGCCGGATTGTGACACATATCCTGCACTATGCGCTCCATGCTGAACTCATGTTCGCTGCACATCTGCATCATTACCGGCAGGGAGAACTGTATCATCGGCATTCCCGACACCGCCTGCAGTGCCCCGCCCTGCTTCTCTTTGGGCAAATGGGGCGCATGGTCTGTGGCTATGGTGTCTATCACGCCATCGGCCACGGCGCGGCGCAATGCATCTCGGTCAGCCGGACGCTTTATGGCCGGATTGCACTTGATGCGCGAACCCAGCACCGGATATGCCTCATCCGTGAAAATAAGATACTGCGGACAGGTCTCGGCGGTTATACGCTTCTGCTCCACCGGCCCGGCTGAGAAATACTGAAGCTCGTCGGCCGTGGAGATATGACACACATGCAGACGGGCACCCGTGGCGCGGGCCAGCTCCACAGCTGCTGCCGTGGCACGGCGACACACCTCATGATTGCGTATCACAGGGTGAAACTCCATCTCCAGTTCCGTACCGTAACGCTCTGTCACGGCGGCGCGGCGTTCGGCTATCAGCCGCTCGTCCTCGGCATGCACAGCTATCAGTGCAGGCACTTCGGCAAATATACGCCGTATGATGTTGTCATCGTTCACAAGCATATTGCCTGTCGATGAGCCTAAAAACACTTTCACGCCTGCGCACCCGGTGTAATCCATGCTCAGAAGAGTGGGCAGGTTGTTGTTTGTCGCCCCGATGAAAAAGCCATAGTTGGCCGTTGCCACCTGCGATGCTCGCGCCTTTTTATCTTCCAGTGCCTCGACAGTCACCGTTGCCGGCGATGTATTGGGCATATCTATAAACGAAGTCACGCCTCCTGCTGCGGCTGCGTGGCTTTCGGTTGCCATATCCCCCTTGTGGGTCAGTCCGGGGTCTCTGAAATGCACATGCGTGTCTATCACACCCGGCAGCAGTAGTTTGCCGCGTGCGTCTATCACACGCTCCGCACTGATACCCTCCGGCACATCACCCGCCTCTACACGGCTTATGAACTGGCCTTCGGTAAGCACCCAGCCGGTAAATATATTGCCTTCGTTTACTATTCTGGCATTATGAATGAGCATGGTGCTCGGATTATTGGTCATGGCGCTTATATTTTTTGGTCATACTGTCAAGTTTGAGGCGAATCACCCCAAACACTGCCTCACTGAAAATACCGCTCGACATCTTGCTTGTACCGAGCACTCTGTTCACAAACACAATCGGCACCTCCTTGATGCTGAATCCCATTTTGTAGCTCGTAAACTTCATCTCTATCTGGAATGCATACCCCTTGAAGCGGATATTATCCAGATTCATTGCCTCAAGCACACGACGGCGGTAGCACACAAAACCCGCAGTGGTGTCACGCACCGGCATTCCGGTAATCATGCGCACATACGCGCTCGCGTAATACGACATCAGCACCCTTCCCATGGGCCAGTTGACCACATTCACTCCTGTCACATAGCGCGACCCTATGGCCACATCCGCTCCTTGGGTGGCGCAGGCATCATACAGGGCCAGAAGATCAGCCGGATTATGCGAGAAATCGGCATCCATCTCAAACACGTACTCATACTGCTTATGCTCCAATGCCCATTTGAATCCGGCTATATACGCCGTCCCTAACCCCTGTTTGCCTTTGCGCTCAAGCAAATTCACCCTCCCGGGCCACTGCTCCATCTTCTCACGCACAATCGTTGCCGTTCCGTCAGGCGACCCGTCATCAATCACCAGCACGTTGAAGCTGCGCGGAAGCCGCATCACGGCATCTATTATGGCCGCGATATTCTCTTTTTCATTATATGTGGGTATAAGCACAATTGAGTCCACTTTGGTCGGATCAACATTCAGGTCCGGTTCAGGCAGCGGATAAAGAAGGGAATTGGGATACATGCGTAAATTATATATAAAATATGTGTAAGTTAAAATTTATAGGTGGCGCCTATCAGTCCGGTAATGCTCTGTGCAGGGACTCCGCCTATAAGCAGATAGCGTCGGCACATAAGATTCTCACCGCGCACAAATGCGCTCCACTGCGGGGTGATGCGATACAATGCCCCGACTTTGAGGTTTGATACCAGCCCGAGACTCTGCTTTATGCCGGTGTGAGGACAAATCTGTGATCTTCCGCCGCGATATTCCCATCCGGCAAAGATGTCAAGGGGTGCCACGGGCGTAACTCTGAGATCAGCCGACACTGCATGCTTGGCCCTGTCGCGCCACAGATAGAACCCTCTTGACGGTCCTTGGGGTGCCGTTTCGTAAGCCACACGCAGCTCCACTGCGGTGCCGTATTCATACGTTACACCGGCATGCAGCTTGTAGCCGCGCATTTTTGTGGGAGTGAATATGGTAAGGCCGTCATCCATTGTCACCGGCATCAGCCAGTCGTTGGCGGCCGCATAAAGCCACGACACCTCCACCGATGCTCCCTTCAACGGACCGAAAGTAATGCCACCTTCAGCCGTGATGGGCACATGAGAGTTTTTGAACGCCATGCTGCTCAACGTATATGGGCTTACATCATACAGCGAAGTGAGGGTGTTTTGCCACTCTCCGCCTCCGGCCTTGGCATACACTGCCAAGCGGCTCACAGGACGCCATGTGAGATTCACATCGGGAGCCACATGAATAGCCTTGCCCGAATTTATGGTCACCTGCGCCTTTACCCCCGCCGTAAACTCCACAGCGCTCATGCGCAGACGGTAGTAGGGCGATATTGTGAGCAATGCATGTGTGTGACGCGGAGTGGCATGCATCATATACTCCATATCCTCGGCATCAAAATCGGCATGCGAATGACGCGAATTGCTAAGCATATCAAACTCTGCCGAAATGCCTGCACGCTGTGTCTCTGAAATTTTAGCCGACACGCCTCCGTGCACATCCACCTTGGTTTCATGTGCGGGACGCAGTCGCTCGCTTTCCCATAAGCCGTCGGGCTGTTCGGTGGCTACCTCAAAATCGGGAGAAAAAGCATATCCGAAATATCCGAGGGCCATTCCTGCTCCATAATCCAGCGTAGAGTTTGACCCGGAGAAAAGTGCGCTGAAGTTAAGCCGGTGCATCTGCTGCCGCCCGGTGGAATCCACCGAAGCCGGAGTGGTGTATCTGCCAAAAGTATAGTCAACGCCGAAGTCCAGAAATTTGCTTTGACTCAGGGCATGGTGGAGTGATGCGGCTGCCGTCACCATATTGCTTCGCTGGTACTGACCGTTGAGCGGTGACTCTCCGTAACGGCCTTTGTAGGCTGTGCCGTTGTACTGCACCCATGCGTTCAGGCGTGTGCGGTCGTTGTCAATGAATTTGTATCCGGCTGTTGCCCCGAGGTTGTACAGCGGTGCAAATCCCAGCACCGCATATCCGCGATATGGGGAGGTGTATATGGAATCACCCCATGCAGCCGGGCCAAGTGTGGTGATTGTGGGCTGCACTGTAGCAAACACACTTCTGGTACTGTAGTCAAGTGAAGGACGCTGCAACTGCGGAAGCGTGAACCTCGGTGTGAACCGGAGCATGGTCACATCTGTTTGCTCGGGCACCACTTCATGTTGCACCGTGATTTCCTTGCGCAGACCCTGAGCAGAGGCGCTCATGGATGCTGCGATTGCAAGAGAGAGTAATGTATAGCGTATGTTAAGCATTGTTGAGTCGGGTATCAATCATTTCAAATATGTCGGCTTCGGAACCGGGATAGTTGCTCTTGAGGCTCTTGAGATATTCGTCAGCCTCAAACTCCTGTCCCTGTCGGCGCAGGATGTCGCTGAGTGTTATGAACGCGCGTGCCAGCCAGTACTGGTTGCTCGGTTCGGCGTTGATGATGTTGTTCACCACTGTCCGTGCCTCACTGAGCTTGCCACGCTGCATGAGACTTTCTCCGAGATATACGGCGCTCTTCACGCCATACACACTCTCCGGCTCCTTGGCAAGTCTGCGCCATATCTTGTCGGCCTCGGTGTGATGTCCTGTGCGGTCAAGGGCAAGTGCGCGGTCAAACTCCACTTCATTCATGGTACCTCCACCGGCGGCAGAGGTGCCCAACAGTTTGTCGGTGGCAAGAAGTGTCTCATTCCACTTTTTAAGCTCCATTGCCGTGCGCATCATCCCGAGTCGCGCTTCCTGCAGGGTACGTGCTCCGGCAGCTCTGGTCTCAAGGTCAGCAAATGTGGAGTATGCAAGCTCGGTTTTGCCAAGTGCTGACTCACTCTGAGCCTTGATGAGAGTTGCGTCTTCGGCCACTTCACTGTGAGGATGCACCAGAACCACACGCGACGCATATTCCAGAGCCTCACGATGGTTTCCTTTTTCCGAAGCATTCTCGGCCAGATAATAAAGTGCCTGCGGCTCGTAAGTGCCATGCGGATACTCGGCAAGATACTCCTTGAGCCGCTCTGTGACTCCATTGTCCATGTAGTCGCTCTCCGCAGCCATGAACGCTGATGCGTCCAATTCCGAAGCCTCAATGCGCGGTGCATTGGGCACTGAATTGACAAATTCGGCCAACTCTCCGAGACGGCCATCTTCGGCATACAGCCGTTTCAGGTCTTCCACTGCCACCTTGGCCTCCTCGCTTGAGGGGTAGGTATATATGACTTTCTTGTAAGTTTCTATAGCATTTTTACGCGCTCCGGCACTCATCTGGGTTATGGCAAGCTGCAAATAGCCGTTGCGCCCGTAAGATGTGGACGGGAATGTCTGCACAAGCTTCTTATAGGTAGCTATGGCATTGTCGTTTTGCCCCAAGGCCACATACGCTTCCGCTTGCTCGAGCATTGCTGCCGGCACCAGCGAAGAGCTGTGATATTGGTTTATGACCTCATCAAGCATGGCTATCTTCCCCTTGTAATCGCGGTTGTACCCTTTCATCAACGCCTGCTGATACATGGCATAGTCGCCGGCCGATGGATCAAGGTTGTAAGCCTCGGCGTAATAGCTTTGTGCCTGAGTGAAATGTGATTCCATATATTCGCAGTCACCGGCACGGTTCATGGCATCCACCCGCAGCCGCACATCGCTTACGGGAGCCAGCGTGCGCACTTTCAAAAATGATTTCAATGCGCCGTTGTAATCCTCAAGCATATACTGCGCGTATCCAAGCCCGTAATAGGCCAACGGCAGATTTTCATCGCCGGAAGAAGCAGAATTGATAAACGATGTGTAGCCGGATTTGGATTTTGCATATTCACCCAGATCATACTCGCATGCGGCCCCGCGCAACACACATTGGCGTGCCACGGCACTGTTGCCCTTGATGGACGCTCCCTCATTGAACATTCCCAATGCGTTTGCATATCGTCCGGCGGCATATTCTCGGTTGCCGAGCATATACAGTGCCTGTTGCCTTGCCTGACGGGCCGCCGCACTCTGTTGGTACGCACCCTCTTGCGTCAGCCTGAGCACGCTTGCATAATCTTGGTCTGTAAGATAACCGTTCAGCGCCAGTTCGCGCACTGTCGGAGCGTATGCGGAAGCGGGGAATCGGCCCAGAAACTCCTCCAGCATGTTCACCGTACGGGCAAAAGGAGCGCGTCCGCCATCCATGAGTGCCACGATATAATTGTAAAAGGCCGTCTCGGTAACGCTGTTCACACAGTCCATCCTGTATGCACGTTCAAACAGCAGCAACGCCGCATCCGTGTCTCCGCGCTTCACATAGCACTGTCCCAGATACAGGCACGCGCTTTGCCCTAATGCATCAGGCATATTCACTGCCTTCTGAAGCAGCGGCACAGCCTCATCGTAATGTCCCTGATCATACTCCGACACTCCCAGCATGTAGAATGCGCTTGGCTGCGGATCCTGTGTCTGAGCCGCATACTGCCACAGAAATGGCAATGCCTCATTGCGTTTGCCGAGATTGAACAGGCTTTCGCCTGCTATGCGGTTGGCCTCGGCTGTAAACTGGGGCACCTTGCCGTCTTTAAGCACTTTGCTTGCAAGCTTGGCCGCCGTGCTGTAGTCGCCGCGCATAAAATATATCTGGCTCATGTAATAAGGTGCCGCACATCCCGGTTCCGCAGCGGTATCTACCCCTTTCCACTCTTTGAGTGCGGTATCGTAGTCACCCTGGCTGTAATGGATGTATGCTATATAAAATTTTGCAGCATTGGCATACTTGCCTCCTTGGGCCGAAAGCGATGCAAAACCGCGCAGAGCGTCACTGTTCTCCCCAAGCATCATGCGGCTATAGGCCGTGCGGTATTCCAGATCGTCATGGAGATTACCGCTCAGAGTGCCCGGTTCCACCTTGGCGTATGCCTTGAGTGCAGCTCCGTAAGCTCCTCTGGTAAAATGATAGTCGCCCATGGCTGCAAGCACCTGCGGCATGCGGGTAGAGCCGCCATACATTTCAACAAAAGCCCTGAGCAAATCAAGTGCTTCGTCATCACCACAGTACAGCGTGCTCATGGCCATATAAAACAATGCTTCCTCACTCTGTGCCTCCGTAGGATTGAGTTGGCGCAACTGAAGCAGCTGGTCAAGGCACCCGTCATAATTGCGGTCGTTATACATCGCTATGCCACGGGCCATATATCCTGCCGCATCAGGGGAATTGATGCCGGCATTCGCATTCACGCTTCCTATTGCCGCAACGGCGGCAACAGCTAAAGAAATCGGTAGTTTCATCATTGCTGCAAAGATACGGATTTTAACAAACTACTCGCAATAATTTCGCACTTTATTCCATCCCCATTATGGATGCACCGATTTTTTTATGCAACATTGAGCCTTCAATTCGCGTTTGGTTATTTCGTAGAAAGAAACTAACTTTGCAACGTAGTGAAAAGTTCTGTCTCCATATTATGGATGCGCGCGCTCCTCGCCGTGGTCGTGGCCATGGCCGTTGCCGCTTGTGCCAGCATGGGACGCCCCGAAGGAGGCCCGCGCGACACTGAGCCGCCTGTTTTCGTCAGCAGCAATCCCGCTGCCGGAGAACTGAACGTGACCCGCAACCGCATTCGTGTGACATTCAACGAAAATGTCAATGTCACCGACCCCATGAACAAGATTCTGGTATCGCCGGTACAAAAGGAAACGCCATCCATTTCCTCTGCCGGAAGGCACATTGATGTGGAACTTCGCGACACTCTGCTGCCCAACACCACCTACACCATTGACTTTACCGATGCCATAACCGACCTCAACGAGGGAAACCCGCTTGACGGTTTCGCCATTGATTTCTCCACCGGACCCATTCTTGATTCCCTACGCATATCAGGCATGGTGTTTGAGGCGGCCACACTTGAGCCTGCTCAGGGTATGATTGTCGGAGCATACTCCAATCTCAGCGACACCGCCATCTCCACACTTCCCATGGAGCGCATCACCAAAACCAATCAGCTGGGACAATTCACTTTACACAACCTCAAGCCGGGCCAATATCATCTGTTCGCCCTCAACGACCAGAATCGCGACCATAAATGGGACCGCACCGAAGACATCGCCTTCTATCCCGGCATCATCACCCCCACTGCCGAAACCATCACTGTTGCCGACACGCTCAAGGACGCTTCAGGAGCCGACTCCATAGTCATGCGCAGCCGCACCCTGTTCCGGCCCAACGATGTGCTGCTCACATGGTTCAACGAACAGTACAAGTCGCAATACATGGTCAAGAATGACCGTCGCGAACGCAACATAATCACCATAGAGATGGGCGCTCCGAGCGACACCTTCCCCGTCCTGACACTGCTCAACTCGCCACGCGCCGGAAGGCTCCTGACTGACTTCGCTGTCATAAACTCCTCCGCCACACGCGACACCATTGATTACTGGATTACCGACTCAGTTGTATATAATCTTGACTCACTGACCGTCGAGGCCCGCTATCTGCGCACCGACTCTCTTGATCAGCTATCATGGACCACCGATACCCTACAACTCAACCTGCGCGGCAGCAAAACCCGCGAAGCCGAGCTAAAGCGCAAAAAAGAAGCCGAAGAAAAGAGACGCAAGGCCATTGAAAAAGGTGATTCAGTACCTCCTGTAGCCACCCCGCTTCTCACTATCAGCGCCATAACAGGCACCACACAGGACATTCCCAAGCCTCTGCTCATCAATGCGGCCAAACCGGTAGCCTCCATTGACCAAAATGCCGTTCACTTCCGGATTCTTGACGACACGTTATGGGTTGACCTTGAGCCGCCACGCATATATTTCCCCGATTCGCTCAAGCCTATGCAAATGCGCATTGACTACGAATGGGAACCGGGTGGCAAATACCGGCTCTCTGTTGACTCGCTTGGCATAACCGACATATATGGCGAAAGCAACGGTCCGTTCAATCATGAGTTCACGGTGCGCAAGGTTGAGGATTACTCCAACATTCTCTTCCATATCACCGGGCTGGAGGGCCCGGGAGTTGTGCAGCTGCTCTCCTCATCCGACAAACCCGTCATGCAGGCTCCGGTAGAAAACGGCAATGCTGTGCTCCGCTACGTGCTTCCGGGCAAATACTACGCCCGCCTCTTTGCCGACCGTGACACCTCCGGCACTTACACCCCCGGCTCGCTGACGCTCAATCGCATGCCCGAAGATGTGTACTATTTCCCAAAACTCATCAATCTCAAAAAAAATTGGGATCTGGAGCAGCAATGGGACATCAATGAACAGCCTGTGGACATGCAGAAACCGGCTGCCATAAAGAAAAACAAGCCCAAGCCAAAACCCGGTGAACTGCCTGAGCAGCAGGAATACACCGATGAGGAAGAAGATCCCTTCGGCACCGGTTTTGGAAACAATAACGCCATGCGGCGAGGAAACAGCACTCGTCTCAACGGCGCCCGTCAATTACGGCCCGATGCCTCCGGATCTGCACCACGCCCCATGCGTTCACGTTTTATATAAAACAGCCTTATGGACACCACTTCACGCATACCAGCATCCGCCTCTCCCAAAGCAATATTGCCTGAACCCACGCTCAGCCGATTGCCTTGGTATCTGGCGTATGTGTCGCAACTCAGGGCTAAAGGAGTGGAATATGTGTCGTCCACGGCCATATCCAAAGCCATAGGCGTGGACGCATCACAAATAGCTAAAGACCTGTCGCACATCTCACTGCGAGGAAAAACCAGAATTGGTTACGAAGTTGCATCGCTTGAGTCCACGTTGGTCAACTTTCTTGGCTTCACACGAGTGCACAGGGCTGTGATAGTAGGTGTCGGCTCTCTCGGCTCGGCCTTGATTGCCGACAGCGGCCTTGCACGCTTCGGACTTAACATAGAGGCCGGTTTTGACATCAATCCCAAGGTTGTGGGCACCCGCATCTGCAATGTGCCTGTTCTTCACATATCTCAGCTCGACGAATGGCGCCGGCGGCTTGATGCCGAAATAGGAGTGATTACCGTTCCGGCCGACAAGGCACAGGACACAGCCGACACATTGGTGCATGCCGGGGTAAAAGCCATTTGGAATTTCGCTCCCTGCCGCCTGCATGTACAACCGGGCATAGTGGTACAAGACACTTCAATTTATGCGCATTTGGCTGTGATGTACAACCGGCTCAGCCTGCAAAACCGCCCTGAGCCATGAAAACTATCGCATTCCAACGCACTCCGGGCGAACCGGTCATCATGCCTCTGCGCATTGACCTCATTGCCGATTCCGCCCTCGTTCCATACAACAGGCCTGTTTTTCTCCCCGATTTCGCCACACAATGGAATGCGGTGCTATATGTGGCATACCGCGTGTCACGACTCGGAAAAAGCATCACCCCAAAATTCGCTCCGCGCTATTACGATGCCGTAACTCTGGCTCTCCGGCTCATCCCCTCACATCTTCTCGCCATGCTCCGCAACGGCTATTTCCCCACCGGAATAGGAGGCGTGTTTGACCATTGCGTAGCACTCGGCCAATGGATGCCGCTACCTGAGCAGGACGAGCCGCTCGTCATTGAAGCCACCGGACTCAGCGCCACTCTCACAGCGCAGCAAACAGGCATTGATCAGGTTCTTTCTGCTCTCAGCCAGTTCTCCACGCTGAAAATGGGCGACATCATCATGCCCTGTCACCTCCCCTTGGCCATAACTCCCAAACCCGGCACCGATTTCACCGCCACTTTATCTGCAGAGCCGGTTCTCCCCATCCGCATCCGCTGACTTCTTAATTTTCCGGCAAAGCCATTGCTTTTTCAGACTTTTTTGTACCTTTGGGGCTTACAACGATTTTGCTATGAATGGGTTTAAAATTTTTGCACTCGTGGCTGCAGCCGCATTAGGCTCCGCATACGCATACGCCGTGTCTGACGACACCTCTGCTTCCTCGCGCGACAGCATTTTCAGTTACGGCGCCGAGGCTCAGGCCACCTTTTCTACCGGTAATCACACCCCGCTGTGGCTCGCGGCCAATAAATTCGGGCTGTCATCCCAACGGCCCAACTATGGCATACTGAGAGCCGGCGTATTCCGCCACATGGACTACAAACCCCGGTTCTCATGGAGTGCGGCAGTGGACCTTGCCACCGGCTACGACCTCACTTCGCCGTTTGTCATACAGCAGCTCTACGGTGCGGTAAGATGGCGTTGCCTGCAGCTCACCGTAGGTGCCAAGGAACACACCGAAAAGTTCGTTGACGAAAAATTAAGTTCGGGCGACCTTCTGCAAAGCCCCAACGCACGCCCCATACCACAAGTAAGAGCCGAAATGCCCAACTATGAGATTGTGCCTTATACCAACCGCTGGCTGGCCGTAAAGGCTCACGTGTCGTTTGGTTTGTTCACCGACAGCCATTGGCAGCACTCATGGGTGAATATGGAACTGCCGGGTGCCAAACGCTCGGTTCACCGCCTGTACCATTCCAAGGCCCTTTATATCCGTGTGGGACGCGAGGACAAATTCCCTCTCAGCTTTGAAGGCGGCCTGCAAATGGCGGCTCAATTCGGCGGCTCCGTTTACAAACGCTCTTTTTACCCTCCCTACGAACTGGAACTCATCAAAATGCCCAATGGATGGAAACACTGGGGCAAAGTGCTGATTCCAACCGGCGGCGATCAGGGTGGCGGCAGCGGCCTAATCGGTGAGGAAACCAATGTCACCGGCAATCACACCGGCGAATGGAGCGCCGCCCTTAAATGGGATGACAAAGAGCGCAACTGGAGTGCCAGACTCTACTATCAGCATTTCTTTGAAGATCACTCTATGATGTTTTTTGACCATACATGGCGCGACATGCTCCTTGGCATCGAGCTTAAGTTCCCCGACAACCCCATAGCGTCAAAATTCGTCTATGAATACCTCAACACCCGCGACCAGAGCGGCCCGATCTACTGGGACCACACATCTCTTATTCCGGAGCAAGTGAGCGGACGCGACGACTACTACAATCATTATCTGGATGTCGGATCAAGCCATTGGGGCTACGGCATGGGCAATCCCCTACTCATATCCCCGATTTACAATGCCGACCACGAACTATACTTCTACCACAACCGCATCAAAGGCCATCACATCGGAGTGGAAGGATGCCCGTCCTCACAACTCAGCTACCGGATGCTCCTGACCCTGTGGCGCAGCTGGGGCACTTACAATATACCCACCTCCAACATTGCACACAGTTTTAGCGCTCTTTGGGAGCTCAACTACCACCCCGCAAGACTCAACGGCTGGAGCGGCACGCTCGGCATAGGTCTTGATGCCGGAGCTTTGCTCAGCCCCAGCTTCGGAGTGCAGGTATCAATCAAAAAAACCGGATGGATATGAAAAAAACTATTCACATCATAGCCCTGCTGATTCTCATTGCAGGATTTGCCCAAAGTTGCCGCGAATGTGCCATAAACGGCGAACTTGACGCCCAATGGCAAGTGACACACGTACTCTATGCCGATGGCGAAGAATCCACGCCTCAGGCTCTGTATCTGTCTTTCTACCGCCACACCGTCCAGTTCACTGCCCCACCGAGGGACAAATACACCGGCAATATGGCTTATGACGAAAAGGCGGGAACAATAACCCTTGAAATGCCATGGTGGCCTGAAGAGCTACACGCATGGGGCATGGACATACCTGCCGACCCCAATCTGAAACCTTATGTCATAACACTGAAAATGGAGGATTTCACCTCATCGCGGCTCACTCTTGTCACCCCGCAGGGCAACGTAATCTCCATGCGTAAATATTGACCATCGGGTATTTTTCACTACCTTTGCAGTCATGATTTCCAAGATTGCCCGAAACTGTCGCATTTGGTTGGCAACGGCTCTTATGCTGTTGCCTCTTGGCGCATGCCATGTCAATGTAACGCTCAACGGAGCCGCCATTGACTACAATGTCTATCATACCATCCACGTATCCAACTTCCCCATTCGCGCTGCTTTGGTGTACCCGCCGCTCCAGCAGATGTTTGAGAACGAGCTGCTCAACTATATCACGCGCAACACGCGCCTCCAAACCGTTGACGGAGCATCCGACCTGCAGCTTGAGGGCGAAATAACCGGCTATTCGCTGTCGCCGCAAGCCGTCACCGAAGACGCTTACGCTTCCAAAACACGACTCACCATACAGGTCCGCATCAAATATCTTGACAACAAGCAACAGGGCAAGGATATTGACCAGACTTTCAGTGCATATCAGGACTTTGACAGCTCTCAGATGCTCACCGATGTGCAGGACCAGCTCTGTCAGGCCATTTGCGAAGAATTGGTTCAACTGATTTTCAACGCCACTCTCGGCAACTGGTAACACGCATTATCATGGACAACTCCCCCTTACACATATTTCTTGACTCAATCTCGCAATCCGAGGCCCCGCAACCGCAGCTCACGGACGAATTAGCACATCTCTACCCGTATTTCACTCTCCCTGCCGCCTTGGAACTGAAACTCGCCCAACCCGATACCGACCGCAAACAGACGCTTATGGCACGCGTGGCCCTTAACGCGCCCAATCCCCACACACTGTTTCAGCTCATTGACCCCGACGGCACGAGATTCGCTCGGTTCTACCCCGACACTCACGCCTCTGCCACTCCCTCCACCGAGGATGCACTTGACACCTTTATGCAAAATTACGGCAACACTGACCCAAAAGAGCAGGCTTTGCTTGAAAAACTGATTTTCAACCCCGTAGCCACCGACTACGCTTCGGTACTGATTAAAGAAGACCGCGACAACCCGCAGCCCTCCGCGGCCCCGGCAAGTGAGCAGGACTCAAGGCTTGATGCCTTTCTCGCCTCTCACCCTGCTGAAAACACAACGCCCGTCATTCCTGCTCCCGAGCCCGAGTCACACCACAAGACACGCAAGGCGCCCACTCCGGCTGCCGACTCTCCTTTAAGCGAAAGTTTGGCTAAATTCTACATCAAACGCCACCGTTATGACAAGGCTTATGAAATTATAAGTCAATTAAGTTTGAATTTTCCAGAAAAAAGTATTTACTTTGCAGACCAATTACGCTTTCTGCGCAAATTGATTGCCAGCCAGCGTTTGGCCAACAATAAATAACCCTGTTTTTAACACCATTACTTTAACACTACAATATGTTTGCACTTTTAGTAGTCCTCACTCTCATTGCATCCGTGCTTCTGATCGGCGTAGTTCTCATGCAGAAATCCAAAGGCGGTGGTCTGTCGTCAACTTTTGCCGGATCCAACAATATCATGGGCGTGCGCCGCACAACCAACTTTATTGAAAAAGCCACTTGGACTCTTGCCGGCGTTATTTGCCTGCTTGCCATCCTCTCCACTTTCTTCATGCCCGCTGCCATAACTCCCAACCAGTCGCGTGTTAATCCCACCGAACAGGTTCAGGGCGGTGACTACAACACCCCCGCTCCCGAGGCAGCTCAGGCTCCTGCTCCCGCTCCTCAGCCCGCAGCTCCCGCTAAATAAAGCACCAATCACTCCCTATATATAATCAGGGTGTGCCCACAAGGCACACCCTATTGCTGCATTATACAGCATCAGTTAATATATGTGGGGCACTATCCTCGCCCCGCCGAGTCCCGACATCGACACATCTCTGAGCACTCCGCTCACAAGCCCTTCACCGCGTTTCACATACATTGCACTCGCCCTGTCGTCTATCCCGGCCAAAGACTCCCCAAGCACATCCATCGCCAACGCATGCTGCAGTGCATGCACCCATGTAAGGGCACTTGCCGTCGGCTCATGCTCTATATCCACGCTCAGCAAAGGATTGCCGCCATCATCCTCAAGCGATTCGTCCCCGCACGAGCAATCCACCACACATCCCATCATGCGGATACACATCCTGGCAAACGAAGCCCGGATCATAAGCACCAGAGCCTCCATTCTGTCGCGGCTCAACACAGGCACCTTGTCGGTGCTCAGATGATGGCGCAGCGCCGTTTCTGCCAGCACTTCATCAGCCACCACATTCACATTCAAAGTAAGTCGTGTAATCATCTTTCATCATTTTTTAGAAGCGCGCATTAATGCCTTGCCGCGCAGATACAGCCGGTAACCCTGCTCTTCACTCACAAAATAGCTTGAGGCTTTGCTCTCTATCACTCGCCATACCGCCTCTTCAGTGCTGACATTGAGCTTGGAGCGCACATCGCGCACCCTGCGCATTATCTCGCGCCACTGTTGCCACTTCGGACCGTTTGACTCACTGCTGAAACGGCCTTTCAACGCCCTCTGCACTACCTTCTTGGCATACTCATCGGTGACATAATAGCGCGGAGCCTCCATCCCGAGTGCCTTCCGCACCATAGCGGTCTCGGTCAGCATCCCGCTACGGTCAGCCTCAAGCACTCGTCGGCACGCCTTATAAAAATCAAGTGCCTTTCGTTGCCTCATGCGGTGAGGCGAATTTTCATCAATCATAATCATAGCATACGGTTTTATCATCGTTTCATTGGCAAAATTACCATGAGGTGGTGCCATATAACCAACACTGTTTTGCAAATATATGTTAACTCATGGTCTGCGCTATCTTCCGGTTGCGGAGCTGCCTGAAACTATGAAAAGTGTCCAGCAAATCTCTGAGTGCCACGGCAGCATTGCGGGTCTGGGCTTCATAAAGGGCCGCCGAGCTGTCGCCTCTGCCCAGTTGTCCCTGCAGCGCACCGCTCACTCCTGAAATCTGCTGTAGCAGCTTCAGTTCGATATCAAGCAACTGATGTGCACCGGTATGCTCGCCACTGTTCACCACCTGCCTCGGCTCCACCCCGTTACCGGTACGATAATACGGTATCACCGAATTGGTATTCGCCCACAAGGCACCCAGTTCACGCCAGCTCAACCCGTCCGGCTTCTGGTCCACAGGAAAAAGAAGCACACCCTTGGCCGAAGACCCCAGCACGTGATCCATCAGCGTAATCAGACGATTGATATATCGCTGTTGGTCCACCACATCCTCCACAAACGAATGTACCTCGCCGTCAATAAGCGGATACATCTTCACCATAAATGGATGCATGCCATGGCCGTAGGGCGAATCATATTCATCAAGCAGCTCGCCGCCGGGGGCATAAAAGCGGCAATGCCACCGCATAGTTGTGCGCGCACACATCTCTATCGCCTCCGTCCCCGCTTTGGCACGCTCGGCATTTATCTTTCTTACAGTGGCGGCATCACGTGGAGCGATATTGAATACCGACGCATTCATTCTGTCATGACACTTCACTATATTGCGGCTCTCAAGAGTCCATACCTCTATCACTCTGCAACGCCCGGGAGATGCCGTGTAAAAATCGCTTCCGGCATCCTTGCCCAGCTCTGGCGCACCCCCGCTTTGCAGACGGTCATACAAGCCGTTGAGCCACATCGCTTTTGCGCCCGACACTCCCCCAAACCGCATCAGCAGCTCACGACGGCTCATGCCGTGAAGCATACCCACAAGCTCTATGTCATGTCCGCGCACATCACGATACGCATTCACAAAAAACTCATCCGGGCTGACATTGTCCACCCACACACCGCAGCCGCCCATCCTGTGCTCCGCCACAATCCGCTGAATGGCGCACCCCGATATGAGAAATTCTTCAAGCAATCGGCAGTCAAGCTCGTCAAGGGCGTTGCGCATTGCCACTTCTTCGTCCACATTCACCCCTTGAGGCTGCGCATCATGCATGCTGTTGCGAAAATTGCCCACCACGCATTTCACCATCTGTCTGATCATATTATTGGTGAGCGGCCGGTTGCCGTTGGCGGTGGCAAGCTCGCCTTCGGTCATCACCTCTCCCGTAGGACCCACAACCGGGTCATCCCATTGCGCTCCGTAAGTGTACCGCTTGTAGCGGCATCGGCGCTCACGCAAATCGGCTCCCGCCAGATATGCCTCGTGCGCCAGTTGCAAATATTCGGGTTTCATAACTCGGAATTCATGTTAATAGCATTTAATATAGGTTCGGTCACGGCAAATGGCTCTCCCGTTACCGGCATTTTCACCACAGTGAGCGATTCCACTCCATCGCCCATGCGGTCGGGCGAATACACATACACCCTGTTACCCCGCAACACAGCCACCGGCTCATATCTTCCCCCTCGGCTCCAGCGGTTTGCCTGCGCCGCCACCAAAGGGTGTGTGGCATCTGCCGCCCTCACGCTGCTCAGCCAGCTGCTCAGCTTCACCTCACCCACTCTCACCGTATTGTCCGGCAAATCTATGACACCGCTGCCGTCTGACTGAACCACAAGCCTCACCTTTGATGACAGGTCTTCGGTCGGAAGTTGCTCTATCGGAAGCGTGATAAGAGCGCTCGCATAACGGCTGCGCACCTCATATTCCAGCAGTTGTCGCATATCCACGCCGTCAGTACGGCTCACCTCGCAGTCGGCGCGCAGGGGCTCAAATCCCCTGCGCAGTGCAAACATATCTACCAACTGCTCAATCGGCATCTTCTCTACTGGCCACATCATGCCGGCACAATTCTCACATGAGCCTTAGGATGACGCAGTACAAGGCAACTCGCCTCCGTTACCACAAGTGCATCCACATTACGTACACCGCTTTTCTTAAGGTCAAGATGCTCCACCTTGAACGGCACATGCACATATTTGGTCATATACTCAGGATCAATTATTATGCCGCACTCCTCAAGTCCGCACTGGTCAAATATCTCCCCGTGTACCACATACAGAGTGCCGAACTTTGAGCGCAACTCCTGAAAATCTATGCCCCAGCGGGTTGTGGTCTGCGAAGCTCCCACCACACGTGTGTATTCCAGATTGTTGATAGCCTCTATAAGGGCCGAGCCTGCCACAAACACCTTTTTGTTGCTGCCCGACGCATCACCGGTAAACGCCGTGCGCATGATTCTCACAAGATCTGCCATCTGCAGGTTATATACATCCAGAGTCTCCTGACTTCCGCACTGGTTCCAGATTCCTTGGGTAAACAGCACCTCATCCATCTTTTTGGGGTCGGTTATACGGGCTTTCACACCGAACAGAAAGTTTTTCTCCATTCCCATACGCATATCCATAATCGCTACCTCTTCCTGATCGCTGAACCCCCAGCCCACTTCTTTGGCCGAAAGTTTGGCAAACACGCTCTGTTCTATCTGGGCCTTGAAAATCTGACAATAATTGCTTGATTTCTTTGGCATCGCCTCAAACTGTGGAGTCTGCACATCCAGTTCGGCAGCCGCTCTGCCCATGCGCACTATCTGCACTCCGCCATTGATTGCGGTTGCAAGCGTTGATGCATTTCCGGCCGCATTCAGCATCACCACTTTCAGACCGGCATCCGTTTTGTCAAGCACATACAGCTGCAAATTGCCCGCATCTTTCCCGGATGCATCCTTGCCCGACAGGGTAGGCACAAAGATTGTTTCGGTAGCTGAAAAAATACCGTCATTATCCGTTTTGAGAAGATAGGTTGTCATCCCCTCCACATCACTCTCCTCACTTGCAGTCATGCTTTTGGAGCGTGCCGACACTCCTTTTGTGTCAACAGAGTAATACTCCACCACCATTGATTTGGCATTGCGGGCACCCACCATTCGTGATATCTGGTCAATGGGAGTGGCCATCGGGCGCACTTTAACCACCCGTTTGTCTATCTCGCTCATCAGCAGCCCGGGCGATGCTGCTCTTGCCGCAGTTGTTGTCAGCGGGCCGTCCACCACATGTGCGCCGCCGTTGGTTCCTTCCACAATTTTCGGTTCTTGGGTCATCTCATTCATAGCTTGGTTTGTTTTTTGATTGGTTTAGTCCCATACTCCGGGACGGATTTTTGATAAAAAGCCGTTTGAAGGGTCCGGCAAACTCTCTTGGTCCATTGCAGTGCGGCAGGGATTCTCCCACAGGCGCGGCGTGCTCATGCTCATTGCCGCATTCTCGTTTTTCCCTCGCAGATATCCGCGTGCCTCCGCTTCGGCCACCAGACGGTTCACCTCATCTTTCGCCACCATCTCCACCGGTTCGGCGGCAGCAGCGTCATCATCACTCCTTTCAGACATCTGTGGCTCCTCCGCAGCCACATTCTCCTCTGTTTCTTCCGTGTGTTTCATTTTATATGTTGTTTTGACTCTGCAAAAATACTTTGGCCCGTCAGCCATTGTCAATTTTTCCGCTCGGTTTTTGATTATCCCCTCCGCTATTTTACGTAATTTTGCCCCCATGAGCAATATTATTTCCCAACCCGTCATAATTCGTCTGCCGCAGGGCACTTCTTCCAATTCCATTCTCGCATCCAAGGCCCGCGACCTTCCCCATGGTGCTGTAATAAGCCTTGTGGAGCAGACTGCCGGCAGAGGGCAGCGCGGCAACACTTGGGAAGCTGCCCCGGGCATGAATCTCACACTTTCAATGCTGCTGCGCCCACGAAACGTAAAGCCCAACGAGCAGTTCATGCTCTCCGAAATGATTTCACTTGCCATTGTCAGGTTCCTGCAGACAATGCTCGCGGATACGCCGCACGCTTCGCGCATAGCCATCAAATGGCCCAACGACATTTATGTCGGAGACCATAAAATTTGCGGCATCCTCATTGAGCACTCTCTTTCATCTGCTGCCATCACCCACACTATAGCCGGAATCGGCATCAACATCAATCAGGTTCAATTTTTGTCCCCGGCACCCAACCCCATATCGCTTGCCATGCTCACAGGGCGCACATTCGATCTGCACCGGGCCGAAACGCTTCTTGCCCAAAACATACTTGACCTCGTGAACCGCTACGACAACCCGGAGTTGTTCCCCGAGCTTCATGCGCTGTACATCAACCAATTGTGGCGGCGCAAAGGCGCATACAAATACATGGAGGCTCAATCCGGACGCATCTTCACCGCATCCATCACCGATGTGCTCCCTACCGGACATTTGCAGCTCACCGACACTGATGGCCACACCGCCACCTACGCTTTCAAGGAGGTAGCAGCCGTCATTTAGAGAGAATACGCCACCCTGCGGGATAAAGATTGTTGGCCCTGTTGCCTAAATTCTTCACAAAGCCCAACGGCATCCCTTCGTATGTAAGCAGCACGTACCCTTTGGGCGCATTATCTGCAAGTTGCAATGCCTCATGGCGCAGATATGTAAGGGCTGTGTCACGGTCCACCTCCACCTCATTCATCGCTCCGCGATTAAGCATGTCACTCATCGCAAGCTCCTGAGTGGGTATCACCGTTTTCCCCTTCACCAAAGCCACAGGCGTACGTGGTCTCAAAGGGTCCGACATGTCAAATCCGCCCGGTACTCCCCACACATATTCGCCGTCAAACTCCAGCTGCGGCTCATACTCAGGCTTTAGCCATTTTGACACATCACGCACCGCCTCCGGCATCTTTGCGCCCTTATTGTCTTTCTGCCGTTTTGACTTTCGTGCCATCGTATTGCCCTCATCCGAAGGCTTGCGCACCACGGCCATAAACAATCCTTCGCCGCGAAGGTTTTGTGGCATGAACCGGTACACGGGCATATCGCCCTTCACTGCACCCGCTATTTTCCACTCTTCTGGCACATCTATTTCCACCGGCTCCGCGCCATAATCCTTCACAAGGCGGTCCACCATATCTTCATTCTCTTCCACATTGAACGTACAGGTACTGTAAATAAGATACCCGCCCGGACGCAATGCGCCCCACAGGTTAGATATGATTTCGCGCTGACGGTCCGCACATTGAGCCACCAGTGCGGGACTCCATTGGGCCACAGCTTCGGCATCTTTACGCATCATCCCTTCACCGGAGCATGGCACATCGGCGGCTATTATGTCAAAACGCGCCGGATATTTACGAAACTGACAAGTGTCTCCTTTGGTCACAGTGGCATAGGGACATCCCCACTTTACGAGATTTTCTCTCAGCACGGCGGCACGCAACGGCACATACTCATTCGCCACCACATGACTGCCACACGGCAGCGCATCGATTGCAGCCGTAGTCTTGCCGCCGGGGGCGGCGCATGCGTCAAGATAAGCCACCGGACTATCTCCGGTAAGCTGACCGATGACATGTCCTATGAACATTGACGATGCATCCTGCACGTAATAACGCCCCTGATGCAATGCGGGATCAAATGTGAACTTCGGCCTTTCGCCGAGATATTCGCCCATGGCGCACCATGGCACCCTGTCGGCACTGTTACCGGGCCTCATCCCCTTGCGTTTGTTGTAGCGCACAGACACCACAGGATCAGTAGTGGCAAGCGCTTCCGTAAGGGCATTAGCCAAACCGCTGTCCACCTCCGACATGCGGGCGGTGAACAGCGGCGGTATATTTCGCTTCGTTTCCTTCATTATATGGAAAGTCGGCGCAAGGTTTCAAGCAGATTGCGGTTGATAGGCTTGTCGTTCTTGATAGCTTTGGTAAACGGCACATACACTATCTCGTCATTGCGCACTCCTATCATCACATTGCGCTGGTCGTCAAGCAGCGCGTCTATAGCTGCCGCGCCCATGCGCGATGCAAGGATACGGTCGTGGGCTGTCGGGCTGCCGCCGCGCTGCAGGTGGCCGAGAATCGACACGCGCACATCATATCCGGGATACTCCTTCTTCACGCGCTCTGCAAGGCCCATTGCACCGCCGGTCACGGGGCTTTCGGCCACAAGCACTATTGAAGAGTTTTTGCTCTTGCGGAAACCGTTCTGGATAAGTTCTGCCAGCTGGTCCACCTGAGTGCTGATTTCTGGGATAATAGCTGCCTCTGCACCTGATGCTATGGCACCATTTAGAGCAAGGAACCCCGCATCACGGCCCATGACTTCTATGAAGAACAGGCGCTCATGGCTTGTAGCAGTGTCACGTATCTTGTCCACACATTCCATAATGGTGTTGAGCGCAGTATCGTAACCGATAGTGGTGTCAGTACCGTAAAGGTCATTGTCAATTGTGCCGGGAAGACCTATGATCGGGAAGTTGAACTCCTTGGCAAATATGCGGGCACCGGTCAGTGAGCCGTCACCACCTATCACCACAAGCGCATCTATCTCATGGCGCTTCATGTTGTCAAATGCCAACTGACGCCCTTCCGGAGTCTGGAATTCGGGGCAGCGGGCTGTTTTAAGAATCGTGCCGCCCATCTGAATAATGTTTGACACATTCTGTGTTTTGAACTCCTGAATTTCATCCGAAATCAGACCCTTGTAGCCACGATAAATACCTTTCACTTTAAATCCGCTGAAAATTGCCGAGCGGGTCACGGCGCGAATGGCGGCATTCATGCCGGGGGCGTCGCCTCCGGATGTAAGTATGCCTATGCACTTGATATCCATATTATTGAGAGATTATTACTTTATTTGCTCTATAACGTATTTTGAAGCTCCCCGCCAAGGCAGAGTGCCATAATATTTCTTATACACTATCTGCACCGGAACGCCTGTGCCCTGCATTGCCTGCAGACGCTTCACGATTGCCGGGTTTTCAACCGAAAAACTGAGATTGTGCGAATACACTCGCGTTGTGTCTGTCAATGCCTGCTCCGACACCATATCCACCTCATAGGTTTTGAACACAAGCCCGCGTTTCTCCACATTGGTCACATACCCTTTCACTCGGCAGTCTGTGGCGTATGGGCTTACATAACGCAGCCAGAATATGACACCTAATACAACCGCACATGCCACAATCAGCCATGCAAGACGGCGTTTCCACATGCTACGCCTTTTGCGTGACGCCTCATTGCCGTCAAACGATATGGTAGGACGCTCCGGCTGCACGTTTTCATCTGCCGGCACACTGTCGGCGGTGAAATAATCGGGATTGTTATCGTCCAGAAACATTGGCCGTATGTTTATTGGCGCGTCGCTTGCCGGCAGCAATGCACACAAAGGTGAATATTCCGAGTAATATCAGCAATAGGGTTTGAGAGCCCATTACGAGATTGGCAAATGACACACGATAGGTATAGCTGAGTTCAGGTATCGTGGCGGCATATATCCCGAGACCCCACACTATGGCATATTGCCACGGTCCGAGACCGCCGTTGCTCGGCACTCCCATCGCTATGCTTGACAGCACGAAGCACACGAGCACCGCCACAACTCCGTATTCCTCCACCACTTGGGCGGTAGCCGGAAAGGCGAAAAATGCCACAAACAGTTGCATGAAGTAGCAACCCCAAATGCAGAATGTCCACAACAGCCATCTTCCCTTGCCGGGCATCTTGGCTATCACGGCAAATCCTTCCCACAGCCCTTTGCAGAACTCTTTGATTTTCTTTATAAGCTTGTTTTCGGGCATTGATCGAAACAGTGCCACAACACCTGCTATCAGCACTATCACCGCTCCCCAAAGCCACGGACTTGCCATAATCTCCATTACCTTTTCCAACGCCGCCCCGTTTTGCGACAGATATTCTGCCAAGGCGCTTCCGGCCAGCACAAACGCAAGGGCCGTAAGCAGAGCCACCGTCACGGTATCCGCAAGCCTTTCAGCTACCATTGACCCAAACACTTCCGTAAACGAAGCCTTTTGTCTCTGCGCTATGTAGGTGGTGCGCCAAAGCTCACCGAGGCGAGGCAACACAAGGTTAACAGCGTATGTGCCGAAAATGCTGAGTGTCAGCACAAACAGCGGCACCTTTATGCCCAGTGCTTTCAGCTGTATGCTCCACCGCATGGCGCGAAACACATGCGAGAAAATACTTATCACAAGCGCCAGCACTATCCACCAGTAATTGCAGTTGTCACGGATTATGGCGGTCATCTCATTCACATCCACTCCCGTAAGAAGCAGATAGCACAACCCAACGGTGATTATCAATGGCACGCCATACTTCATGAAGTACGACAGTACCTTCTTCAATAAGCTCTGTTGGCGTGGCGATGGTGCGCTTGCAATATTGTTTTGCATATTTTGCTGACAATGTCGGTTATTCGATTGCAAATATACTCATATTCGCCGAATTTCCGCCATCGCGCATCTCATTTTTTCACAAACCAACGCGCACTCCCACTTTCACTACGCCCTGTATGCCGTAACCGGCCTCCGCAAACAAGCCCGCATGCCTGCTCAGGTCCCATTGCACGCCTATCGGGCTGGCCTGAAATCCGAATCGCGTGATATTGTATCCCGGTTCCCATTCCGGGCTCATGTATGCTATCAGCACACCTATCCCGGCATGGCTGTACAGCGTCAGATTCTTGCGCCTCAGCCACTCATAACGGGTATTTACAAGCAGTCCGTGCCATGTCACATCGCCTCCGCGGCCCTGCATCACATTGTCTGCGCTCGCCGAGGATATGGTGTACCCCATCCCTATCCATAGCCTGTCGGCAAACCGGTGATCGATAGTAAACGAGAATGTTCCCCACGAATGATTCATCCCGTGCCAGTGATTGGAATAAGCCGGGATATGCTCCATGGCGCTTTCCGCTCCGTAACCCACACTTATTTCCGTATCACGGGCCTCAGTCCCGAAGCTGCTGATTGCCGCAATCAGGGCGGCGAATATCAATTTTTTCATAATAATTCTGGCTTTTCTTTTATAACACACTTTTGCGCTCTTTTGCTCATATCAAAATTTTCATTAAATCATTATTTTTCTCTTGCGTGTGGCGATTAATGTTTATATTTGCATTATTAATACGAATACAATCATTTTTACCTACATCTATCATGAACAAATATCCCAAAATCGGCATCCGTCCCACTATTGACGGCCGTCAGGGCGGCGTACGCGAAAGCCTTGAAGAAAAAACCATGAACCTTGCCAAAGCTGTGGCAGATCTCATCAGCTCCAACCTCCGCAACGGTGACGGTTCTCCGGTAGAATGTGTCATTGCCGATTCCACCATTGGCCGTGTGGCAGAAGCTGCCGCTTGTGCTGAAAAATTTGAGCGCGAAGGCGTTGGAGCCACCATTACCGTAACCTCATGCTGGTGCTACGGTTCCGAAACCATGGATATGAACCCGCATTGGCCCAAGGCTGTTTGGGGTTTCAACGGCACAGAACGCCCGGGAGCTGTTTATCTCGCTGCCGTGCTCGCCGCTCACGCACAAAAAGGTCTTCCCGCATTCGGCATCTACGGCCACAATGTTCAGGATCTTGACGACAACACAATACCTGACGATGTAGCCGAAAAGCTTCTTCGTTTTGCTCGCGCGGCTATGGCTGTTGCTCGCATGCGCGGCAAGAGCTACCTCTCCATCGGCAGCATGTGCATGGGTATTGCCGGTTCTATAGTTGACCCCAACTTCTTCCAGGAATATCTCGGCATGCGCAATGAGTCTATTGACGAAACCGAAATTCTCCGTCGCATGGATGAAGGCATCTACGACCACGAGGAATACAAGAAAGCCATGGAGTGGACCGAAAAATACTGCAAGGTCAACGAAGGCGAAGATTTCAAGAATCGTCCCGAAAAACGCAAAACTCGCGAGCAGAAAGATGCCGACTGGGAATTTGTTGTCAAGATGATGATTATCGTCCGCGACCTCATGATCGGCAACCCCAAGCTTAAAGAACTCGGATTCAAGGAAGAGTCTCTCGGCCACAACGCCATTGCCGGCGGTTTCCAGGGTCAGCGCCAGTGGACCGACTGGAAGCCCAACGGTGACTACACCGAGGCCCTCATGAACACCTCATTTGACTGGAACGGCATACGCGAAGCTTTCGTGCTCGCCACTGAAAACGATGCTTGCAACGGTGTTGCCATGCTCTTCGGACACCTCCTTACCGGCACCGGACAGCTATTCTCCGATGTCCGCACATACTGGAGCCCCGAAGCCGTGAAACGTGTCACCGGCAAAGAACTCACCGGACGCGCTGCCGGCGGTATAATCCACCTCATCAATTCCGGCGCCACTACTCTTGACGCTACCGGCGAAAGCCTCAACGCCAACGGCGAATTCTGCATGAAACCCTCTTGGGAAATGACCGAAAAGGATGCCGAAGCCTGCCTCAAGGCCACCACATGGTATCCCGCCGACCGCGATTATTTCCGTGGTGGTGGCTTCTCAAGCCACTTCCTCAGCCATGGCGGCATGCCCGTTACCATGATGCGTCTCAACCTCGTGAAAGGTCTTGGCCCCGTGCTTCAGATCGCCGAAGGCTGGACAGTGGAAATTGACCCCGAAATCAACAAGATGCTTGACAAACGCACCGACCCCACTTGGCCCACCACTTGGTTCGTTCCTCGTCTGTGCGACAAACCCGCTTTCCGCGATGTTTACTCCGTCATGAACAACTGGGGTGCCAACCACGGTGCCATATCTTATGGACACATCGGTCAGGACCTCATCACTCTCGCTTCAATGCTCCGCATCCCCGTATGCATGCACAATGTTGAGGACGACAAGATTTTCCGTCCCTCAGCTTGGAATGCGTTCGGCATGGACAAGGAAGGTTCCGACTATCGCGCTTGCAAAAACTATGGTCCCATCTACAAATAATCTGTCACCATGGTAACATCTCAGCTCATAGATCTTTTCGTGGAGCAGGCCCGTCGTGTGGGCCGCCACGGGTTGACCATCTGCTCCTCTGGCAACCTTTCTTGGCGTGTGGGTGAAGAAGCCATCATTTCCGGCACCGGTTCTTGGGTGCCGGAACTCACCCCCGACAAGGTATCGGTATGTCGCGTGGCCGATGGAAAAATCCTCAATGGCATCCGCCCGTCCATGGAATCCACTTTCCACCTTGGTGTCCTCCGTGCTCGTCCCGATGTGAATGTTGTGCTCCATTTCCAAAGCCCGTATGCTACTGCCGTGGCTTGTATGGACAAGCGTCCCGACAACTTCAATTTCACCGCCGAGGTACCCTTGCACGTGGGAGAGGAAATTCCTATGATTCCTTTCTTCCGTCCCGGTAGCCCCGAGCTGGCAGAGCATGTGGTCAAGGCCCTCACCGACCACAACTCCTGCATGCTGCTCAAGCATGGTCAGGTAGTGTGCGGCAAGGATTTCAACGAAACCCTCGAGCGCGCCATGTTCTTTGAAATGGCATGCCGCATCGCCCTCATCAACGGTTCCAATGTGGATCCCCTCACTCAAACTGAAATTGACGATCTCGAAACATATTTCCTCGGAAAGCAATGCAAATAGACGGCACTTTTTTAGCCGCCGATTTCGGAGCGGGGAGCGGGCGTGTCATCGCCGGCTCCCTGCGCCACAACCGGCTTGAGCTTAAAGAAATACACCGGTTCGCCAACTGCCGTGTACAGCTCGGCGACCACACCTACTGGGATTTCCCCATGCTTTATTCCCAGATGCTGGAAGGATTGCGCAAAGCTACCGCCATATACCGCGACATCGTGAGCATAGGCATCGACACATGGGGAGTGGACTTCGGTCTCGTTGACCATAACGGAGCTTTGCTCGGACTTCCCATATGCTACCGCGACAACTCCACCGACCCCTTCCCCGCTCTCCTTCAGGGCATGATGCCCTCGCGCACTTTGTATGAGGAATCCGGACTCCAGCCGCTTGCCATCAACAGCGTGTATCGCCTCATGGACATGCAGCAGGAACAGGACCCCAAACTCCCGGCAGCAAAACACCTCCTCTTCATGCCCGACCTTCTGAGCTATTTCTTATGCGGAGTGGCAGCCAACGAATACACCATAGCATCCACTTCCCAGCTGCTGAACGCTCGCACTCGGTCATGGAACAAAGAGCTTATTTCACGCCTCAACCTCCCCAAACAGATATTCTGCCCCATAGTAGAGCCGGGCACAGCTCTTGGCACTATCCTGCCGCATATTGCAGAGCTCACCGGTCTGTCTCCTGAAGTGAAGGTTGTTGCCGTCGGAGGCCACGACACAGCATGCGCCGTACATGCCGCTGCCTCTACCCCCTACTACAAACCCGGATCCACAGCTTTCCTCAGTTCGGGCACATGGTCACTCCTTGGAGTGGAACTTTCCGAGCCTGTCACCACCGAGCAGGCCGAACACGCCGGATTCTCCAACGAAGGCGGCACTTGCCGACGCATCCATTTTCTCCAGAACATCACCGGTCTTTGGATTCTTCAGCGACTGGTGGACGAATGGAAAGTTCTCGGCGTGGAACACTCCTATCCCGCACTCGTGAAACTTGCCGAAGACTCACAATGTTCCACGATAATCAATGTGAATGACCCGGTTTTCTCCAATCCATCCAACATGGCCAAAGCCATCCACACCTACTGCGCCGACCATTCTCTTGTTGACCCGGTTTCTCAAGGCGACATGGTCCGTTGCGTGCTACTTTCGCTTGCCGACCGCTATCGTCGTGGCATCATACAGCTCAATGACCTTATACCCACCCCGGTGAGCAGAATACATATTATAGGTGGCGGCTCACGCAATCAGCTTCTCAACAACCTCACGGCTCAAGCCACAGGCATGGAAGTGACCGCCGGCCCTGCCGAAGCCACTGCCATAGGCAACATTCTCATTCAGGCCCAAGCCGCCGGTGCCATTGATTCGCTAACCGACATTTCTGAAATCATAGAGCCTTAACAAACACCTTATATACCATGACTGACAATCACAAAACCGGCACATCTCAGCCCCTCGTACCGCGTAAATATCTGGTAACATTCATCCTTATCACAACTCTTTTTGCTCTATGGGGGTTTGCCAACGACATAACCAACCCCATGGTGGCAGCATTCCAGACAGTGATGGAGCTGTCTGCTGCAAAAGCTTCAATGGTGCAGTTTGCCTTCTATGGCGGCTACGCCACTATGGCCATCCCTGCGGCACTGTTCATCCGCAAATACAACTATAAGAGCGGTGTCCTTCTCGGACTCGGACTGTATGCCGTGGGGGCCTTCCTGTTCATTCCGGCAGCCCAGTTCCAGCAGTTCTCATTTTTCTGCATCTCGCTTTACGTGCTTACCTTCGGCCTTGCTTTTCTTGAAACCACGGCCAACCCCTTCATCCTGTCGCTCGGTGACAAAAACACCGCCACCCGACGACTCAATCTTGCCCAGGCTTTTAACCCCGTCGGCTCTCTGTCCGGCATGGCTGTAGCATCGTTCATCGTTCTTCCGCAACTCAATTCCGAGATTCGCAACTCTGCCGGTGAACTCATCTTCTCATCCCTGCCCGAAAGCGAAAAAGCCGCAATACGTCTTCATGATCTTGCTGTGATTCGTGACCCGTATGTGGCCATTGGTCTGGTCGTGCTTGTGATGTTCCTCATCATCCTGTGTGTCAAAATGCCTGCCACAGATCACAAAGGAGAGAAAATAAGTGCCGGTGAAACACTGCGCCGTCTGTGGAAAAACCACCATTATACTTGGGGAGTCCTCACACAGATGTTTTATGTGGCCGCGCAGATCATGGTATGGACCTTCATAATCCAGTATGCCGACAACCTTGGCATTGACAAAGCCACCGCTCAGCTCTACAATATTGTGGCTATGGGCCTCGCCCTGACATTCCGCTTCCTCGGCACTTACATCATGAAATACCTCAACCCGCACACAATGCTCACCGTATTCGGCATAGGTGCCGCCCTCTGCACCACCGGTGCAATATTGTGGGTAGGTATGGGCGGTTTGATATGTCTGGTGGCTATCAGTGCTTTCATGTCCATAATGTTCCCGACCATCTATGGCATAGCGCTTGAAAATGTACATGAACGCGACACATCACTTGGAGCGGCTTTCCTTGTGATGGCTATTGTAGGCGGTGCCCTGATGCCCCCGTTGCAGGGTATGATTATTGACCAGAAAGTACTCTTTGGCATGCCTGCTGTCAACATCTCATTTATTCTTCCGCTCATCTGTTTCATAATCGTGGCCGCATACGGACGCACCGCAGCCCGCATTTCTCGCTGCAAGCAAATCAATCATTAATACCATGACAAAATCTCACGCTTCACAATCTAAAGTGTATCCTTGGGTAGTTGTTGGCCTGCTGTGGGTGGTGGCCCTCCTTAACTACATGGACCGACAGATGCTCTCCACCATGCAGATGTCGATGGGCGAAACCATTCATCAGATTCTTGACCCGGTCAACTTTGGACGGCTCATGGCTATCTTCCTGTGGATTTACGGCTTCATGAGCCCCGTTTCAGGTGCCATAGCCGACAAACTCAACCGCAAATGGCTCATAGTCAGCAGCCTCGGCGTTTGGTCTGCAGTAACTCTGCTCATGGGCTACTGCACCACGTTTGAGCAAATCTACTGGCTGCGCGCTCTCATGGGTGTCAGCGAAGCCCTCTACATACCCGCAGCACTCAGCCTTATTGCCGACTACTTCACCGGACGAGGCCGTTCGCTCGCCGTAGGCATACACATGACCGGTCTCTATATGGGTCAGGCTCTTGGCGGATTCGGTGCCACTGCCGCTCACGCCTATTCATGGCAGCAGACATTCCATGTGTTCGGTCTTGTCGGCATTGCTTATGCCGTCATCCTCATTCTTGCGCTCCGCGATGTGCGCCGCACTCCGGCTGAGCAGAAGCAGGCCGAAACTCCGGTTTCCGTAACTTTCAAAAGCATGATTCAGGGATTCGGCATGATTTTCTCTATGATTGCATTCTGGGTCATCCTTTTCTTCTTCGCATCATCCTCCCTGCCGGGTTGGGCCACCAAAAACTGGCTCCCGACCCTGTTTGCCAACTCTCTCGGCATATCACCCTCTGAAGCCGGCCCGCTTGCCACAATAACCATCGCGGCAAGCTCCTTTATTGGCGTGATGGTGGGCGGACCGCTGTCCGACCGCTGGGTACGCCGCAATGTTCGCGGACGCATCTACACCTCCGCCATAGGCATGGCCATGATGATTCCGGCTCTCGTGCTCATAGGTCTCGGACACAACATCTACGCAGCCATTGGTGCCGGCCTGTTCTTCGGCCTTGGCTACGGAATGTTTGATGCCAACAATATGCCCATACTCTGTCAGTTTGTACCCTCTCGTCTTCGCGCCTCCGCCTATGGTGTCATGAACATGGTAGGCGTGTTTGCCGGTGCCGCAACGACATCGCTCCTCGGCGCATGGGCCAAAGATGGAAATCTCGGACTCGGATTTGCACTTATGGCAGTAGTCATTTTCATTGCCATGACTCTCCAGCTCACACTTCTCCGTCCCACCTCCGACAACAAAGAATAATTCTCATAACAACCCATTTAATAACTTGCATACAATGGAAAAAATCAAAGGCCTCATCGATGCCCCTTTCACACCGTTTCATGAAAACGGCGATGTAAACCTTGCGCCCATACCGGCCTACGCCGCAATGCTCAAAAAAAACGGACTTAAGGGCGTGTTTGTAAACGGTTCCTCCGGCGAAGGATACATGCTCACCGACGACGAGCGCATGGCCATTGCCGAAGCGTGGATTGATGCCACAAAGGATTTTGACGATTTCAAAGTTATTGTGCATGTCGGCAGCTGCTGCCTCCGTTCAGCAAAAAAACTTGCCGAGCATGCCGCTAAAATAGGTGCTTACGGCATCGGTGCCATGGCTCCTCCTTTCCCCAAAATCGGTCGTGTTGAAGAGCTGGTCAAATACATTGAAGGCATTGTGGAAGGTGCTCCTAACCTCCCATTCTATTATTACCATATCCCTGCTTTCAACGGCGCTTTCCTACCCATGCTTGACCTTCTCAAGGCTGTGGACGGCCGCGTTCCCTCTTTTGCCGGAATCAAATACACCTTTGAGAGCCTTTATGAGTACAATCAGTGCCGCCTCTATAAGAATGGCAAATACGACATGCTCCATGGACAGGACGAAACCATACTCCCCTGCCTTGCCATGGGCGGTGCTCAGGGTGGCATAGGCGGCACTACCAACTACAATGGCCGTGAGCTTGTGGCTATCCTTGACGCTTGGAAACGAGGCGACATAGAAGCTGCTCGTGACCATCAGAATTTTGCACAGGATGTCATCAATGTGATTTGCCGCTATCGTGGTAACATTGTAGGCGGAAAACGCATCATGAAACTCATCGGCCTTGATCTCGGACCCAACCGTGTGCCGTTCCGCACCGTCACCCCCGAAGAAGAAGCCGCCATGAAACGCGAACTGGAAGAAATCAATTTCTTTGAACGCTGCAACAAATTCTGACATGTGGAATCTTGACACCAATCAATATCTCTCGGAGTGGAGCGCACATTATCGCGCTGATCTCCTTGACAACATTCTCCCTTTCTGGCTCCGCCACGGATTTGACCGTGTGAACGGAGGCGTTTATACCTGCCTTGACCGCGAAGGAAACCTCATGGACTCCACCAAATCCGTTTGGTTCCAGGGTCGTTGCGGATTTGTATATGCTTTTGCCTACAACAACATCAACCCCGACCCGGAATATCTGGAGTTCTCGCTCAGCTGCATCCGCTTCTTGGAGCAGCACTGCTTCGACACCGATGGCAGAATGTATTTTGAGGTCACTGCTGACGGCAAACCGCTACGCAAACGCCGCTACGTGTTCTCCGAATGTTTTGCGGCAATAGCCATGGCCGAATACTCTCTCGCCACCGGCTCCCGCGAATACGCTGAAAAATCACTCCGCCTCTTTAAGGATATATGCCGTTTCATCGACACTCCGGGCATCCTTGAGCCTAAATACCTTCCTACTCTGCAAGCCCAGGGTCACTCCGTGACAATGATTCTTATCAACACGGCCGCCGTTATCCGCAAAGTCATCTCCGACCCGATTCTTGAAGAGCGTGTCAACACTTCGCTCTATGCCATTGAGCACTACTTCCTCCATCCCGAATTCAAGGCTCTGCTTGAAATGGTCGGCCCCAAAGGCGAACTGATTGACACCCTCAATGGTCGTGTCATAAACCCCGGTCACTGCATCGAAACCTCATGGTTCCTTCTTGAGGAAGCCCGATATCGCGGCGGCGACAAACATATCACAGACCTCGCGCTCAAAATCTTGGATTGGTCTTGGCAATGGGGCTGGGACGATGAATTCGGCGGCATAATCAATTTCCGCGATTGCCGTCATTTCCCGCCTCAGGACTATTCTCAGGACATGAAATTCTGGTGGCCTCAGACCGAAGCCATCATCGCCTCGCTCTATGCTCATCTTGTCACCGGCGACAATAAATACCTTGAAATGCATCGCCTCGCCAACGAATGGGCCTACGAGCATCTTCCCGATGACGCTTTCGGCGAATGGTTCGGCTATCTACATCGTGATGGATCCGTTGCCCAGTCGGCAAAAGGCAACATCTTCAAAGGTCCTTTCCATATTCCGCGAATGCTTATCAAAAGTCAGATGTTAATCAATGACATCCTCAAAAAATAAACTGTTTTTATTCGCTTTCATCCTCGCTGCCTGTGCCTCATTCATGGCACAGGCGCAGGTGAAGGTAGCTTGCCTCGGCAACAGCATTACCTACGGGCTTACCCTTCAGTCCCCTGAATCACAAAGCTACCCTTCCCTTCTTGGCAACATGCTCGGCGCCAAGTACGAAGTGCGCAATTTTGGCCATTCAGGAGCCGCGGTGCTCCGCAAAGGCCATCACCCCTACACCGACACCCCCGAATTTGCCGCTGCCATTGACTATAAACCCGACATCGCAATTATTCATCTCGGAGTCAATGACACCGACCCTCGGTCCTGGCCCAACTTCAGCGAGCAGTTCACCGCCGATTATCTCTACATCATCAACAAACTCCGCGAGGCCAACCCCGATGTGCGCATTCTCATGGCCCGTCTCACTCCTCTCAGAGCCACACATCCGCGTTTTCGCTCCGGCACACGCATCTGGCGTCTTGAGGCGCAGGACCTCATTGAGCGTCTGGCCGGGCAGCAGCATCTTGAGTTGATTGACTTCAACAGTCCGCTGGTCAATCAGCAGCGGCTGCTTCATGACGGTGTCCATCCCGATGCCGAAGGTGCGCGTTTGCTTGCTGTGGAAGCCTATAAAGGAGTAACCGGGCAATACGGCCCGTTGCGCATGTCGCCCGTCTATTCATCGGGCATGGTACTGCCGCACAGCCGCTACCTCACCCTCCATGGGTATGCCAATGCTTTCACCCCGATCACCCTCTCCGTTGACGGTCACACCTATCGCACACGTTCATCCAACCGCGGGCAATGGCAGGTCACTATCCCTCCGCTCACCCCTGCGCGGGAATATGACATCACGGTTTCCGACGGCAGCGACACCCTGCGTCTCTCCAATATTCTTGCCGGAGTCGTTTTTTTGGCAAGCGGGCAATCCAACATGGCCTTCACCATTGGTGAGGACCATGATGCAGAGCGCACCATCGCTTCTTGCGGCGATTCTCTGCTGCGTTTTTATGCCATGCAGCCACGGTTTATAACCAACAACATCACTTGGTCTCCGCAACAAGTTGACTCAGTCAATAATCTTCTCTATTTCCGCCCCGCCTCGTGGCAAGCCGTCTCACCCCGCAACGCCGCCCCTTTGTCAGCCGTTGCATACTACTTCGCACGCGAGCTTCGCGACTCCCTGCGCCTCCCTGTCGGAATAATACAGAATCCTGTGGGAGGCGCCACTACCGGCTCTTGGACCGACATCAACACTATTGAGGAAGTAATGCCCGAACTCCTCCTCAACTGGCATCACAACGACTACGTGCAGCCCTGGGCACAGCAGCGGGCACTAACCAACAGCGGGCCCTCCGGGCGTCACCCCTATGAGCCGTCCTACCTGTTTGCCGCAGGCATTGAGCCTCTTGACCACTTCCCCATTGACGGTGTCATATGGTATCAGGGCGAATCCAATGCCCACAACATTGAGCTGCATGCCTCGCTCTTCAAGGCCCTCGTCAAGAGTTGGCGCTCATATTTCCGCAACCCCGAAATGCCGTTTTATTTCTCCCAGCTCTCATCCATCGATCGCCCGTCGTGGCCCAAGTTCCGCAACTCTCAGCGTCTTTTGGCCAAAGAAATCCCCTACACAGCCATGGCTGTCATAACCGACTGCGGCGATTCGCTTGATGTGCATCCGCGTCATAAATCTCCTGTCGGCCATCGCCTCGCACGCCTTGCGCTGCAGCACTCATTTGGATTTCCCATTGACGCTCACTCGCCGGAACCCGTTGACGCGTGTATCACTCCTCAGGGCATAGAACTGTCATTTGCCCATGCCCGCAGCCTCGCTCTCTCCCACGGCTCTGAGCCGATAACATTTGAAGTGGCCGGACCCGACCGCATTTTTGCTCCCGCAAAAGCCAAAATCATCAACAACAAGATTATTCTTTACGATATGGACTCCAAGAATCCCCAATTTGTGCGCTACGCATGGCAACCTTTCACCCGGGCCAATCTTATCAACTCCGATTCCGTTCCGGCTTCCACTTTTGAAATTGAAATTTCCAACCCCGCTCTTCTCGCTCCCGAACCAGGCATCGAGGCAGGGCTTTCTGGATGTTTCGCCTCAAAATCCGGCTCCGACATCATCATCGCCGGCGGTTGCAATTTCCCCGGCAACCCCTTCGCTCCCGGAGCGTCCAAAAAGTTCTATAAAGGCATTTATGCCGCCGACACCGCCACTATGGCTTGGCGCCCCATCGGCCAACTGCCTCAGCCCACTGCATATGGAGCCACAGCCACCACGCCCAAAGGCATAGTCCTGATTGGAGGCACTGACCCCGACTCCGCCCTTGCTTCATGTATGCTTCTGACCGTAAATCAGGACCAAGCGCAGCTCTCACCGCTGCCATCACTCCCCGCTCCGGTTGACAATGCCTACGCCGCCGCTATCGGCAACACTGTCTATCTTGCTGGCGGAAATCTGTCCGGCACTCCGTCTCGCTCATTGTTCGCCCTCAACCTTGATGCCGATGCTCCAAAATGGGTAAAACTGAAAGATATGCCTGGCAACCCGCGTGTGCAGCCCGTCATGGCAGCAGGAGTCAACAGCCGAGGTGAAACATGCCTCTACCTCTTTGGCGGTTTTGCAGGACGTCATGGCAACAATGAACCCACTCTTGAATTGAACGGGCTGTGCTACACTCCTTCATCCAACAAATGGCACACCGTCAAGGGGCCCGTCACACCACAAGGCACACCCCTCGCCGTTGGTGGTGGAGCGGCATGTACCCTCTCATCCGGCAAAATAGCTGTATGCGGCGGCGTCAACAAGGATGTATTCCTTGAAGCCTTGCGCAATCAGGCTCCCGACTATCTGGACCATGACCCCGAATGGTACCGCTTCAACCCCTATACACTTGTTTTTGATCCCGCCACCGAATCATGGCTTGAACCGGTTGACACAGCCCGTGCCACTGCTCGTGCCGGTGCGTCCGTTATTCCGGCGCAAGACAACAGTTTCTTTATCTACGGCGGTGAGCTCAAACCGCGTGTTCGCTCTTCCGAAACATCTCACATTTCATTATAACCATCATGATTGACCGAATCATAGATCTCTCCGTAAGCAATTACGGCACCGCATCTCAGCACCAATACTCCATTGCCCTCCTGCCGTGGGGAGCCACCGAGCCTCACAATCTGCACCTGCCTTACCTGACCGATGCCATACTGTCGCACGATGTGGCCGTAGATGCAGCCGAAATTGCACGCAAACGCTACAATATCCTTGCCATGGTAATGCCGCCTATGCCGCTGGGCGCACAGAATCCCGGCCAACGCGACCTCAAATTTTGCATCCATTACCGCTATGAGACCCAGAAAGCGGTGCTTACCGACATCGTGGCTTCGCTCCATCATCAGGGCATAAACCGGCTCCTGATTGTCAACGGTCACGGTGGCAACACATTCAAGAGCATGATTCGCGACCTCGCGGTAGATTTTCCCAACATGCTGATTGCTTCAAGCGAATGGTTCAAAGTATGTCCCGCGAAAGATTTCTTTGACTGCCCGGGTGACCACGCCGATGAGCTGGAAACCTCGGTTATGATGCACTACCATCCCGAACTTGTCAACCTTGACGAAGCCGGAGCAGGCAAATCCGCTTCATGGTCCTCGCAAGCACTCGCCAAAGGTGTGGCTTGGGTTCCCAGAAAATGGACTTCAGTGTCTCGCGACACCGGAATCGGCTCGCCGGCCCTCGCTTCTGCCGACAAAGGAAAACGGTTTGCCGAGGCCGTAGCGGATAATTATGCACAACTCATTCATGAGCTTTGCACTCTCTCCGACCTCTACACTCCCATCCCCGATTAACATCATTTTTTCTTTTTGCTTTTTTCACCAAAAAATATCTTGAAAATGGCTCTACAAGCCATCTTAGCATCAAAATTTTTGTTAAAAAAAGTTTCAACTATTGACACGTTTTTTCAAATATACTAATTTTGCTCCCGGATTAAGGAAGATGGACATCTTCCAATACACAGAGGATTGAAATTAGAAATAATAGTTGTTTTATAGATAATTGTGTATTTGAAGCTTAAGGGTAGTCTCCCGACTACCCTTTTGTTTTGCGTCCCTATTTCAATGAATTTTGGCCTCATGAATTATAATTATTCGTAACTTTGCATTTGATATGCAACTTGATTCGCTTACACTTACCAATTTCAAAAACATTCCGCAGGCACAACTCGCTTTCTCTCCTAAAATCAACTGTCTGCTGGGAAATAACGGCATGGGCAAAAGCAACCTGCTCGATGCCATATATATGCTCAGCTTCTGCAAAAGTTTCTTAGGTGCGCCCGATTCCATGATAATTCGGGCCGGCGAGGATTTTGCCATCGCCAAAGGGTCCTACACCCGCCGAAACGTATCCGAAGAACTTACACTCGGCATAAAGCGCGGCAAGCGCAAAACCCTTAAACGTGGTGCCAAAGAATACATGAAGCTATCCACCCACATCGGCACATTTCCGCTCGTCATGGCAGCGCCTCAAGACATTGACCTTATTCGCGGTGCCGGCGAAGAACGCCGCCGATGGATGGACATGGTGATTTCACAAAGCGACCCACGCTATCTGGACGCTCTCATACGCTACAATGGCGCCTTGGAACAACGCAACAAAATGTTGCGCGACTCTATCGTTGACCACAATCTTTACGCCGCTGTGGAATGTGTGATGGATGCCGCTGCCCATACCATACACTCTGCACGCGCCGCTTGGACCGCCCGGCTCAGCTCCATTTTTCATCACCTCTACACCTCCATTGCCGGTACTGAAGAAGAGGTGAGCCTCCGCTACATTTCATCTCTTGACTCATCCTCCGGATCCATCCTTCCCCTCCTTGACAGTGCGCGCCGTCATGACGAGATTGTGCGGCACACCTCCGTAGGCCCTCATCGCGATGACATTGAAATGCTCCTTGACTCCATGCCCATGCGGCGCACAGGCTCTCAGGGCCAGTGCAAGACATTTACCGTGGCTCTCCGCCTTGCCCAATACGAATTTCTACATCAGGCCACATCCCTGCGGCCGCTTCTACTCCTTGACGATATTTTCGACAAACTTGATGCCACCCGCGTTGAGCGGATCATGAACCTCGTCACATCCAGCGATTTCGGTCAGATATTCATCACCGATACCGACCGCTCGCATCTCCACAGTATCGTAAGCCGCACTTCCGGCGGTGACCACCGCATGTGGTCTGTATCACAAGGCACTTTCATCCCTGAATAATGGAACGCACAGAACCCAAAATACTTGCCGACATCATCAACGAGTCCCTGCACCGCGACGGCCTTGACACTGCCATGGCCGAGCAGCGCGCTCTTTACATGTGGCCCGAGATTGTTGGCCCGGGAGTCAACCGCTACACCACGCGCCGCTATGTGGACCACGGCGTCATGCACGTGTATCTCAGCTCGGCTGTGCTCAAAAATGAGCTTTCATTTCATAAAACATCTCTCGTTGAGCAACTCAACCGGGCCGCCGGCTCAAATGTTATATCTCAGATAGTTCTTCATTGACACAAAAAAAACACTCTCTTGATATGGACAAGCCTCTTAATTACCTCCCTTCCTCCAATCCCCGCGTTCCGGCTGCCGCTCATCCGTTCCGGCATTGCACCAAAGTCCAGACACGATTCAGCGACATTGACCTGCTCGGGCACCTCAACAACAATGCCTACCTCTCCATAATGGACCTCGCCAAAATCAGGTACCTTCAGGCCACCGCACCCGAACGCTACAAGCACAATCTTGATGTGAAGGCCGTAGTGGTGCACATTGACTGCGACTTCTACTCACCCGCCTACTTTGACGAGCCGCTGGAAGTGTGGACCACCATAGGCTGCTGCTCCGAAAAATCTTTCACTGTGGAGCAACGCATGATCAACGCCGAAACCGGCGAAACCAAATGTATCACACACACGGTAATGGCAGGATTTGACCCGAAGTTGCGCAAGGGCATACCCATTGACCCCGAATGGATCGAAAGCGTCGGCAAATGGGAACAACGCGACATTCGCACATCACACACCTCTACTTCTCACGCCTGACCGCTTGCAGTTTTCATTTTTATTAATATCTTTGCAACATTAACTGCCACCTATACCTATGACAATAGAGCAATCAATGCATCAGATTCTCCGCGACGAGAGCAGAGCCATAGAAAACATCCCCTACTCACCCGATTATGACCGTGCCGTGGAGCTTATTATAGAGCATGTGCACCGCAAAGGCGGAAAGCTCGTCACCTCCGGAATGGGCAAAGCCGGACAGATAGCCATGAACATCGCCACAACTTTCTCTTCCACCGGCACCCCGGCTGTCAATCTTCACCCTTCCGAGGCTCAGCACGGCGACCTTGGAGTGCTTCAGCCTGACGATGTGATGCTGCTCGTATCCAATTCCGGACGCACTCGCGAGATTCTTGACCTCATTGAGCTTGCACATCATCTCTACCCGCAGATTCCCACAATAGTCATCACCGGCAAAGCCGACAGCGAGTTGGCACGAAAAGCCGATGCCACTCTTTTCACAGGAGGTGCTCCGGAAGTTTGTCCCCTCGGTCTCACTCCCACCACTTCCACCACTATGATGACTGTTATCGGCGACATACTGGTTGTAAACGTGATGCGACTCACCGGCTTCACTAAAGCTGACTATGCCAAGAGGCATCATGGTGGCTACCTTGGCCACATCTCGCGCCAGTAATCACACAACCGCTATGAAAAAAATCATTATCATAGGGCCGTGCCGCATGGATATCATCATGCCGGCCGACACCACTCCCGGTGCTCCACTCACATGGATGCCCGGCTCAGCTCTTCAAAACTCCGCCATCATTCTTGCTCAGAGCGGTGCTCCGGTATGGATGGTAAGCGAAGTGGCACGTGACGCTATAGGCTCGTTGCTCTGCCGCTCTCTTGAATCTGCCGGTGTCAACATCCAGTGCATCGACCGCGTAAGCAACGGCGAGCACACCTCCACAGCAATTTTCTTCCGTTCCGAAACTGCCGTCTCTCCCATCATATACTCCTCCGACCCGGATGAGCGATTCAATGCTTCTTGGCCGCGCATTGACCCCGGCGATGTGGTTTTGTTCGGCTCCCCCGAGCTGCTGAAACCAAGGGCACACCAGTTCATGTCCGATCTCCTTGACCATATAGCCGACCGCAATGCCATTGCTGTCTATGCTCCACTGCTCACTCCATACGAGGTGCCGCGCATCACTCGCGCCACACCCGTCATACTGGAGTTCATGGAACGCGCCGACATAACTCTCCTTACTCCCACCGACACCACGATGCTGTTCACCGACACTGAGGCCGAAAAATGCTACAATGAGCATGTGCGCTTCTACTGTCCCACCATGGTGTATTTCAACGAGGCCACACACACCCTCTCTATCCACCACCACAAGCTTCAAGCCACAGCACCGGTGCAACTCCCCTCGCATACTCTTATATGGCAGGCAGGGGCTATTTCCGCTCTCGCCACAGCCCTTGAGCGTCTCGACATCAGCCGTCCCGAGCCGGGCGATATGCTCTCTTTCTCTATTGAGCAACTGCAGGCCATGGCCTCAATAATTGCTGACGGTGCCGACAATGCGGCGCAAACTTCGGTTATCAATCACTGATTAAAATGAAAAACAGCTCGTTAGAACCGCTTTTCCTCCCTGCTTCTCCGGCCATTGAGCCGCTTATGGAACTCACCGCAGGAGATTTCAATCGCGCTGAACTGCGACACGCTCTCGGCGAGCTGAACTTCAATACCGCCTACGATTTCATGCGCGCTGCCGCCAGACGCATGGTTTTGGAGCAAGGAGCGGAAGTTGCCGTGGAGCAAATCACCGCCTTTGATGCCATCGTGCAGCGCATGGGCGAGGAACAGGGTCACCTGCTTGACATCCATGCTGCACTCATGCAGATTCTCACTGCGGTTCACATCTACAACGGTGCTATAGAGGATGCCCGTCGCGCTGCCGCCGCAACTCTCAACCTTCTCTCCATGGAGGCCCGGCGAAAGGACGAACCGTTTCTACTCACCCTCGCTGCCCTGCTTTACGACCTCGCTCTTGTCCACAACTCCCGCAGCGAATACAAGCAGGCCGAGCGCGATATAGAGAAATCAATGCATATCTTTGAGCGGCTCGCCCGCCTCAACCCCGACCGCTACGGCCCCGCACACATGATGAGCGTCAACGCAGCCACCCAAATTTATCGCTCGCGCGAACGGCAGACTGCCGCCCTCGCCAATGCTCATGAGGCCACAGCCGCATACCTCACTGATGCTGCTGCCGGAGTGGAAGGCGCAGCCATGCTGCTCATTGACTCTCTGGCTCAGGAAGGGCGCACTCTCGCCAAAATGTCGCGTCAGCGCGAAGCGGTGCAATACTTCACCCGCGCACTCAAATATCTCGCCAAGCTGCAGCCCGATTTCGGATTGCAGCACCTTGAGCTGTCAATTGACCTCGGCGAGGCTCTGCTGGAGGTTAAAGCCACACGCGAAAAAGGGGTTCACCTCCTCAACACAATGCTCCACAAAGCCACAAAACTCAATGCCGACGACCAGCACCGTCGCATTGTGGAAATCCTCTACAACGCCAAGCATGGCTCTATCGACATCCTCTCTTTCTGGCACAAACTTTTCCCACGTTAATTCAATCATTACCATATGTCAACCAACACTCCTGTTTTCGCTGAATGCACCGACATTGAGGGCGCACGTGTAGCCATCGTCACCGCCAAATGGAACTCTCAGTTCACTTTCCCCCTGCGCGACGGTGCCGTAAAGACACTCATTGAAGCCGGTCTTGAACCTGCCGACATCAGTTGCTTTGAGGTGCCGGGTGCTATTGAGCTTACGTTCGCTGCATCGCAGCTCATTGAGCAGAGCCTTTTTGATGCCGTAATCGTGTTTGGTTGCGTAGTACGCGGCGACACTCCCCATTTTGACTATGTTTGTCAGTCCGTGACTCAGGGTGTCACTGCCCTTAACGCCGATTGCGACACCCCGGTAATTTTTGGTCTCCTCACCGTCAACAACGAGGAGCAGGCTCGCGAGCGTATCGGCGGCACACACGGACACAAAGGCATTGAAGCGGCTCGCACCGCACTCGAAATGATAGAATTCAAGCGTCAGGCATCACGCCTCTGATGCTCCCCTCCCCACACACTCTCTCCATGGAGCGGTTGATGCAATATCTCTGGCAGCATCGTCTGTGGCCGCAGCAACTCCTGCACACCACCGATGGGCAACCTGTGCGCATCATTGACCCGGGACGGCTTAACACCGATGCCGGACCTGATTTTTTCAACGCCAAAATCTCTATCGGCGGACACATCTGGGCCGGGGATGTGGAAATCCATGTCAGGGCTTCCGACTGGCACCGCCATAACCACGACGGCGATCCGGCCTACGATTCCGTCATCCTCCATGTAGTGGACCGCGATGATGCCTCCATTTCCCGTTCCAATGGAGAAACCATTCCCCAGCTGTGCATGCAGTGTACTCCCGAATTTTCACGCCGCTATGATGAGCTTGTGTGCCGCGCCGACACATCACTGCCATGCGCCGCAGAAATAGCGGCACTCCCTCCGCTCCATGTCACATCATGGCTCTCAAGCCTTGCCTTTGAGCGCCTGTACGACAAAGTTGACCGCATTACATCGCTTCTTGACCGGCTCCACGGCGATTGGGAAAGCACTTGCTATGTAACTCTTGCACGCAACCTCGGTTTCAGCGTCAACAGCGACCCTTTTGAGCGTCTTGCGCTTAGTCTTCCCCTCATCTTCATAGGCAAGCATAGCGACTCCCTGACATCCGTTGAGGCCCTCCTTTTCGGTCAGAGCGGACTCCTGCCGCCCGACACCCCGCAAGATCCTTACGTGCAGCTCCTGCAGCGCGAATACACCTTTCTCGCGCACAAGTTCGGCCTCCATGCGCCTGACAACCTCGGATGGAAAATGTCGCGCATGCGGCCTCCCATGTTTCCGCAGCGCCGAATCGCACTCCTCGCCTCCATTCTTCATGGCGGATTCCGGATGATGAGCCGTCTTCTTGACATAAAATCCGTTGAGGACACGCGTTCGCTCTTCTCTGTAGAGCTTCCCGAATACTGGCGCTCACGCTACACCTTCGGGCCGCCGTCCACGCGCCCTGCCGCACCGTTGAGCACCTCTTCCATCCATCTTCTTGCCATCAACACTGTTGTCCCGCTGCTTTATGCCTATGGCCTGACGCACGACGACACAGCCCTCATGGACCGTGCCGTCAATATGCTTCAGCAGCTTCCTGCCGAGAAAAATTCTGTTGTAGAGCTGTTCACTCGTGCCGGGATTCCGGCTCGCGATGCTTTCGCTTCGCAGGCCCTGATTCAGCTACGGCGGTGTTACTGCGAGCGGCGCAAATGCCTCTATTGCCGCATCGGCCACCGTATGCTGGCTTCCAAGGCTCCACGTTAGCGTTTGATGAGCTTATGGGTCACCACGCTGCCGTCGGCACATTCTGCCCTCGCCACATACAGACCCGAAGGCAGATTCTCCACATTTATTTCGGCTGCTGTGCCGTCAGCGTTGAACACGCCGCACAATGCCCCTGACATGCCGTATAAGCGCACTTCACGCATCGGCACGGCTGTATGTACTGTTGCCGTCGTTGATGCCGGATTTGGCCATATTCCCACATTCTCGGCACTGACTTCCACTATTCCGGCTGTTCCTATCTGGAAATAAACCGGATTCCCTATCGGGCCGTAATTCAGTGCCCACGGGCGAAGCTGATACACATGCCCGCTTTGCAGGTCGCCCAGCCATGCGCTGAACTCGCGTTTATATACCTGTCCTTCGTCAAGCGCAATAAACTTGTTGCCCAGTCCGCGCACTTGGCGTGTGTCGTTGTAATAAATCCATGCACATGCCGGCGATGCGAAATATCCTTGCGTGCAGGTTACTGTTATGAGCACATTCGCGTTTGTTCCCACATAGGCCACATCATCGGCGCTCTGGCCCTGACTCTTGCCATCGATTTCCACAGTTCCTATAACTTCAGCGTCCACGGTAGGTGTTTCCTTGACAGTCACATCCACGCTTGACCCTATCAGGCCGTAGCCATCGCTTTTAAGCTGGAATTTGTAATCCCCCGGCGAGAAGCTCGGCGACATATTGCCTTCCCATGAATAGGCGATTGTTTCTCCTACGGGCACATCCACTTCCACTATTTCACCTGTGGCCACCACTCTGTTGTTGGTTGGGTCAAGCAGCACCGGACGCACTATGTCAAGTAGTTCATGCTCCTCGGCATGCAGCGAAGCATACACCAACACAGGTTTTCCGGAATATACCGGCGATGCCAGATCAAAATTCTCCACTGTTATCACAGGATCAATATCCTCCACTCCAAATGCCAGCGTCTCGGTTGTGGCCACGAGCTGTAATTCTCCTTCGCGGTCAAAGCGCACAAGGCAGTCATACCATTTGCCGTCCTCGGTTTTGAAACCGGCTGACACATCATATTCTCCCTTTTCCGGGAACTCTTCCGTGGATATGGCATATTCCATCAGACCCGAATCCATCGACATTGACCTCCACCGGTCCTCCATAGCCGTTGACACGCTGCCTGTGGCTTTATCCACACATTTCACACCCATCTGCACATTCATAGGCTCTACGCTTTGGCATATAAACCCGAGATTACATTTTATCTCCACGTTGTTATTGCTTCCGCGCATATAAGTCTTGCTGTTGGTAGCAAGATTGCCGCGCATCACCATTCGCGGTTTAACTTCGCTTTTGCCTGTAGGCGGCTGGATTCCCACCACCATTACCTGTCCGCGGTTGTAACCTTCGGCACTGCCGCCCACGCCCTGCATGGCCGGGTCAAGGGCCGATATACGGAAATATCCGTTGCTCATGCCTCCCCATCCCCAGTTGAGGTGAAAATACTCTCCTGTTCTGTAGCCGTCTATCACAAATGCATGCGCCACCGATCCGTTTCGGCCGCCGTAAAGCAGAGGACGACCGGCCTCAAGTTCGGCATACATTGCATTGATCCACCGTTCCAGACCGTAATATTCGCGGTTGTAGAACTGCAGTCCCTCGTCATATTTGAAATACTTTACAAGGCTCGTGGCTGCTGTCTCAAACGACCCGCCCGACGAAGTCGGCGTGTACTGCATGCTGACCGACACGCCAAGGGCATACATCAGATTGGCCACAGCCTCGTCTGCATCCGCCGGCGACGAGGCATCATAGCTGTTGAGCATCTTGTCCCACTCAAAAGTTGTGGACGCGAAATCCATTGACAGCGGACTCCCCACATCATAAGGGGTATAGGAATGTTCCCCTACTCCTTTGTCTGGATATTTGTACACGCTCATCACTTGTGCCATAGCTGTTGCCACACACCCTGTAGGACAACGCACTCCTTTCACCTCAGGACAATAATTGTTGTAAGGTGTGGTCTGGTTCCACGTCGTTTTCACTATTGGTGCTATGGATGCTCGCGTATCGGTATCCTCCGTATTCAGAGGCCTCGTGCTGCCGTCTGCTGCCAGCGAGCTTATCTCCGCACTGTATTCCCCGAGCCACCATTCCATGGCCGGAGGCAGATTTGAGGCATCAAATGTTCCGCTGTCGGCATATCCCAGCAATGGGCTTGGAGCCACATCGTCGGCAGCCACCACCACAAAACCGTTATCTTCGCCGCGACCAAACACATACACCGTCTTTAAATCTCCGGTGCGATTGGTGGCAGTATATTTCAGCGTCATGGGGTGCTGATTTTTGCCGCTGCTGAGTGGAGTGCAGACGCCCGCAGGCACATACACCTCTGCACGGCTCAGTGCTTCTGAGGGATCAAGCTGTCGTGCGCTGAGCGGAGCCACAATTACTCCCGCAGCCATAATCGTAAAAATCAATCTTTTGCTCATAAACAAACATTTTTTTTGCGGATTTTACATTCAGTGCATCTGTAACACATTCGTAACATAGTAACACACTCTCACCTACAATTGTTTACAGAGATCTAAAATCTTATCCGCCATGGCATAAAACAGCAGCCGGGTACTCTCGTAGAAAGCACCCGGCCACATTTATCTTTCAGCGCCGACAGGTCACGCCCGACAGTCGATTCTATTTGTCCTCGTCAATTGAAAAATCATCGGGAAGATCCTCGTCAAAATTCAATCCGTCAAGCTCATCGTCGTCACCCCCTGCCGCTTTTGTATCTTCAACAGATGTTTCTTTTACAGCATTCTTTTTGGTGCCCTGCTTGTTCCCTTGGCTTTTGAGAGCCTCGATGATAAGCGACTCAAGCTCCTCGGCCAGCTCCGGATTGTCGGCTATCACCTGACGGGCAGCATCGCGGCCTTGAGCTATCTTGGTACCGTTGTAGCTGAACCACGACCCACTCTTCTTGACAATATCGTACTCTACGCCCAGATCTATGATTTCACCGGTACGCGAAATACCCTCGCCGAACAATATGTCAAATGTTGCGCCCTTGAATGGAGGTGCAACCTTGTTCTTCACAACCTTCACTCTTGTCACGCGGCCTAACACATTATCCTTGCTGTCCTTGATTTTGGAACCGCCGCGTATGTCTATACGCACAGAGCTGTAAAACTTGAGCGCGTTGCCACCCGTTGTGGTCTCTGCGGGTCCGAACATTGTGGCTCCGATTTTGTCACGGAGCTGGTTGATGAAGATGCAGCAGGTATTGGTGCGCGATATGGCGCCTGTCAGCTTGCGCATGGCCTGCGACATCAGGCGCGCTTGCAGACCCACATTACGGTCTCCCATCTCACCCTCTATCTCCGATTTCGGAGTCAGGGCGGCCACGGAATCCACCACGAGTATGTCTATAGCCGAGGAACGTATCAGCTGTTCGGCTATCTCAAGGGCCTGCTCGCCCGTGTCAGGCTGCGCTATCAGCAGATTGTTCACATCCACTCCAAGGCCCTCGGCATAAAAACGGTCAAAAGCATGCTCTGCATCTATTATCGCAGCAACGCCACCGTTCTTCTGTGCCTCGGCAATAGCATGGATTGCCAAAGTGGTTTTACCTGAAGATTCCGGTCCAAATATCTCGATAATTCGGCCTCGCGGATACCCTCCTACGCCCAATGCGTAGTTCAGGCCGATGGAGCCGGTAGGTATCACATCCACATCCTCCACCACATCATCACCAAGTTTCATCACAGCACCGCGGCCGTAATTTTTTTCTATTTTATCAAGTGCAGCCTGAAGTGCGCTGAGTTTCGCGTTCTGCGAACCTACTGCCTCCTTGCCGCTTTTCTTGGTTTCTTTCTTTGCCATAATTAATCTGTTTTTGATTACTAACACAAAGGTACTAATAATATCGGGCAATAACCATGCACATACAAGTTAAAGCAAGTTAAATATATAGCACCCATTCTCAATCTTTCATATTGGTTCTCAGCACTTTGTGCCTACGAGCCAAATAATATTCACATTTGAGCACAAAAAATCTTAATTTCTCCGGAACCAAACCGGCCACCGGCTGTTTTATAAGTACATAGCAAAATTACTTTTTCCATTGCAAGAAATGTGATAATGATTGGTTTATTATCTAAGCGAGGAGGGTTGTGAAACCGGTCCTCGTTTTAGTTTTAAAACGAAACACACCGACACACAAACCCTCCATATGCAAGCAGGCGCCCCCGTGTTGGGAGCGCCTGCCGTTTCATGTATCCTGATAATTATTATTTGCGGATAACTTTGATAGTGCGGGCCAGTTCGCCTCCGCGAAGCACGCGTACGATGTAAACGCCCTGCGCGCCGAGACGGATGTTCATGTTCTGGCCGGCTGCCATGTTCTGGGATTTCTGTGCCATCAGCATGCCGTTGGCATTGTAAACCTCTACTGTATAGTCGCCGTCCTCGGCAAACTCTACAAACAGGCCGTCGCCCACTGTGTAGGCCTCTACGCCCTCACCGTCAGCGCCGATGCCGTCAATGGCATCGCCCTTCTGGGTGACTCTGAATACGGGATAATCCTTCTCGTCCTGGCCAAGAGCGTTGGCGAGGGTTAGGGTTACGGTGTAGTCGCCGCCAACGCGGTTGTCATTGTAGCGGAGCTTGACGCTGCCGGATTCGCCGGTGCCCTTGCCTTCGCTCAGGATACCCTTGCGGGCTGTCCAGCTCGGGCTGGTGACCACGTCAAATGCGGTACCGGGTACGAACGGCGAGCCTGCCGAGAAGCCTGCGTCGGTAGGAACGTGGCCTGAACGGCCCTCGTCACCGGTGGCGGCATACTCTATCAGATATGCGGGTATCTGTTTCTGGCCGCGTGAGGTGAAGCCCTTGTCGGCTCCGGCTTCGCCCTCGAAGTCCCAGAATGCGATCACATCCTCGGGAAGGGTCTCGAGATTGCCAAGGCCGTTCTTTGACAGGTTCACATCCTCCTGGGTCATTGCCTTGCCCCATACTTGGAAGTCGTCAATCACACCGTTGATGGCGGCCATTGAGTTAGGTCCTGCGCCACCCACCTTGATCCAGTCGGTCTGGGTCAACGGGAAGTTCTCGATACACCAGCCTGTCTCGGTGGCGTCGGTGCCTTTCTCGCTTACATTTACATCCCAGCTCTTTTCAAGATCGTCCCAGCCTGATGTGCCGGAAAGTCCTTCGGCTCCTTCACGGGTGCCCTTGTTGACCCACATCCATTTCGAGATGGTCTGAAGTGCGCCGTTCAGATAGAACTTGGTGCGGACGCGGTTCTGGCTGTTGTACTCGAACACATATACGAAATGGTTCCACTTGGCGGTGCCGAGGTTGGCATCATAGTCGGAGTAAACGCGCATGCCGTTGGGTGCTGAGTCAAGGCCCTTGGCGAATCCGCCGTCGATCCATGCGCAGCGCAGCGAGCCTTCTGTGGTGCGGCTCCAGAAGTAGCCCCAGTTGTTCTTGGGCCAGCCGCCGTTGCGGTCTTCGATAAGGAGAAGCGAGCCGGGGCCGCCGGTGGGATAGGTATTGATCTTGAGCCAGAATGCCACTGAGAAGCTCTTGTAGGTGTCAATGCCGAGGTCTGCATTGGCTGCTGCAAATGCAAGTTCGTTAAGTTCAACACCACGTGAGCCGGTACCGTCGGCGTTGCGGCCGGTGTAGCCGAGGGTCAGGTCTGTGCCGGAAGTGATCTCGACGATGTCTTCCGAGGTCTTGCTGCTCTCGTTCACGGTCAGGCTCTCGATGATGGGCTGACGGCCGCTGCCCGGGTCGGATACGGAGATCACGCCCTTGCGTTCAACGGCGTTCTCGCCGCTTCCGGTCACAACATCGTATGAGCCGGTGTTGGCAAGACCGTCAGCGATATCTATACGGGTGGCGCTGGATGCTGATGCCACTACATTGCCTGACTCGTCCTTGATCTGCCAGTCAACAGGAGCGTGTGCCGGGTCAACGAACTCTACATAGAAGTCCTCGTTGGTGGTGACAGGGTTCTTGGAAACCTTGACGTCTTCAACGGCCACATAGTCGCCGGTGCTCATCTCCTCGCTCCATGCTATATCCGATTCGTTAGCGTAGTCAAGTGAAACGGCGCTCACACCGAACTGCACCTTGCTTGCTCCGGTTGCGGGGGCCGAGAAGATCATGCCTGCCCATGAGGTGGTAGTGCCGAGGAATTTGGGTGTGGGGTCAACATCTGTGCGGCTCCACAGGCGGAACAGGGAGGTCTTCACATCAAGGTTGTAAACGGGCTCGCCCACTTCCTTGGTGTTGGCCATCTTGTAATACACCTTGCCGTCTATGCCCTTGTAGTTGTTGGCAAGAACCTTGGCGCGGGTAACGGTCGGGGTGGCGGGGGCGGCATAGGATCCGTTGGTGAGAGAGATCTCACCGATGAGGATGTCAAGGCCCTCGGCGTTCTCGAACTTGAGGCCAATGGCCGATATTGTTCCTGCAAGCTTGTTGCGAGAGGTCATGGTGATGGTCTTGGACTGCCAGTCTCCATCGTAATCCACATCGCCGTCGGGCTTGGTGGACGAGTAGGTCTTGCCGTCCTTGTCAAACACCTTGCCGTAGTTGCCCTGCGCTTCGGTTGACTCGCTTCCGAGTTTTGACCATACGAGGGTCATGTCGGCGTTGCCTTTGAGCACCTTGTAACGGATGGTCAGCTTGGTGTTGTTCTTGGCTTCGAATTCGGTCTTGAACAGGTGCAGGTATGCTGTGCCGCTGTTGTCGGCTGTGATGCGCAGACATGAACCGCCCATATAGGCATCGTCCCATGTGATCTTGGCGTCAACGCCTTCTGCGGGGGTTGTGCCGAGATATTCGGTGGCGATCCAGTAACGCCAGTTGGGCATGTAGTCCTGAACACCGAGGTTGTACCATGGACCTACGTGAAGCTGCTCGCCCTTCCAGTTGTAGAACGCGCCGTTACCTACATTGAAGAATGACACGAAAGGTTCGGTGCCGAGTTCCCAGCTCAATGTGGAGCGGGCCTCCATGTAGCGGCTCATACCCATGAACTCTGATGTTGCAGTCAGAGAGTTTACGGGGCTCATCACGTGCAGCGGATTGCGTTTGCCGTTGGTGAACCAGTATTCAAGGTCACGCTGGTAGGTAGCCTGCTTGGATGCATCGGAGCTGCCGTTTACAGCGCGGTTGATCCAGATGTAGTTCACTGAGTGTGCGCCCCACAGACCGATTGAGTACGGCAGTGTCAGGTGCTGTGCCCACTCTGTGGCAGTCTTCAGGCCGCCCTGCATGTTCATGCCCATATACAGGTCGCGGGGATCACGGCCGGTGGCGGTGATACCTGATGCATCCTGACTGAGTTTGTAGGTCGAGTTCCAGTTGTAGTTAAGGAACAGGATGGTACGGGGCTCGTCGCTGTAACCGAATGTCTGATAGAAATCCGAGCTGAGCTGGTCATTGAAGTTTACAGAACCGGCATCGTTGGTACCGCCGTACCACACGTTTTCAAATGCGGGCTGGTACTGCTTCATGTATTTAACCAGCTTGCCGTGCATCCCGCGAAGGCCTTCGCCGTATGAGCCGCCGCCGAAATACTCTGAGTTGTAGCCCAGACCGTCAACACCGTGATAGCGGAGGAAATTGCCGAGTTTCTTGACTCCTTCATCAGAGTTCATCGCCGACATACCGGCAAGGCAGTTTGCCCAGTTTGATGAGAGGTATGCGTTAGGAATGGATGCCAGACCCGACACGAGCACACCGTTTTTGTGGGCTGCGTCTGCCATCGCGCCCGGAACCCAGCCGAAAGGTGAGGTCCAGTTGCCGTAGTGCGTAACGTAGCTCCATGTGGAGAACACTTCCGAGTCAAACACTGCGTTTGGAAGGGCATTGAGCCATTCGCCGTTCACTCCGGTTGACTCATTGATAGGCACCCAGAACAGCAGACGCTTGTTGTCTGTGTCTGATTTGGTCTTGTCTATCTGAGTGTTGAGGTTCACGAAATGAGGCTTCAAAGCCACGCGGCTTACGAAGAACTCCTCATCTTCCCATGCTGAAGACTCACCGTTGTCACCGTAGTTGGTGGTGAGTTCCTGACCGGGGACCCAGTCGTTCACATACTTGTGAAGCATACTGGAGCTCGGGGGTGTCACATAGCCCGGACGGAGCTGCTGTGCGCTCACGCCCGCTGCCAACAGTGCAGCCGCCGATAAGAAAAGTAACTGTCTCTTCATTGGTTGTTGGTATTAGGTTAATAATTAATATTGAATTGCTTAAGTGATAATAGCACATTTGGGGTGTAAAGTTACTACATTATTTTTAACCCTCAATCCTTTTTATGTTAAAAGTAACGCAGTGCCTCCCCTGCCAAGTACCAAACAGGTGCGTAACAAATAAAGCGGGACGCCCTTGTGGGGCGCCCCGCCGTTATCGGATTATAATCTTGTTGATTACTTGTTTACTATCTTGATGTTGCGAAGCTCCTTACCGTCCTTAACTACGCTTACTACGTAAACGCCGGCCTGGCCGATGGAGATGTGCATCATCTCGCCTGCATTGATGCTGCGTGCATCACGGCCAACGAGCATACCGCTCATGTTGTAAACGCTTACCTCGTAGGCTCCGCCCTCGGCAAATTCAAGGAACAGGGTCTTGTTCACGGTGTACGCGTTCATGCCGTCTGCTTCGTCAGCTGCTACGCCGTCAATAGCGCTGCTCACGTTGAAGGCGGGATATTCCTGTACATCCTTGCCCCATGAGTTCTCAAGGGTAAGTGTCAGGATCTTGTCACCGTCCTTACCGTATTCTACCTGAGCCTCACCCTCGGTGTCGCTACCGTTGGCATTGCTGATGGTAGCCTGCTTGGTGCTCCAGCTCGGCTTGGTCTCTACCTTGAAGCCTGAACCCTTCACGTAAGGACAGCCTGCCTCATAGATAGGTGTGATGTGACACGGAACGGATGCGCCCTCTGATTCACCGGTGGCAATCTGGAATGTTCCGAAAGGTGCGTCGGTAACCTGGCCCTTTGACATGAAGCGACCGTTGTGTACCACGGTGGTAGGTGTGGTGGCACCGCTGACAAGACGTGATTCGGAAACACCGTCCACAGTTTCGCCTTCAAAATCCCAGAAGCACTTCACGTTCGAAGGCAGATTGTTGGCATCAAGACCTGTCATGGCTTTGGCTATGTCGTCATCGCTAGCTACACCGTCCCAAATTACAACATCGTCAATCAGAGCATCGGGATAACCCGGGTTGGAACCACGGCCGCCGAGGATGTGCATCCATTCACCGGATGTCAGACCCTCACGGTTGGGTCCGCGTACGGGTATGCCGTACATCCAGACCGGTCATGGCTTTGGCTATGTCCTCATCGCTGGCCACGCCGTCCCAAATCACAACATCGTCAATCAGAGCGTCGGGATAGCCCGGGTTGGAACCACGGCCACCGAGGATGTGCATCCATTCGCCGGATGTCAGACCCTCACGGTTGGGTCCGCGTACGGGTATGCCGTCTATCACGTTCTCTTCGCTGGCTACATCCTTGCCCATACCTGACTTGGTCGGAACCTGATATACGCCGTTCAGATAAAGCTTCATCAGAAGTGCTCTTGATGAGTCGT
>HF985661.1:82755-101484 GCA_000431155.1 Bacteroides sp. CAG:927
TTCGGGATAGAAGTATGCATACTCCTTGGAGTTGGAGCTGTTGCCGCGTTTCACGATATGGGTGATGTGACCGCTGCCTGCGGGATCAAGGAATGACCATACATAACCCCAGTTGTTGCGGGGCCATGAACCGGTGCGGTCCTCGATACCGAAGAAGTTCACTGACTCTTCATCGCTGGCTACAGGGAATGACAGCGGACGAACCCAGAAGGATACGGAGAACGATTTGCAATCGCCGGTACCGATATTCATATTGTCGATAGGACCACCGAAGAACTTGTAGTCAAGTTTCATGGCGCGTGAACCCTGTCCGTCTGCCTCACGGCCCTTGTAACCGGCCTTGAAGCCCTGACCTACGCCAAAGGTTACACCTTCTTTAGCGGTTTCGCCGTCAATGGTGAGTTCCTGGATTTCGGGAAGACGACCTACGCTGAAGTCTGAAATCTGAGCATAGCAGCTGTAACGGGTCTCCTTGTCTGTACCTTCGTTGGCAACGAGGTCGTATGCACCGATCTCATTGAGCGAGGTAACAAGCTCGCGGCTTGCGCCATCGTTGCTGGCCACCTTGGTGCCGAGATTGTTGTAGAGAGTCAGGGTTCTCATGGCGCGTGAGCCTTGTCCGTCGGCACTGCGACCGGTATAACCGGCTTTGATTGTCTCGCCAACGCCGAAGGTCACATCAGCCGTTTCAGCATTTTCACCGTTGAAAGTAAGAGTCTCGATCTCGGGCAGACGACCTACGCTGAAGTCTGAAATCTGAGCATAGCAGCTGTAGCGTATCTCTTTGTCTGTGCCTTCGTTGGCAACGAGGTCGTATGCGCCGATCTCATTGAGCGAGGTAACGAGCTCGCGGCTTGCGCCGTTGTTGCTGGCCACCTTGGTACCGAGGTTGTTGTAGAGAGTCAGGGTTGCGTTCTCGTGCATCTCGTCAACGAACCAAATGCGGAACTCCTCACCCGGTTTGATACATGACTTGTCAATTGCTACCTCTTCCGATACCTCGTGAGCGGGAGCTGTCAGATATTCGCTTGTCCAGCTGATACCGGATTTGCTCTTGTGGTCAAGGCTTACGGCCTGCACACCGAGACGCACGCGGTTGCTGTGGTTGGGGTTCTTGATCTTGAACATCAGGCCGGCCCATGAGGTGGTTGTACCCATGAACTGAGGCTCTTCGCCCTGTACCTGTGCCCAGAGTTCAAAGTGTGACACTTTCACATCAGAGTTGTAAACCGGTGTGCCTGCTGCTGCGGTGTTGGGCATTGACCAGTAAAGTTTGGCATCGAAGCCGCTTACTACATTGCTGAGCACTTTGCCGCGACGAACCACAGGCATGTCAGGTGTATTGTAGGTGCCGCGCTTGATTGACATTTCGCCTATCAGCACTTCCAGATCCTGTGCATTGGTAAACTTGAGGCCGAGCATTGCCCACAGACCCTGGCTCAAAGCCGATGAACCGCGAGCTGCCACCTTGAGTTCTGTAACATTCCAGTCATCATAGAAGAACTTGTCGCTTGTTTTGTGAATCGAAGTGCGGTCAGGAGTTACCTCAGTGGTCTCGCTACCTACCTTTGAATATACAAAGTTGATGTCGCCGTTACGCGGAACTCTTCACCCGGTTTGATACATGACTTGTCAATTGCCACCTCTTCCGATACCTCGTGTGCGGGAGCGGTAAGGTAATCGCTTGTCCAGCTGATGCCGGATTTGCTCTTGTGGTCAAGGCTTACGGCCTGCACACCGAGACGCACGCGGTTGCTGTGGTTGGGGTTCTTGATCTTGAACATCAGGCCGGCCCATGAGGTGGTTGTGCCCATGAACTGAGGCTCTTCGCCCTGCACCTGTGCCCAGAGTTCAAAGTATGATGTGTTGACATCAATGTTGTAAACAGGATCACCGGCTGCTGCGCTGTTGGGCATTGTCCAGAAAAGCTTGGCATCAAAGCCGCTTACCACATCGCTAAGTATCTTACCGCTGCGTATCTCAGGCATCTGAGGAGTGTTGCTGGTGCCGCGCTTGATTGACATTTCGCCTATCAGAACTTCCAGATCCTGCGCGTTGGCAAACTTGAGACCGAGAACGGCCCAGTCACCGGAGCTGAGTGCGGTTGCGCCACGCGGTGCCACCTTGAATTCCACTACATTCCACTCGTCATAGAAGAAATCCTTGCCGATTTTGTGGATTGAGGTACGGGTCGGTGTCACTTCTTCTGTCTCGCTACCTACCTTTGAATATACAAAGTTGATGTCGCCGTTACCTTTGAGAATCTTGTAGCGGATAGTGATGATGTCGTTGTTCTTGACACTGAACTGGGTCTTGAACAGGTGCAGGTACTGGGTTTCGCCGTCTGCGGTGCTGCCGCTGATCTTCAGTGAGGAGCCACCGTCCCATGCATCGTCCCAGCAGAACTCTGCGCTCATGCTGTTGGCGGGAACATCAGCTTCTTCTTTGCCGAGGAACTTGTCAGCCCACCACCAGCGCCATGTCGGGGTGTAGTCCTGCATACCGATGTTGTACCACTCATTGTCATACATCACTTTACCTTCCTGACGATAGCAGTTACCGTTACCGAGGCTGAAATAGGTGATGAACGGCTCGTCACTCAGATCCCATCCGTAAGCTGAACGGGCATTCATCAGACGGGACATACCGTGGAATGTCGGACCGGCACCCTTGGTAACGCCTACTTCCATTCTGTGCAGAGGATTTCTCTTACCGTTGGTGAACCACTGCTCCAGAACTTCCTGATAGCCCTTCTGCTTGAGCAGGTCGCTACCGCCGGCATTAACACGGGCGGGGAAAAGCATATTGTTGGAGTGTGCGCCCCACAAACCTATTGAATAGTCCTGAGCCTGACCGCCAACATCGTGCTGCTGCCACTCTGAGGCTGGTCTTGTACCACCCTGCATGTTCAGACCTAAATACAGGTCGCGAGTGTCACGCTTGGTGGTCTCGAATGCATTGAAGTTGGTCTTGAACAGGTGCAGGTACTGAGTCTGACCGGCAGTTGTGCTACCGCTGATCTTCAGTGATGAACCGCCGTTCCATGCATCGTCCCAACAGTATTCTGCGTTCATGCTGTTTTCAGGAACGCTCTCGCCTGTGCCGAGCAACTCGTCTGCCCACCACCAGCGCCATGTCGGGGTGTAGTCCTGCATACCGATGTTGTACCATTCGTTGTCGTATGCCACATCACCGTTCATGCGGTAGCAGTTACCGTTACCGAGGCTGAAATAGGTGATGAAAGGCTCGTCTGAAAGCTCCCAGCCGTATGCAGAACGGGCGCTCATGTGACGCGACATACCCTGGAAGTTATCATTGGGGCTGAGGGCCTTGGAGGTGGTTATATCCATCTTGGCGGCAGGATTGCGTTTGCCGTTGGTGAACCACTGCTCCAGAACCTTCTGGTAACCCTGCTGTTTGAGGATATCGCTACCGCCGTTGGTAACACGGGTCGGGAACAGCATATTGTTGGAGTGTGCGCCCCACAGACCTATTGAATAAGGTACTTCGCTGTGGGTAAGCCATTCATTCTGATAACCTGCGCCACGGTCACTGGACTGACCGCCCTGCATGTTCTGACCGAGGTAGAGGTCCTGAGGTGAACGGCCGGTTGTGGCTATACCTGTCTTGTCGGTATTGATATTGGCCACTGTGTTCCAGTTGTAGTTAAGGAACATGATGGTGCGGGGCTCTTCTGATGTACCGAACACACCGTAGAGGTTTGAGCTTAAGCACTCGTAGAACGGGCTGCTGCCGCTGTCACCTGTACCTGCATACCAGGGGTTCTCAAAATTGTCCTGATACTGCTTCATGTGCTTAACCAGCTTGCCGTGCATGGCGCTCAGATTAGTCACATACGATGCGCTGCTGTTCCACTCTGAGTTGTAACCCAAACCGTCAACGCCATGATAACGGAGGAAATCTCCAAGCTTGGCTACCTCATCGTCTGTGAGATTACCCATAGCTCCGATACACTCCTGCCAGTTTCCGGTAAGCGATGCATTGGGCACTGATGCCACACCCGACACGAGCACACCGTGCTTGTGAGCTGCATCTGCAAATCCGCCGGGCACCCAGCCGTAAGGCGATGTCCAGTTGCCGTAGTGGGTAACATAGCTCCACGACGAGAACACTTCCGAGTCAAATACACCGTTGGGCAGTGTACCTGTCTGGAAATAACCGTTGCTGACACCGCAAGGCACCCAGAAAAGGAGCTTCTTGTCATTGTTGCCGGTATATTCCGGGAAAATCTGTGTTGCTGTGTTGGTGATAAGAGGACGCAGCTTCACGCGGGAAATGAAGAACTCCTCATCTTCCCATCCGTCTTTTGCCACACGATTACCTTCGTATGTCTTGGTTATCTCCTGTCCGGGAGTCCAGTTCTTGACATACTTGTCAAGCGCATTGCTCGCTGGCCATGTCACATAACATTCGCGGGTGTCGGTTTCCGACTCCGGGCCGCGAAGCTGCTGTGCACTTACGCCTGCAGCCATAAGGCTTGCAGCCGAAAGCAATAGCATTTGTTTTTTCATGAAATAATAATTATAGGTTATTGAATTGGTAATTAGAAATCCCAGTTGTAGTTTACAACGCAAAATTACTACTATTATCCTTTTCCCACAAAGTGTCAGGTGGTTAAATAGATTCATAGTTCAGTTAAAAAAGCACAAAAGCGGGACGCCCCTGCCGGAGCGCCCCGCCGTTATCGGATTTTATCTGTTGTTATTTGTTCACAACCTTAAGACTGCGCACTTCTTTGCCGTCTTTCTGAATCTGTATCACATATACACCGGCCTGACCGATGGTGATGTGCATTACCTCGCCGGCATTGATGTTGCGGGCGTCACGGCCCACGAGCATGCCGCTCATGTTGTAAACATTCACCTCATAGTTACCCTCTTCGGCAAACTTCACAAACAAGGTCTTGTTTATGGTGTATGCCTCGATGCCGTCGGCTGCGTCGGCTGCCACGCCATCAATTGCGGTAAAGTCTATCTCAGGATAGCTCTTGACGTCCTTACCCCATGAGTTCTCAAGAGTAAGGGTGAGGGTCTTGGTGCCGGGTGCGCCGTAAACCACCGTTGCTTCACCTTCAGTATCGTTACCGTTGGCATTGCTGATGGTAGCCTGACGGGTGCTCCAGCTCGGTTTGGTCTCTACTTTGAAGCCTGTACCCTTCACATAAGGACATCCTGCATCATAAAGCGGTGATACGTTGGTTTGTACTGACTGGCCTTCAAGGGTTGACTTCAAGAGGTCAAATACGCCGAACGGAGCATCCTTGATCTGGCCTTTTGACATGAAGCGACCGTTATGTACCACAGTTGCGGCTTTACCGTTGACTAAGCGGGTCTCAGTGATATTGTCTTGAGGTTCGTCCTCAAAATCCCAGTATGCTTTCACATTTGAGGGCAGGTTCTCTGCATCCAGACCCACCATAGCCTTGGCTATGTCGGTCTCGTCAACTGCACCGTCCCATATTATAACATCATCAAGAGATGCATTGGGTGAACCGGGGGCACTGCCGCGGCCGCCGTAGATGTGCATCCACATGCCGTCGCGCATGGTTGAACGGTTCGGACCACGAACAGGAATTCCGTCTATCACGTTATCCTCGCTCTTGTTGTCGCCGCCCATACCGGTGCGGGTCGGAACCTGATATACACCGTTCAGATAAAGCTTCATCAGCAATGCATTTGAGGAATCGTAGTCAAATACGATGGTTACGTGTGTCCATGCACCCACAGGTATGGCGGTGGTGGAAGCATAGTCATACTGGTACTCTGCTGTATTTGCGCTGTTACCGCGTTTGGTGAAGGCTGAAACTGAACCGTCGCTGTTCACTTCTGACCAGAAGAAGCCCCAGTTGTTTTCAGGCCATGTACCTGTGCGGTCTTCAATACCGAACATATTGAGCTGACCGGTTGCAGGATAGAAGGTCGGGCGTACCCAGTATGATACTGAGAATGATTTGTTTTCACCAAGTTTCAGTTCCTTGACAGGACAACCGAACACTTTGTAATCGTTGGCGATTGCGCGTGAACCGGAACCGTCAGCGCTGCGACCGGTGTAACCGGCTTTGAACTCTGTGCCAACGCCAAAGGTTACATCGGCTGTTTCAGCATTTTCACCGTTGAAGGTAAGAGTCTCGATTTCAGGCAGACGACCTACGCTGAAGTCTGATACCTGAGCATAGCAGCTGTAGCGGGTCTCGGTTGCTGCACCTTCGTTGGCTACGAGGTCGTATGCACCTACTTCATTAAGAGTAGCCACAAGTTCGCGGCTTGCGCCATTGTTGCTGGCCACCTTGGTGCCGAGATTGTTGTAGAGAGTCAGGGTTGCGTTCTCGTGAAGCTCGTCAACGAACCAAATGCGGAATTCTTCGCCCGGTTTGATACAGGTCTTGTCAATTGCCACCTCTTCCGATACCTCGTGAGCGGGAGCGGTAAGATAATCGCTTGTCCAGCTGATGCCGGATTTGCTCTTGTGGTCAAGGCTTACGGCCTGCACACCGAGGCGCACGCGGTTGCCATGCTTGGGATTCTTGATCTTGAACATCAGGCCGGCCCATGAGGTGGTTGCACCCATGAACTGAGGCTCGTCACCCTGTACCTGTGCCCAGAGTTCATAATAAGATGTGTTTACATCGGTGTTGTAAACAGGATCACCGGCTGCTGCACTGTTGGGCATTGACCAGATGAGCTTGGCGTCAAAGCCGCTTACCACATCGCTAAGTATCTTGGCGGTGCGTATCTCAGGCATCTGAGGAGTGTTGCTGGTGCCGCGCTTGATAATGCGGAATTCTTCGCCCGGTTTGATACAGGTCTTGTCAATTGCCACCTCTTCCGATACCTCGTGAGCGGGAGCGGTAAGATAATCGCTTGTCCAGCTGATGCCGGATTTGCTCTTGTGGTCAAGGCTTACGGCCTGCACACCGAGGCGCACGCGGTTGCCATGCTTGGGATTCTTGATCTTGAACATCAGGCCGGCCCATGAGGTGGTTGCACCCATGAACTGAGGCTCGTCACCCTGTACCTGTGCCCAGAGTTCATAATAAGATGTGTTTACATCGGTGTTGTAAACAGGATCACCGGCTGCTGCACTGTTGGGCATTGACCAGATGAGCTTGGCGTCAAAGCCGCTTACCACATCGCTAAGTATCTTGGCGGTGCGTATCTCAGGCATCTGAGGAGTGTTGCTGGTGCCGCGCTTGATTGACATTTCGCCTATCAGCACTTCCAGATTCTGCGCGTTAGCAAACTTGAGACCGAGAAGTGCCCAGTCACCGGCGCTCAGGGCTGCTGAGCCACGTGATGCCACCTTGAACTCTACTACATTCCATTCGTCATAGAAGAAATCCTTGCCGACTTTATGGATTGAGGTACGGTCCGGTGTAACCTCTGTGGTCTCGCTACCTACCTTTGAATATACAAAGTTGATGTCGCCGTTACCTTTGAGAATCTTGTAGCGGATAGTGATGATATCGTTGTTCTTTACATTGAACTGGGTCTTGAACAGGTGCAGGTACTGGGTTTCACCGGCTGCGGTGCTACCGCTGATCTTCAGTGAGGAGCCGCCGTTCCATGCATCGTCCCAGCTGAACTCTGCGCTCATGCTGTTGGCGGGAATATCAGCCTCATCTTTGCCAAGCATTTTGGTTGACCACCACCAGCGCCATGTCGGAGTGTAGTCCTGCATGCCGATATTGTACCATTCGCTGGAATATGCCACATCTCCGTTCAGACGGTAGCAGTTACCGTTACCGAGGCTGAAGTAGGTGATGAACGGTTCGTCAGCGAGATTCCAGCCATAGGCTGAACGGGCATTCATGAAGCGAGACATGCCTTGGAACACATCTGATACGCCCAGACTGCCGCTTTGGTCTATCTCCATTCTGTAAGCAGGGTTTCTCTTACCGTTGGTGAACCACTGCTCGAGAACTTTCTGGTAACCCTGCTGTTTGAGAATATCGCTACCACCGGCACTTACACGGGCGGGGAACAGCATGTTCTTGCTGTGTTCACCCCAAAGACCGATTGAATAGTCCTGAGCCTGACCGCCTTCGGCGTGTGCAAGCCATTCTGTGGTGGATTTGCAGCCGCCTTGCATGTTCATACCTAAATACAGGTCGCGAGTGTCACGCTTGGTGGTCTCGAATGCAGCCTTGTCTTCTGCGTAATAAGAAGAGCTGTTCCAGTTGTAGTTGGAGAAGAACACTGTGCGCGGCTCGTCGCTGTAACCGAATGTGTTGTAGAAACGGCTTCCGAGACCTTCGCCCCAATAGCTTACAGCACCATTGTCGTTAGCGCCACCGTACCAAATGTTCTCTGCACGGTCCTGATATTGCAGGAGATACTTAATAAGCTTGCCGTGCATTGTGTTTAATTCTGTTTGCTCCGACTTGCTCCAGTTTCCAAGCCATTCCGAGTTGTAGCTGATACCGTCGCTACCGTGATAGCGCAGGAACTTGCATATCTTTTCCATACCCTCGTCGGTGCTTGCCAAAGAGTTCATGCCCAAGAAACACTGGCGCCATGCATTAGGCATTGAGGCATTAGGAACCGATGCCAAGCCCGACACCAGCACACCATGTTTGTGGGCTGCGTCAGCAAAACCGCCGGGAACCCACCCGTAAGGTGATGTCCAGTTGCCGAAGTGAGTAACATAGCTCCATGCCGAGAACACTTCTGAGTCAAACACGCCGTTGGGCAGCGAGCCGGTCTGGAAATATCCCATGCTCATGCCGCAGGGCACCCAGAACACAAGCTTCTTGTCACGAGAGCCTATCATGGTCTCGTCAATCTGTGTTGCCACATTGGAAATCAAAGGACGCAGTTTCACACGTGAGATAAAGAATTCTTCATCTTCCCATGTGCCGCTCTTTGATGCACGTTCCGATGCGTAGGTTTTGGTCATGGGCTGACCGGGCACCCAGTCATTGATGTACTGGTCCAGTGAATAGCTCTGGGGCCAGGTTACATAACATTCACGAGTGTCACTTTCCGTCTCCGGGCCGCGAAGTTGCTGCGCGTTTGCAGCCACCGCAACGAGAGCCAGACCACCCGCAAAGAGTAAGGTTTTCTTCATGGTTGATACAATTATTTAATAGTTAGCTGTCTGAAATAAAAAAGCACACGGTGTTCAGCCAAACGTGCGTTTGATACTGTCACACCGTGTGCATATTATAGGTTAATTAGTTACATTATTCGGGCAGGTATTTTATAGTTCCGTTGTTGAATGCAAAGCGAACAACCTTTGAACTTGACAGATTGATGTTCACATTCATTGTCACGATATACTCGTATTCGCCTGCGCCCTTGGCAATGGTTACAGTTCCGGTAGCAGGTGCCTGTGCGTCATTGGCCATGTAGTATGCGCCGCTGAGTGTGTAGGTGCCTTCAAAGCTGCCGTTTGCATAACCGCCGGGGATATAGAGGTAACCGTCTTCGTTGTCAAGGAACACGATGTCATCGCCATCCTCATATAAGCCCTTGAAACCGCTTGCATCGCCGATTGCATCAGGAGCCTTTCTTACATATACGGTACGGCCGCCGGATACAATTCCACCGCTGGTTGCTGTGATGGAGGCATTACCTTCAGCCACACCTGCAATCACGCCGTTGTTAACGGTAGCAACAGAAGTGTTGCTGGATTCCCAGCTCAGATCAACATTGCTCATCAGAACACCGCTGATTGTATATGCATTTGCTTTCCATGTAGTGCTACCACCTGCAAAGATGTAAGTTGCACCGCTGTTGTTGTCGATAACCACACGACCAATCGGGTCATTGACAGTAACTGTCATGATTTTCTCTACCAGCTGGGTATCGTTGTATGCGCTGAACTTCACAGTTGTTGTACCGGGTTTCAGACCCTGAATCGGAAGATCGTAACCTTCAAAGTCCATCAGTTTCACAATTGTGGGATCAGCCACCTCTACATTAACTTTCTGATATGCGTATGAGGCCATAGGCTCAACCGACATATGCACTACGTGAGTGGCATTCATGTCAAGTGACACATTGTCATTGTCAAGAATGATATCGCGGATAGGATAGTCCTTCTTGATGTTTACCACATTGTAGGTAAGGGTCAGGGTAAGAGTGTGGTCGGGATCCTCGGTAGTTACACAAGGCGTTTCGCACTCATAAACCACGGTACCGGTCTGCACACCTGAACGCACGCCGAGTACGGCATCAAAGCCATGACCGGCAACGATTTCATAGTCATCGCGAACGGTAAGCAGAGCACCGCCCTGAGTCATGTTCCATTTGTAGCATTTCACTGCCTCAAGGATATTCTCCTCTGTACCGCCTTCAATGTTCATGGCCACGCGCACCTCATCTTCAGAATTGATGTCGATAACCTTGTCACACTTGCTGGCGATGTACATTGTCAGTGTTCCAAGTGAAGGACGGCCGTTAAGATAAGGCATTGCGGCGATATCGGGACCTGCGGTCTCACCGTAGAACGATGCGAACTGGAATGCTGGCTGCATCACAACTTCCATGGTTGCGCTCATGGCTGTACCGCCTTCGCCGATGGTGAGTTTCACCTTACCGGTACCGGCCACTTTCGGGCTGGTGAAGTGAACGGTAACAATACCGTGCTTGCGGTCAACGGTGATAAGTTCACCATTGTAGCTCTCGTCAACGATAGTGCACGGTTTCAGACCTTCAAGGGTAGCGGCGATTGTTCCGTCCTCTACTGAATAGTCGTCAAGAAGCTCGATAGGATTGACTGCGAAATCAACCATTGCGTGAGGCACACCCCAGCTCTTTACTGAACTTACGGTATCGCCGATTTCGTTGATGGGATACAGGCCAAGAGGTGTGTTCTTGATCACATTCACGTTGGTAACAGCATATTTGCCGTTCACCAGAGTGGCGCGAAGTTTGGTGCCTTTGCCCTGACCGCCATTAACGGCCACAACTGCGGTGTCACCAAGTATCTTGGCTATGGTTTCGTCATCTACCGACAGTGCCACCTGAGTGGGAATATCTTCACCATTCACATTGGTCACGCGGGGACTTACTTTCACGGTGTCACCCAGACGAAGGTAAATGTCGGTGGGTTGGAGCTCAAGATACACCGCATCTGCTCCGTCCAGAGTAGCCTCCTCGCTACAGCCGGTCATTGCGCCGGCTGCAGTGAGAGCTGCTGTAAAGTATAATAGGCTTTTATAAAGTTTCATATCAAGTCTGTAATTGGATTAGAAGTTAACAGGTACGGGCATTTTCTCCGGAGTCTCGAGACCCGAGGTCGGATCTATATCGCCCCATTGACGCTTTTCGTAGGATATGTCCCAGAATATGGGCTGTGAGGCGTCTTTCTGATCAAAGCCGAGCACTGTGCTCAGGCCGGCCATTTCGGCAGTGTTGTTGGTGACAACCTTCTGCGGAATACGGCGGATCTGAAGTTCCAGCTTGCCATCCATGCCTGGCATACCGCCGTTGGTCTTGGGCGGGAACAGACGGGGATAACCGGTGCGGCGGAAATCGTTCCATGCGGCATCGCACTGTGGGAACACTGCGATATATTTCTGGGTGATCAGCTTCTCGAGCTTGAGCTCCTTGCTGTCGCCTTCGTTCCACTTCACATCACAGGTCACACGGCCGTCAATGTTGTTCTGGCCATCGCGGAAGTCCACATAGTCATATGCGGGCATGTCACCGGCCTGATCAAGATATTCGGCTATCAGACCTGATTCTACGCCGTTCTCGGTCATTGACAGTGTGATACCGGCCTCATAAAGCTCCTTCACGCTGCGTGAGCCGATACCCCAGCGCAGATTTGCTTCTGCCTGCAGGAACAAGGACTCGGTACGTTTGAAGAATGGCATCGGGAAATCCTGGAACGCGAAGCAGGAGAATGAACCGTAGGCTCCGTCGGTACGACCGCCGGCATTCTTGCCCACCATGTCGATACCGGCACGCATACCGGCAATTTCGCCTGAAGTGCTCACACCTGTAAGTTTATCCTTGACAGTTGCGCCAAGAGTGTCAAACCATATGCCCAGCAACGGGTTGTTGAAGTGCTTCATGATGCTCTCAAGGTTGGCGTTCAAACGGATATCGCCCCAAGTCTGAGAGATGAAATACCATGAGTTGTTGTTGTGATAGTAATAAGCGATATCATAAGGATCAGCCTCTGTGAGCACGCCTATCTCATCATTAAGGGCTTCTTCTGCAAGAGCACGGGCCTCCCCGTCAAAATTGCGTGACAGGTTCATGGCCATACGCAGTTTCATACAGTTGGCAAACTTAACCCAGTTTTTCCAGTCGCCACGGAAAATTGTGATCTCCTTGGTGGGGTCAAGCTCGATCTTGTCAAGTTCACCCTTGGCAGGGGTAGTGGCCTTGAGGGTTGCGATAGCCTCGTTGAGGTCCTCTACAATCTGTTTGTACACATCGTGACCTGCTTCCCACTGCACGGTTTTGTTACGCTCGCGGTTACGCCAGTCATTGAGCGGGCATGCGCCGTAGGCGTCAACCACGTTCATTGCGGTGTAGCTCTGGATTATCAGGGCGCAGGCACGCCAGTAAGGCTTTGAGCCTACAGGGTTACCTTCCTGGTCCACCATGTCTGTAGCATAGTGTATAGCATCATAGCTCTGTGCAAAGATTGAGTTGTCGGCAGGACCGCCCAGATAGTCATTAGGATAGGTGTACAGGGTGGGCAGGTTGCCGCCGAAACCGAATGTACCCTTGGAGGTTGTCCAGTAACCGCAGTAGTTGTCAATGTTGTTGGCGCGGTTGTACTGGTAGTTATGAGGTGCCCATGAGTTGTCTGGAGCGTGGCTATAGTTGATCATGAACGGAAGCGCACCTTTCAGCTCGCGTTCCAATATTTCCATGTCATAACGACCGGCGCTTGATTCATCTTCACTGTCCTGATCTTCCTGACGGCCCACCATCCATGGATACTCTTCCTGGAACTGGTCGCCGCAGGAGGTCAGTGCACCGGTGCAAAGCAACGATGCTCCCATCAAGCAGGCTGATAATATATTATTTTTTGTCATTTTTCTATGTTAGATTACAGGGTTGTTGCTTAGAAGTTGAGTTTCAAGGTGATTGCATAGCTACGCAGAGTGGGCAGACCATAGCAGTCGATACCGGACAGACCGTTGGCGGCTGACAGTGAGATATCGGGATCTACGGGTGCATCTTTGTAGATAAAGAACGCATTCTTAACTGAGAACTGTGCGGTCAGGCCCTTGCCCTTACCCAGCAGGTCGGGGAACAGATAGCTCAAAGAGATATCGCGCATGCGGAAGCTGGTTGCGTTATATACATGCTCTTCGGTAGGAGCCATACCGATAGTGGTATAGTAGTTCTCTACTGAAATCTTGCGGCCGGAACCGTCAGGCAGATACATCAGGGGAACCACCTTGCCGCTCTCGTCATATGCCTGAAGATCGGGGTTGTTTTCTGCAGCCAGACGGGCGTCAGCTGAACGCTGGCTCAAACCGTACAGGTCCATTTCAGCCTCGGTGAGTGACATAACCTTACCACCGATACGACCGTCGATAAGGAAGTACAGTGTGAGGTTCTTCCATGAAATGGTGTTGTTCCATCCTAAGGTGTAGGGAGATGTGGTGTTGCCTACATATGTGCTGTAGTCAGACTGCATGGTAGGACGGGCTGTAAGAGGATTGCTTGAAGTCATCTTGTAGTAACCGTTGGCATCACGCTCTATTGAGTTCACGTAGATGTCACCATACTTCTTGTCCTTGATATATTTGATCTTGAAAGCGTTGTTACCCATTTCCACGGTGTACTCGCGGTTGTCGCCCGGATCGTAAGTCTCAAGAATCTTGTTGTCGTTCCATGCGAAGTTGAAGTTTGACTGCCAGGTCCAGTCGCGGTTGATAGCCCAACGATAGCCTGCTGAGAATTCAACACCGTAGTTACGGATCTTACCGGTGTTCACAGGACGGGATTCACCGTTGGCGGTGGTCACGTTCATGAACTGGTTCTTAAGAGTGGAGTTATAATAGGTTACGTCAAAGTTGAAGCTGTTGTTGAACATCCATACATCCAAACCGGTCTCAAATGAGGTTGTGGTTTCAGGCTGAGGATTTTCAAACAGAGGAGGACGAGAACCTACCACACCGGTTCCGAAGTCTATTGACTGACGGGCAAACAGCTGGTTAGGAATCGGGTTACCAACTACTGAATAGCTGCCGCGCCATTTCAACTGATCAAGCCAGTCGCGTGTTGATTCGGGAAGGAACTTGTGAACGAGTACGTTCGCACCTACTGAATAGTAGTCAAATGATTTGTAACCGCTGTTCTGGGTGAACTGCTGAAATGCCTGTGCCCATTCAACACGGTAGCTACCGTCAATGTAAACTTTGTCAAACAAACCTACTGATGCGGTTGCAAACACTGCGGTTGACCAGTTCTTGTAGTTCCAGCTGTCGGATGCGCTGGTGGCGCTACCGCCGCGAACGCTGCCGTCAGGACGCTCAAACTTGCTGTTCTGAGGAACAAATGCGTTAGGAATACCGCAAGTATCGATATTGGTGCTGATTGACTGTGAACGGTCCCAGTGACGGGTGAAGCTTGTACCAACGGCTGCGCTTACATCAAACTTGTCTGCGAAGCGGTCGTTCCAAGTCAGCATGTGGTCATTGTAGATATCGCTCGAACGAGAGCTGCCTGAGCCATACTGACCGCCGAGTGACAGCCATCCGGCTTCGTACATACCTGCATACTGTTCGTTGACATATGAGTTCATCACCATATCCACGCTGAAACGTGTCTGGTATTTCAGGTTCTTCCAAAGCTTAACATCCAATGTGATGTTACCGAGGATACGGTCACGCTTGTTCTCCTTATTATACATGTCGGTTACCCAGTACGGGTTGTTCAAGCTCTTGTCATACCAGTCCCATGTCTGTACGGGCTGACCGAGAAGTTTCGGGTTACCGGTCTGAGTGTTGCTTACGATTTCATCGTTGTATGTACCGGCGTGCTGGTAGTGGTTCTTGAAGTAACGCATATCCACATCGGCAGGCATACGGTAAACAGCGTGCAGTGCGCTCAGGGTCTTACCGGTGTTTGGCGGATTGTTGGTCTTCTGGTGAATCCAGTTCAAGCTGGTGCTGATGTTCACGCGCTTGTCAAAGAGCGAGAAGGTTTCTTTCAGCATCACGTTGTTACGTGTGAACTTGTTGTTGCGGATTATACCATCCTGATATGTGTTGTTGTATGAGAAATATGTGCGTGATTTCTCTGTACCGCCACTCAGGGTTATACCGTTGTTGAGGGTAATACCGGTTTTGAAGAAGTCGCGGATAGGATTGCGCGCGCTGTTCATCATATAAGGCTTGAGAGCCAGTTCGTCAGCATCGCGGGTGCCGATTTTCGGACCCCATGCACCAAGCTGAATACCGCTGGTCAGAAGGTCGGAAGTCAAACCATACACCTGCTGGGTCTGAGGATAGTTGGCGATAGTCTCGATTGATGTGGTCGAGCTGATATCAACCTTAACTGTTCCTTCTGCACCGCTCTTGGTGTTGATGATGATTACACCGTTGTTTGCTGCACTACCATACAGAGCCGCTGCGTTCGGGCCTTTAAGAATGGTCATGCTCTCTACGTCCTCAGGGTTGATGGTAGAAAGAAGGTCGTCGCCTGAACCGCCACCACCGTTGATAAGTCCTTCTACTGATGCCTGAGTCTGCATACCGTTCTGCATCGGCACACCGTCAAGCACGATAAGAGGTTGGTTGGTACCCAGAATTGAGGTGCTACCACGAAGAATAATCTTGGAAGCGCCACCACCTGCACCACTGTTGTTAGGTGTGATGGTCAAACCTGCACTCTTACCTTGCAGTGAGTTAATAAAGTTGTTGTCCTTGATACGGGTCACCTCATCCGATTTGATGGTCTGAACCGCATAAGTAAGTGTCTTTTCTTCACGAGTGATACCCATGGCGGTTACCACCACCTCGTCAAGGATCTGTGTGTCCTGTTGAAGCTGAAGATTCAGAGGAGAGCCATTCCACACTGCCTCCAGGTTTTTGTAACCCACGGCGGTAATCAGAAGTTTGGTTCCGGGCTTTACGCCGGCAATAGAGAATTCTCCGTCAAGATTGGTTGACGCACCCTTGGATGGGTCACTTGCCACACGAACTGACGCACCGATATACGGATCGCCCATTTCGTCCAGAACCACACCTGTTGCGGTGTTGGCTGATTGCTCTACCGCTGCCGGGGGGGTCGCTTGCACGGTCACTGGCACTGCCACTGCACCGAATAAGGAAGCAACCAAAAGCAATTTGCTTACTGAGTTAATTGGTTTTAGCATAAGGTATTAAATAATTACTATAGTTTTTTCGTATTGTTGCGCAAGCTGGTTGTTTTCAATAATTTAAGGCCTTTCATTCTAACGCGCCAATTCATCATCCGCCACCCTCCGGCAAGCAGAAACTTAGGTTGACACAGTGAAATTGCCACAAAGATAAAGAAATAACGAATTAAAAACAATAATATTGCAACTATTTTTTTCGCCTTTAACATTCTTAATTCTCGTGACCCGAAAAAATCACCATTTTTCACACTCCCTCACCACACCTTTAAAATATATAGAACTATATATATCACATAAATTGGGGGCAGAAAAAAACGCTGACCTCATGGACATGCCATGGAAGTCAGCGTTTTTGAAGTGCGCTTCAGGATGGGCTTGAACCAACGACCCCCTGATTAACAGTCAGGTGCTCTAACCAACTGAGCTACTGAAGCTTTCCATATTTTGCGCTTCAAGATGGACTTGAACCAACGACCCTCTGATTAACAGTCAGATGCTCTAACCAACTGAGCTATTGAAGCAATGTTCAAACCCACTCTCGGGTTTTGCGGTACAAAATTACTGCCTTTATTCCAATTATGCAATAGATTCTTCAAAAAAAGTTGATTTTTTCCTCCTCACTCATCTTTTTTGAAATATTTTAGCACTCGTTTGTTATAATTATTGACTAACTTTGGTCGCCGTTTTCAAAACACATCTCTTATTTGCTCATGAAGAAGCTATTTTACACTGCCGCCGCGCTTTTATGCGCCATTCTTCTGGCACAGGGTGCCACTCGCAGCAAGAAAGCCGACATCGCTGCAAGCCTCGACATATTCAACGCCGTTGTCAAGGAAATCCAAAGCAACTATGTTGACTCTATTGATGCTCAGAAATCCGTGCGAACAGCCATTGATGCCATGCTCGGTTCTCTGGACCCGTACACCGAATACATACCTCAGGATGAAAAAGCCGATTTCCGTACCATCTCTTCCGGACAATACGGAGGCATAGGCTCATACATCATGCAGCGCAACGGCAATGTATATATCTCCGGTCCATACCTCGGATCCCCCGCCGCTCGTGCCGGACTCCGACCCGGCGACCTGATAATGGTTATCAACGGCGACACTGTGCTTGGCAAAACCACACCCGAGGTCAGCAACCTCCTCAAAGGGCCTGCAGGCACCCCCCTCTCTGTTACCGTCAAGCGCCCCTATGTCACCGACTCCATCATCACCGTTCAGATAACACGTGAAAAAATCCAAAACCCCTCCGTTCCATATTATGGCGTGGTAGGCAACGACTTGGGCTACATACTTCTCTCATCCTACACCGAAACCACACCCGAAGAGGTGCGCCTCGCCATTGACTCGCTCAAAAATCGGCATAAGGTCAAGGGCCTCATCCTTGATCTGCGCGACAACGGCGGCGGCCTCCTTGAAAGCGCGGTAAAAATTCTCGGCTACTTCCTCCCCAAAGGCACCGAAGTGCTACGCACTCGCGGCAAAGGTGTGCTTGATGAAAAGGTGTACAAAACCTCATCTTCGCCGCTCGTCCCCGACATGCCGCTGGTAGTGCTCACCGATGCCGGCACCGCTTCCGCTTCCGAAATCACCGCCGGCGCCCTTCAGGACCTTGACCGTGCCGTGATTGTCGGCAACCGCTCTTTTGGCAAGGGACTCGTGCAGACCACCCGGGAACTTCCCTACGACGGGCTGCTCAAAGTCACCATGGCCAAATATTACATCCCCAGCGGACGACTTATTCAGGCCATTGACTACTCGCAGCGCAACGAGGACGGCTCCATTCAGCGAATACCCGACAGCCTCACCCATGAGTTCACCACCCGCAATGGCCGGATAGTGCGCGACGGTGGAGGCATAACGCCCGACATAACAGTCAAATACCCCGATGTCAGCCGCATCACTTTCAATGTTGTGCGCGACAATTGGGCCTTTGATTTTGCCAACCGCTATCGTGCCGAGCACCCTTCCATCCCGCCCATTGACGAATTTGAAATCGACGACTCCATATACGCCCGCTTCAAAAGCTCTATTGACCCGGCCAAATTCAACTATGACAAGGTGTGCGAAACCATCCTTGACCGGCTCCGCGAGGCTGCCAGAATTGAAGGATACGCCAGCGACAGCCTCAATGCGCAGTTCGATACTCTCGCTGCCATGCTGAAGCACCCGCTTGACAAGGACCTTGACACTCACCGTGGTGCCATTGCCCCGTTCCTGCTCCGTGAAATCGCCGAACGCTACTATTATCAGCCCGGTGCCGTCCGCGCAGCTTTGCGCAGCGACATTGGTGCCGACTCTGCCATCAATATCCTGCACAACCCCGCTGAATACAAACGTCTTCTCTCAGCTCCAGCCAAGAAATGACCTCTCTGTCCGCCATTGCATCCGATTTCATGGCGGG
>HF985661.1:101562-118095 GCA_000431155.1 Bacteroides sp. CAG:927
ACACCCGTGCCTGTGCCCATTCTCTCGCCGGATCTTCAGCAGCCATGCTGCTTGCATCACTCGCCAACCGCCCCTCCCCGCTGCTTGTCATCGGCGATTCGCTTGACGATGCCGGCTATCTATATCACGACCTCAGCCGATTGCTCGGCGAAGAGGCCGTTCTAATTCTCCCGTCAGGCTACAAGCGGGCCATAAAATACGGACAGCCCGACCCGCCGTCGCAAATTCTGCGCACCGAGGCTCTCAGCGCTTGGCAGTCAGCCTCCTCTCCGGTGAAAATTGTAGTCACCTACCCCGAGGCTCTTGCCGAAAAGGTCGCTCCCCCACAAATGCTTGCCGAGCACACCCTCCGTCTCAGCCTCAACTCTCCGGTTGACCTTACAGAAGTCATAAAATGGCTCAGAAACAACAATTTCAGCGAGGTCGATTATGTCTATGAGCCGGGCCATTTCGCACACCGTGGTTCCATACTTGACATTTTCGGCTACAGCCACGAACTTCCTTACCGCATCGACTTTTTCGGCGATGAAATCGACTCCATACGCACTTTCAACATCGAGACACAGCTTTCGGAAGAAAAACTTGACTCCGTCAGCATTACTGCCAATGTGGCACACGACCCCAACGGCACCTCGCTGCTTAAGTTCATCCCCTCCGACACTCTGATTGCAGTGCGCGATGCTGCTTTCACCACCGCGCGCATTCGCGAAGTCGCCTCCGAATCCCTATCCACCTCCACCGTCATAGCCGAAGAAGGCGACACCGATGCCATGAGCCGGGTCATTGATGCCGAAGCATTTGCCCGCGATTTCAATTCTTTTACACAGCTTTCATTCACGGCTGCCGCCAGCTCTCCCGACCCATCTGCCGTTGCCATTGATTTTCAATGTTCTCCACAGGGCATTTACCACAAGAATTTTGATATCATCAGTGATTCGTTCTCCCGTTTCCTTGACGATGGTTACGAAATTTTCATCCTCTCCGACAGCGACAAGCAAATTGAACGACTCAAAGAAATCTTCGCCGACCGTGGCGACAAAATAAAATTCTCTCCCGTCATCCCCACTCTCCACGAGGGATTTGTGGACCACCTCAAGAAACGATGCATCTTCACCGACCATCAGATTTTTGACCGTTTCCACAAATACAATCTCCGATCTGACCGCGCACGTTCGGGAAAACTCGCGCTGAGCCTAAAAGAACTGAGCGCCATAGAACCCGGCGACTACATCGTTCACGTGGACCACGGCGTAGGCAAATTCGCCGGCCTCCTACGCACCAATGTCAACGGCCACATGCAGGAGATGATCAAGCTCGTTTACGCCCATGACGACATTATCTTCGTCTCCATACACTCCCTGCACAAGCTTGCCAAATACCGTGGCAAAGAAGGCGTCCCGCCCAAAATCAACACTCTTGGCACAGGTGCATGGAACCGCGTAAAAGAGCGCACCAAGTCCAAACTCAAGGACATTGCGCGCGACCTCATCAAACTCTATGCCGCACGAAAGCAAGAGCAAGGGTTCGGATTCTCACCCGACACATACATGCAGCAGGAACTTGAGGCCTCCTTCATCTACGAGGACACCCCCGACCAGCTCACGGCTACACAGGCCGTCAAGGCCGACATGGAAAGCCAGCGTCCCATGGACCGCCTCATTTGCGGCGATGTGGGTTTCGGAAAAACCGAGATTGCCATACGCGCCGCATTCAAGGCCGCTGCCGACTCCAAGCAAACTGCAGTCCTTGTGCCCACAACTGTCCTCGCGTACCAGCACTACCACACTTTCAGCAAGCGTCTCAAGGATTTCCCGGTAAGAGTGGAATATCTCAGCCGCGCACGCTCCGCCAAGGACACCAAACAGATTCTCGCAGATCTCGCCGACGGTAAAATCGACATCATCATCGGCACCCACAAGCTTGTGGGCAAATCGGTTAAATTCAAGGATCTCGGACTCCTCGTCGTGGATGAGGAACAGAAATTCGGAGTGGCCGTAAAAGAGAAGCTGAAACAGCTTAAAACCAACGTGGACACTCTCACCATGAGCGCCACCCCCATTCCGCGCACTCTCCAGTTCTCTCTCATGGGCGCACGCGACCTTTCCGCCATAACCACTCCCCCCGCCAACCGTTACCCCATTGTCACCAATGTTAGCGCCCTCAGCGACGACCTCATCACCGAAGCCATCAACTTTGAGATGTCGCGCAACGGACAGGTGTTTGTCATCAACAACCGCATTGAGGGTCTTAATGAGCTTGAGTCAATGATACGCCGTCTCGTCCCCGATGCCCGAATAGTGGTGGGACACGGACAGATGCCGCCGGAAAAACTTGAAAAAGCCATTGAGGATTTCGCCAACCACGACTACGATGTGCTGCTTGCCACCACAATAGTGGAGAGCGGTATTGATATGCCCAATGTCAATACCATTATCATCAACAATGCGCAGAACTTCGGCCTCAGTGAGCTGCATCAGCTCCGTGGGCGTGTGGGACGCAGCTCTCGCAAGGCTTTCTGCTATCTCTCCGTACCCCCGCATGTGCCGCTGGCCCCCGTGGCACGACGCCGTCTTCAGGCCATTGAGAGTTTCAGCGACCTCGGCAGCGGCATCCACATTGCCATGCAGGACCTTGACATTCGTGGTGCCGGCAATCTGCTCGGAGCCGAACAAAGCGGGTTCATAGCCGATCTCGGATATGAAACATATCAGAAAATTCTGCGTGAGGCCGTAACCGAACTTCGCACTGAGGAATTTGCCGACCTTGACAATGATTCCGTTGCCGAGCCCGAAGACTTTGTTGCCGACTGTGTGATTGAAAGCGACATGGAGCTGCTTCTCCCGGCCGATTATGTGCCTCAGGAAAGCGAGCGCATATCTCTCTATCAGGAGCTTGACTCCATTGAGCGCGAACTGGATCTGCAAGCGTTCAAAACCCGGTTGCAGGATCGTTTCGGCAAAGTTCCGCAGGTCACTCTCGAGCTGCTTCGCATCCCGCGCCTGCGCCGTCTCGCCCGCAAACTCGGCATAGAAAAAGTGGCCCTCAAACAAAGCTACATGTACACCTACTTCGTTGACGACTCCAACAAAGCCTACTATCAGTCGCCCATGTTCGGACGCATGTTGCACTATCTCCAGCAGCATCCGCGCCAGTGTGCCATTCGCGAAAAAAACGGCAAACGCAGTTTCTCTTTCTCAAATGTCACTTCCGTGGAACAGGCCGTTGACATTCTTCAGCAAATTCTTGACCTTAACAGCATATAATCCGTATGAATTACCGCATATTTCCTCCTGATGGCCTCCCGGAATGCACCATTACCCTCCCGCTATCCAAAAGCATGAGTGCACGGGCTTTGCTCATCAACGCTTTGCAGCACCGTTCCGACTCACCACTGCCGCTCGCCGACTGCACCGACACTCAGGCCATGCGCCACGGCATCTCCACTCTTTCCGGCACCGTTGATATTGACAACGCCGGCACTGCCATGCGCTTCCTCACCGCCTACTATGCCGCCACCCCGGGAGCGGAAATCACCCTTGACGGTTGCGAGCGTATGCGCCATCGCCCCATAGGGCCGCTTGTGGAGGCCCTGCAGCAATGCGGCGCAAACATCATGTACCTTGGCGAGCAAGGTTTTCCGCCTTTAAAAATATGTGGCACCGGACTTACCGGCGGCTCCATCACCATTGATGCCACTGTCAGCTCGCAGTTCATATCCGCACTCATGATGACAGCCCCGTACATGGAGCACGGTCTCACGATAACTCTTGACGGCGAAGTTGCTTCTCGCCCGTATATATCCATGACGGCACAGATGATGTCTCGCGCCGGTGCCGAGGTTGATCTCTCGCCCGAAACCATCACCATTCGCCCTGTACCCTACTCTGCTCCTGTCACCGAAATAGAAGCTGATTGGAGCGCGGCTGCCTTCTGGTACGAAATTGAAGCCCTCACTTCAGGGTTCATCACCCTCAAGGGTACCCTCAATCCTTCCGTGCAAGGCGATTCCGTCACAGCCAAAATCTTTGCCGACCTTAGCGTTGACACAGAATTTACCGCGCAGGGTGCCGAACTTGTTGCCTCACCCGAGCTTTCTCCGCGCCTCATCCTTGACTTGGCGCAGACTCCCGACCTCGTGCCCGCTCTCGTTGTCACATGCGTAATGCTCCGTATTCCTTTCCGGTTCACCGGCCTTGAATCACTTCATGTCAAGGAATGTGACCGCGTTGAGGCTCTTTGCGAGGAGATGCTTCTGCTCGGTGCCGAGCTCCTGCCGGAAGCCCCCGGCATTCTCAGCTGGGATGCGGTACCTCACCCCATAATGAAGTTACCGGTATTCCACTCCCACGCCGACCACCGCATGGCCATGGCTCTTGCTCCTGTTGCCGCCTACATTCCGGGCATAGTGATATGCGATTCCGAAGCCGTATCCAAATCCTACCCCTCGTTTTGGGACGATCTGAGGCTCGCAGGTTTCATTGTTCAGGACGAAAACGATCCCATTCCACCTCAATTCACTGACGCTCAATGATTGTTGCCCTTTACATCCTTTTGGCTCTCGTAATTGTCGGCGCTCTGCTCTATCTGCTTCACCGCCGCGACATGGAGCGTAACGGCTCTGAGCAGCCCGACTCTCAGCCGCAGCCACAACCTGAGGAAGAAAAATGCTGCGGCATGCACATCACCTGCGAAAGAGACTCTCTTCTCGCTGCCGTGAGTGCTGACATCATATATTACGACGACGAGGAACTTGATGCCTATCGCGGCAAAGACCCCGCCACATACACCCCCGAGCAAATCGAGGAGTTTCGCGATGTGCTCCTTACTCTCCTCCCCGACGACATTGCCGGATGGGCGCGCAGCATTCAGCTTCGTGGCATCCGTCTTCCCGAGGAAGTGCGCGAGGAACTTATCATGATTGTGGCCGAAGAGCGTCAGAAACGAACCGTCAAATCCACCTCCGCATGATTGATATATGGCAATATGAATTTTTCCGCTACGCCGTCTTTGGATTGCTGATTATAAGCGTAGTAAGTGCCATGATTGGCACCTACATCGTCAGCCGCCGGCTCGTTGCCATAAGTGGCGGCATCACCCACGCCTGCTTCGGCGGCCTCGGGCTCGGTTATTTTCTCGGTATCAGCCCTATATTCATGGCCGCTGTGGTTGCCGTAGCCGCTTCTGCCGGCGTGGAATGGATGAGCCACCGCTATCGCGTGCGCGAGGATTCGGCCATAGCTGTGGTATGGGCATTGGGCATGGCTCTCGGCATACTTTTCGTCTTTCTCACCCCCGGATATGTGCCCGAACTTAACACATTCCTCTTCGGCAATGTGCTCACCATATCCCTCTCCGATCTTCTCGCTTTCGCCCTGTTTGCTGTGGTGGCAATCCTTTTTTTCGTGTCACGCTACAAGCAGATCGTGGCCTGCGCTTTTGATGCCGATTTTGCTCGCGTCATGCATCTACCCGTAAGGTTCATCACCTACACCATGACCGTGCTTGTGGCCGTATGCATCGTGCTGACAATAAGGCTTGTCGGCATAATGCTGCTCATGTCGCTGCTCGCACTCCCTCAGATGATTGCCGAAACATGGTGCCGCAGATTCATCTCGGTAATGCTCGCTTCTGTGGCCGTGTCCGTGCTGTGCTGCATGACAGGGCTCATGCTCAGCGTGGTCATTGATGTCCCCTGCTCGGCTCTCATTGTTCTGGTCATGACTGGAGTATTTTTCATTGCACGCATCATTGAGGCTGCTCGGCGGGCATTGCGCCGAAGGCACAATAAACCGCTTCCACAATCCGTTGACCTATAAGACCAATACACCATTTTATATTGAAACGCTTACGCCTTATTCCGCTGTTTATCCTCTTTTTGGCCGCACTCGCCGGGTGCAGCCTCAAGAAAAACACGCCCTTGACAAGGCAATATTCCGCGTTCATAACCCGATATAACATCTACTTCAACGGCGACCAGCACTACAAGGAGACACTCAAAGAGATGGAATCCAAATATCAGGACGACTACACCCGCCTCGTACTGATGCACCCCGCTGAAGCTTATGCTGATGAAAAAGCCCCACAGCCAACAGGCGATTTCAACCGCTCGATAGAAAAAGCCCAGAAAGCCATACAGCTGCGCTCCATCAAGAAAAAGCCCAAGAAAAAGTCCGGCAAGAGCCACGACCCCAAATACAAGGCTTGGATGAAACGTGAGGAATACAACCCGTTTCTACACAACGCATGGATGATGCAGGGCCGGAGCCAGTATCTCAACGGCGACTATCTTGGCGCAGCTTCCACTTTCTATTACATCGCCAAACACTTCTCTTGGCTGCCCAACACTGTTACTGAAGCTAAGCTCTGGCAGGCAAAAGCCTATCTTGCTTCCGATTGGCTCTTTGAGGCCGAAAGTCTTGTTTCCAAAATTCCTGAAAAAGACCTCACCAACTCCACTCTCAAGGGGTTGTACTACTTCGTTTATGCCGATTTTTATGTGCGCTCCCACGACTATGCCAAGGCCATACCAATGCTTGTAGAGGCCATTAAATATGCCGACGGGCCGCAGCGCACACGACTCACTTTCCTCCTTGGCCAGCTATATGAGGCCGAAGGCAATAAAGCTGCCGCATACAAGGCTTTTGCCAAAGCCGGCGGCGCTTCCAACGCCAGCTACCGCACCAAATTCAATGCCCGTATCAAGCAGAGCGAAGTTTTTGAAGGCGAGGATATTGCACCCGAGGTAAAAGCCCTGCGCAATATGACCCGATACGACCGCAACAAAGAGTATCTTGACCAGATATATTATGCCATAGGCAATCTGTATCTTTCCCGGCGCGACACCACTGCCGCCGTCGAAAACTACAAGAAAGCCGTGGAGCAATCCACTCGCAACGGCATCGAGAAAGCCATTGTGCAGGTTGCTCTCGGCGGCCTTTACTACGACCTCCACAAATACAATCTTGCTCAGCCGTGCTACTCCGAGGCCGTGCCGATGCTCCCTGATGACTATCCCGACCTCAAGCTTCTCAAGCACCGCAGCGATGTCCTTGACGAGCTTTCGGTATATGCCCAGAACGTGGAGTTGCAGGATTCCCTGCTGAAACTCAGCAACATGACTCCCGAGCAGCAGCGCGATGTCATTGACAAAATCATTGAGGCCCTCAAAAAGAAAGAAAAAGAGGAGGCTGAAGCTGCACGACGCGAAGAGTATCTTGCCAATCAGCAGGCACAAGGCACCGGATTGCAGAACAACAACGCCAACACCCCCAACCAGTTTGTCCTCAACACCGACAACTCTTGGTACTTCTACAATCAGGCCACCAAACAGCAGGGACGCACCGAGTTCCAGAAACGATGGGGTAGCCGCAAGCTGGAAGACGACTGGCGACGGCGCAACAAAGCCTCTTTCAGCTTTGACGAATTTGAAACAAACTACGACGATGTTGACACCGACAATCCCGCCCCGGCCGATTCCACAATGACCGATGAGGAAGCGGCCAAAGCCAAGGAGACGCTTGACCATGAGTCCGACCCGCATTTCCCGGAATATTACCTCAAGGATATTCCCAAAACCGATGCGGAGCGCACTCAGGCCAACGACATCATTCAGGAAGGCCTTTACAATATGGGCCTCATCCTCAAGGACAACATGCGCGATTACCCGTCTGCCGAGGAAGAGTTCCTTCAGCTCAACAGCCGATACCCCGACAATGTGTATCGCCTTGATGCATACTACAATCTCTACCTGATGTACGTACTCACCGGACGCACCGCCGATGCCGAGCACTACCGTCAGCTTATTCTCTCCGACTTCCCCGACTCCAAATATGGCGAGGCCATGCGCGACCCGCATTATATGGACAAGCTGCGCGAGATGGTTCACGTACAGCAGACACTTTACGACCGCATCTACGAGGCTTATCTCAACAACGATAACGCTCTTGTCCACAGCATATACCAACAGGTACGCAAGGACTATCCCATGAGCCGCATCATGCCCAAATTCATGTTCATTGAGGCTCTTTCCTATGTGTCCGAGCGCGATTCCGAAAAATTCTCTGCCACTCTCCGCGAGCTTCTTGAGCGCTATCCCGAAACCGATGTGTCGCCTCTGGCTTCCGACTACCTCAAAAACATTACGCTCGGCAAGCAGCTCAGTGCATCTTCCGGCAATCTCCGGGGCATGGTCTGGTCCACACGACTTAGCAACGACACCACCGATGGCGCAAACTCCATGCTCGATGCGGCCAAATTCACTTTCTCCACCACCTCTCCGCAGGATTTCATTCTCCTCTACCCTGCCGATGTTGTGGACGGCAAGCAACTTCTCTTTGATGTCGCGCGCCACAACTTCACATCCTACATGGTGCGTGATTTTGATCTTGAGCAGATGCGTTTCGGCAATCTCGGACTTATCGTTGTCAAGGGATTTGCCAACCGCGCCGAGCTTGAGCACTACCGCGCCTCTCTCACCGATGATGCCTCTTTCCGGCTCCCCGAGCAGGTCATCCCGGTCATGATAAGCGATGACGATTTCCAGCTTCTTCTGTCTCAGGGACGCTCATTTGAGGAATATTTTGATGCTGTAGGCGATGACCGTCTCCGCAAGGTGCATGAAGCCGTACTGCCGCCCGACGAATACCCCTCTGCCGAGGAAATGTATGCCCCGTGGCAGGAACAAGGCCCCATGGACTTGCCCGAAGAGCTGCCACAAGACGCACAGCCGCAGGATGACGACCTGAATCCTGACGCTCCTGCATCTCCTGTCCCCACCGACAAACCCGTCACCGACAAACCGGCCGGCAAACCTGCATCCAAACCGGCTCCCGGTTCCAAACCTGCCACTGTGCCCAAACCCGCTCCGGCTCCCAAACCCACACCCAAACCGGCCGAACCGCTCCCGGAATACCCCGAAGGCTCCGAAGGCGATGACCCCTTGCTTGAATAATCTTTCCTGATATGCCACAACAGAACACCATACTTTGGGCCGATGACGAAATCGACCTCCTCAAGCCCCATATTATGTTTCTAAGGGCCAAAGGTTACGACGTTGTCACCGTCAACAACGGTGCCGATGCTCTTGACCTCGTGAGCAAACAGCATTTCAACCTCATCATTCTTGACGAGAACATGCCCGGAATCACCGGACTTGAAACCCTCGCTCGCATCAATGTGATTGCGCCTAACATTCCCGTAATCATGATTACCAAGAGTGAAGAAGAAAACATTATGGATCAGGCCGTGGGCAACAAAATTGCCGATTACCTCATCAAGCCTGTCAACCCTAACCAGATTCTGCTCTCTATCAAGAAAAACCTACATTCAGGGCAGCTTGTGTCTGAGCACACCGCCGGCGGCTATCGTCAGGATTTCAGCAACATCTCCGCCCTCATCAACAACGCCTCGACTCTCACCGACTGGCAAAACCTCTACCGCACTCTCACTCATTGGGAAATTGAGCTGTCCGATGCCGACACCGGAATGGCCGAGCTCCTTGACATGCAGAAGATTGAAGCCAATGCCGCTTTCTGCAAATTCGTGCGCAAGAACTATGAGGATTGGGTGCTCCCCGATTCCCCCTCACATCCGCTCATGAGTCCCGATGTGTTCAAGCGCGTGGTATTCCCCGAGCTTGACAAAGGGCAAAAACTATTCTTCATCCTCATTGACAACTTCCGTTTTGACCAGTGGCGCACCATTCGCCCCCTTCTTAACGACTTTTTCACCATCAACGAGGATTTGTACACCTCTATCCTCCCAACCGCCACACAATACGCCCGAAACGCCATATTCTCCGGACTTATGCCCGTTGACATCGCCAGAATGTTCCCCGACCTGTGGGTGGACGAGGACGAGCCCGAAGGCAAAAACCTCAACGAATCGCCTCTCATCGCCACTCAGTTTGAGCGATTCCGCCGCAAATGCCGTTTCTCTTACAACAAAATCAACGATTCGGCAGCCGGAGAGAAACTCCTGCGCGATTTCTCTCAACTTGAGGAAAACGACCTCAACGTAATCGTGTTCAACTTCATTGACATGCTTTCGCATGCCCGCACCGAATCCCGAATGATTCGAGAGCTCGCCGCAAACAACGCCGCCTACCGCTCCATCACCGAATCATGGTTCCGGCACTCCCCCGCCCTTGAATTTTTCCGCAAGATAGCCGAGAGAGGACACAAAATAATTCTCACCACCGACCACGGCACAATACGCGTTGACAACCCCGTCCGCGTTGTGGGCGAGAAAAACACCAACACCAACCTCCGCTATAAGCTTGGTCGCAACCTCTCCTATCCACAGCGGCAGGTCTATGAAATCAAGAAACCCGACCGCTTCGGCCTACCATCACCCACCGTGGCCACCACATACATCTTTGCCACCAACCGCGACTTTTTCGCCTACCCCAACAACTACAACTACTACGCGCAATACTACACCGGAACCTTCCAGCACGGTGGCATCTCCATGGAGGAAATGCTCATCCCCCTTGTCACCCTTACAGCAAAATAACCACCTAAACAAACATCATACATCATGTCACAGACCATCATCCGCATACCCGATCTCGCCTCTCTCCCGCAGGCCGCAGAGCAATTCATTGACGCAATGGACTCTTACACCGTGTTCGCTTTCAACGGCCCTATGGGTGCCGGTAAAACCACCTTCATACGCGAGCTTTGCTCCGCACTCGGCGTTGACTCCGACTATGCCACTTCCCCCTCATTTTCCATAATCAATGAGTACCGTTCGTCCACCACAGCCGAACTCATATATCATTTTGACCTCTACCGTCTGGAATCCATTGACGAGGCATTTGACATAGGCGTTGAGGATTACTTCGACTCCGGTGCGCTATGTTTCATTGAATGGCCCGAGCGAATTGCCGACATTCTACCCGATGACACCGTCCAAGTCAACATCACCGTTGACCCTGACACCGATGAACGCACCATCACCATCAACACCCCCGAAAACGACTGATATGCCTCCAGCATCCCTCTAATCGCTTAAATCTTCAAAAAAATCCCCAAAATTTTTGTCATATAAAAAATAACACTTACCTTTGCACTGCAATTGCGGGAGCCATCCCACCGAGGCAGCCCGTGTAGCACCCCTGACTCCGTAGCTCAGTTGGTAGAGCAAATGACTCTTAATCATTGGGTCGAGAGTTCGAGCCTCTCCGGGGTCACTCATTTGAAACTCAACTACTTGATTTACAAGTAGTTGAGTTTTTTTGCTATAGGCTTTTTGTCCACAAATTGTCCACCAAACTGAATCTTACACCCCGCCGACATTAAAATTTTATGTTTTTGAATGTCGTTGGGCGATGGTGAATGTCGGCGACATTCAATCGCGTGAACAAGTGAACGCTATTGGATGTTTTAAGTATGTTTTATTAAACGGTTAATGCAATGAAATCCATTTTCAAACGTTATTGTCTTACACATACTTATCTCTCCAAATATGTCAAGACAAGCAACAAAGATAAATATAAGCGCGGAGCAAAGAACTGCTCTGGAAAATGGATATCGGAACGGAGCCACCCACTCGTTCCGGATGCGATGCCTTATGGTATTGGGAAAGGCGGATGGCCTGAGCAATGCTGCAGCCGGTGCGAGAGCCAGACAGACATACCAGCGTGTCATGCAATGGGTCAAAAGATTCCAGTCCGAAGGTATCGCCGGTCTGAGGAACAAACCCGGGAATGGACGCAAACGCATCATCAGCACCCAAAAGGACAAGGAGGCTGTAAGGGAAGCCATACGCCAGCATCGCCAGAGCGTTTCCAAAGCCAGAGCCGCCTGGGAGAAAGCGACCGGAAAAAAGATAAAGGACGGAGCCTTCAGGAATTTTTTATCCTCGATGGCGCAAGATTTGGACGTATAAGAAAAACTCCAAAGGGGCAACCCTCGCCGCAGGAGTACGCATATAAGAAGGAACTTCTGCAAGAGCTTGAATGTCAATGGGAGTCCGGCCTCATTGACCTTTATTACGGTGATGAAAGCCATGTATGTACCGAAGGATACGTGCCCTATGCATGGAAATTCAAGGACGAGGATTACTGCGTGCCCGTTTACAAATGCGGTAGGCTCAACATATTCGGAATGATTGACCGCAACTGCGTTTACCATGGTTTCACCACTCAGGAGAATATAAACTCCGACAGATTCATCGAATTCATGGACAACTTCTCTCTCGGCATCCGCAAAGAAACGGTGGTCGTTCTGGACAACTCCTCTGTTCACAAAAGCCGTAAGGTAAAGGAGTGTCTTCAAAGATGGAAAGAGCGTGGACTCCATATATTCTATCTCCCTCCTTACTCTCCGCACCTCAACATCGCGGAAACGCTTTGGCGGGTTCTGAAAGGCAAATGGATACAGCCGCATCACTATGGAGATAAACATGGCTTGTTTGCCACCGTAGAAAACATTCTCTCAGGCATCGGCAATCAATACATGATCAAATTCTGTAGACCTGCGGCTTAACATGTCAATGCATTAATTTATTTATACGAGATACTTAAGAATCGTGAGTTAATGTTGACTCCCGTTAATTTTTACATAGCCAATGAGCGCCGACACTACCCCACCACTTAAACACAAGGAACTGCTTGATGAGTGGATTTCCAATAACTATGAAGAATATTGCGATTTCACAGAGATGATGCACTCAGCCGACGGTGTCGGCTTTGAGCGCGTGTTCGATTTCGCAAGCAAACTTGCCCCCGGTTTTAAGAAAGCGGTCATACTCCGCATGAAAGATGACCGGGCAACAGATTTCAAGAATCTTGAAGAAATGCTCCATGAGGCAAAGGTCGGCAACATATTACTTGCCGGATTCGAGAACCCTTTGCCTGATTCCATGATTCCTCCGATGCTCGCTTGGCTGTTCCGCGGCCGCAGCTTCGAGTGTATGGTTGAACTTGGAGAGGAGCTTATCAGGAGCGGCAAATTGAGTTTCCTGCGTCGTATGGCCTCCAAACTTGTCATCAAGAGCGTTATAAAAACCAGTTTATCCATAGATGCACGCACTGAAGATGATTGGCGCCGATTCTGTGAAGAACAGGATGATCTGGGCGTAGTACCCACTGTAACTCTGAAAACCGTCAGCAAATTCAAATCACCTACCACCGTAGATGATTCTGAAATTGTCGGGGGCGCCGAAAAGAAAAAGCCTAAGGCAAGAGTGGCGGAACGTAAACCGCTTAAAGAACTTCTGACGGATGATTATTTGCTCGACTTGATTGAAGAACGCGTCACCGTAAAGAAAAGAGCCAAGGACATTGCGATGCTTTATATCGCGCTTGACAAGGCCCATGTCCTCCATAGCTGCACTATCGTAGAATTTCATTCGGCTCTTGATGAAGCCTTCGGAGAGAAGGCCGGCTATAAGAAAATCCATGTACGCGGGGTGCAGGACGCTCATAAAACTTTTATGTCGAGAGTCCAGAACAAGCTCGTGATAGATTTTCCGGAGAACAAAGCGGAGTTGGCTGATATAAGAGATTTCCTCGACCTCCCGGCATACGCTGCGGTATAAAGATACTCGTTTTTCATCATCTGCCAAAAGCCATCTGACAAATGCTGTCAGGTGGCTTTTGGCATTTTTGTCCTATGGCAGTACCTATTTTGTCAGGTTGTCAGTCGTGAGGCAGACTCAAATAAATTCGTATTTCTTCGTTTTCTTCGTTAACGAACCAAAACGAACTTAACACCCTATTAATCAGCGTTATACATTTGCAACGGCACGAATTTTGTGCTTTCTTTGCATCGCTGTTTCAAGTGGAACAGCCGACGGTTACGGGTAAAGTTGCCTCTCGCAGCCGGGTATAACAATGGCGACAAATAGGAGATTCTGAATGGCAGATATTCTGAGCATTTTACAAACCGGAGCCAATGTCTCACTGACAGTAACTCCACAAGATTTGCTTGATTTCGCAAAGAACGTAATCGAGCTGACGAAGGAGCAGTTGTTGCCTATGATGGTGACAGCGGCTCAGACCACTCTACTCTCACGCAAAGAGGTTATGGAAAAACTCGGTGTGTGCGAGGTCACTCTCTACAACTGGCGCAAAAGCGGATACCTTGAGGCGGTAAAGGTAGGGCGCAAAGTTTTCTACCGTCAGGAGGATGTACAAAAAACACTGGAGCTGCATGGAAACAAGACAGGAAAATAAAGGCATTGACCCGATGCTCGTACTCGGCAAAGCCGTTGATATGAGTGTGAAAGTCCGGGGCGGGGATTTTCCGCTTGGCGCGTTGCCGATGAAGATGCAGCGTATCATCAGGGAGGCTAACGACTGTTACGGCTATCCGGTGGACTACCTTGCAGGGGCTATGCTTGTGGCCGTCGGCCTCGGTATCGGCAACACCCATTTCGCACGGCTCAAAGGGAAATGGGACGAGAGCGCGATTCTATTCATGGCTCTTGTCGGCAGACCCGGAGCGTGTAAGTCGCATCCGCTGAATTTCGCCATACGACCGTTTACTGAGCTGGACGGGGCCGCGACCCGTGCCTACATCAAGGCATGTGAGGAATACGAGCGTCAGCGCGAACTGCCCATGAAGGAACGCAGCGAGCCTCATCCCGTTGCACCGGTATGCAAACGGTTCCTGATTTCCGATGCCACTCCCGAAGCCATGCTGCTAATCCACTCACAGAATCTGAGAGGGATAGCCATGTGGAATGACGAACTTGCGGGCTGGTTCAAGAACTTCAACCGATACAACAAAGGCTCCGATGAAGAATACTGGCTAAAGCTGTTCAATGCCAATCCGTCGTTTTCCGACCGCAAGGGGGTAAAGAACTCGGTCTATATCAGCCGCCCCTTTATCTCGGTGGTAGGAACTATCCAGAACGGCATACTCAACGAATTGGCACAGGGCAGCCGCTCATCAAACGGTTTTATCGACCGTCTGCTGTTCGTCATGCCCAATAATCAGGACAAACAGCCTTGGAGCGACAAGGAGCCGACTTTCGACATAGAAGCGGCATGGGCGGAGATAATAGAAAGGCTCGTCGCTATTCCATACGAAACAGATTCCGACGGCAATGTCATAGCCAATATCCTACCCTTTGCGCCGGACGCGAAAGCAAGGCTCTACGAATGGCAGCGTCAGAACACCGAGGAATGTAACCGCGAGGACTGTGATGCGCTGAAAGGCGTTTACAACAAGTTCGATTTCCATGCCATACGTTTCTGCCTGATATTGCAGATGGCGCGTTGGGCCTGCGGTGAGGCCGACAGAACGGGCATAGACCTTCTATCGGTCGAAAATGCCATATCTCTTGTGGATTATTTCAAGGCGACCGCCAGAAAAGTGCATGGCATCATCAGCGAAATGTCGCTGACCGAGCAGCAGAGAGCCATAATCGCCGCTCTGCCCGACTGTTTCACGACCGAGGAAGGGATAGCCGTGGCAAAAGAGAACGGTATGCCGGGACGCACGTTTCAGGACTTTCTCAAACGGTCTGTTTCGTTAGGCACATATTTCCAGCGTGAGAAACATGGACACTATTCCAAACTCTGACACCTGCGCTTTCTGCATTTTCCGCATTTTGAGCCGACAAAATGCGGGTTGCGCAGAAAATGCAAGCAAAATCTTTGAGAATCTATGAACGCACACCGATTCATTCTCCAGCCCTATAAAGGGGTCGGAAGCCGTCACTGTTGCCCTTCGTGCCACAAGAAACGCTGTTTCAGCCGCTACATCGACACCGAGAAACAAATCTCGTTTCCTGATGATGTTGGCAGATGCGGCCATGAGCAGAGCTGTGGCTACCACCTGACACCGAAGGAATATTTTGAGCGTAATCCGGGAGCTAAGCCATTACACTCCGATTTCATAGCTCCGTCAGCATGGCGAGCCAAGCCGACCGAGCAGCGAAAGTCGTCATCGCTCATCGCGGCAGAGACCGTTGCACAGACTCTGCACGGCTATGAGAAGAACAACCTCTACCTTTTCCTCCGCTCCAAGTTCGGAGCCGAGGAAGCCCTACGACTGATGAGAGACTATCGCGTCGGCACATCAAAGCACTGGCCGGGTTCATGTGTATTCTGGCAGACCGACATCAACGGCTGTGTACGCACCGGGAAAGTCATGCTCTACGATGCCGACAACGGCAAACGTGTAAAGCACCCGTTCAACCATGTTACATGGGTTCACTCGCTGTTGAAGTTGCCCGATTTCAATCTGCGTCAATGCTTTTTCGGCGAACATCTGTTGCCGATGAACAGAGGTAAGCCGGTTGCCATTGTCGAAAGCGAAAAGACGGCACTTGTGGCAGCTTACTATCTGCCCGAATATGTGTGGCTCGCTTCCGGCGGTAAAAACGGTTGCTTTAATTCCGACGCACTCCGTGTTCTCCGAGGCCGTCAGGTAATCCTGTATCCCGACATCGGCGCAACCGAGCAGTGGCGGCAGAAACTCACACAGCTCCGCAACATCGGTATCGAGGCAAGCATCTTCAACTATCTTGAAGAAGTTGCCACTGATGACGAGCGAACAGCCGGACTTGACATAGCAGACT
>HF985661.1:118123-175490 GCA_000431155.1 Bacteroides sp. CAG:927
TACCTCCTGCAAATCGAACCTGACCAAGCCGTGCTACAAACTATGATTAGAAAGAATCCAATGTTGCAAAAACTCATAGACGACTTGCAACTCACACTTGTGTCAGTTGAACGGTATAACCCGGATACTGATGCTATTCTCAAAACCTCAACACCCTCAAAACAATGAAAACCACAAAAACACCTTCAACCACCGCATCCAAGTCAACAGAGTTGACCGATGCACCCGAAATCCAAGTATCAACCTCTAACCCCCAAATTATTATGCAACCCGATAACTCTACCAACCTCAATTCCGCAGTAAACAGCGACAATGCTGTTAACAGCACCGCCACTGTCAACGCCGTTGCCAATGAAAATCTGTTAGGCAACGAGCAGACGGCAACCGAAGCAACATCCGTAATCGAAACGACCGAGCCGCCGAAGCAACAGCGCATCGGCAAGCAGCAGCGCAAATCGGACTTCGCCGAGTTCAAGGCTACATTCCTTGCACCTGCAAAGCTGGTGAACCGACACCCGGTCAACATCGAGGACGACATCTGGGAGCAGCTTGAACGCATCGCCCGCATCCTCGGCGAGCGTGGCACCACCGTCGCCAGCTACATCAACGCTGTCCTCGCCGACCATCTGCGAGCCTACTCCCCGGACATCGAAATCTGGCGCAAACTCTGAGATAGGAACCGCATCGGATTAGCGGCTAAATCGGGAGGCGGCAAGTCCCAAAGGGATGGCTTCGCCCGATATCCAATAGCGTCTTTAGGATTGGAAAGGCAAGATACCTTTTGAGTTTCTCAAAAGGGGCAAAACAGCCCGTCCGGGCGGTTGTTGCCTGCCTCCCGATGGTCGCTCGATCCGGTGCACTCAGTACACCGACTACACCGATTTTCCAATGAACAAATCAACCGGAAGACCGCCTCTCGGACAGGCGAAGAAGAGCAACACTGTGACGGTACGTTTCAGCGATTCTCAGTTCGACATCATAGACATCAAGGCATCCCGCGCCGGTTTGAGCCGGGCTGAATATGTGAGGGAGGGAGCGTTGAACGCCGAGGTCATCGGCGTACTCTCCGACGAGGAAAAGATGCTCCTTTACGAACTGAAAAAGCTCGGCCCGAATCTCAACCAGATAGCCCATCAAGCCAATGCCGAGGGCTATCACGGCGCGGCGGACAAGGCTGAAAACCTTGTGGACCGCATCGCCGCATATGTTCTCAAACTCAAAAACAGTATGAAAACATGATAGGAAAAATTCTCAAAGGAGGGTCATTCGGCTCAAAAGTCGATTATGTAACCCGCGAAAAACACGACAAGAAAATCTTTACATCCGACACTTGGAAGATACTCGGCAGCCGTGGTATGATGGGTGAAAAACGCAATCAGATAACAGCGAGCTTCGAGGCTCAGGCGATGCAGAACCGCAGAATCGGCAACCCCGCCGGACATATAACGCTGTCGTTTGCCGCCGACGATAAGCCGAAACTCAGCGATGATAAGATGCTTAAAATAGCTTTGGACTACATCAAAATGATGGGTCTGGACAAGACGCAATTTCTTATAGTGCGCCACTATGAGACCGACAAACCGCACTGTCATATCGTGTTCAATATGGTCGGCGACAACGGCAAACGCATGGAATCAGGACGCAACCGCTACCGGAACAAGCGCGTCTGCGAGGCACTGACGAAGCGTTATCGCCTCGCGTTGCCAAAGCAGGAAACTCCCGATCCGGAGAAACTCCACGGTCTTGAAAGAGCTAAAGCCGAGATTAAAATTGCGGCTACCGACGCTCTGCGCAACTCCCGCGACTGGCATACTTTCGCCGCTCTGCTGGCTAAAAAGAACATCCATATCATACCGAAATACCGCCGTGGCACCAACGAAATGCAGGGCATATCCTTTCAGATGGGCGACTATAAAGTCAAAGGCTCTGATGTCGGCGAGGCTTTCAAGTTCAGGAATCTCGACCGCTATTTCTCTCAGGCCAACCGTCACTCTGCTCCTAAAAAGGCAACGGTGCAGACCAAATCTCCGCAGTCCGGCGCATCGTCAATTTCCGACGAGGCAATGCGGGCTGTCAAGGCTACTGCTGCCACAGCCGCAGGAATGGCGGCGGACATAGGCGACAAGCGATGATTAGAAAAAATCCGATGTTGCAGAAACTCATTGATGACCTGCAACTCACCCTCGTGTCAGTAGAACGGTATGACCCGGATACTGATGCTATTCACAAACCCTCAAACACTGAAACAAAATGACCGCGAAGAAAACTCCGTCAACAACCGCATCCAAGTCAACCAAGTTGACAGATGCAACGCAAACCAAAGTTTCACTCTCTAACCCCGAAGTTACAATGAAATCAGATAATTCTATCAACTCCACCTTCGCTATCAACGCGACTACCACAATCAACAGCGATAACGCTGTTAACAGCACAACACCTGCCAACGCCAACAATCTGTTTGGCAACGAGCACACAGTTAACGTGGCAACAGCCGCAACCACCACAACCGAGCCGCCAAAGCAACAGCGCATCGGAAAGCAACAGCGCAAATCGGACTTCGCCGAGTTCAAGGCAACATATCTCATGCCGTCAAAGCTGGTGAAGCGTCATCCGGCAAACATCGAGGACAGCGTATGGGCGAAGCTCGAACGCATCGCCCGCATCCTCGGTGACCGCGACACTACTGTTGCCAGCTACATCAACGCCATCCTCGTCGAGCACCTCGATATGTACGGCAACGACATCGAAATCTGGCGCAAGCTCTGAGATAATAATTGCAGGGAACCACTGCACCCGGCACACCGTGGGGCAGCTTCCCGATGAACGTAGTGAATTGGGAAGGCAAGGATATGTTTCGGGATTTCTTTTTCTCCGAAAAAGCCTCCCGAAACTGCGCGTTGAAAAACGCTCTTTGCCTCCCCAATTCACATAACCCATCATAATGACCACAATGAGTAAATCACCCACAAGAAAGGGCGGTCGCCCCTCTAAACCGACCGACGAGAAGCGCACCCATGTGGTGACAATCAAGCTGACTGATGCTGAACATGCCCACCTCAAAAAGCGGTCGAAAGCTGCCGGTGTAAAACTGGCAGAGTATGTCCGTCATGGAGCGTTCCGGCTCACAATCGTCAGCCGCCTTACAGAGATTGAAAAGGAAATAGCCAGAGGAATACTCAATCTAAGTTCCGATTTCAATCAGGCGATTACCTGTTTTCATCAGCTCAAACTCCGCAGCGCGGCCAATAAATTGGCGGCTGTCGTTGACCGGATGTTTGACATTCTAAAAAAATTAAGACCCAACAAGGAGACCGACTATGTTTGCAAGAATCCTTAAGAGCGGCACATTTCACGATGTCGTGGGGTATGTGACGCGACAGTTTCACGACCCGAAAGAATACACGCCCGACACATGGCGCATCATCGGAAGCGATAATGTTTTAACCTCCGACTATGCCAAGATTGTGCAATCCTTTGAGGCGATACACGGATTTATGCCTGGCAAGGAGAATCCGGCGGGGCATATCTCCATCAGTTTTGACAATGCCGACGCTCCCCGGCTTACCGATGAATTCATGGCTCAACTCGCCAAAGAATATCTGGACGGAATTGGATTCAAGGACACACAATACCTTATCGTGCGTCATCTTGAAACCGAACATCCGCATTTCCACATCGTCTATAACCGTGTGAATCTTCATGGCAAAGCCGTCAACGAGCGAAATAATTACAAGCGGAGCGACAAGGTTGTCAAGGCTCTGAAAGACAAATACGGGCTTACATATTCACCTCTCAAGGAGAAATACGAACAGAAAAAGCCTGTGTTCAAGACAAAGATTTCCGCTGCCATATACGGCTGTAAGTCGTGGGATGAATTCTGCCGCCGTCTCGCCTGTGCCGGAATTGACGTGAAATTTCACGATGACCACAACACCGGCGAGCATATCGGTGTGAAATTTTCCGATGGCGATATTACGTTGAACGGCTCCAAAATCGACCCGGCTTTCACATATCGCCGACTCAATAATCTCTTTGAGTTCAACCGCAAGCACGGGCATCAGCAGTCAGATAATGCGACTAAGCAACCCAACGTAACCGTGGAATATGCTCCGTCTCAAAAGACCTCTCTTATCGGGGACATGATGGAAGCCACAGTCGGTGCAATCGGAAATCTGTTCACTCTCGGACCCGGCTTCGACCCGGAGGAACAGGCGTTCCAGAACGCAATCAAGAAAGAGGAAGCCAAACGTAAACGCAAATCAAGAAAAATCTGAACATGTCAAAACTCTACGATGACGTCAAAAAACAAGGAGAGCAGATTGACGACCTGCAAAAGAAAGTAACTGGCCACGACACCCGCATCGAGACTCTGGAAACTCAAGCGATGGCGACACCGACAAATTCGGACGCGCCGATGCCGAATGTAACGGTGTCAATTCCCGACAACATCGCAACCACCGAAAATATATCGGATCTGGTCGATGACGCTATCGAAAGGAATACGGAGGTCATGACAAATGCAATAACGCAACTGTATACAACTGTCTTGCCGAAGCAGTCAGCAGCCGAGCCTTCCCCAGCGGCTATCAGCAATGAACAGATAAGAAAAATCGCACAAGAGGCGGCGGACAAAGCATCGGAGAAGGCGATGACCATCCGTTATGACAAACTGGATGCTGCGGCAGATACCGTCATGCACCGCTTATACAATCTTGTCAACGGTGCTATATGGGCGGCAATCCCCAGGTGGGTATATATTGTTTTCGCAGTCGCTGTTCTCGCCGCCGGAGGCTTCGGTTACGGCTTCTTCTATATGCTCAACGAAAACTCCAAGCTGAAAGATGTCGAATGGCTCTATCGCTACGAGCGCGGACTCAACCGTGACCTGAATGTAGTAATGCACCGTGAGCGTCAGATGCTCCATGGGACATCTCATGAAGTTGACAGCCTGAAATCGCTGATTCGCCACCACGAACAGCGAACCAACGCCGATACCACTTTCATATACTTCTATCCCTCAAATCTATAATCACTATCAATGCCATCGACAGTTCCACAGTTGTCGGTGGCATTTTTATTATTCTGAGCTATGGGATATAGCAGCAAGAGACATCAGTATCCCCAAAGGCATATGTGTATCACTTCGCAGCCCAAAGAAGAACCTATATATTTTGCTGTTAGATTTCATTCGTAAGAAACAATCATTATAATCATTCTTTAGCTGATTCGGTATTGTATCAAGCAATTGTTCGTGAGAAACAAATAGATACTATTCCCATAAATGGAACATGCTGCATATAATTCACTGTTAGGGATATCAAAGGTTTCCCAATCTTTTCCTGAATTATTACTAATCACGAGCTTGTACTTCATGAATATTCCCGATGTATATCCTAAAACCAAAATAATAGTATCCTCTTTGTCGGTTATAAGCTCTTTTACAAACGTATAATCGTTAGACGAATATATAAGTAGCGGATTATGTATGGATTGATTATAAAAATAAACTTCCACTCCATTAGATTCAGTAATTCCGGAAATACATATCCCATCCTCAAGTTCTGCAATGAATTCAGGTGATACCGGACATGTATATATGCCCCATTGTCCGTTTTTATCAAGAACAAACACATTATTGTTTCTAACGTATCGTTTTATTGCAATCATCTCATCTTTCCCCAAAAGGCTTTGGGATAGAGAAGGAGATGGAACACTATTTATGACATAATATGAGGAATCCATCGTTATCAGATTATGCTCATCCTTAAAATCTGCTACCGAATAAAGCAGATTATTTTTGAAAGCAATAGGATAAAATCTTGTTTGACCAGTAGAAGTTAATTTTGCCGAATATTCTGGAGCATACGTTATTCGCAATAAGTAGGCACCTCCACTTTGCGAAAATAGAGGCGTTAATAAGTAGGAATCACTTTTAATAGTATTTCCAATATGTGTAAGATCATCAAAGTAGAATTTTGATTTTAGCAACCATTGGGCACCTTTATTTGATGACATATATATTTCAATGGAATTACGATATTGAGTTGATATAGAGTCATTATATTCTTGATGCCTGCCAATTATGATTCCGTTGTTTTGATTTAAGAAACAAGCATAACTAATTGTAAATCCTAATTGTGGGATACCATCCATAAATGTGCTATCGGGCTTCACATGGGAACAACCTGACAGAACTAATATGATTATGATAAAATTGGTGAATCTCATATGTCAATTTTTATTACACGCAGCTACATCCCTATCAAGATTTATTTAGCTATTAGAATCAGAACCACTGCTAAAACAAGTAAGCCGAGAAATCCATTGACAAGGTTGTTGTCAGCATGGTAGGGTGTTCAGTTTGATGTTCCAGTTTTTGAATAAAAAATCAAGAGCGTTCCACCATAAGTTGATGATATTCAGCAATAGGAGCAGTCTCACTGGCAATGATCAGAATCGCATATTTTTCTGTTCAAAAAATGAGATGGTTTTTAACGGATATATTATTGATCTACAATCGACTATACCATACAATTTCTCTCAAAACCGGAACATCAAACTGAACACCCTGTCAGCATGGTCTATGTTATTAAAATCTTCCGAACCATAGCGGATTTGCCTGTATGACACTTTCTGCCCGCGATGAAACAGCCGCAGACACCCATACCGAAGCCCGGCTCCGATATGTCTAATCGCCGAGCCGAACCATGACCGTATAAACATATCATTTTGAGATTATTTAAGAATCTGTCGTTTAAAAACGGAATTACTGTCAACTCCGATAGATGTGACAAGATTGTATGCACTTATTTTGTTGGAAAAGTCTGCTCCATAACGCTGATTATCTCATCGAGACGTGAGAAGTAGTCGATTACATTTGGCTCATGCCTATTAGCCATTTTTTGGACTTGCGCCAAGACTAATTCTTTGACTGCCGGATAATCTTCAGGTGACACAATGCGTGTTAGAGTAAGATACTTAAACGCCCAGTCTGCTCCGACATCTGGTAACGCCCTCTTACCCTCCAATCTGGGTATAATCTCGCGGTCAAACATATCACGTAAGGACGTGTATGATTGAAAGACTATGCCGGAACAGTCGGCAAGCGTGCCACAGAGTTTTGAGTAATCGCGCTCCAGATTGGCTTCTGAAATCATAAACTTATCCTGTCTGCCAAGCATATTTCCGGTAAATCCAACAGAAGGATTGTCCTGCCGGGCCTGCCGTGATTTGACGTTATATGGCTCAAACCATTTTAACAGGATATCAAAACGAACCATATAGATAGGATAGACGATAAGCACTCCGTCTTTGGTCCAATGGTCCAATTCGATATGCCGCCGTAAGCCTTGCTCTTGTTGAATAAAAGAGTAGTCACGTTTGCGAAACTTAAATCCATTGAGAAAAAGCTCAGCCTTTAGCCGATCAACTACGGTTAAAAATAATTCTTTGTTTGTCATATCACTTTTCTTTCACCGCTATCTATTTTTATAATCTTATTTGTGGTCCCGTCAACTTCCATGTACAGGATGTCTGTCACGTTATCATCGTTGTGGTAAGGCTTGAATTTAACCTCGAATGAATACTTTTCCAACGGAAGTCCTGTAAAGCCGTCTTGAGGTTCTATTCTGATTGTCTTATAGGCGTGCCGAAAGTTGGCATCATCTGAAACAATCGGGAAAGTCGCTGCAGATAGTTCTTCGGCAAGCTCTTTGGAGCAATACTGCTCATATAGTCTTTTTAAGTCGCCCGATGATGCGCCGACTGCTCTTTCGTTCAGATACAGAGCCATAAAGTCGGCAATGTATGTATTCCCATCAACTCCAATTTCATACTCAAGGACTATGATATTTGATGTGCCGTCGGGAAGAATCTGATACAGCATATTCCAGCCGTCGTCCGTGTCAGGGAGGAAGCAGCCAAACGATAAGTAGATGGCTGAATCCGATACCCAAAAAATTTCACCGTCCCATTGCATGATATATTCACCCTCGTTGCCGACCACATCTTTTGTCCGTATTTCCTTGTCGGAGTACACAATATTTCGGTCATAGGACATGGTCAGAAAGACGGAGGAATCTTTCACTGCCCAGTCATGTCGCCCAACTACAATATCATTGGAATCTTTAGTCGCTTTGATAGTCCAGTGCCCTATAACGGTATCTTCGATTATCCGGCCTCTGATAACATCAGCGATATTTTCAGTTACAGAATCTTCTATCGTTTGCACCTGTGTGATGTTGTCGCCGGATTTATTTCCTCCGTTGCATGCAGTAATTAAAGAAGATGCTATAATCGTTAGGAACGTAATACTAATCAAAATTTTCATAACATCAATCTTTTGACAACCATAATTCCGTCATTCTCTTATAGTATGCCCGCATTGCCGGATTGTCGAGTCTGGCGATAGCTGCATCAATGTTTTTGCGGGATTGGGGGGTATATGTGTAGTGGAATCCAAGAGGCATCGTCAGGGACAGAGATTTATAGTCACGATTTTCGTAAATATATCTCAAAACCTTTTCCGACTGTGGCATGAATACGTAATTAAAAAAGTTGAAAATGAATGATTCTGCCGTAGCTGCATCAACACTATTTCCCAGACTATCCCATTGTTCAAGCACGGTTTCATCAGAATAAGGATAGCGGGTAAGTATCTGTATCTTTCTAACCTGGTCCCATTCCTCTTTGCTGTCTGAGCCGCTCCATAGTCTGAATACGCCTTCCTCATACGTTTCAGCCTCAGGCGAAGTTATTACTATTTTGCCGTTCCGCTCTATGTTACAGCACATTGAAACCGTTTCAGAGTATGTGGTCGTGTCCTCGTCGGTATTGATGTTATGTTCTATTTCTTTGTATTCATAGTTGTATGTAAATTCATGGTCTGCGATAAAATATATCAAAGTATGCTCGGCGCATATTAACTCTGTTGAGTCTGACGGATTATCTAATAAATCCGACTTATCCCAATAGCTCCCTGCATACATTGCGTCAATCAGAACTCCGTCAATATTGTATGTCGCAATATATAATACATCTTCATCGCTGAACAGATATTTATATTGGCATAATACTACATTATCATTTATTTGCCTGATTGATACAAGATATACCGATGCGGTATCGGACAGGTTAAAGTCTGAAGTGATTACACCTTTGAGCAACGCCCCTTGCTCTTTTGTGGTAAGAAGATAATCTCTGTCAGATGGAGCCGGCAAAGAATCACATTTCGCGATTAGTGATTCATATTCAATGCCGAGTTTCCTTAGGAATTCAAATGATTTGCTATCGTATATCTCTGTAATAGAATCATGCTTATTGTCATTTGATGGCGATGTATTGCTTTTGCCCTTGCACGATATACACAAAGTCAATAATGCTATTATTATCAAAAGTAAATATTTCATCGCTTGCCTCCTTTCAGGCAGAACAAGAACGATAGACTTTGCGCCCAGAGGTTACTGGAGAGAGCAAAGCCAACACACAGAATCAATATCTTATAGAGTGTTGCCATACGCAAAGTTACTACAAAATGCTGGAATAACCTCGAAAAATGGGAGAAATGACGCTAAATGACTTAACATCAAAGTCGTTACGGTGTCAAATGAGGACAAACCGAAAAAGCGGAAAATGCAAGGAAAAGCAGAATATTGCAGGAGAACGGTTTGCAAATCATTACCCAAGAAGATGTAAGATTTAACACATGTAGGACGCTATTTCACCGTTTGTCACTGTTTTGCATAGCAAGGTTTAACTCGTTGATATTTAACTTTGCAAACAAAAACGAGTATGGCAAGAAGTACATTCAAAGTGCTCGGCGGACATAGGCGAGAGCGTCGGGCAATTCATAGGGGGACTGTTCCAGCCGGGCCCCGCATACGACCCGGAGGAAGAACGCCTGGCATGGGAACTCGCGCATCCCAAGAAAAAGAAACCTAATCGTGGAATCAAAAGATAATAGTCATGGCAAAGAAAGATGAAGTTCAAGGCGTACAGTGTGAGAACGCCGACATCGAGATACTGCGCCGTCAGTTGGCGCGTCTTGAAAATACTCTCACCGAGAAGTTTACCGAGGTCAAAGAACAAATTGGCAATATTCCGCCACAACAGCCCTTGTTTCCCCCTCCGGCGGAGCCGTTGCCGCAAGAGCCGATAGAGGTCAGTCTTCCTGACAACCTCGCAAAGAGTGACGACATAAAGGCTCTGGCAGGAATGATACAGACATTGAACGGCACCGTCGCGCTTGTCGTGCAGGGTCTGGCCGACATTCAGACTGCGTTTGCCGCAATGCCAAAGCCTGATGTTCAGTCCATAGCCGAGAAAGTGGCGAAGGAAACCGCAAGGGAGGTCGTTGACAATCTCACTCCGAAGATTGACGATTCGACAGCCAAGGCTATGCGCCACGGAGTTATGAACGCTCCGGGAATCAGCCTTGATGATGCCGCGAGCATACATCAGACGCTGAAAGAGACAAACAAGAGATTTGTCACGCAAAAGGATTATGCCAGACTCCTGAAAGTCAACCGCAATCTCATCATCGCTGTAATGGTCCTGTTCAACATTGCGTGTTTACTCGGCTGGGGTGCTAAAGAACTCCGGGAGGAACGCAACGAACTCATGCGTGTCGAGTGGCTCTATCGTGGCTTGCGGTCAATGTTAAACCCCAAAGATACCGCTTCCATAAACAGCATGGAGCAGAAGATACTGTATGGCACCGACGAGCAGCGCGAGAGTTGGCAGACAACCATAATGGAACATGAGGCAAAGGGAATCCCGTTCCGTCATTTTCAGCCGCATGACGACTGGAAGCCGGAGCCGCCTAAACCGCAGCCTGAGGAAACAAAACCTGCCAAAGAAACGGAGATTGACAGATGGCCGCTGCCGCATCAGCGTAAATCAAGGTTGACACCCGGCGAAATCCAAGCAATAAAGGATATGAGAGCCAGCCCCAACATCCCCGAGGACGCCAAACCGGAACTACCCGAAGGCTACGAATAATATCCCCTGAGCAATAGTTCACAATCCCTAACGACAGACAACCCCGACATCACTGCCGAGGTTGCCTGTCTTTGTCTATGTATGATTAAGCTGTTTCTTACTCACATAACATTTCAGTATCTGTCAGTTGTGCATGGTTGTATCACGCTTTACTGAATTTGTATTGTGCTCTTTCTTTACACTTTTGTGAAGTTCTTTTTGCTCTTTCTGAAACTCTGCCTTTTCGCGGAGATATTCTTTTTTCATGTCGGAATACTCTCGGCGCAGTTCGGCCTGTTCTTCGGCTAATTCTACCTGTTCGCGCTCAAATTCAGCTTGTTCTGTTTCGTAATCCGAATCGGTGTTACTGCAAGAGATGAGGCATACCGCCATCATTGCGAATATTATTATAAGTATTGCTTTCATGTCATTTATTGTCTTTGGTTTCGTGATAATCCTGAATACCGTCCACTACGTTTACATCCACCTTCTTACCTCCGGAGAAGTTCCATGTAAGCGAGAATCCGACATACTGTACGGGGGAGGTGTACTTATATGACACCTTGTTCGCTCCGGCTTGTCGGTCGAGCTTGCGACGGTTGCCTAATGGGGTAAAGTCCAATGCGACTTGAAGATTATCGCCAAGAAATGTCTTGTAAATCTGCCCGTTCACATTGTAAACAGCATGGTATGTGCGGTCGAGAGTGCGATAGGTTGGCTCGAAATTGGCATTTAACATGCCGCCCCAGCCGTGACCGAATCGGAAATTGTTGTTGAAATAGAAATATTCCTTGAAGCGTGTCTTGTTATAATGTATTCCGTCAAGCTTTGTGTTCTCGGGAGTGATTTCAATTCGTCCTGAAAGTTTGAAACGCCACCATTTAGTTGGTGCTTCCATCCACTCAGCACCGAAGCCCCAGACACCTTGACCGTTTATATTCACTGGCTTGGTATAGAACACATCGGGCGTTTCCTCACTCTGGAATGTCTGCCAATAGATTCGGTCGTGAGAATGTGCGTATAGAGCCGTAAGGTTTATCTTGTTTCGGAGCAGAGATAGTCCAGCCATAACGATGTCTGCCGACTGAGCTTTCAAATCAGGATTGCCTACTGTATAGTTGTAAGTATCGCTCCAATTGATTACCGATGATATGGCTGTGTATGGGATATCACTGAGAGTTCGTTTATAACTGAACATGAGGGCGTGATCCATTTTCGAGCCGAAAGGCATCATTACCTGTACGGTCGGATTTATTGACCATTGGGTATTTGTACTTTTTTTGTCGACGGAACAGTTTTCGTAGGAAATGCGATTGAGCTGCCAGTTGACACCGGCACTGTATTTGAGTTTCCAAAACCTTCCTTGTGCAGAGGCATAGACTATAGGTGTGAATCCGGATGTCTTGGTTGGAATGTCGCTTGTCTCAAAACGGTCATTTTCAACGATATCGGTCGGCGTGTATTTTGAGGATATGAATTGCGCTGAAGCTCCGAATTTCCATACGAGAGAGCGACTACGTGGGTATATGAAATCTGCTTTGAATTTCCAAAGGTTAAGATTGTTGGTTTCTTCTATGGAGGCAGTCTTTTCCGAATTAAAGAAATAGCTACTGTTGTTGCGGCTATGACGGTTCAGGTAGTCTGCGGTTAGTTCCATTTGAGAGCCACGAGAGGAAAGCGGTTGTGAGAACCGAAGTGTCCCTTCCTGTAGTACAATATTTTCACGACTGCTGACTGATGAAACCAAACCTTCATTGTCTGATACAGATGACGGACGTGGACGAAACAAAGATACCAGATAGCTGCCTCCGAGTTGAGCGCCGGAGTTGAACTGCTGCGTTAGGCTAAGACGGTTTCTGAAATCGAAGCCGTGAGATTTGGATGACTCTGTGAGAAATGTATGAAGGTTGTCACCTGTCATTGTCTGTTCTGAATTGTCCTCAACCTTGGTTGCCCCGGCATAAAGGTTGTCATACACGCTTAACCCCTTATATCGGTAGTTTATCATGCCACTGATTCCTTCGTTTCCGAACCCACAGCTTCTGTACCAGTCGGCATTTGCAGAGATACTGCCATAATAACCACCCTCCGGAGGACGGCGGAGCGTGATCATTATTGTACCTCCGCTGAGCGATGCGTTTTGGTCGGATCCGGCCAGATATTTTACTTGAACCTTGTCAATCATCTCACCAGGAATGTTGTTTAACTCCGATAGGTCGGAGAGCTTCACGCCGTCAACATAAATTTCGCTTGCAGCGAGGCCGTTGATTTTGAAGTTACCGTTCTCTCGTGAAATATTGGGCAGAAAAGTAAGCACATCGACCGCCGGTTTACCTTTCGTAATATCAGTTCCCCGTAGATTGGTGGTGTAACCTTCGGCGTTATTTGTGGTTCGGGAAGCAATAACTGTTACTTCCTGAAGCTGACGCTCTTTTTGTGCGAGTACCGCCATTGGCAGTAATGCGCAGAAAATTATAAGTATTGTTCTCATCTGTGAATGATTTTAATTTCTGATGCAAAGTTATAGCCGCTGAAATTTTCTTGCCATACCCAAAAGGGTACGATTGCGCCTCGGAGCGAAAACGTACCCTTTTGGGTATGGCATAGCGATTGGGATAGCCTTAATTTTGCAGAGTAAAAAATAACGAATATGACAAGCGAGGAAAAACGCCTTATCACAGACTGCCGGGTTATGATTATCGGCGCATCGGATTTTATAGACAATGTAAAGGCGAAGCTTCACAGATCCGGCTTCAAGTCTATAAATATTGTGTCGGGGAACGATGTCCGGTCGGAAATTGGGCCCGTGGATATAATAGCCGAATATGCGGGCGAAGCCTGTACCCATGTCAAGGGTAATGCCGCCATACCGATAATATATCCTTTTGATTTTGTTGACGGAGCCGGTGCAATAGTAGTGATGCCGGGCGATGACAACGAATTGCACGGCAAGGCAAATGCGCGTCTTTGGGTTGCCGAGTATATGGCCGGGTATTGCGCTTTTTGGAATATGGAGGGTTGCGACTGGTTACAGTCCGCTCTGCTGGCGATAAGAAAGGGCAGGACGAGCGAGGCGGCACAACGGACAGCGGCGCATATCTGCGCACGGATAGCCGCCAACATCGCCGTCGGCCGCGAGGTGAAGCATTTTCCGAGATTCTATCTCTGCAAGAACTTAGAGTAGCTTGTTGTTGGTTGCAGCCACTATCGCCTCCGAGATGTTGCGCACCTCAAGTTTCTCGAATATACGCTTACGGTATTTCTTGATGGTGTCGGGCGAGAGGCATATTTTGTCGGCAATCTCCGACATGGTATAGCCCTGAATGGATAAGGTCAGCACCGATTTCTCTCCGTCAGATAGCGTTGGCATCTGCCGTCTGTTCCAGCGACGGGAGCTGATATTGTATTCAAAAAATACCGATGTGCCTGTCCGGTGCATCTCGATATGACCGGCATCGGTATGTGTGGCAGCCGACACGACACACAGCGCAAGCCATATCCTGCCGTCGGAGGTGAGGGCAAGCGGCGTCAGTTTGTGGTTGACAAGGATTTTCTTTCCCTCGTTGAGAATGTGGAAGTCGTAGGAGATATACCAGTCCTTACGCTCATCGACCGGGATATCGTTGTAGAAAGCGAATCCGGCTTTGTTGAGCGTCAGAAGCATCGGCTGCTCATCTTCCGGCACATAGCCGAGATAGAAACGATAGCCCAGCTCCTTCATCTGTTCCGGCGACAGTCCGCACAGGAACATCGGATTGGGCGACACATACAGGAAGTTCTGCCTGAAATAGTCGATGATATAGACACTCTGATAAGACGAGCGCGAAAACGCCTCAGCCGAGCGGATATATTCATCCACGCGGCTGTAATCAAGCTCCTCCGGGAGTCTGATCTCATTGTCGGGTATAAAAAATTCGTCTGGCGCTTTCATTACGTTAGTCTTTCTGTATGCAAAATTACCAAAAATCAGCGACACGCCGACAATCCTTACCTGATTATCTTTTCCCAAAGCCCTGCTTTGCCTTAAATTGATCTATCTCATATTCGTTTGGTTCGGTTCGGGCTTTATATATGCCCGACTAAACTAATCCCATCTATATAGGCATACATCAGATACAGATAAATCATTTTTTATCGCGTCTGTCCCCGGTAATATAATCGTGATTCACACGATAGACAAGGGCTGTCACAATGATGACAAATATGATTGCCAATACTCCGGCACAGCCGCGCATAAAGTACCATAATTGCCAAGACACCTTATCCACAAGGAATATCATACTGATTAGAATGGCAATAGCTACTCCGATAACGCAAAGCGCTATATGCTTTAATCTTAAATTTGCCGGCGTATTATATAGCCTTTTAAGTTCTTCCCTGTCCATATAATATCTTTTAGAGTAGTCTTTAATATTATCTTTTTGGAATACATTACGCCATAAGCTCAAAATGCGGATAATGCAGAAAATGCAAGGTTTTAATCTTGATATTTGCCCGTTTGCAGGGCGAAAATCTCTTTCTGACGCTCAATTTCTGCGGTTAATTCTTCACTTGTCGGGAGGTATGTCAGATATTTGGCCGCATAGAGTTGCTTGCTGTCTTTGAGTATTGAATACCGTGCCAAATCCTTACTCGTTTCCGAGCAAAGGAGTAAGCCGATAGTCGGGTTGTCGCTTTCGGTGCATTTCAGCTCGTCGTACATCCGGATATACATATCCATTTGCCCCACATCCTCATAGGATATTTGAGAACTTTTTAAGTCTATGAGCAGAAAGCATTTAAGGATATAGTTGTAAAATACAAGGTCGATGTAATACTCGCCCATGTCAGTCTTTATCCTCTGCTGACGAGCAACAAAAGCAAATCCCTTGCCGAGTTCGAGGATGAACTTCTGGAGATGGTCGATAATTGCTGATTCAAGATTAGTTTCCGAATACGCAGCATCTTGCGAAAAGCCCAAGAACTCTGCTACAACAGGATTTCGCAGGAATTTATGTCGGTCTTTCTGATAATCGGCTGTCAGTCGTTGCATCTCATCAATGACCTCACCACGTTTTGATTCCGGTGTCTGAAGCAGACGATGATAATATTGGGAGCCAATGTTGCGGTCAAGGGTTCGGTAGCTCCAGTTTTCGGTAGATGCTTCTCTCAGATACCAATCTCTTTCATCCTCATTTTTTACACGCATAAGACGCTCATAGTGCATCCATGAGAGATTATTTGGCATTGGATAGGCACACTCCATGTCTGATATGGTTGCTAAAGATTCAGCAAGCAATGGTTGCTGATTCAGAAAACAACTCTTAAATTCAGCAAGCAGTGGTTGCTGAATTTGCAATCCCCTGAAAGAGAGGTAGAACTTTCTATAATTGCGGAGAGTGGTAGCTGAATATCCTTTGCCATATTCTGCCGTCAACGCCTCTGATGCAAGCTCTATTATTCGTTTGCCGTATTCGGCACGTTCCCGGCCATGTTGCTCTTGTTCTACAATACGTCTGCCGACAAGCCAGTTGCTGACTACTTGGTATGTATCAGCGGCCTGATATGCCTTTTGCTTGGCGGTATATACTATCGCCTTTATATCGCTGATAAATTGAGCGTCATCAGCGTTGATATTATCGTATTTCTTCAGCTCGGATTTCATTTTGCAAAGTTACGAATTTTATTGGGACTCAGGGCTATTATCCGAGGATGTTAACGAGATCTTGTTTCATTTCCTCGTCTATATCACGATAGCGGGTGAAAGCCTTGCTGCCCTCTTTGTGGCCGGAGAGTGCCCCGACAAGATTAGGGTCTTTCACTTGTTTGTAGATATTGCCGATGAAGGTACGACGGGCGAGATGGCTGCTTGCAATCTCGTTGATATGTCGTTTCTCCTCAATGCCTGTCGTGGGATTCAGCACTGTTACAATACGGTTGATGCCACACTGTGTAAATATCTTTTTGATAGCATCGTTGTACTTCTGCGCACTGATAAATGGCAGGAGCATACCTTTACGTTCAATGCCCGAATAGCGTTCAAGTATATCTTTGGCGCGTTGGTTGAGAGGCACACGAAGCACCTCCGGGCGTTCCCCTTTGGTTTTGTCAGGGATATATTCAACAGCACCGTCAATAACACTATTGTCGGTCATACGCATAAGATCCGAAACACGACATCCTATAAGGCACTGAAAAACAAATATGTCGCGCTGAACAGCGAGTGACGGATTTGCCGACAGGTCGAAATCGGCTATTTTTTCCACTTCTGCGACAGATATATAGTAAGGTCTGCCGTATTTTTCAGTGCCTATGCCTTTGAACTTTGAAAAGGGATTGTTTTGTGTGTATCCTCGCTCTATGCACCAGTTATAGAAAGCGCGAAAACGCTTGAATGTGCAGCATATGGTGTTTGCTCCCTTTGGCTTCGGCCGTTTGGGTTTACGCTGGGTGCGGACTACAGCCGGAACCTCTTGGTAGATTTCGGGATATTTGTCGAACAATTCAGGTTCCGCTTTGAGAAAATCGCCGAATTTCTCAATCCATTCGGTTGTGAAATTGTCGATAGTCATCTTATATTTGCGGTTTGAGGTTTTCTGAACATACATCTCAAAACGACGCAATGCCCTTGCGAGGACCTTGTAATGATTGGCTCGCGCCGGAGACAGAGGATGTTTTTCCAGATACTCATTAAACAGCTCGAAAAATGTCAGCTCGACTTTCTTCACCTCATATTTCTCCGGGTGGTTGAAGTGGTCAATAAGGTCACGGAAGAAATCTTGCGACAAATCTTCCTGTGGATTGTCAATACAGGCAGATACAATGAGTTGCTCCAGTGTTGTAACGCGCTTCTCTATCTCATTAAGAGCCTTAGCCTCCTTTTGATTGGCTCTTGGCATGATAATCGCGCCATCTTTGAAGCGTTTTGGGTTCATGTAGATTCCGCTTTTCAGACGCAGACGCAGTGAGCGTGAAACAGTCAGTCGAAGCAGAATCTCCGCCTCGCCCGAAGTGTTAACTTTTGTGGATATGGTTCGTGTGATTGTAGCCATAGAACGGTCGTTTAGATTAAGAACGCAACAAAGATAGCGATTGTTGTCCACCATCCCAAATTTTTGTCCACATTTTGTCCACCAAACTTAAATCTGCGTACTGCTTATTGAATCTTGATTGCTGAATTGCGGTACAACCTTACAGTCGTTATAATGCTGATATAACGAGTATTACATTTGCTTGACGCCGACAATAAATGTTTATACACATTCATTGTCATTCATATTTATTGACCTCTCCGGGGTCACAGGACAAAATGGCAAATCGCCGCAAAGCACTGAAATCACTTGATTTTCAGTGCTTTTCTTTTTTGCCAAAATTTCAGATCCGCGCATAATACAGTGTGTCATAAGGCGATATTTTTTTAATGCGTATAATCGCTGTTTGAAGTTTGTTCGCTCGTTTACCGGCAGGCACGACGGGAGAAAAAGGGATGTTCGGCTCTTGCCGGAAAAAAATACTACCGACCACCGGGAGCTGTGGAGATTTTTTCAGGTAAATGCCACAGAATATCCCGTCCCGGCGTGTTCATCAACTCCGAGCGAACAGACTTTGAACCCCGATTATAATCCGCGATAAACATAGAGCTGGCAACGCCCCGGTGGGTGACACTGGACGGCAGACATACAAAAAATGCTATCCGTAAGAAAATAGCAATGTCCATAACACATCCGTAAACTCTAATGTATGTCATACTCTCTCACCGATGATAATGTCTATACTTTCATTAGAAACCGCTATGACAGCCCCGGTATAAGGTAATGTATGTGGCGGGGACGAACACGGAATTTATGGAGAGATCGGCACCGACACATTCTTTGCCGTCGTGGGCCGTAACAAACGGAGAGTGGCGCGGCGGCTCAAATTCCTTATCAATGAGCAGGCGTTAAGAACACGGGCTGTCGATTAGAAGTCTTGTGTGTGCGACATCCCTGTCGCAATCTCACAAGGCGTATGAGGCAGTCGGTGTTCAGCCGGCTCCCATAGTCGGCGTGCGGTCGGAGGGTGTCAGTGAAGCCCGCTTCACCGTCACCCTCTGACGGCAATACCGACGGCAACACCGTGAGCCGCCACGCCTCTATCCGTTTCAGCAGTGCCAGACAAATGATATTTATTTTTTCTTAGCTGAAAACCCATAATTCAAATTAAAGTGTTATATTTGCAAAATAATTCCAAATACAGCATTTGAAATGGTATTAGAAATCGCTCTCACTAACTTTTTCTCGATTAACGAGAAAATAACGCTTGACTTACAGGCTGCCAATCTACAGACAAAGGAAGCCCGCGCACTTGCCGAAAACACATTTAGCGTCGGCGGTGAACGACTTTTGAAGACTGTTGCAATATACGGAGCAAACGCATCAGGCAAAAGCAACATCATCAAGGCTGTCAAGGCTGCGGTGGATATGATTCTGGATTCTCACAACTATAATGAGGGTGACAGTTTCGGTTTCAAACCGTTCAAATTTGGCGGAGATGATGCTCCGAGTGAGTTCTATATACGTTTTATCGTCAACGAGATAGAACATGAATATTCTTTTTCCTGCACCCGTGAGGAAATCATTACCGAAAGCCTTTACTATTATCCCAAAGGGCGGAAGGCTCTGATATTCTCCCGCGATGAGCGTAAATCCGGAGGAAAGAAGGAGAAATATGAGTTTACTACTGTAATACGCCGTCCGATGGATGTGGCGTCGAATACCTCACGCAAAACACTTTTCCTGTCGCGTGCAAGCCAGATGGATCGTGACAAAGCAAAGGAGATATACCGATGGTTCAACGAACAGCTTGTATTCAGTTATCGCGGCAATACATCAGCGGTGACAGACAGATTCCTCGGAGATAATAAGGATGCGGTTCTTCGTGTCCTTAAAGCTGCCGACAGCGACATTGTGGAGTTTTCATACAAAGACGGCGAACTGACGACATTCCATCGCCGCAATCCTTTACTTCCGTTTGACTTCAATACGGAAGAATCTGAAGGTACAAAAATATTGTTCAGGATAATGCTCACGGTAATGGATGTTGTCCGTAATAATAAGACAATGTTTCTTGACGAAGTGGAAACGAGCCTGCACACGCGGCTTGTCGAGTATCTCATCAACCTGTTCCACAACAGCAGGTCGGCGCAGCTCATATTTACGACACACAACACCCATCTGCTTGACATGACACGCTTCCGAAAAGACCAGATTTTCTTTGTGAATAAGCGCGATGACGGCTCCAGTGACCTTTATTCACTTTTTGATTACAAGGACTTCCGCGAGAAGATGGATCTGGAGAAAGCCTATCTTCAGGGGCGTTTTGACGCAGTGCCTTATGTCAACTAATTTGAAAACATCTGACTATGGCACGAAAAGCGAAACAGCCGAGAGGTAAGAAAATGAATCCGACATTCTTCGTTTTCTGCGAAGGTAAAACAGAGGCGGCATACGTTGATTTGCTGCGCCGCAGTTTTCGTGTGCCGGTTGAAATCATTGCAAGAGTGAGCGATTCCAATATATCCCAGCCGTATATCGACAGATGCAAAAGGGAGAGGTTTACAACATCAGCCGACAAGACATTTCTGATGTTCGACCTTGATGTGCCCGGTATACTCTCTCATCTGTCAAAGATAAAGGATGCCATACTTCTGCTTTCCAATCCTTGTATAGAATATTGGTTTCTGCTGCACTATGCTGATGTCAACCGTGAAATATCGTCATCAGAGTGTCTGGCTCTTTTGAGAAGCAAAGACCCGGCTTATTCCAAAGGAGAATTTTCAACGGCGATGAAAAGAATACTGATTGAGAACATAAATGATGCTGCGGCACGCGCCAAAGGTAAAGAGGTTTATGCCAACCCGTCTTCGACCGTTCATCTGTTGACAAAGGAGATAATCCGTATTTGAAACAGACCGAAAAATCCGTTGATTTCATCCTCAAATCATCCGTGAGTCGGACAAGCGGGCAGATAGGGGTTATTGGGGCAATATGGCATTTTGAACCGTGAGCCTGAAAAATTATCTTATCGTGAGTAAAAGGTATTTTTAACGCTTTGGCTCATTGATAATTGGAGATAAAGTATTAACTTTGCAATACCGAAATATTATTTCGGAGAAGAACATTGAAATAGCAGAATGAGTCATTAGTGAGTCGGCTCTCAACTGCTTCTCTAAATCTTTGTAAATCAGTGCATTGAAAGTCATAACCCCGAAACCTCCGGGGTCACAAAGCCAAACGGCAAAATCAAGCAAATCGCTGAAACTAAGACAGTTTCAGCGATTTTTGTAATGTCCCTATCCGGCAGAATAAAGCATATTGTATTGTAGGGTTAAGATCCTGACGGAGAAATTGAGGCTTGATTACCTCGATAAAAATGCGTAACTTTGCAACGCAAAACAGCAAAGAATAGCGATTGGAGAGCCAATCGTATCAATGATATTCATAACATAACACCGCATTTTGTTTTGACGAAAATCTGGTAAATTTCCATATACATCCGTAACCATGTTGATTATCAGCGCTATCTATAGATTGCAGTGTACTAATAGTGTACTTTGAGAGAAGAAGACGGCAAGCAAGAGAAAATGAATTTGAAATAATTGTCATCCGTTAGATATTTTTAACTGCGCCGATTTGCGCCTTTTATCCCCATATCTTCATATTTTAGGTTCCTCACAATTCAGATTTCCCAACCTATATTATCTTACAATGACTTCGCTATTCAGTGAGGAGAGGGTTTGATACTCTTGGAATAAGCAGAAACTTCATTTGGCTATTGCGGACTGAAATATTTTCATTAATTTTGCAGTCAAAGAATTTATGTTATGATTGAAAGGATAAATCGAATAAAAGTAGTTTTGGCAGAAAAACAAAAAACGAATAAATGGCTGGCAACAGAATTGGGCATTAACCCTTCTACTGTTTCCAAGTGGTGTACCAACTCATCACAGCCCGATATTGCCCTATTGGTTAAGATTGCAAAAATACTTGATGTTGAATTAGATGAATTGCTGAATAAGGAATTCATAGAATCCATATAGTCGGTTATTCTTTATTGTTTTTATGAAATTCAAACTTGAAAATCCTCAACATCAAATGACAGCCATACGAAGTGTGGTTGACATCTTTCGTGGCATGGAGCGTAATACTTACGACAACGCACACAATGAGGATATTCACATGAATGTATGCTCCTTATCAAGCCAACAAATAAACGATAACATACAAAGCATTATCCATGAGAATGGCGTCTTAGATACACAGGCATTTCTGGTAAATGAGAATGATGCTTGTATTGAAATGGAGACAGGCACGGGAAAAACGCTTACATATCTTCAAACTGCGTATGAGCTATTTAGACAGTACGGTCTAAGCAAATTTATTGTCCTCGTTCCCTCTGTCCCCATCCGACAGGGTGTTATTGATACTTTTGAGAATTTCAAAGAGCAGCTATCGGATAAGTACGATATAGCCCCTAATGTTTTTGTTTACGACAGTTCAAAAATAAGCCTCCTTCACGATTTTATAACATCAGACAATCTTCAGATTATGGTGCTGACTATGGCATCTTTCAACTCTGAGAACAATATATTGAATCAGGTTGATCGTGAGGATATGTTTAACAATCTACCACATCTTGAATCCTTAGCTCAGACACATCCGATAATATTGATGGATGAGCCTCAGGAGGGTATGGATACAGAGAACTCTAAGCAATGGATAGCCAAGCTCCAGCCTCTGTTTAAACTTCGTTATTCTGCTACCCATGCCGTTAAAAAGAATGTATTGTACCAACTGACTCCGGCTGAAAGTTACCGACTTGGATTGGTGAAGAAATTGGAAGTCTTGACCGTTTCAGAAAGCAATGATGAGGCAACATTGAAATTAGAGATTAGTCAAGTCCAGTCAATTTCTACTCAGGTCAAGGTTAAGTTAAAACTATGGAAGCTCAATAAATCCAAAGGTCGTTTTGAGTTCAAGGAGTCCGGTCTGCTGAAAAAAGATGATAACCTTGCTGACAAATCCGGCAACGAGTCATATTGTGATTATACTATCAGTAGAATCTACAAATCAATGACTGACCGTAAATGGCACGTTGTGTTTACAAATGGGTCTGAAATTATTGAGGGTTCATCATCTTCAAACAAGGAACAAGTTTGGGCATTGCAGCTTGAATGGCTAATTCGACGTCATTTTGAGAATCGGAATAGACTGCGACCGCAGGGCATCAAAAATCTTTCATTGATATTCATTGATAGAGTTGCTAACTATATGAGTCCCGAGCGACCTATAATCAAGCAACTTTTTGAGCAGAAGTATCGCCAAGTCTATGCTGAATTTAATGATGGCAAACAGCCTGCTGATTCCGATGTACTGGCTGCGCAAGGTTTTTATTTTGCCAAGACCACGCAAGGCGAATACACCGATAAAGAGGATGCTTGCAGAAAGAACAAAGAGATTTTTGATGAGATTCTGCATAACAAACAGAGACTTCTTTCTTTTGAGAGTCCGATTGAGTTTATCTTTTCCCATTCCGCTTTAGGTGTAGGCTGGGATAATCCCAATGTGTTTGGCATTGCAACTCTTAACGAAAGCTATTCTGACAACAAAAAACGTCAGGAAATTGGCAGAGGACTTCGCATTTGCGTAAACCAAAGCGGAGAGCGTGTTTACGATAGTGCTGAAACGCCAGAAGAAGAGCAAATTAACCAACTCACAATTGTCCCAAATGAAACTTACGAGACTTTTGCTCGTAGCTATCAACAAGAATACGAGGAACAATATGGAATAGGAGGCAACATTCCAAAACCGAAACATACCCATAAGGGTAAACGGTTAAACCGGGTGACGTTCAAATTAAAGAAAGACGAAACTTTCATGAGCATATTCCGTCGCTTTTGGAATGTCGTCGCAAGAAAAACTACTTACCGAATCCACATGGACGAGGAAGAGTTAATCAGAAGAAGTATAGAATCACTGAACGAAATACGAATCAATGACTATACTCTTGAAGTCCAAAGTATGAGGATAACGGATATTGGTAATCTGAATAATGCCGAGTATTATGGCTCTCAATCTTATGTAGGTAGAGCCAAGTTTAATCCTCATGATCTTGTTGAGGAAATCAGCGAAAAGACGGGACTCTGTTACACATCTGTCCTCAAGATTATTGCCGGAATCAACAATCAGGATCAATATATCAAAAATCCGCCTGTTTTCATGGAGCAGGCTGTCTTTAAGATTCGGCAGGTTCAGCTTGACGAATTGGTGCGTTGTATAGAATACACTCCTACCGTAAACATCTATGAGTTTAAGTTCGATGATTTTTCCAAAGACGGATGCGAAGACTGGATAGCCACTCCTAATCATGGAGTATGGGATAAGTCCCTTTATGACAGTCTATACGAGAAAGAATTTGCGAAAGAGGCAGACAAAATCACAAATACTGAAGTTCTGTGTTTTCTCAAATTCCCATCATGGTATAAAATACCGACCCCGATAGGGAACTATGAACCTGATTTTGGGGTCGTTTTGCATAAAAGACTATTGAGCAGCCCTAATGAAGATAAAGAATATTATTTCGTTGTCGAGATAAAAGGCACAGATGATATTAATGACGCTCGAGCTTTGACTCCTCATGAAATCGGACGTATTAAGTGCGCTGTCAAACATTTTAAATCACTCGGAATAGAAGCTTACTATAAAGCTCCGATTAAAGAATTTGATACTTTCAAGGCGCAAGCCAACCAGACAATAAACAACAATGGAAACATATAAAGACCATATCATACAGTCGCCAGACATCAATGCTGAACGCCTTGAAACATTACGTACAATGTTTCCGGATTGGTTTACGCAAGAAGGCAAACTTGACATCAATGAAGTCAAAAAGGCTGTAACCCTAGATAGCGTAGACGAGACTGAACGCTATGAGTTCCGTTGGTTTGGCAAATCAAAGGCCAAACGTAACGCTTTCATGCCGACTCGTGCCACTCTGCATTATGATGAGGAACGGAGTGTGAATCCAGAAACAACGGATAACATCATCATTGAAGGCGAGAATCTTGAAGTGCTAAAAATCTTGCTGAATAGTTATCGAAACAAGATTAAAGTAATCTATATAGACCCACCATATAATACGGGTGAAGATTTCCTTTACAATGACGATTTTTCCGAAGGTCGTCAAGCCTATTGGGAGAGAACAGAACAATCAGAAAAAGGTATTAGCCTCGATACCAATTCCGATGCAAGTGGTCGTTTCCATAGCAATTGGCTTGACATGATGTATAGCCGCCTATTGGTTGCCCGCAACCTGCTACGCCCTGATGGTGTAATATTCATGTCGATTGATGAACATGAACTTCACCATATGCGTAAAATATGCGATGAAGTATTTGGTGAAGAAAATTTTCTTTCAATTCTTTCTCGTAGAACAAAAGCAGGAGGAGGGAGCGCATCAAAATATTTCGCAATCGAAAATGATTTCGTGATTGTATATGCCAAAGAAATCTCATCATTACCCAACATGTTCATTCCTTTTGATGAGGCGTACTTAAAAAGATATGCTTATGAAGACGAAAAGGGGAAATACTTTTGGGATACGATGGAACGGTCCTGTACTGCGACAATACCATATCTAATAGAAGCGCCTGATGGCACCATGTTAAAAGGAAATTGGTTCAGAAGTGAAAAAAGGTTTCTTGAAGATAAGGCAGCAGGAGAGATCAGATTCGTTCATAAAGAAAACGGTGAATGGTCTGTTCAATTCAAACAGCGTATGGCAGAAGGCAAAAAACTTCGTACGCTTTTAAATGAAAACGAGTTCAAATCAAGTCAAAATGACATGGAGTTATTGGGCATGGGAGATATTTTCCCATTTCCGAAGCCTGTGTTTTTCATAAAGCACATCCTAAGAGCAGGATCCGCTGATGATTCAATAGTTTTGGATTTTTTTGGTGGCTCAGGAACTACAGGACAAGCAGTTGCCGAATTAAATATCGAAGACAATGGTCATCGTCAATATATTCTTGTTCAAGTTCCACAAACAACTGATGAAAACAGCAATGCTCGACGTGCGGGCTTCAAGAAAATCAGCGATATAACTATCGCTCGTAACAAAGCCGTTGCAGAAAAGATCAAATCGGATTATGACGGTAGGATTCCAACTCCAGAAGATCAGCAACAGTTGAATCAACTTGGTTTCAGAGTGTTCACTCTTGCAAAATCCTCATTCCCCCGCACCGACTTCGCTCCTGACCCTGACAAGTCAGAAGAAGAGAATCTTGCGCTTTTCCACAAGTACGTTGCAGAAAAGGAACAGCAACTTTCTATGGGCTTCGATGATCAGGAACTCATCACGGAAATACTTATTTCCCGTGGATTTATGCTTACATACAAACTGGAATTGCAACCATCATTTACAGACAATACAGTCTATCTCGCTACTGATGGTGCAAAAGAGGCATACATCTGCGTTGATAACTCACTTAGTGATTCCACCGTTGACTACTTTATGCAAAACACCGACACAAAGTTCATCTGCATAGAGCGCGCCCTCGACTCTACCAAAAAGTTCAACCTCAAAAATCGAATGCAAGACAAATTCTTCGCATTTTAAAAGATTCATACCATGGCACGTAACATTCACGAACAACCATTTGACGAGGAAACAATTACTAAGTTGAGAATCTTCGAAATATATACTCAGGAATGGCTTCCGACTATGATTATGGGGAAACCTGGGCAAACTATATGTATTTTTGATTTCTTCGCAGGACCAGGATACGATATAAAAGGAGTCCCTGCTTCTCCAATAAGAATTCTGCAACAAATTATCAATCAATATGGGAATATATTAGCTAAGAAAACAAGAATATGTATTTGGTTTAATGAACTAGACAAGCAGAAATACGAACAACTCAATAAAGCTGTTAAAGAATTCATTTCGACATCATCCGAATTACAAAAAATCATCAAATACCACCAACTATCCTATAAAATAACTAACAAAGATTTTGCAATTCTTTTCCCTGAAGTATTGGATATCATTCAAGAATATCCAACTCTTGCTATAATTGACCAAAATGGAATAAAATTTGCTTCTGAAGAATATTTCTCAGATCTTTGTTCAGCGGAATGTACAGATTTCTTGTATTATCTTTCATCTTCATATTTCGTTAGATTTGGAGAAGAAAAGGCGTTCCAAATGAATCTTAAAATAGACATGGAAAGAGCTCGTGCTCAACCATATAAATATATCCACGAAAGTATCTTACAACAATTAAAAGAAAGAATCCCATTTAATTCAGGCGTAAAATTATATCCTTTCACTATTAAGAAGGATTCTAATATTTATGGTATAATTTTTGGTGCTAGTCATATTCGAGCTGTCGATAAATTTCTCTCGACTGCGTGGAAACTTAATGGGATTAATGGATGCGCAAATTTTGATATTGACAATGATGTAGAACATAGCAGTCCAAATTTGTTTGGAGATGAAATGCATATACCAACAAAGATAGAGCGTTTTAAAAAGAAATTACGTGAACAAATATTGGCTCGGGTGATTAGAACAAATGAGGACGCTTTCTTATTCACGATGGAGGAAGGACATATTCCATCTCATGCATTGGAAGAGATTAAAGAAATGAAGAAAGAAGGATTAATCACTTACAATTCCCGCTCTCCACTGGTGAATTATTCGGCTATCTACAAGGATCACAAAAATATTAATTTTAGCCTCAAATGAGAACGACTAAAATAGAATGGACTGATAAAACTTGGAATCCCATTACCGGTTGTTCCAAGAAATCAACAGGATGCCTACATTGCTATGCGGAGGTTATGGCTCGACGTCTAAAAGCGATGGGGCAAGAGAAATATGCAAATGGCTTTATAGTTACACTCCATGAACGATGTCTAAATGAACCTTTGACATGGAGAGGAAACCATAATATTTTCGTATGTTCAATGAGTGACATTTTTCATGAAAATGTCCCGTTTGAATTTATAGATAAGATGTTTGATGTAATTAAAAGTACACCCCAACATCGCTATCAGATTCTTACAAAAAGAGCAGAACGCATGGCAGAATATTTTACTACTCGTTCAATCCCTGATAATGTGTGGCTTGGCGTTACTGTCGAGGCTCAGTCTTCTCGATTTAGAATTGACTACTTGCGTAACTTACCGGCTTCGGTTAAATTCCTGTCTTGTGAGCCATTAGTGGAAGATCTTGGCGAACTTGATTTAACTGGAATTGATTGGGTTATTGTAGGTGGTGAAAGCGGACCACAAGCCCGACCCATGAAAGAGGAATGGGCATTGAACATTATGAAACAAGTTGAGGCGCAAGGCGCACGTTTCTTCTTCAAACAATGGGGGACTTGGGGCGCTGATGGCATTAAGCGCAATAAGCATGCTAACGGTAAACTACTTAAAGGTGAGATAATCCAAGAAATGCCGCATATTGACTAAACAAGTAATGTTGAGCCTTATGATACAAGAGAACAGTATCTCACTTCGAGCAGCCTTGACAACGGTCCAGTCTACAATTGAACACATCAGAAGCAGTATCAATTCTGGGAGATGCAATAATTGTGGCATCTGCAATTATTTAGCAAAATTAAATAAGGACATAGTTGATCTGTTGCATTTTACAAAGTCAGATTTTCCAATAGAATCTGATAATCTTATGACATATCTTCCTGGATTATCTGGTGTAACCAGAATAAATGCATATGATTTCGGTGGAATAATCGCCATTATAAATATAATTAGCGCAAAAATCAACGCTGAAGAAAATAAGACAAGTAATGCTTCAATAGCTTCTAATGATAGCCCTGTAAAAATATTTATCAGTCATTCGTCTAAGGACAAATCAGTTGTTGAATCGTTTATAAACTTGATTCTTCGATTAGGTTGTGGATTACAACCAACTGATGTCCTTTGTTCATCCATCGAGGCGACTGGAATAAAAACAGGGAAAGATATTCGCGATTATTTACAAAAGCAATTGTTATTTTGCGATTATGTTTTCTTTATGATTTCAGATAATTATCTCAATAGTTCCATTTGCCTAAATGAAATGGGTGGTGCATGGGTATTGGATAAGGAAGTAAAACCTTTTTTATTTCCTGAAAGTGACTTTGCGGATATGGGCTGGCTTTATGAGATTAGCAAAGGTGCAAAACTCGATAATGATGAAGCATTAGATGAGCTTAGAGATGAATTACTTGACAAGTATAAACTAATTGACCGTCCAAAGACCAGTGATTGGACAGCTCAAAAAAAGAGTTTTTTCAAATCGCTTAATAGTTTATAGGTAATCTGATTACCAATTGTTTCAGTTACTACATAATAGACGCAGTAATGGCAATCGAATACATCAACATATTCACTAACTTGATTCAGCATAAGGAATCGGAAGTGGTCGAGTTTAAGAAAGCGGAGAACAACTTCGACTTTGATGACTTGGGCAAGTATTTCTCGGCGTTGAGCAATGAGGCGAATCTTCGCGGACTCGATTTCGCGTGGCTGATTTTTGGTTATGATGAGAAAAAGCATGAGATTGTCGGCACGTCATATAAAAACGGTGAAGGGGCTCTCAACAATCTCAAGCACGATTTCTCTCAGCATACTACCGACGGGCAGACTTTCCGTGAGATTATCCCGATTGAGGTAGATGGAAAGCGAATTCTGATGTTCAAGATTCCGGCGTCGCCACGTAATATCGTGATGAAGTGGAAAGGAATCGCATACGGTCGTGACGGAGAAAGCCTCAAACCGCTTAATCAGTCCAAGCAGGATGAAATTCGTCGGCAGACTCCGGCTCCTGACTGGTCTGCGGAAATTGTGCTCGATGCAACGATTGATGATCTTGATGAGGTGGCTATCGCTAAGGCTCGAAAGATGTTCAAGAAGGTGCATAGCCGTATTCCGGCTGAGGAGGTCAACCGTTGGTCGACGGAAGAATTCCTGAGCAAGTGCGAGTTGATGGTCAATGGTAAACTTACCCGCGCAGCCATAATATTGCTTGGCAAGATGTTCTCGGACAGCAAGCTGCGTCCGGCAGTCGCGGAAGTAACATGGACTCTCCGTGACGATAAACAGGACGTGGTGGATTATGAACATTTCTCTGTGCCGTTTATCCTGACGGTGGATGAAATTCTTGCCAAGATACATAATCTGACCTTGCGTGAGATGCCGGGTGGGACGTTGTTTCCCGACACGATGAAACAGTATGATGACTACACTATCCGTGAGGCACTGCATAATTGCATAGCCCATCAGGACTACACTCTGCGTCAGCGCATAAACTTCGTTGAGAATCCGGGATTTCTTTATTATGCCAACGGAGGTTCCTTCATTCCCGGCACATTGGAAAATGCACTTGCCACCAATGGCCCGCAGCGATTCTTCCGCAACGCCTGTCTATGCAAGGCTATGGTGCATTTCAACATGATTGACACGGTAAGCCGGGGAATCAAAAAGATGTTTACCGAACAGATGGAGCGTAGATTCCCGATGCCGGACTATGAGATTGACAATGCGAAGAAAGAGGTTGCGGTCCGCATATATGGTAATGCCATAAATGAGCGGTACACCAAACTGCTCAAAGACAATGACACTCTGACTCTGCACGACTGCATTTCTCTTGATGCCATTCAGAAAGGGCATCGGATTGACGATGAGATAGCACAAGATCTCCTTAAGCGCGGTCTGATTGAGGGAGAGGCTCCGAACTACACCATATCCCTTGGTGTGGCCAAAGCCTCCAGACAGCTTCCGCAATATACGAAAGTGAGAGGTCTTGAACGCGATAAAATCAAGCATATGATTTTGCAATACATTCAGAATGCAGGTGCTGACGGGGCAAAACGGGATGCAATTCTTGAATATCTTCAGGGCACCCTTCCCGGTCGTAATACAAGAGAGCAGAATTCTGATTTGATTCGTAATATACTTAGAGAGATGGGGCAAGAAAATATAATTGTATCTAAAAACAGATTATGGTATCTATCAAAATCGACGGATTAAACGTGTAACGACAGCCATCATGGTGTAATATAGGTGTAGTTCACAAATTTATCGTGTAGTAGTATGTGTAGTAGCTGTTTTTGGGGACTATTACACGTCCCTTCATCAAATTTTTATCGAATCCGACAGAAATTTCGGTCGGATGTGCGTTGATCAGCCGTAATCCGACCGTTTTAATTCTAAGGTATCCGTGTAACAATCGGTCGGATGGTAAGTCAGACGGACAATCATATGAATGGCAAATCTGCAAGACATTCAAACGGCAATACTTCCTGTCATTCATCCATAAGGCTTGACATCCTTCTGCTCATAAGTTCATTCAGTCATCTGTTCATACGTGTGTACATCCATACGTTCAGATGTTCATACGTCAGTACGTTCATACATCAATACGTTCATACATCAATACATTAGTACGTCAGTACGTTCATACGTCAATACGTACTAACAGCATCTTTGCAATCAAGATCTCAACAAGGAACTACTTGTAACAATGTATATTAACCAAATTACAATCTCGAAAGCATAATGTATCGCGTATTGTTATATCAACTATCTTGAACCGAACCTTATTCTTCCTCATTGCAAGAAGTTCGATTTTACCACTATTGATGTGGTAAATAATTGAAACAGTCGGCTAACCCGATTACAGGCTGTCTTTGCTGTATGGAGTCTATTGTAATTTGGTGCTATCAAGCCTTCTGATTCTGTCAGTCGCAACGGAATCCGTCGGGATTCTGCAAGTTATGTTTTGAGCTGCATGAAATTGATTTTGCAGCTCAAAACCCTTGCAGTATATTGGTTGGTCTTACTCCAAAGTCGTAATCCCCGTTGCCGATTTCACACTCCGATTTTTCATTTTTTGTTTTCATTGTGATTGGCGGCGAAAAGAAAAAAGCTGACAAATCATTGCTGACTTATCGGCTTCGGGCAAGATGGTTGTTTCCTTACATCGGCGCATAGTTAATTTCACCGAGGGAGTTGATTGCATCCTGTTTCAGGCTGTCAACAACATGGAGGTATCGCTCAGTCATCTTTATGGAGGTGTGTCCGAGGAGACTTGACACCGTTTTTATATTCGCTCCTTTGGTAAGGACGTTCACCGCAAAGCTGTGCCGGGCGCAATGCCATGTGATTTTCTTCCTGATGCCTGCCGCCTTTACCCATTTACGAAGATACAGGTTACAGATGTTGTAATGCGGGAGTTTGAATATACGTTCATCAAAGTTGTCGTTATCCGGCTCGCCGATCAGACGGATAAGGGTGTCGTTCAACGGAACGATTACCCAGCTTCGGCTGCTGTGGTCTTTTGTCTTCTGCTGCTGGAACCGCAATGTCTGGGTTGAGTAATCCACATTGCGGTAGGTCAGCTGGCTTGTGTCGCACCAACGCACCCCGGTGTATAAACCGAAGATGAACGCACGGTGAATCTCCGGTTTCTCTCCCTCAAAATGTGTCGCCACAAGCTGCTGTATTTCCTCCGGCAGAAGAATCTCCTTTTGAAGCGTCATGTTGTCGTTCTTCAACACAAATCCCCGACATGGATTTTTCTTGATGAGGTCTTTGTCAACGGCAGCCGTAACCATACGCTTGAACATTCGGAAATAGATTTTCGGACCGTCGCCTGTTCCGTTTTCTTTCAGATACTCCACATAAGCCGCCACCATGTCAACCGTCAGTTGTGTCATCTTGAGATTATTCTTGTAGAGAGAATATCTCGGCGTGTCGGCAAGAAAGGTCATAAACTTTTGCAAACCGTGCCCGAGCGTTATGCGGGTGTATTTAGTGAGTGACGGGGATTTGATGAACTCCTTGCAGAACTCAAGAAAGTCCTCATCCATATCCTTGCGGAGTCGATAGCCCTCCCTGTCCTCAAGGAAAGATTGCTCACGTTCAAAACGTATCTTTTCAGCAAGGGCAAGAGTATTCTTGTTCTGCAAACGCTCCTGCTGGTTGCGGGGATGAAGCCAGATATACAGGTTGAGGTTTTCTTTCTTGCGGGAGTGTTTGATTTGATATTTCGGTTTACCCGCCATCGCTCCCTCGGTGTAAAACACCTGATTGCCGTCCTCGTCAAGCACGGGCGATTCAGTCCGTCCGAGATAATATTCAAGGAAAAGGCTGGCGCGACCATCGCTCAACTCCGATTGCCGTAGCTTGGGATTCTGCTTCTTGCGATTTTCTATTTTTGCCATACAATTATAATTTTGCGCAAAGATAATCCGAGGCATATTAATCTGAAAATCGCTGTTTACAGACCTTAACATTTACCCTCTGACTACAGTCCATAATTGAGGGTACAAAAGGTGTACTTTTTGAGAAAATCGGGTCAAAAGCAGGAAAATCGTCGCAACTCCAATAATGCTTATTGCACTGAAAATAAGCATTGTTAGCTAATTAGGCTTGTCTATGATTTTCTATCAAAGAAATCTGGTAAATTTTTGAATACAAGAGCAAATGCGTGAAAGTTATGCTATGCTCAAGCATAGCGTGCTGTCACGTTTTCTTGTATAGGCAGTACCAGAGCCTTCGTTAAAAAGCATGTTCAGCACGCCTTTTTTGTTAATATCTTACGATTTATTGAATAAAACAAACCGAATTTTGTTCAATACAACAATTTAATTGAATATAAATCGCTATATTTGCAGTCTAAAACGGACTGTAATGAAAACAACGATACTCAATCAGCGGGCGGAACGTGACGAATTGTTGTCGCGACCTTATCAGCAACGGCATACAAAGTATGACGCTGACGAACTTTTGCAAAACCCGCTTATAAAACTTATAACTGGCCCTCGCCGCGTAGGTAAATCCGTTTTTGCTCTATTGATGTTGCAAGGCAAGAATTTTGCTTACCTCAATTTTGACGATAACCAGTTGCTCGAAAAGTGGGACGAGGATCTGGCAATGTCGGCTCTTGATGATGTCTATCCCGATTATGATTTCATGCTGCTTGATGAAATTCAGAATCTTCCTGATTGGGATTTGTGGGTAAGCAAGCTATATCGCCGGGGAAAGAATCTGATAATAACCGGCAGCAATGCCAATATGTTGAGCAGTGAAATGGCAACAGTTCTGACAGGGCGTTATCTCCAGATTGAAATGTTGCCTTTCAGCCTTGAAGAAACCATGAGGTGGAAAAACATCAGCCCAGACCGCGAGGAACAGGCGACACAGGCAATAGTGCTGGCAGATGACTATATGCGAAACGGCGGGTATCCTGAAACAATCCCGGCTCGTAGCATCACCAAGAGTTATCTCTCCACGCTGTTTGATTCAATTCTGCTGAAAGATGTCGCCCAACGTCATAATGTAAGGAATACGACCGACTTATACAACCTTGCCACATATCTGTTGTCAAACTTCTGCAATCCGATTTCTGCTAACGAACTTGCAGGTGAACTGGGTATGTCAAGTGTGGCGACTACAAAGAAATTCTGCGACTATCTCAACGAGCCTTACCTGTTCTTCTATTTGCCACGCTTCAACAACAAGTTGAAACTGATGAACAAGGCTCCGAAAAAGGCATATGTCGTTGACAACGGCTTTGTGCAAAGCACAGCGTTCAATCTAAGCGAAAACCTCGGAAGACTGTTGGAAAACCAAGTCTTTGTAGAACTCCTGCGTCGTGGCTACATCCCCGGGCAGACGCTGTTCTATTACCGCACCCGCAACGATAAAGAGATAGATTTTGTCACCCGCAAAGGCACGAAAGTAGAGCAACTGATACAGGTCTGCTACGATATGACCTCTGAGAAAACCCGCAAACGCGAACTCGACGCCCTTGTCGAAGCCGCAGAAGAACTCCACTGCGACAATCTTCATATCATTACCAATTCGCAAGAAGAACAAATCGAGTGGAAAGGAACTGCAATATTGGAGACATCAATACAAAATTTCTGACACTAAACTATTTACAATAGAGTAGGTTTATGATTATCTTAAAAACGAAGGACTGATATGAATACATTGAAATATAAGGATTTTATCGGCTCGGTTGCATTCAGCGAGGTCGATGGCGTATTCTTCGGTAAAATCGAAGGCATCGACGGACTTGTGAACTTTGAGGGCGAAAGCGTTGCCGAACTCACCAACGCCTTTCACGAAGCGGTGGATGATTACCTTGCTTATTGCGCCGAGGAAGGCATCGAACCCCACAAAAGTTATTCCGGCTCACTTAACGTGCGTCTTACTCCCGACATCCACACCCGCGTGGCATATCTTGCCAAACAAGCAGGCGTTTCAATCAATTCATTTATACGCACTGCCGTCGAAAAACAGATTGCCGCCATGCTCTGACGGTATGATATTTTAACGCCATAGATGCTTGGTAATCGGCGAAAAAGCATTAACTTTGCATTATCCCAATGGAATAATGGGGAAGAACATTGAAATAGTGTCGTGTGCAATTCGTGAACAACGGATATAACGGCATTACAATATTCTGAATACTACTTAGTTACAACGATACACCCCGGCTTCTCCGGGGTCACCCTACAAAACATCAAATCACAGCAAGCCTCTGAAATCACCCCGATTTCAGAGGCTTTTCAATTTTCATCCCCGCCCAGCGCGGGACGCGGACTAATTGGACTAATTGCGGACTAATTGCAAAAAAGTAGGCTAAAAGTGGTGTATATTATTGTTGTTCAATCGCTAAAAACATTTGAAAGCTTTTCAGCATGCTGAAAAGGCGTTTTGTGGCTCTAACCGCCGTCCATCCATTTTACATCCACTATCCCCGGAGAGCGCGGGACGCGCGGTTTATTTACAACCGCCTGCGGAGCGCGCAGCGCGGAGTTGGCGGACACGGACACCCATAAGAACTCCGATGCAAGCCGCGGAGAGCGCGCAGTCACGGCACGGCGACAGCGAAGGCCCGCACACAACCATTGCCGCCCCTCCATTTTACATTTCCAATTTCCATATTACATCCCCAAAAAACACCAAAAAAGGTTATACATATACAACCTTTTTAGAGATTTATTATTATCTTTGTACGGATGTAACAACAATTTCACATGAAGTATCTTAATATCAAAAAGGCACTTGCCGCTTGGCAGAACATACAGCCGCTGATTGAGAAAGACAGGGAGAGGCTTAGCCGTCGTTTTACTGTGGATTTTAACTATAACAGTAACCACATCGAGGGTAACACACTGACTTATGGGCAGACAGAAATCCTGTTACTGTTCGGCAAGGTAATCGGCGAGGCCGATGTGCGCGACGTGGAGGAGATGACAGCAAGCAATGTCGGTCTGCGGATGATGACAGAGGAAGCCGCTATTAAAGAGATACCGTTAACGCAGAATTTCATCCGAACATTGCACAAAACACTCTTACGCGAGAATTACACCGTCTATCGTAATTTGCCCGGAGGGGTGCAGACAAGTTATGTTATACACGCAGGGCAATACAAGACACGCCCCAATAATGTAATCACAAGATACGGGGATAGATTCGAGTACGCCTCACCGGAGGAAACTCCTGGACTTATGGCTGACTTGGTTGACTGGTACAACACCGCAGAACAGGAGGGGAAACTATCTCCGGTTGAGTTGGCCGCGTTATTCCACTACCGCTATATCCGCATACATCCATTTGAAGACGGCAACGGGCGTATCGCCCGACTGATGGTAAATTATATTCTCACTCGCCACAATTACCCGATGATTGTTGTCCGCAGCCGTAAGAAAAGCGAATATCTTGAAGCTCTCCATCAGGCAGATCTTGAAGTTGGTCCGGTACCAAGTGATGGAGCACATGCAGATATCAAGAATATACATCCATTCCTTAAATATTTCAATAAATTGGTGGCAACTGAGATATATAACGATGTATTGTTTGTAAGCGAGAAAAATGAAAATGTCTGGTGGTATGATGGAAAACGGATTGCTTTCCGCACGCCCAACTATACTAAAATCCTGAACGCCATGCGTACTCAACCGACACTGACACTTGCAGACATGAAAGAAGAAACTGGAATCAGCGTCACAGCAATCCAAAAACTACTTGACCAGCTCATTTCTAAAAAATATGTGGAACGCGGCGAGAAAGAAGGAAGTTGGCGAGTGTTCCTGACACAATAGCCAATCTCGCACTCCTATCGTGGTAGTACCAATTGGAATAAACAGTATATCTCAACACTGATTTGTTCCAAATTTAGCCATGAATAAATCATTTAGTGATTTTGTGATAAACCCGTTAAGCGTGCATTTTACATCCCCCATCCCCGGTGAGCGCGGGACGCGCGGTTTCTCTACAACCGATCGCGGAGCGCCTACGGCGCGGAGCTGTCGGACGCGAACGCCCACAAGAACCCCGTGACGAGCCGCGGAGCGCGCGCAGTCACGGCTCGGCGACAGCCAAGGCCAACACACAACCATTGCCGCCCATCCATTTTACATTCTCCATCTCCAATCCCCGAATTTATTCCGAACAAAATCCAACACTCGCGTGTCGTAATAGAATAGAAACAAAATCTTTTTTGACATGCTTTCCTACCTCATAGACACCCAAGACCCGGTAGTCAAAGAAACTGCCCGCAATCTCGCGCGTTTCATCTCCGACACCGACGGCTTCTCCTATTCCGTGGCATCCTTCATCATGAACATTGTTGACTGGATTCTTGGTGTGTTTGGCCTTGAGCACAACACATCCCTCGTCACATTCCTATATGCCACCGTAGTGCTTGCGGTAGCCATCGTTGTCGGCTATATATTCCAGTGGATATTGCTACGGAGCGTCGAGCTGATTGCCAGACATTGGAGCAACGCCACCTATAGGTCCATCAACGGCCAGAGATTCTTCCACAAAATTTCTCGGTTGATACCCCCGCTGGTATTTCTCGCCCTCATTCGGTTCACGCTCTCCAACCATGACTCCCTTGCCGATTTTCTCACCAAAATCACGCTCATCTACATGGTTATCGTGTTCACCATAGCCATAAACGCACTGATCATGACCATTTGGGAACGTGTGGATGCAAGGGCCAACAAACGCAAACTCCCCCTTGGCAGCCTTGCGCAACTTGCCAAAGGCATTGCGTGGATCATAGCCTCAATCGTCATCATAGCCCTTATCGTTGACAAATCTCCACTTGCACTGCTTACCGGACTTGGTGCTTTTTCGGCTGTATTGATGCTGATTTTCAAAAACAATATTCTCAGCGTGGTTGCCGGTGTGCAGCTCTCCGAGAACGACAGCCTTCATGTAGGTGACTGGATTGCCGTTCCCGGCACAAATGCCAACGGCACCGTTCAGGAAGTGTCGCTCGTGGCCGTGAAAGTCCTCAATTGGGACAAAACCACCACAACCCTTCCGCCATATAACCTCATCTCATCCGGATTCACCAACTATCGCAGTATGCAGCAAAGCAACACCCGTCGCGTTTGCCGCAGCTTCATGATTGATGCCGACAGTGTACTTCCGGCCACCCCCGAGATGCTTGAACGCATCCGCAAAGTACCGATGATGGATGCCTTCATCACCAAAAAACTTGAGCAGAAAGCTGCCGGAATGATTGCTGATGTCAACAACCCCGCCGGACTCGTAAACGGGACTATCGACACCAACCTCGGCCTTTTTAGAGCATATATGAAAATGTGGCTTGATGCCAACCCCAACATCTCGCACAGCAGCGACTGTTTCGTTTCCACTCTTGCCCAGACATCAGCTGGCATACCGCTACAAATCTATTGCTTTACCAACACTTCAGGATGGTTTCCTTACGAAGGCGTTCAGGACACCATTTTTGAACACATTGCCGCCATGCTTCACCTGTTCCAACTCTACACGTTCGAGAACCCCTCCGGTCGCGACACCGTCATTGACGGATTCCTTAGCCCGGGCAAAAACATCAACGAAGTCTTCGGCATCCCCTACCCGTTCTTCCGTGATTCTGACGCACCCGTTTCTCCCTCACCGGCCCCTGCCACGCCCCCGCAACCAGACCGGCAATAGCCCCCTTTGTTTGGAAAAGCGGCAGAAACAGCCCGATTTCGTTTGGAAAAACGGCAGAAAACAGCCAATTTTGTTTGGAAAAACGGCATAAATCTCTATATTTGCGCCATAATTAAGCAATTAGCCATTTATGCTCTACCGTACACTCACCTCCTTCATTAAAAACTACTATCATACTTCCCGCAACGCCCTTCTTCTCACCGGAGCAAGACAAACAGGAAAAACTTTTTCTGTGCGACATTTCGGAGAATCTTTTGCCAGTTTCATTGAAATAAACTTCATTGAAAATCCCGAAGCAATTGATATTTTCAAAAACATCACATCTGCCGATGAGATACTGACTCGTCTGTCTCTTTTCTCCGACAAGCCTTTAATAAAGGGCAAAACTCTTATTTTCTTTGATGAGGTGCAGGAATGTGACTCTGTCATCACGGCGTTGAAATTTTTAGTAGAGGAAGGAAGCTATCGCTATATCCTCAGCGGGTCACTGCTGGGTGTTGAACTCAAGGACATCAAATCCGAACCGGTAGGATTTATGGGCATTAAAGAAGTATTCCCACTCACTATTGAGGAATTTTTCATAAATCTCGGTGTAAACCGCCGGATACTTGACTCTCTGAAAGACATATGGCGTAATCCTCGCCCTATAGATGAAATTGTTCATCGAAAGCTTCTGGAGATTTTCCGGTTATACCTTATTGTTGGCGGAATGCCTGCGGCGGTGGCAGAATACGTTCAAAGCAACAATCTCAAATCTGTAATCGAAATACAAAAAGACATCATTGCTCTATATCGTCGTGACATCTCTAAATATGCCGATTCTCACAAATTAATCATCAAGGAAATATTTGATATTATCCCGTCGGAACTGGATGCAAAAAACAAACGCTTCATTCTTAAGAGCCTCAATAGTCATGCCAAGTTCGAACGCTATAAGGACAGTTTTCTCTGGCTCACTGATGCGGGTGTAGCCTTGCCGGTATATAATGTCACTGAACCTAAAGTTCCCTTGAAACTCTCTGAGCAACGCAATTTGTTCAAGCTTTTTGCAAACGATGTGGGGTTACTCGCCGCTCAATATTCCGATGGAATTCAGCTTAAAATTCTTCAGGGCAACGATGACATAAACTATGGTGCCATATACGAAAACGCTGTAGCCCAGCAGCTTTATGCCAATGATTTTGATGTTTATTATTACAATAACAAGAAGCGTGGCGAGGTTGATTTTCTGATTACGTTAGATGGATCTCCACTTCCCATAGAAGTCAAATCCGGAAAAGATTACCATATTCACCGTGCTCTCCTTAACATTTTGGACTGTAGCGAATTTGGCATAGACCGTGGATATGTTCTTTGTAACGGCAACTTTGAAGACTCTGGCAAAATCCAATATTGGCCCGTATATATGGCCATGATGCTGCAGCACAACGACAGCCTGCCCGAAGTCTATAAAATAGACTTGTCCGCTTTATCCTAACGGAAGCTCAACTATTTTGCACCGGCTAAAAATGCGCCACAAACTCCACCACTATCTTGCTTCGCTCTGATATGGATGGCGTCACACCTTTGGCGTAAAAATATTGCTCATAATTAAGACGCACATCCGCCTGCAATGCTTTTTTCCCAAGGCTGATCGTCAGTCCGCCCGTAAGCCGGTGCCTTTCCCTGTCGCTGACTTTAAGACTCCCGTCATCCGACATACTGCCGTTACTGTGGTCCGACATGTAATCATACCTCCCCAGAACCGACAGTGCCGTTATCCATTTTTTGAATGGAATCTTGTAGGCGGCAAAAGCATCCACAGCACTCACCGGCACAAACACACCGCCCACATAATGCTTTCTCAGATACTCCCCCTCTATATGCCACTTGCCGTTGTCCCAATAAGCCCCGGCATCGTACATCATCACACGTGCATCGCCGGCATTTGCCTTTTGGCAACTCAGCGTCAGGTTCACCTCACGCCACAGCATCGCTTGCGCCTTCAGTGAAAAGTTGTAGCTTCCCGTCCAGAAATGCTTTTGGTTTGTAAGGCCTGACCCATTGAATACACCGCACTCCAGCAATACAGGCACCTCTTTCCCAACTTCCCATGCAGCGGCCACACCCACATCACGCACGTTACCCACCTGCTTGGCTATGAACGACCGGTTTGCAAAATACTGCGTATGCGGCGACCTGTGCGCATCTATGGTAAACGGCACACGCATCTGCCCCGCTGTCAATTTCACATTCGTCACCGGTTTGTACCTCACATAAGCGTCCAGCATCTTGATTGTCCCTTCATCCGACAAATCTATCTTTGCCTTATAACTCACTTTCGGTACTACCTTTCCTTCCACGCTTACGCGGGCATTGCGCACTTCAAACCTCCCTTTGCTTATTTCCGGCTCGTATTCATACTTTGCCCTTACCGTACCATGTATTTCGGGCACATATCTCCCTTTGTCCGAGCTGCTTGTCTCCTGCGAATAAACGCCGGGGCTTAGCGCACCTGCAACCGCTGCCGCCAACATCAATACTGTGATTCTGATCATATCTTCTCTCATTTCTTTCAGGGGCAAAGGTCTCACAATATTGTTTCAAAAATATTGGGAGAATATGTACAATCCGTTAAATCCTGCTCCATTCCCATACGCGTGCACATATTTTTTCATCCCGCTTGAGTTTTTCGTACCGCATTTAGACATATTTTTTCTCCCTTTTACTAAATTTGCAAAAATTTCATTCACTACTCCACATCACTATCAGCATGAAAAAAGTGTTATTGCTCGGATCCGGTGCCCTGAAAATCGGTCAGGCCGGTGAATTCGACTACTCTGGCTCACAGGCTCTTAAGGCCATGCGCGAAGAAGGGATTGAAACCGTCCTCATCAACCCCAACATTGCCACCATACAAACCTCCGAAGGGGTTGCCGACCGCGTCTATTTCCTCCCCATAACCCCCGAATTTGTGGAAAAGGTCATTGAAAAGGAACGCCCCGACAGTATCCTTCTCGCTTTCGGAGGACAGACTGCCCTCAATTGCGGCACTCAGCTCTATCTTGACGGCACACTTGAAAAATACGGAGTCAAAGTGCTCGGAACCTCAGTTGAGGCTATCATGATCACTGAAGACCGCGACCTGTTTGTAAAAAAACTGAATGAAATCAATGTCAAGACGCCCGTTTCACAGGCCGTGGAAAACATTGACGATGCTCTGAAAGTTGCGCACCGCATCGGCTACCCCGTAATGGTGCGTTCAGGATACGCCCTCGGTGGACTCGGCTCAGGAATTTGCACCAACGATGAAGAATTTATCACCCATTGCGAAAGTGCCTTGGCATATTCACGACAGATTCTTGTTGAAGAATCACTCAAGGGTTGGAAAGAAATTGAGTTTGAGGTTATTCGCGATGCCTCCGACCTCTGTTTCACCGTTGTGCCGATGGAAAACTTCGATCCGCTGGGCATACACACCGGCGAAAGTATCGTCGTGGCTCCTATCGTCTCACTGTCTCCCGAGCAAATCAAGATGCTTGAGGACATTGCCACTCGCGTGGTTCGGCACATCGGCATAGTGGGCGAATGCAACATCCAGTATGCATTCAATGCTGAAACCAACGACTACCGAATCATTGAAATCAACGCACGTCTCAGCCGCTCCTCCGCTCTCGCCTCCAAGGCTTCCGGTTATCCTCTCGCTTTCGTGGCTGCGAAGCTTGCTCTCGGCTACACTCTTGACCAGATTGGCGAGCCCGGCACTCCCTATTCCGCTGCTAAAGCTCCGCAGGTTGATTATATGATTGTCAAGATTCCGCGTTGGGACCTCTCCAAATTCATCGGAGTGGACCGCGAGATTGGTTCTTCCATGAAATCCGTGGGCGAAATCATGTCTATCGGCAAATCTTTTGAAGAAATCATCCAGAAAGGTCTCCGTATGATCGGTCAGGGCATGCACGGATTTGTGGGCAACAGCGACCTGCATGTGGACGACATAGAGCATGCGCTCACACACCCCACCGACATGCGCATTTTTGCCATAGCTCAGGCTCTTGAAGAAGGGTATTCTCCTCAGCGCGTGGCCGAATTGACCAAAATAGACATCTGGTTTGTAGAGCGTCTCGCCAATATCGTCCGCTTTGCCAATCTCCTTCGTCAGCACGGCGGCACAGTAGAGACTCTTGACCGCGAAACCATGCTTGAGGCCAAACGGCTCGGATTCTCCGATTTCCAGATTTCACGCCTCGTTGAGAACCCGTCAGGCAACATGGAAGCCGATGTCCTCCGCGTGCGCAACCGCCGAAAAGAACTTGATGTCACTCCTCGCGTGCGCCGTATCACTACTATCGCTTCAGAATATCCCGAGCTGACCAATTACCTTTATGTCACTTACGGCGCTACCGAAAACTCCATCCCCTACGACCTCAATTCGCGCAACAACATCATTGTGCTCGGATCCGGCGCATACCGCATCGGCAGCTCCGTGGAGTTTGACTGGTGCTCGGTAAACGCCGCTGCCACTTGCCGCAAACTCGGTTACAAGGCCATAATGATCAACTACAACCCTGAAACCGTCTCCACCGATTACGACATGTGCGACCGCCTGTACTTCGACGAGTTGAGTTTTGAGCGCGTCATGGATATTATTGACCTTGAAACTCCGCGTGGAGTCATCGTCAGCGTTGGCGGACAGATTCCCAACAACCTCGCCATGAAGCTTTATCGCCGTCATGTGCCCGTGCTGGGAACATCCCCGGTTTCTATCGACAGAGCCGAAAACCGTCACAAATTCTCCGCCATGCTTGACCAGCTCGGCATTGACCAGCCGCGTTGGAAAGAGCTTACCACCGAGGAAGAAATTCACTCTTTTGTTGAGGAAGTGGGATTCCCCGTTCTTATCCGTCCGAGCTACGTGCTCTCCGGCGCGGCTATGAACGTGTGCTACGACTACGAGCAGATGCACCGTTTCCTAAGTCAGGCAGCAAAGGTATCCAAAGAATACCCCGTGGTCGTCTCCGAATTCCTCCAGAACGCCAAGGAAATCGAGTTTGATGCCGTGGCTCGCAACGGCCAGATTGTGGAATACGCCATCTCCGAGCATGTCGAATATGCCGGCGTTCACTCAGGCGATGCCACTCTCGTGTTCCCCGCACAGAAAATTTACATGGCCACAGCCCGACGCATCAAGCGCATCAGCGCTCGCATAGCCGAAGCACTCAACATCTCCGGCCCGTTCAATATCCAGTATCTTGCCAAGGACAATTATGTCAAGGTCATTGAATGTAATCTCCGCGCATCCCGCTCATTCCCGTTTGTGAGCAAGGTACTGAAAAAGAACTTCATAGAAACCGCCACCCGCATCATGCTCGGTGAGCAGCCCGAAATCGCCGACACATCCACATTCGATATTGACTATATCGGAGTCAAGGCTTCCCAGTTCTCCTTTGCGCGTCTTCACAAGGCCGACCCCGTACTCGGCGTGGACATGTCCTCCACCGGCGAAGTTGGATGCCTCGGACGCGATTTTGACGAGGCTCTGCTCAACGCCATGCTGTCGGTTGGACATCATGTTCCACAAAAAGGTGTGCTCGTAAGCTCCGGCGATGCCCGAGCCAAAGTTGACATGCTTGAGGCTTGCCGGCTGCTGGATGCCAAAGGCTACACCATCTATGCCACTCCCGGCACAGCAGCATTCCTTGGCGAACACGGTGTGAAAACCACTCAGGTATGCTGGCCCGATGAAGAAGGTCTTTCCGTACTTGATGTCATAGGCGACCACACAGTGGACCTGGTCATAAACATCCCCAAAAACCACACCAAGCGCGAGCTTACCAACGGCTACCGCATTCGCCGTCACGCCATTGACCACAACACGCCGCTCATCACCAACGCCCGACTCGCTTTGGCCTATGTCAAAGCCTTCGTGTCGCGTCCCGTTGACACCATTGGCATAACACCATGGCAGGAATATTGATTCCTCTCACTGTTCCCAAATAAAAAAAGCCGCCTCGTGCGGCTTTTTTTATTTATTACAACTTACGCCGTGGCCACCCTGCGCCGCTTACGGTCCCACTGCATATACCCTATGCTGAATAATCCCGCAGCTACCTGTGTTATAGCTTGGAAACTCCAGCATACCAGCGAAAACGCCGCACCCTCGCTGTTGCCCACTCCGTAGAGCGACAGGGCAAACATCACCGCAATGTTCCATGGTCCAAGGCCGCCGTTGCTCGGCACCGCTATGCTTATGGAGCCGAACACAAACACCACCAGACCCGGTATGAGACCCCACATCATACCCGGCTCGCTTATCAGTTCACGCGTAAACCCGAATGCGAAAAAGCACACATATGTTTGCAGAAAGTAGCACACCCATATCCCGGCGGTAAGCACAAGATACATCCCTATCCCGCGCATATGAAACAGCACCGCAAATCCGGTCCATATTCTCTTCGCGCTCGTCAGCACTCCCTGCATGAACGCGGTGCGCCTCGTCAGCATGCATGCCAGCGCAACGGCACCGGTCACCGCGCCGGTCCACATCCATATTTTGCCGTTCCCGAACGTATCCTCCAGCCATTTTCCCACCTCGTAATTGCTCATGAACTCATGGATAGCCGGACCGGCCACCCACATCGCAAGCAGTATCAGCAACCCTATTACTACGGCATCCGATATCCTGTCGCCGAAATCCGTTCCCACAACAGTACTCAGCTTGCATTTCTGACGCTGCGACACATACACGCACCGCCATGCCTCTCCGAGATACGGAAACACCAGATTCAGGGCGTATGCCCCGAATATTGACACACTCTCCGCCAGCCACGGCATCCGCGCTATTCCTGCGGCACGCAGCTGTATGCCCCACCTTATCCCGCGGATTATATGCGACAGCACCACAAGTACGCACATCACCAGCACATAACGGTAGTCAACACCTCCACGCATTATCCGCGTCACCTCCCCGATATTCACCTTGTGCAGCATCCACACAACAAGCACTCCGGTAACCGCAAGCGGTACCAGCACTTTCACCACCTTGCCGCATATCTCTCTGGCACGATGATGCTTATGGCCTGTCGGTGCATTTTGGGGCATATCTGTGGCTTCTGCCATTTTATCTCTTAACGCGCCTGCCAAAATTTTTGTTCTTGATTATCAGAGCATATTCCTCGGATGATGCTTAAGAATCTCCTCACGCAGATGTGTGCGGTCAAGATGCAGATATATCTCGGTTGTGGCTATGCTCTCATGCCCCAGCATCTGCTGTATGGCTCGCAGGTTGGCGCCTCCCTCTAAAAGGTGGGTGGCGAACGAGTGACGCAGCGTATGGGGCGAAATCTCCTTCCTTATCCCCGCCAGATCTGCCAGTTTCTTGATTATGTAGAATATCATCACCCTCGTGAGCCTTTTGCCGCGACGGCTCACAAATAATATCTCCTCCTCTCCGGGTTTCAGATCTATCTCGGCCCTCTCCTCCATATACGCCGAAATCTCGTGCAATGCCGTTTCGTTTATCGGCACAAGCCGTTCCTTGCTCCCTTTTCCGGTCACTATTATGTACCCCTCATCGGCAAACACCCGGCCTATCTCCAGATTCACAAGCTCGCTCACTCGCAGCCCGCAGCTGTAAAGGGTCTCCACTATCGCCCTGTTGCGCTGTCCCTCGGCACTGCTCATGTCTATGGCGGCAATCATGCTGTCTATCTCCTCCACACTCAGCACCTCCGGCAAATGCATCCCCACTTGCGGATTCTCAAGCATCTGCGCGGGGTTATGCTCTATATACTGTTGCCGTTTCAGAAACTTGAAAAACGATTTTACCCCTGAGATAATCCTTGCCTGCGAGCGTGGTGATATGCCGAGGTCATGCAGATCCGCCGCAAAATTGTGCAGTGTGTAAAGTGTCACGTCACGAAGCGTGGTCTTCCCGTCGGAGAGATAACATACCAGCTTCTCCACATCGCTCCTGTAGCTCATGCGGGTATTCTCGCTCATGCCGCGTTCAAGCAGCAGATAAGCGTCATAAGCGTCAGTAAGACGCTTCATGCTCGGCAAATCTCTCATAGAAGCATCTCGTAATACTGCCCCGGCACTCCGGGCTCCACATGCACTATGGCACTCCGTCCGTCTGTCATCAGCACTCCGGGCCTGTCCTCTTGAGCCAGCATGCGGTCAAGCACCGTTCTGGCCGCCCCGGTCCTCTTGTCAGCGTCAAGCAGCACAATTGTGCCTCCCTGCCTCATAACGCGCTCTACGGCCGTTAAAACATCGTTTTCACCGTTTTTTTCGCCGCCTACCACCATCATGCTGCACCCTTCGGCCCATTTTTCGATAGTCTTGGCTTCGCTGCTCCATGCTGTGACTATCTCTCTCACCTGTGGACGCACGCACTCACACACTGCCACATTGCTCTGTTCCCACAGCCCTGCACGCATCAGCAGCCGGGCAGTGCGGCGGCTCATTGATGCCTCGCGTGCCAGTTTGTCCACTCTGCTGTAGGCATAGTAATGCCACGGCTCATGCACCACGCTGCGCACGTAGCTGTAGGCGCTCGGCGAATGCACACCATACCCCTTGGCATGCCACCACAGGCGCGGCATAGCTATCATGCGTTTCAGCGGTGTGCGCGGCAAACTCATTCCTTACCCTTATATACTTTCACGCACCACGCCGCTATGGCGCCCGCAAGCAACAGATATATCGCTATTATGGCCGCATAGGCTGTCGCGGTGGTCGTTTTGAGCGATTGAGGCTCATATTTCAGTTCAAGTGTATGTTTCCCGGCGGGTAGGCGCACGGCTCTGAGCATATAGTTCACGCGTCCTATCTCGGCCTCCTTACCGTCGATAGTGGCGTGCCATCCCCACGGGAAATATATCTCCGACAGCACTGCCACGCCGCCTTTCGCGCTTGATGTGTGATATGTGAGCCGGTTTGGAGCATAGCTCGTCTCATAAATCGTGTCACCGGGCATCTTCGGAGTCCCCCCACCCAGTATCTCACGGTATTTTGCATCTGCCACAGCGGTGGAAGCTACGTTTATGTTGCCCAGTGCCGCCATCTCTGCATCGGCTCCGTCCACATATTTCACCTCATCCACTATCCACGCGTTGCCCATTGCCTCGGGGTTTTGCAGCGGCTGCCCGTTATGGTCCACTATGTATCGCGCATTGAGCATATTCACCACGTTCCACTCTCCGTCACCTCCTCTGCCTGACACAAAAGGTTGCAGATAACTGTCTATGAGGTCTTGGTAACGTGTCAGTTTCGCGGCATGATATCCCCCGAGATTCTTGTAGAAATATGATGGCCGTGCCTGCCAGAATTCCGGCATGTTGAGCACTCGGAAATTCTGTATCGTGTCAGCCATTATGAGTTGGTCGGCGGGGGTGGGCACGAACATCGGCCCGCTCGCCAGACGGCGGGGCACAAAACTGTCGGTGTTCAGATACCGCTTGTTCACCATAAACAGGTCGCCGCACACCACCACGCCGGTAAGCACGGCCACCACGCCCACATTCAGCTTCTTGAAGAAATACAGCAGCAGTAGTCCGAATCCGGCGCCTACTATCATGAAGCTGCGCATCGCATCCGATTCCACCATACCGCTGCGCACGCTCTCCACTGCGGCATATATTCGCGGATTGTTCAGACTGAACATCTGCACCAGTTGGGCATCAGCTCCCTGACTCAGCAGATATTGTGCAAACTGTGCATCCATTGCACGGTCGTTCTCACTTATCAGTGACCCGTACAATTGCGGGAAGATTATACCCACAAGACACAGCCCCAGCACTATCCCGAAGCTCCACAGCACCGGCTTGCGATACTGTTTCCATGCTTCCGACGCATCGCCGGTACACAGCACTTGCTGCAGTGCCATCACTGCCAACAGTGGCATCGTGAACTCGGCTATCACCAGTATGCTCTCTACGGTTCGGAATTTGCTGTACATCGGCATGTAATCTATCATCAGATTTGTGAGCCACATGCAGTTGCGTCCGAGCGCCAGCAGCACCGACAGCACGGTCAGCACCACCAATGCCCATTTCAGCGGACCGCGCACCACCACACACCCCAGCAGGAACAGTGCGCATATCAGCGCGCCCACATACACCGGACCGTTAGTCCCTTCAGGCTCTCCGAAATAGCGGCTCAGATACTGGAGATACTGCGCCTCGTCAGCACTCAGCTCTCCTTTCTTGATAAGCTCTTTGGTGGCATCTTCGTCAGCAAGGGTCAGCAACTTGCTGTCGCCTTTTTCAGGCTTCACCGATGCGCCGCCCTTTATATCCGGGATCAGAAGCGAGAATGTCTCGCTGGCTCCGTAGCTGTATTGGGTTATATAGTCGCGGTCAAGACCCGATGTGGTGTTGGAGGCATCGGCGGCATGCGTAAGCTCGCTGTGTCCCCCGCGCATGCTCTCTTTTGAGTATTCGTAAGTATAATACAGGCTCGGTAGATTGGCACACACTGCCAACACTCCGGCCACTGCCAGCACTCCGGTGGCCTTGAGCCATTGCGCTGTCTTTTTCTCTTTCACGGCTGTTATGAGATAAGCCACCATGAATCCCAATATCACAAACATGAAATAATAGGTCATCTGCACATGATTGCTTGAAATCTGCATCATGCCAAACAGTGCTGCCAGTGCGCCGCCTGCCAGATACTTGCCCCTGTAGCACAGCACCACTCCGGCTATGGTGGGCGGAATGTATGCCAAGGTTATGAATTTCCACAGATGCCCTGCGCCGATAATGATTATGAAGTAGCTTGAAAATCCATACGCTATCGCACCTATAAGGGCCACCCACCATCGCATCTTCATCGCAAGCAGGAGTATGAACATACCCGCCATCATCATAAACAGCAGATTGGCAGGCTCAGGCAGCCCGAGTCCCATTACGCTGTTGATCCATTTGTGCAGATTGTCGCTCGGATACGACGGCGAAATCTGGAAATTGGGCATTCCGGAGAATAAGGACCCCGTCCACCGGCTGCTTTCGCCGGTAGCCTCATAGTATGCTTTCACCTCCTGACCTATCGCCGCGCCCTGCTGCATGTCGTGCTGCCTGAGCACATTATGCTGCGACGCGTCAGGATAAAAATATGCAAATGCGGTAATCGCCATCACCACTATCGACACTGCTATTCCGGCCACGCTGCGGCTGCGTAGCACCTGCTTTATTCTTTCTAGATTCATATTCGCACTTCAAAAATCGCGTAAAGCTACAAATTTTTTTTCGTTTTATTGATACTTTAATTGTACCTTTGCGCTCTCATTGGGTTCTTTAGCCCGATTTTTGTTTAACTAAATCACACAGCTTTGGACTTAGATCCTTTACCTACCATCGACCCTCTCGCGTCTATCCTCGGATTCGTGACGGTCAATATCCCATCTTTCGGCGCTCCCGAAATCATCGCGCTCGTATGCGCTTTAATGGCTCTCTTCCTTTCCGGCTTCGTTTCCGGCAGTGAAATTGCTTTCTTCTCCATCACCCCTCAGCAGAGTGAGGACATTGAGGACACCCCGTGGGGCGAAAAGGCTCTCGCCATGATTCGCCAGCCCGAAAGGCTCCTTGCCACTATCCTCATTGCCAACAATCTCGTCAATGTCACCATTGTTGTCCTCTGCAACTTCGCTCTCGGGCCTATTTTCGCCAGCATGCCCGAAATCCTCAGCTTCATTCTCCAGACTGTAATCCTTACTTTCCTCATACTCCTGTTTGGCGAAATCCTCCCCAAACTTGCCGCAAATGCCGGCAACATCCGCTGGGTGCGCTTTGCCACTCCGGGAGTACGCTTCCTCACCACGATTCTTTGGCCCGTATCATCCCTGCTCGTGCGCAGCTCCGTGCTTGTCAACAAGGTTGTTACAAAGAAAGAAGACGACCTTACCGCCGATGATCTCTCGCAAGCTCTTGAAATAACCGATGTCAAAACCGCCGACGATAAGGAGATGCTTGAAGGAATCCTCAAGTTTGGCGACACTACTGCTGCTGAGGTCATGACCCCGCGTGTGGACATGACAGGCGTGGATGTCAACGCCACCTTCGATGAGGTCATGACTGTGGTCATTGACTCCGGCTATTCACGACTCCCGGCTTTCAAAGATTCTCAGGACAACATTCAGGGTGTCCTCTACTCTCGCGACCTTCTCCCGTACATTGGCAAGGCCAAACCCGATTTCCAATGGCAGAAACTCCTCCGGGAAGCCTATTTCGTACCCGAATCGCGCATGATTGACGACCTGCTTGAGGATTTCCGGCGCCGGCACATCCACATGGCTGTGGTCATTGATGAATTCGGCGGCACTCAGGGCATTGTCACGCTTGAGGATGTGCTGGAAGAAATAGTGGGCGACATCAACGATGAGTACGACGATGACGAATCCACTTACCAGAAGCTCCCTGACGACACTTATATCTTTGAGGGCAAGACTCTTCTCAGCGATTTCTTCCGCATCACCGGCCTTGACGAAAACGATTATGCGCCTGTGGCCGGAGACTGCGAAACTCTCGCCGGCATGCTCCTCGCCATCAAGGGCGATTTCCCCAAGGAAAAAGAGCCGCTTGTTTATGGCCATTGCCGATTCCTTATCCTTGACATATCAGCTCACCGCATTGCCAGTGTGCGCGTCAAGGTCATGCCCGACATACAGCAGCCTGCCACAAAATGATTGCCCGCATCTGCTCTCTCTTCGCTGCTCTGTCGCTGCTTGCGGCATGCTCCCACAGTGACCATACTCCTGTGCCGAGGCCCGTGGCCTATCCGCGTGTGCCGGTTTACGATTCCACCTACGTTGCCGTACCCTCACTACCGCTACACCTTGAGCTGTCGGCCAATGCCGTCACGCAGGTTGATTCCGCTCATTCCGGTTCCATGTGGATCAATGCCACCTATCCGGCTTACAATGCCACACTCCATCTCACTCTCACCCCTGTTACCCCTGCTACCGAAGCAGAAGTCATTGCCAACCGCACCGAGCGCATGAGCCTCAACTCCGGTGTAAACCCCACCGAGATTACACAACTCACATCCCCCGCTGGATTCCGCTCTCAGGTTCTGTTCACTCCTGCCGGATCCGTCACGCCGGTTCAGATTCTCTCCGTCTCCCCCAGTTGGGTCATCAGTGGTGCGCTCTACCATCCGCAGGCCGATTCCTCCCCCGACTCCATCGCTCCCGTCCTGCGGGCCGTCAGGCGCGACCTCATCCACACCGCCAAAACCATCCGATGACCACCCCGGCTGTTTACATTGAACCCATTTTGTGCAGTGACACCCTCTCGCGCCGCGAAGCCGAGCAGCAGGCCTCACTCACGTTGGCGCAACGCATAGCCGGTCCCGATGCCGTCATCGAACATTACTCCGATGGCGCACCCTACATCCCCGGATTTTCAGGCCATATATCCCTGACCCATTGCAGCCCTCTCGCAGCCATAGCCGTTTCATCCTCCCCCCACATAGGCATAGATGCCGAAATATGGCGACCGCAACTGCAGCGCATCGCCCCTAAATTCCTTTCCCCGGCGCAGATCCCCTACTGGTCCGCCTCCCTCTTGCGGCTCCTCTTCGCATGGACCATCAAAGAAGCTGTCTATAAAGCCGCCCGCACACCCGGACTGCCGCTACACAACATCACTCTTCCTTCCCCCGCAACTCTCTCAGCACTCAATTCTCCCTCCACCCCCCTGATATCATCCACTCCCGATTCTCGCCAATGGCGTATCTCCGTCATAGCCACCTCTCCCGTCTTCATCACAGTCGTTAACAAAATTTAGTCCGTCCGGGCAGCATATTACCACCTCTCTTGCATTATATTTGCAGAAAAACCTCTGCACGATGCACACCACTGTCGCCGACCGCATACGCTACCTCATTGATCAATCGCGCCTCTCACAGGCCGCGTTCGCGCGCCGTCTCGGCATGGACCCCGCCAATCTGAGCAAGCATCTCAGCGGCAAGCTTCCCATCACACCCGGCCTCATCAACCGCATTGTTGCCGACATGAGCGTATCCAAAACATGGCTCGCCAACGGCTCCGGCATCCCCTTTGAGCGCCCCGGACACCACACCACACTGTCCGAGCAGCCCCCACTCTCCACACAATGCCACCCCGTGCCCGTTTACGACCTTGATGTCACCGCAGGATGCATGGAACTAAGCTCACTCCTCACCCACGACCGCATCGTAGGCAGTATCGCCCTCCCAAACCTCCCGCGCGACTGCGCTGTGGTGCGTGTCTCCGGCGACAGTATGACCCCCGTCATAAACAATGGCGGATTCGTGGCCATACGCCGCATTTCCAACCTTGACTGCATCTTTTGGGGGCAGATATACGTTATATTGCTTGAAGATTATCGTATGGTAAAATATCTCCGGCGACACCCCTCCAACCCCTCTCTCGTCGTTCTCCGGAGTGCAAACCCACAGTACGACGATATGGAGATTCCACGCAAGGACATCCTCGGCCTTTACGTGGTAGAATCCGTCATAAACTACGATGTACGATGCTGAAACACCCCACAACCCTATTTTGCGCCCTTCTCGCCGCATTTCTCATCTTTCCCCGGCATTCCCTTGCATCCAACCCCGTCACGCCCACACAGAGCGTCAAAAGCGATGCCGAGTTCGCCCTTCTTGATGCAAAGGCAACACGTTTCGCCGAATTCGGTGAATGGGCAAGCACCTCAGCCATGCTCACCCTCATGCTTGACATGCGGCCCGACAGCGCGTCACTCTACGCCCGCGCCATCATTGCCGAAGGCATGCGCCACAACTCCAGCCCACAGCAGCAGCTCCTCAACACCGCCCTTGAGCACGGAGTACCACTTGACTCAGTAATCACAGGCGTGCGCACACGCAGCATCTCACTCGGACGCGCCGACATTTACGAAACATTCCTCACCGACATACCCCAAACATTCCCGTGGCTCAAGCGCACCATTGATGCCTACCTCCTCCGCTATTACCTCTTCCGGCGCAACCCTCAGGGCATCATCACCTACGCCCGCATAATGCTTCAGGGACTCCCCGACAGTCAGGAATTTCTCCTTGACCTCGCCTCAGGATACGTACAGTCAGGACAATTCCCCGAAGCCATCGCCACATATCAGCACATCCTGACACTCAACCCCGACAACCTCACAGCCCTACTCGCCATCGGCAACTACCACATCCTCAACCACCAACCCCAACAGGCACGCCCCTACCTCGAGCGCGCCAACACCCTCTCCCCCACACCCTACCTCGCCTCCCTCCTCACCCAATAACCCCCCACCAGCGCAGCCGAGCCGCACAGCGCCGATTTCCCTAAAATACCAGCAGAGTGCGAAGCCTCTTTTCCGCCCCCTCGCAAAAGAGAGCGCAGGATGCGCGATTTCAGACACACCAGCGAAGTCGGCAGATGTGCAGCAGAGCCGCGGAGCGCGCGATATTTTTACACCCCCCTGCGGAGCGCGCAGCGCGGAGTTGGGGGAAGCATGTATGATAGAACCCCGTGACAAGCCGCAGAGAGCGCGCAGTCACGGTCCGGCGACAGCCAAGGCCCGCCACGTTCTCCTGAATGTCCCTGCTATACGCCACGCGCCCCTGAGCGTCATACGCCGTCAGCTCCGCCACCGACGGATCCAAGCACACTTTTTCCGTCACGGCGGCATGTCCCGCGATTCTACGATCGCCTTCTTCGGATGTCACCTGTTCTTTCTCCAATTTTTTCCTCTTTATTTGTTCATTTTACTTTGATTTTTTGGAATTTACTTTTCTCCATTTATGCTCCCAAAGCCAAAGTAATACAATTGTCGTAATATAGCTTGGTGCGAGCACTAATATTATGGACATTGTGGTTCCTGTTGATTCATTTATAAATAATGATGCAATCATACTCACAATTATGACTATGCACATTAGAATTATCGGTTCTGCCACCGCCATCCAGTATTTCTCAAAAATAGCTTTGCTGATATTCAAAAGATATATTAGCAGACCGATAGCCGTATTTAATAGACTCAAAAAGATTATATATAACAGAAATAATGCTGTTAAAGTCGAATCAAACTCCCAACCGGATATTAAATACACAATCAGAGCATATAAACCCAATAAAGTCACGGTACTCAGAAAACAGAACCTGAGCAAATGAAAAACAAAAAGTGCTACCCATTTACAAAATTTCGTTATTGTCTTAAGCTTATTCTTCATCATTTGGTTTCTTTAGATCCTCTTCTGTCCATGGTTTGGGTCTTGGTGAAAATCCAAAACTGTTTCCTGGAATATTTTTCTTTATTTCTACGATTTGTTTTTCTGGAACACCTGCTTTTATAAGGATTGTTGATGTACTGGTATTGCAATTCCCCTGATTTTCATTATGAGGAAGAATAAAATATTGCTTATCATCATTCTCGTCAAATGAATTTGCTACCTCAATAACTTTCTTATCAAATTCATCCTCAGTCATATTTCCCGGAGGTTCTATCTCTATGCATGCTTTTAACTTGTCTTGCTCTTCCCCTTCAGCAATTTCTCTATCTTGATTATAGTGGCGCCTGGTAAGCCTGCCGGAGTAAGAGCCTTTAAATCCGTCATATTCCGAGCCATATGCAAAAATTTCCTTCTTACCATCGGAAGTTGACACGACAATAAATGTATGGGTAGGAATTGATGCTAAATTTCTTAAAAGCATGCAATCTATTAATACCGGCAATTTGAACCCCGGTAACTGTGTTGCATATAAAGTTACTCTATTCCCCGTCGGGTCAACATAATTTATCGGGTCGCCCCCGCAAAAAGCATAGGGACTTAACCATTTGTAATCCGAGGCTTTCGCATCCGGGCTGCTGAAAGCACCTGCCATCGGATACTGCCACCGAGCCGTAAAGTCATAACTGTTGAGGCCAAGATCCGTCACCAGTTCCTTCCCCGTGTGCTTGTACCGGTTCCGGTCCTGTCCCCGGCTGTCTGCCGTCAGCCCGCCATAGGCGTAATACCAGTTCAGCTGCTCCAGACTCTTCTTGCCCGCCTTCGCCGCATAAACTCCCGCCACGTTCCCCTGAATGTCCCGGATGTACGCGTGAAGCACCCCGAGGCTGTCAATGTACCCCTGCGACACATTCACCCGCATTAACTTCCCGTCAACGTACTCGCACGGCCCCACATATTCCCGCCGCGTAGTCCTGTTGCCGTTGTATATCGTCTCCCGCAGTTTCACCCCCGATGAGGTATACCCGTACTCCGCGCAGTCTCCGCTCATCGTACCCACGACCCACGGCATCCCCGTCACGCTGTAGTTGATGTTCGCTATCCCTCGGCTCACATCCCGCGTCAGCCGCCCTGCCGCGTCATACCTTATGTCGTACCCCGAATACACCCCCTCCGGCATGTCCATCGATCCCTCCAGAAGAGCGTCGGCAGCCGCATCGCGCAGCACGCTCAGCCGGTTCCCCGCATACGTCATCTCCACATCGTCAACCACACGGCACTGACCCGCGTCGTCCCTGCCCTTGCGCTCTATCGTCAGCACGTTCGCGTTAAGGTCGTACGTGAACGCCTCCGAATGGTCCGCCGGAAGCAGCAGCGCACCAGCCTTTGCCGGCTCAAGCGGAGGGAACACCGGCTTCACAGGCAACTCGCTCGTGCCCTGCTTCACAGTCGATTCCACAAGCCGCCCCATCGCGTCATACCGGTACGCGCTGTTCACCACATCATACCCCATTCCGTTCCTCACCCTCGTCTTCCTGCCGCTTATACGCCCGGCGTAGCTCGGAGCATCCCCCGTGGCGTAGCTGTACATCATCTCCAGCAGCGAGTCCTTCCGCTCCATCAGCGCCCCGCGCGCGTCATAGCTGTAGGTCGTCCTCAGACCGCCCTGCGTCACCGTCCCGGCAAGCCGCCCCGCTCCGTCATACTCGTTCCGCTCCAGCAACACCCCGCCCCCGAGATTCGTCACACACTTCTGCTCCCTCACGCGCCCGAAAGCGTCATAGCCCGTGCCCACATTCAGCGTATGGTACCGCCCCGCACCCGACACCATACTGTTGCTCTGCAACGGCAGGCCGCCTACGGTATATGACCCCGACCACAGCACCTTGTCCCCCTCGGGACGCGTCTCCACACTCTGTATCTCCTGCCCCACGGCGTTGTAGTGATGCGTCACCCACACCGCCGCCCCGGGCATCCCGTACTCCATCTCCATCGTGCGCTCAGCCGTCACAAGACCCAACGGAGACGCAATCCCCACACTCGTCCTGTGCTCCGGCATATACCGGTCATAATACTTCACATCCGTCACCTGCGCAGCCACGGGCAGAGACACCGATGACCAGTCATAATCGCCCGCACTGCCGCCCTCACCGGCAGAACGGCTCAGCGTCTGCGCCTCATATTCCGCACTC
>HF985661.1:175525-193057 GCA_000431155.1 Bacteroides sp. CAG:927
GTCAGCCTCCGATGTGAAATCATCGCACAATCCCGAGGCCGCCAATCGGCTGTACTCGTCATACAGGTAAAACCGTTTCCTTCCCATCGAGCCCACGCTTCCGTCCCTGCTGTACGCCACGCGCCCATCCGTGTCATACGCCGTCAGCTCCGCCACGCATCCCGGCACACGCTTCGACACCCTCCGCAGCTTCCTGTCATACCGGTAAACGAACGCGAACCCGTCAATCATCAGATGGGCCGTGTTCCACTCTTCCCCGTCCGACAGATATTTTGACCCCTCCGGCTGCAGCACCAGCAGGGGATTGCCCCACGCGTCGCTCACCGTATAGGTGTCCGCCATCACTCCGCCCTCGCCCACTGCACGCCGCAGCACCTCGCGCCCCAGCGCGTCATGAAGAGTTATCACCGTCACGCCGTCCGCGTCCTCTTCCCTTGTCCCCTCAAGCTCCCCGGCACCATAATACCCGGAGCAGCGCAATGTCCCCCCGTCCCACGACAGCCTCCGCACCTTCAGCTCCGCCACCGACGGGTCCGAGCACACTCTCGTCATCTTTGACGCGTGGCCGCTGAATGGTGTCCCCGCAAGAGTCACCTTCTCCGCCTGCTCTTCGGCCGACCCCGGATACTCATACTCGGTGAACGCACGCGCATCGCCCAAGGCTTCCTCGGCAGCTTGCCCGAGCACGCTCTCGCTCCGCAACGCATCGCCCACGCTCCCCACTGGCATTTCGGCCCATTGGCGCGTCACCCGCCCCAATGCGTCGCGCACCGTGGCCGCCAGCACAGGGCCGCCGGTGCCGTAATCCTCTTTCACCCTCCCTATCAGGGCCCCGAACCCGTCATGGCACTCCCTTGCGACTGCCGCCCCTCCGGCAGCGTGCGAGGTCACCGTGACCATATTGGGCGACACCGCGCCCTCATGCCATGCATAATCATACTCCTCCAGCATCTCCCCGCCACTCTTGTGCCACGCAAGGCGCGACCCCTCATAGCCGAACTCATCTTTCTTGCCGTATGGCGATGTTATTGAGGTGCAGCCCACAAGCGGCTGGTGCGTGAACTGCGTCGTCAGCTGATTCCCCTCAGGCCCCGTGCTTATCGCCGCGATGTAATCTCCCGTGTAGCTGTACCTCTCGTCGGCCTTACCCGGACTGAACCGGTTCAGTGGCTGGCCCAATGGCGTATAGGCCGTGAACCTCTGCTCGGCCATCACCGGCGCGCCCTTGATTCCCAGGGTCACCCGCGTGGGGCGTGTCAGCCCATGGTACCTCCCGTACTCATATCGCTTCAGCAGCGAGTCCCGCCCGTCAACTATCCACATCTCCGCCACCGGCAGTGACGAAGGCTTTCCCGTCTGTCCGGCACGTTGTCCCGCGTATGCGGTGTGGTGCTCCGCACGGTGACCTCCTCCGCAGGTCACTATGGCCGTGAGGTACTCGTGCACGCTGCTGTCGGATATCGTGTCTCCGAACACCCTGCTCCTGCCGCCCACAGGTATCACCGGTATTGACGAGCTGTTGCTCCTTTGCACGCTCTGCACGCGCGGCTTTGCCCATGCAACATCGTCTCCCGTTGTCTTTAGAATGCGCGATGTATATCCGTAGGATGTGCCGCTTTGGGCCACACGTTCCGTATTGCCGGTCCGGTAATGGCGTTTCTCCGACACGGAGTCCAGACGCCAGCGGCCAGAAAGCATGGCGGTCTGCACGTACACAAAATCCTGCAGCGATTTATACGTGTGCGAATGTACGCCTAAGGTGTTCCTGTAATCCTTTGTCAGCAGCTCATGATACAGCCCGGTATAATACGCCGCCGAATCCCTGAGACTGTAGAAATACTCCTTCTCTCTCAGCGGACGGTATGTCCCGTTCTCGCACACCGTCTCCAGTTTTTTCCGCAGGCGCGGCTTGGCGTAATTGCACTCCGCGAAATAATAGTTGGCAAAACCCGCCGACAGCAATTTCTCTGTAGCCGGCCTGCTGCCGTCGGGCATTCTTATATCCTTTTTCAGGTAATATTCGTTGGAGGTGTATGCACTGCCGTTTCCCCCGGTTCTTTGCAGCTCGCAGCGTGAGGTGTCGAACTCATATTCCGTGCGCACCGCATCTGTCAGGCCCGTGCCACTCACATCCTCCGTCACTTTGCCGTAATATATTTTTGCTGATGCCAGCGGCGCGCCCGCAAGACGCGACGCGTTCAGCGTGGATGCCATCACATTGTGGCCCGTTACCGGAAACACGCCCCCCGCAGGTATCGTGGCCGAGTGCAGCCCGCTGAGCGACACGAAGGCCGTTATGCCAACTTTCAAGAAGTCAATGTTGCACATCGGCTCCGAATAGCTGAATTCTCTCGTCCTCGTGCGCCCCGTGAATGCGTCTCTCATCCTGATGCTTTTCAGTCTGATGCCGATCTGCAGTGTATCGCCGGTGTTTGGCCTGACCATCGTGTTCGGCTCATAGACGAAATCTGTGCGCACCCCTGCCTGTGTCGTATGGTAACTCATCGCCCCGTGTGCCGCGGACATTCCACCGGGGCGCCTGTTCTGATTGAATTCCCCTGTCGCCGGGTCTATCACTGCCTGACTCCCGGACATGGTCTTGCCGTTGGCGTATCCGAAAAAATCGCCCGGCTGTTTGCCCGGATGCGCCTCATACCCGAACTCATGCCCGTCAAGAAGCACTCCGGCGCTTTTCACCTCTATTTTTGTCAGCACCCTGCGCCCGTCTCGCAATTTTCCCGCCGTAAAGGCACACTCTCGCACCACAGTGCCCTCAGGACTGACAACCTTGAATCCCGAAATATACTGCGGCTCCTCCTCGCTGCCGTATCTTGGCTGATGCATGAATTCCACTGTGGCCGTGCGGCTGCTGATCTTGCTCAGGAGCTTCCCGTCTATGGTTCTTACCACTGAGGTCGCCGAAATCCCGTCGCTTGAGGATGTGTAGCTGTATTTGTAGTTGCTGTAGGCAATGCCGTTCCCTTCCGACCTGTGTCCGCGCGACACGCTCCACATCGGCAGGGTCGCATAATGGTATGTGATCGTGTCTGCCCCCTCCGGAGTGATTATCCGTTTAAGGTGCCAGCGCGTCACTGCGCTCGCATATCCCGGACCCTTGAATCCATGCTTTATGTCAATGGAGTTATGCTGGTATCCCGTGTGCTCCCGCTCGGTGAACTCGCATGCCGTGCCGTCAGGCAGATCTATCCTGAAATCCCTCACCTTGTCGGCCCCCGCTTCTCCGATACGTGTTATCGTCACGTTGTCGGCGGGAAGCATTATTATCGTGTTGCCCTTGATAATGAAACTTCCGCTGTGACCGGGAAATTTGTAGTGGTACCTGTCATACATCGCCTCCACTCTCTTCTCCTCCACATCGGCAAGATACCTCGCGCCACCGCCAAGCTTCTTGTCTGTTGACAGGTTTTCGCTTTCAAGTGCGTCTATCTCGGCATTCGACAGAGAGCGAAATGTAGTCTCCTCGTCCGGCTGCCCCGCTATGTCGCGATAAACCATCCCGGCGCAGCTCAAATCCCAGCCCAGGCCCACTATGCCTGACTTCTCGTCAAGGGTGTGCCCCCCGAGCGCATACCCCAGCGACACCGACATCCCGTAATCCCCCACCGTCCATGAGTACAGGCCCACCCCAATGCTCCCGCTTCCGGTGCTAAGGTCCACCTGCGGTGCCTCGTAAACCGGAAAGGCCCACGGCTTCGGGTCGGGGGCCACCACACGCTCATCAATCGTCAGTGCCGGACGCACGTATGACGCGTCGGACGACTCTTGCCCGGAAACCACGAGCGGCATCACCGCCAGCACACCAACCAATATTCTCTTTAGCGTGGGGCTCATGGCTCAAGAATTATTTTTCTGACAACATCACCCGCTTTTATCACATACTCGCCGTAAGGCCAGCCGCCTGTGGACAGCGTCACCGTGCCGTTCACCTCACACTCGTGCATCACACGGCCGGATATGTCCGTCACCGTCACCTGCACTGCGCTCTCCGCGCCGCACTCCACGGTTATCATTCCCGGTGCTGTCTCTATCCTCGGTGTGCCTGCCGGATTCATCGCGGCCTCTCCCTCTGCCTCCCCTTGTCGGGTAATTGGGGCAACGGTTCCACGAGTGCTGTTAAGGGACATAGTGCCTCCGGCATGCCTCTTGCCCGGCATCTCCGCACCCCACGCATCAGCATTCGCACGGGCCGGGAACACCGCCGTCCACTCCTCGGTGAACACCTCGCCCGTGCGCACATTGTGCGTCTCAGTCACCTCCGTACACGCCAGCAGAGGCCATTGTGGCCCGTAACCCCAGTTCCATATATCTTTCTTCACCACGGCACACAACGAGTCTCCGCTCTGGGCATACGCCACATCCGCCGGCCACACGCTCATCTCCTCATGGCGGTAAGTCATCTGCGCGTTGTCTATCGTGTCACCCTCGGCAAGTATCAGCGTGCAGTCCCCTTTCGGAGCAAACCTCCACATGCCGTTTTCCACATAATGTTCCGATTTGAATCGGCGCACCTGGCGCCGTATCTCACCTTCACTTGCATCCGGTCCCCATGTCCATGTCGGCAGAGTGTCCCGGCTCACCCACACGCGGCTCTCACGGCACACGAGCCATGCCGTGTCGCCATTCAGCACATAGTCCTCACGCACGGCAATCCCCTGACCGCGGCGCGACACGCTCATTGCCGAGTCGCCATTCAGACGGTAATCCCACACCGCCTCGCCAATAGCGCCGCACCGTGAGAAATCAAACACCATTTGGCCCTCCTCTGGTACAACGGCACCGCACACAAACCCGCGCACCTCCTGTCCGCCGGCAGTCACAGCCGCCAGCAGCCCCAGCACAAATATGGTCAGTCGCACAAAATTCATGGCACAGATCAGTTTCCGCCCGCAATATACACACAATTCCCCACATCCACAACCCCAAGCCTCCATTTTCCATTCCTCATTCCCGCCGAGCAGGCGCAGGATGCTATCCCATCCATCGCGAAGCAGTTCCGCTCCCCCGCAGCAAGCGCAGGATGCGCGATCTCCGCACTTCCTCCTGCGCAACCGACAGAAGTGCAGCCGAGACGCAGAGTGCACAGACTCTTTTCTACTTCTCACAAAGTGAGCCGCGGAGCATGCGATTTTCCTCCATCGCGAAGCTGTTCCGCCCATCACAAAGTGAGCGCAGGATGCGCGATTTTCAGACACACCAGCAAAGTCGGCAGATGTGCAGCCAAGCCGCGGAGCGCACGATTTTTCTACAACCGCTTGCGGAGCGCCAACGGCGCGGAGTTGGCGGCCACAGACATCCATAAAAACCCCGTGACAAGCCGCGGAGCGTGCGCAGTCACGGCACGGCGATAGCCAAGGCCTACATTTGGCCGTGTCAAACGATTCTCCTATCTTTGCCTATTATCTATACCGCCATGAGCAAAGTACTCGCCTTATACCATATTGTATTCGCCACCCAAGGCAGATATCCGGCCTTACACGATGCAAACCGACTTGATCTTCATCGCGTCATAAGCAATATTGTAGCAGATAAAAACTGTAGAATGGTGAGCATCAACAGCGTCACAGACCATCTCCACATGCTCATCAATCTTTCGCCAAGCATATCGCTGAAAGATTTCATCTCGGCGGTCAAATCCAAATCAAGTACGTGGTTGAAGCAAGATTCCCGGACTACAATGTTCACAAGTTGGTGTAAGGGTTATTACGCATGTACAGTTTCGCCGAGCATGATGCAAAAGACGATAAAATATATAGAATCTCAGACAGAGCACCACAGGCTTGTATATTTTGACACCGAAATCATGACCATGTGCCAGCATCTTGGACTGACCTTTCATCCTGACGACATGCGATAACCCACCATTCGCTAAGCAAGCGCAGGATGCGCGATTTCAGACACACCAGCGAAGTCGGCAGATGTGCAGCCGAGCCGCGGAGCGCGCGATTTTTTTACAACCGATTGCGGAGCGCCTGTGGCGCGGAGTTGTCGGACGCAGCTCCAAAAAGAACACCGTGACAAGCCGCAGAGCGTGCGCAGCCACGGCCCGGCGCCAGCCAAGGCCACCCACAGCCCAATCATCTATTTTTCAATTCCCCGCCGTTTCTCCCTGATTATCAACATGTAACGCAGCATATACCAGCGATGCCTTTGCCGGACCGACCACAGCCGCCACATCATCCAAATCAGCCTCTCTTAACCTCTTAACACTCTTGAAATGAGTCAGTAACGCAGTTTTAGTCTTCTCGCCCACACCCTTTATGTCATCCAGAGCCGACACCGTTTGGGTCGCACTTCTGCGGTTACGGTGATGAGTGATACCGAATCTGTGAGCCTCATCACGCAAATGCTGCACCACCCTCAAACTCTCGCTGTTCTTGTCAATGTATAGTGGAATACTGTCCCCGGGGAAATAGATCTCCTCCAGACGCTTTGCAATACCCACCACGGCAATCCGGCCGCGCAAACCCATCTCGTCCAGAGCCTCCACAGCCGCACTCAGTTGCCCCTTGCCGCCGTCCACAACAATCAGCTGAGGCAACCCCTGACCCTCATTCACAAGGCGGGTATAGCGGCGCGTCAGCACTTCTTTCATCGAGGCAAAATCATCCGGTCCCACCACCGTCTTGATATTGAAATGCCGGTAATCCTTCTTTGACGGTTTCCCGTCCCGGAACACCACGCACGATGCCACAGGATTCGTACCCTGAATATTTGAGTTATCAAAACACTCTATATGATGCGGAAGCTCCGACAGTCTGAAATCACTCTTCATACGCTCAAGCAACCGCTCCGTACGCTGCTCCGGATTCGTCCGCTCCATATGCTTAAGCATATCTATTTTGTGCTGCCGCGCATTCTTCTCCGACACCTCAAGTAGCTTCGCCTTGTCACCGCGCTGCGGCACGATAAAGGTTACACCCTCCGGCTCCACATCCGGCAGCTGCGCCACAATCACCTCCTCATACTTCACATCAAGCTCCTTTGCAATCTCATTCATAGCATACCCCAACAGCTGCTCCACACTCTCGTCAAGCCTGCGTTTGTATTCCAGAGTCACACTGCGCACCACCGCACCACGGCGCACATGCATATAGTTTATAAACACATCCTGGCCATCGTCATCCACGCCAAACACATCCACATCCGCTATCGTCTGACTCACTATGACACTCTTGGCAGTATAGCGCTCCACGAGCTTATATTTCTCCTTCAGCTCCTGCGCCTCCTCAAACCGCAACTCCTCCGCAAGCTTCTGCATCTCCGCACGCAGATACTCCAGAATCTCGGCCATGTCTCCACGCAATATCTGTTTCACTCGCTCTATCTGCTTTCCATACTCCTCCCTGCTCACCAATCCGGTGCAGCATCCGCCACATCGCTTCAAATGAAAATCCAGACAAAGCCTCCCCTTCTTCTTCTCAACATATTCAGATGTAATCGCGTGACGGCACGAGCGCAGCTTGTACAAATCCCTTATCAAGTCCAGCACCACCCTCGCCGCACCCGCATCAGTGTACGGTCCATAGTATTTTGACCCGTCCTTAATTCTTTTCCTCGTCATAAACACGCGAGGAAAATCCTCCTTCGTCACCACAATCCACGGATACGACTTGTCATCCTTTAGCAGCACATTGTATCTCGGCTGATACTCCTTGATCATCGAGTTCTCCAGATTGAGCGCATCCTGTTCTGTAGGCACCACGATATACTTCATGTCGGCGATTGCACGCACAAGCAAATTTGTGCGCAGCGAATCATGGGTGCGGTTAAAATACGACGACACCCTCCGCTTCAAATTTTTTGCCTTACCCACATAAATCACCGTCCCCTCCGAATCAAAATACATATACACACCCGGAGTGGTGGGAAGCACCCTGATCTTCTCTTCCAGTTCAGCCGATTTCTTGTGCTTTGCCATAATACAAGCTTAATACACTCTAAACACCCTATGCAGGTATTTGTTGCAATCCATTTAAACAAAAACACCGGACAGCCCACCCGACAGGTGAAACCATCCGGCATTTCTATACATTTACATTCAATACGTAATGAGCGATGTAACCTCAGCCTCCGCAGGAAGTGCCGAGCGGCCATTGAGCATCCCAAGCTCAATAATAAAGTTTACATAAATCTTTTTTGGATGCATGCTTTTCACCAATTCATACACCGCAGCCATCGTGCCGCCCGTAGCCAGCACATCATCGTGTATCACCACAATGTCATCCGGACCGATAGCATCACGGTGTATCTCGATTGTGTCGGTACCGTACTCTTTCTCATAGGTGGCCGACACAGTGTCAGCAGGCAGCTTGCCCGGCTTGCGCGCCGGCACAAAACCGGCACCCAGCTCAAATGCGAGTATTGACCCGCCAATGAAACCACGGCTCTCAATGCCCACCACCTTGGTCACTCCCTTGTCACGATAAAGCTGAGACAAATCCCAGCCGATGATGTGAAGTGCACGAGGATCCTTGAACACTGTCGTGAGATCCTTGAACACGATACCCTTCTTGGGAAAATCCATCACATCGCGGATTTTTGATTTGATATATTCCATAATTTATGATTTAGTCCTTTTTAATAAATTTTTGTCCTAAAATTGTTCCACGTGGAACAATTTGTTTCTAACTACCTGCCCATCAGCAACAAAAGTATGTTTATGTCGCTCGGCGATATTCCCGGAATGCGTGATGCCTGCGCCACGGTCTCGGGGTTGATGCGGACAAGTTTCTGTCTCGCCTCCGTACTCAAGGAATGGACCTGAGAGTAGTCAATGCGCCCGGCGAGCTTTACATCCTCAAGGCGGCGAATCTTGTCCGCAATCACTTTCTCGCGGTCAATGTACCCTTGGTATTTCATAAGCACCTCGGCAGCCTCTACTATCTCCTCGCGGCGCTCAAGCTCAATATGCGTGTCAATGTATTCGCGGAGCGCAAGAAGTGCGTCGGCGAGCATCGCCACATTGAGCTGCGGACGCAAAACCAAATCCCGGAGCTTCACGGTCTGTTTCAGCGGCGACGACCCTACCCTAACCAAAAGCTCATCCGCTTCGGCAGCGCTCACAGACTTTCTGGAGCACCACTCGATGAACTCGTCACGCTGACGCTTTTTGGACAGCATAAGCTCATATCGTTCATCGGTAACGAGCCCCACCTCATGGCCGCGGGGCGTAAGCCTCATGTCGGCGTCATCCTGACGCAGCAGGATGCGGTATTCAGCCCTTGAAGTGAACATGCGGTACGGCTCGTCCACGCCTTTTGTCACAAGGTCGTCAATGAGCACACCAATGTAAGCCTCGTCCCTGCCCAACACGAACTCGCCTTCGCCGCGATGCGACAAATGAGCGTTGACACCTGCCACGAGGCCCTGACCGGCTGCCTCTTCATAACCGGTGGTGCCGTTGACCTGTCCGGCAAGGAAAAGACCAGGGAGCACCTTTGACTCAAGGGTGTGGCGCAGCTGCGTGGGGTCAAAAAAGTCATACTCTATGGCGTAACCGGGACGATAGATTTGAGCTTTCTCAAGCCCCGGAATCGTGGCAAGCGCACGCACCTGCACATCCAGCGGGAGCGATGACGAAAACCCGTTCAGATAAAATTCTTGGGTGTCCTCGCCCTCCGGCTCAAGAAACAGCTGATGCTCGGTTTTGTCGGCAAAGGTCACAATTTTTGTTTCAATGCTCGGACAGTAACGCGGACCTATGCTTTGAATCTGACCGTTGTAAAGGGGGCTGTCCGGGAGGCCGGCACGCAGTATTTCGTGGGTAGATTCGTTTGTGTAGGTGATGTAACAGTCGCGTTGATGAAGCCCGCGGTGCACATCAGGGAGGAAAGAAAATTTATGGAAATCGTTTTCTCCCGACTGAACGATTGTTTTGGCGAAATCAATGCTGCGGGCATCAATGCGCACAGGGGTGCCGGTTTTCATTCTGTCGGTGCGGATGCCTCGCTCTTTCAATTGCTCGGTGAGTCCGTAGGCAGAAGGCTCGGCAACACGGCCACCGGCTATTTTTACGGGGCCTATGTGCATCAGGCCGTCAAGGAATGTGCCGGCGGTTATGACCACAGATTTGGCAGTGAAGGTTACGCCCATATTGGTGACGACACCGGCTACGCGATCATTTTCAATGACCAGTCTGGTAACGGAATCCTGCCACATGCTGAGGTTGGGGGTGTTTTCCAAAACATGACGCCACATGAGAGAAAACTTCATGCGGTCGCTCTGAGCACGGGGACTCCACATGGCGGGGCCTTTGGATCGATTGAGCATACGGAACTGTATAGCCGTACGATCGGTGACGATGCCCATCTGTCCGCCAAGTGCGTCTATTTCCCTGACAATCTGTCCCTTGGCAATGCCGCCAACTGCGGGATTGCACGACATTTGTGCTATCTTGTTCATATCCATTGTGATAAGAAGGGTGTTGCTGCCCAATCGGGCTGCTGCACTGGCGGCCTCGCATCCGGCGTGACCTGCGCCTACCACAATTACATCGTAATCAAACCGCATAATGAGTTACAGTACAGAAGTTTGACTATTTAGCAAGGCTAATGCCTCGTTTTCGTTAGCTTCCATGATTTCGCGTTCGCCGGGGCCTTTGTCATTGATGCCGCACAAATGAAGGACTCCATGAATGATGACGCGCATTAGTTCCTCGTGATAGTCGCATCCGACAAGGAGAGCATTGGAAGCGACAGTGTCAAGCGAAATGAACATGTCACCGCTCACCATACGGGAACGGCTGTAATCAAATGTGATTATGTCGGTGAAATAGTCGTGACGCAAAAACTCGCGGTTGACCTCAAGTATTTTGTCATCATTACAGAATATGTACGTGAGCGGCCCAAGCACGCGGTCATGATTACGCGCCACCTGCTCTATCCATCGCTCAACAAGAGCCACATCAAAGGAGGGCATTTCAACATTTAATGCCTCCCAGCAAATCTTGTTCATAACATCATAAGAATTACCCACAAAAGTAAAAAAAATATCAGTTATCTACAAGATTGAGCGGCGATGTTGAAAAGTGCGATTTTTTGAGGCTTTTCAGGGAGAAGGTGATTTTAGTATTAAAGTGTTGACTGGTAGATTATTGCTAAAATTTTAAGGCTGCGAGAATTAAAAATTTAGAAAATGTCTGATAGCTGTACGGAATTATTTTAGTGAAAAAGCCCAAGTGCTACGCCAAGAAACGCTACAGTTAACTTGGTAGGAGCTGACTCGCTGAAACAGCCGGCATGGAACTTAGAGCGATAGTGAATGTAAAATTGAAAATGGATGGTTGGGTTGTGGGTGGCTTTGGCTGTCGCCGTGCCGTGACTGCGCACGCTCCGCGGCTCTGCTGCATATCTGTCGGGTTCGCTGGAGGGTATATGGGGATTGCGCGGCATGCGCGAGGGTGAGTGGATGACGGCTTCGCAAGGTGTGTTGGGAAATCGCACTCTCTGCGGCTCGGTTGCACATCTGTCGGTTTCGCAGGAGAGAGTGTGGAAATCGCGCATCCTACGCTCTCTTTGCGAGGGGGCGGAAAAAGAGTCTGTGCGATGGGAGGGGCGGGCTGGAATATACTATTGTTGCATTCGCGTATTTTATTTAATTTTGAGCGCCGAATGTTATAAAGTGATGTAAATGTTATCCGCTGTTTTTCATAAAATTCTGTCACGGCTTTGCGGCTGTGTGCGAAAAATATGCGGCGGCATATGGAAAACCAAATTTGACTGGCTGTCTATTTCCATAATCACATTCATCATATCTACGATATGGGCTCCTCATTTTCCAGACCCAAAGAATATATTCGGGGATGATGACGAAGATAATCTCATATCACTGGATTACCTTCAAGCAATAAGAGGCGAATCCGAGCTGCCGACAGAATCGGGCTATATAACCATAGTAGATATAGGAGATGTCACCAGCAGGCGTCAAATTGCTGAAATCCTTGATTCCGTCTATAGCCTGAATCCACGTTGTATAGGTGTAGATCTTGATTTCAGCGCGGGACAGGAAGGATTTACCGACAGCATACTTTCGGCAACAATTTCCCGAATAAAAGAGAAAGCTGTGTTCGTAAACCAACTGTATGAATATGACAATGCCAGCAATGCCTTTACGAAGATCCATAACTCATATTTCTCAACCGGCAGGTCGAATCGCTTCGCTGTGGATCACCTCAACGAGGGATTTGCCAATCTAAAAAACAATGGTACCTCGGAGTCGGTACTGAAATACAGTGTTGCTGAGCGTTTCAATGACTCTATATACCTCAGCCTCCCGGCCAGAATGATTGATGACGAGAGTATCGTTGACCTGCAAGAACATTATATATCGTATTATCCGACATTATTCAATGTTGTAAGACATGATGAGATTACCCACTCGGACATAGCAGAAAATTTTGTGCTGGTGGGTGCTGTGGAACATAGCGGTGACAAATACAACACGCCTTTGGGACTGATGCCCGGCATAATGATTCACGCTTATATCATCCAGACTATTGTGGAAGGGAGCGAAATAAAGGTTATGCCTGAGCTGCTTGACATATGCCTGACGCTTTTTACCGGAGTGGCATTCATTATCTTTCTGGTGGCTCTTGATTATTTCATCCGCTACACCAAGCACCGTACTGCCTCGTTGATTATTCAGACAGGATTTCTTACTTTCGGCATAACATATCTTGCGGCACTTGCACTTGGTTTGTTTTCTTACAACCTCTTTACTGAATATAATATATATGCCTCAATGCATGGCATACTGAACAGTATTCTTGTCGTTGCCTCTATCGTAAAAGTGTCATATTCAACCGTAATTATCGTGGCCCGGAAGTTCGGGCTGCTCCAACGCCTACTTTCTTTTTCATTTTATAACTGAAACCTCATTATGCGACTGCTTATTCTATCCCTGATGATACTGATGCTGCCGATAGAAATGTCGGCTGAGAAAGATTATTCCGTTTTTCTTATCAAAGGAAAGATTGAACTGAGAAACGGGAAAAATGTCAGCCGACTGAAAGAGAAACAACAGCTTTCCGAGAATGACACAATAGCGGTAAAAGAAGGTTCGTGCCTTGTTCTCAGAAGTGTCTCGGAAAAGAGACATACGATAACCATAAAGACCTCTTTCTATGGGCCGATAAAACGAATTTCAGACGGAAAAACAAGCGGTGTAACAAAAAAATCACGATCAAAGGAGTTTATGTACTATACTTTCAAACGGTCGGCGTCAGACTTCAAAAAAGACGGGTCATATATGAGCGGCATGGGTACGACTCTCCGAGATGTGATACCGTCTCTGAGTACAAACACCATGATGGAAGCTCCTGACAGCATACGACAGGATTTGTCGGAACTGCTGATTCTCAAATAGCATCTATCAGAATAAATGGAGCCCAGTAAAAGGGACTGCTGTATTTACCGTTATCATATTCTTTCAAAAACTTTCGCGCCTGATTCAGTGATTCACTTTGGGATTGTCCGGATGAAAGGTTGCGGTAAAATTCAGCCATAAGAAGTTTTGTCGCCTCATCGTCCACTTTCCATAAAGTAGCGAGAATTGTATGTGCGCCGGCCTTCTTGAGTCCGCGCTGAAGCCCGGCTACACCTTCGGAGGATATGTCGCCCAGTCCTGACTGACAAGCTGACAACACTGCGAGGTCAACGCCCGACATGTTGAGCATACTGATTTCCTTAGCAGTCAGAATGCCGTCCTCGCCACCCTGTGAATCCATGTCGGTTCCAGAGAATATTTCGTTTATACCCGCAAAAAGCAGTGCCGAACGATAAAGCTCCTTGTCCTCAAGGTCATTGTAATTCTTGCTTAAAGACTCGAAAATATCGGTATTGCTAAATTCATTGAATTCGTCTTCGCTGAGATAAAATCCGTGTGTAGCTACATGTATTATTTTTGAGGCGGCAGTGACATTGCTTTTGAAAGCGGCTTCCGAGCCATACGCACCCGTATATGAAATGACTTTGTTTATTTCCTCCATGTGGTCAAGAGATGCCTTAATCTCCCTTACCTCTTCCATGGTGGCGGGAAGTGGTGTTATTCCGGAGCGTTTATTCAGCATATAGTTTCTCAGAAATCCGCGGGTACGGCCGAAAATCTCAGTTTCATTGCCTTGAGGCTGACAATTATTGTAGTCCAAGCCACCAAATATTACTGCGTCACCTTTTTTATTAACAGTGCTATCGTTTCTGAAAACGATTTCGCGGGTGGATGAAAGACGATGGAAATCCATTACAGGTTTCTCCGGAGGAAGCGCGGCGTATTCCACAGGCAGTGTGTACAGTGCCCCATCGGGAGAGAAGTAAATAGAGGTTTCGTTCTCTGACAATACTTTTTTCAGTGGCTCCCAAATCAATTTATAGACAGTTCCGTCGGTAAGTGCGGATTCTGCACCGCTTCCGAAGAAATCGACATCGATGATTTCTTCCTGAGTGCATAATTTAACTATATCGGGTATAGGATTCCCTTTATGCATCACCAGCGCATAATACAGAATGTCGTTATCAATTTCGGCAGCAATAAATTCCACAGCGACCTCTCCCTCAAGAAGATTTTCACATACCTGACGAGAAGTTGCTAAGTAACCTCGCAAATATCTTGAATATTCATAGCTTCTATTGGCAAGATATTCCCTGCGCTCACCTATCTCTGCGTTCAGGGAGTCTTTTTGTGTCCGGAACATGCGCAAAAAATGCAATCCTAACTCCGGATTGTTCTGCTGCTGGGGACCTTTTTGAATTAACGCTTCATATTCTGCCGTCATAAGATCAAGCTCTTTGAGCTGTAGTTTTATGTAGTCATCATTACTGTCCTCTATAGCTCTGCGCACAGCATTTTCAGTATTCAACAGCAATCCCTTACCATTGAGGACAGCGTCATAAGACATTCTTGACAAAGCAGAGTCTCCAGTTTGGACCGCCAGCAATGGAAGGCTATTGATGCACCAGTTCTTATAATAATCCCATAACTCTTTACGCCTTGATACAGATAGTCTTACTGAGTTATTCAAAATATATGGAAGCAGTATTCGGGCAGCGTTTCGGACCATAGTGACGCTTGTAGCACGGTCGCCTTTCTTTTCGGCTATACGGGAATAGAGTATCATACCGTCTGCAATTGCCAATTTTCCATTCCGGTAGGTCAATGTGGAGTCCTGCGCAAGCCACAAAAACTGTCTGACCTTCACCTCTGCACTATCATTATTATCAGCGTCAAGAAGATCGGAAGCATTGCCAAGTTTCAAGTCCAACAATTTTTGGAGTTCTTCAGAGCTGCTGTTCATTGGTCCATTGTAGCCGGCAAGGGCGAGTTCATCAAAAATTTCCTCGGCTTTTCCTTGTACTCCATTCTGCAGATAGAATTCACCCAACACTCTGTTGTTGCCGCAGTTAATTGTTTTAGCAGCTTTGATAACGGACATATCACTTTTCTGTTTGCGGAAAGGATGCTTTTTCAGGAATTTTTTTGTCGGAAATATCTTGGAAGTATTGCTTTCTGATTCAAGATCGTACAGATTTTTTATTGTCGTAGCTCTGACATATTTGATTTCAGCAGTCTGGGGATTAACCTCAGTCTTATACCAGTCCTTGCCTTTGATGAGAGCGTCCCCGAATTCATCCAAAGGAATGGTGAATTCTCCTCCGAGTGCAATAAATGTATGACGACTGACAATGAACTTCAGCGAATCGGAGCACACTCCAAACGGCATTGACAATATTTCAGCATAAGAGAGTTCGGGGAGAGCCCATCCGCTTGAATAATCATGCAGATGCCTATCAATTATTTTTGCAATTTTTGACCTCTGGCCAAAATCAAAAATATCAGGAAGAACAAGGCGCTTTCCCGTATTTTTATCAAATGTCGCTATAGGATGTATGTTGGATCCGAAGCCAGAACCGCCACCAAGATTGCTGTCGCAGACAATTTCTGCTGTGATCAAAGAGTCGGTTTCTGACAGTATTTTTATGCCAGCTGTGAAATGACCGCCAAAATAGACACCCGATTCTTCTTCACTCTCGGTATCTTCGGAATTGTCAAACAGGTTTATCAGCAAATCTCCATAGTAATCACAAATTTCCTGAGAGGTGGTGTTCAGACCAGGAATAAAAGTTATATCCTTAGAGCCATTATAATAATCCATATAATTGCCTGCCTCGTATGCAACGGCTTCCGAAAACCAATACAGCATGTTTTGCCGTAAAAGAGGATTGTCTTCAAAATTCGGTATGGCAAGCGTAATTTTTGTGACTTTTATGGCATCCTCCATGTATGGCTCATATTCAATATTTCCCCAATCATTCAAATTAAGCAAGATGTCTTTGCCCCATTTTAATTTTTCCGGACGCACATAAGCCGTAGCTATGCCGTTGGAAATGCATATACCTCTATCCGATAATGACTTTCCCGTATCTACAAAACCGTCTCTTATTATAATGTATTGGCCTTTCAGATTTATCAAGCCTCTGTTCTCCATAGAGAAAACTGCCACAGAATCTCTGTCATAGCCTAAAAAGTCAGCAAAACTGCCATAAAAAGGTCCGTAGGATTTACCTATCCGGCAATCATGAACAAAAAGATTCTGCCCTATATGCTCCGAATCATCTACCGAATGCTTATAGCTTATATAGCTAAAAAAACGATTACTGTCATTATTGAATCCCTTATAGACATGTTGGCATGAGTCAGCCAGTAGTTCAAGAGTATCTCTCATCACCAGCACGCGCAACTCGTTTCCCTCATCAACATAAAGTATGCTGTCATTTATAAATCCCCGGATAATACAATCTTCATATCGTGAATTCCTATATTCGGGATAAGCGCCTCCGACTCTGTTCAGCCGTGGAAGGTCATTAATCGGGAATACAGCATAATATTCTCCATACGCAATATTAATACTATCAGGAACACTTTGCCACATATATTCAGGGCATCCGAAACCGGTAAGCATTTCAACTGATTCGCCGTTGTATTTTAATAAATCTTTGCCGTTATAATACAGCGAAACCGTATCATTTTTCCCTGCGAGATATAAATTGTAGTATGATGATATCTTCTTGCAAGGATAAAACTTTTGTTTTCCGAAATCAACGAGTCCCGACCACTTATAAGTAGAAACATAAAAGATGTCGTTCTCACCCTCCACATGACTTATTTGCTCATATTCCGGCGAAACATACGACATCAAGACGGAATCATCAAATTCAATAATTCCGTACTTACGAGTCTGAGTGTTCCGCACTAAAATGAACTTGTCCTCAAAAGTATCGCCCACTATACAGTTATTCTCGTCAAGCCATTCTCTAACTGTATATGAATATTCCTCGTTCTGCCCATCCGCGGCATACGCCATAAAATACGGCAAAACTGCTATCATCAGTAATAAAAGCCAGACAAGTTTTTTCATTTGGTAATTTTTATCAGGGGATATAAGACGATAGCGAAGATAGCAAATTTAGCTGAGATAGCGGGAATGTGGAGGAATATGTTTGTAAGCCTTGGCTCGCGCCG